>NZ_JBHUFV010000022.1:0-63644 GCF_042681425.1 Nonomuraea mangrovi | reverse complement strand
CCCCCCCCCCACGACCGAGAGGTCAGGCGAGGCTGATCACGCCCTTGGACACCTTGATCTTCTTGCGGGTGAGCGGCCGCTTGGCGGGCCCCCTGACGACCGCGCCCGTCGAGATGCTGAACTTGCTGCCGTGGCAGGGACAGTTGATCGTCCCGCCGCTGACGCCGGCCACCGTACATCCCTGATGCGTGCAGATGGCGCTGAACGCCCTGAACGTGCCCTTGGACGGTTGCGTCACCACGTACTTGCCCTTGAGGATCTTCCCGCCGCCGACCGGGATGCTCCTGGTCTTGCTCAGGACGGGTCCTGCCGCGGCCTCGGCCGGTGTCGTCCACAGGAACAGCGCCCCCGTGCCCGCCGCTCCACCTCTGATGATCAGTGCCCGACGTGTGATCATTCGTGCCTCCTCACAGAGATTTCACGTACGCCGGACTCATCCGGTTCATCGGGAACCGCGCGATGAACCCCCCGTCTCGTACGGCAAGCGTCCCGCCGTGCAGCGTCGCGATGTCCCTGGCGATCGGCAGGCCGAGCCCGACCCCTCCACCGTCTCTGGCCCTGGCCTCGTCCAGCCTGGTGAAGCGGTCGAACACCGCCTCCCTGTGCTCGGGCGGGATCCCAGGGCCGTCGTCGAGCACCTCGAGGACCGCCTCGCCGTCCGTCTCGCGCACCCGGACTTCGACGGTCGTCGCCGCGTGCCGTACGGCGTTGTCCACGAGGTTGGTGACCAGCCGGGACAGGTGCCCGCGCGAGCCGTTGATGACGACGTCGGGGCTGATGTCCAGGCAGACGGCGGCTCCCGGGCGGAGGCTCTCCTCGGCGACGACCTGGCCGAGGTCGATCTCCTCGGCCTTGAGCGGCTCGCCCGCGTCGAGCCTGGCCAGCAGCAGGAGGTCGCCGGCCAGCCGCTGGAGCCGGTCGACGTCGGCCAGCGCCTCGGTCGACAGGTCGGTGGGCTCGGCCAGCTCCAGCCGTGCCCGGAGCGTCGCGATCGGGCTGCGCAGCTCGTGCGCGGCGTCGGCGACGAACTGCTTGTGCCGCTCGACCGCCGTCTCCAGCCGGTCGAGCGTGCCGTTCACGGTGGTGGCGAGTCCGGCGATCTCGTCGCCCGACTCGGGGACGGGCACCCGCTGGTGCAGGTCGCGGGCGGTGATGTCGGCGACCTTCGCCCTGATGGCCGCCACGGGGGCCAGTGCTCTGCCGACGGAGAACCACGTCATGCCTGCGACCACGGCCAGCAGGAGCGGCACGCCGGGCAGCAGGAGTCCGTTCAGGGTCCGCAGCGCCTGCTCCGCCCCCTCCAGGGAGGCGCGGCCCCAGATGGTCTTGGTGGCGCCCTCCTCGGTGGTCACGGCCATGGTCGCGACGGCGTAGTCGCCCGGCGTCGTCGTCTCCCAGGGGGCCGACTGGATCCTGGCCGTGACCTGGACGTCGGGGTCGGTGGTGAAGGTGAGGCTGTCGGCGGGTCTCGCTTCGACGGCCAGCGGCATCGCGGCGACGACCTTCCTGGCCGCCTCGGCGTTGGCGCTGGCCTCCAGGCTGCCTTTCAGCGAGGCGACCAGGACGGCCGTGGCGACGCCGAGCGCGGCGGCGACGACGAGTGTGGCCGCGATCGTGGCGCGCAGCCGTACGGACGAGAGGATCACGCCGCCTCCAACCGGTAGCCCGCGCCCCTGACGGTCTCGATCACGCCAGGGCCGATCTTGCGGCGCAGCGCGCTGACGTAGACCTCGACGATGTTGGGGTCGCCTTCGTAGCTGAAGTCCCATGCCTGGGCGAGCAGCTCGCTCTTGGAGACCACCTCGCCCGCCCTGCGCGCCAGCCCGTGCAGCACGGCGAACTCCTTGGGGGTGAGCGCGATCTCGACGCCGCCCCTGCGGCAGCGCATGCCCGCGGGGTCGACGGTCAGGTCCCCCACGGTGATCGACACCGGCCGCTCCCTGCCGCCGCGCCTGACGAGGGCGCGGAGCCTGGCCACCAGGACGACGTAGGAGAAAGGCTTGGCGAGGTAGTCGTCGGCGCCGGTGTCGAGCGCCTCCGCCTCGTCGTAGACGCCGTCCTTCGCGGTGAGCATCATGATCGGCGTCCAGTTGCCCGCCTCGCGGAGCTTCGCGCAGAGCGCGTACCCGTTCAGCCTGGGCAGCATGACGTCCAGGACGATCGCGTCGTAGTCGTTCTCCGAGGCCATCCACAGGCCGTCGCGGCCGTCGTAGGCGACGTCGACCGCGAAGCCCTCGCCTGCCAGGCCGCCCTTGACGAGGTCGGCCAGCCTCTTCTCGTCCTCGACCAGTAGTACTCGCACGGTGTTCAGGGTGCCTGACGCGACCTAAAGCCAACCTGAAGATCATTTCGGCTGCGTTCAGTGTGCCTTCAGGTTCGGTGGGCGAGGCTGCGGTCGTTCCGTTCAAGCGAAGGAGATGGAAGTGTTCAAGCGACGTATCGCCGCTCTTGTTGCCGTGGGTGCCGTGCTGTTCGCCGGGGGTCTCGCCGGATCGGCCAACGCCTCCTCGGACGAGCCGCCCGCCAAGGGCACCTGCGTGACGAGCGACGGCAAGACCTTCGAGTTCACCGAAGCGGTCCGCGCGGTCAGGATCGAGCCCGGCAAGGGGGGCGAGGCCCACCTGTCCGCGGACGACCAGTCCGCGGCGGCCACGGAGCCCGCTGCGACGATCCGGGTGGACGCGCAGTCCACGGACGGCAAGCCCCTGCCCGAAGGCGCCGTGGCCGTCGAGCGCTGGAGCGAGGCCACAGAGACCACCGAGGCCGTCCCCGCGACCCCCGCCCCCGGGGTGGAGGCGGGCGAGATCAAGGCCGGCCAGATCAAGGTTGGAGAGATCAAGGACGACGTCTCGATCGCCGCCACCGCCACCGCCACCGCCACCGCCCCCGACGGCGACGCCACCAAGGCCATCACCATCACCTGCACCGCCAAGTGACCAGGTGAGCGGGGCCCCGCCGCACCGGTCATGGGGGTCCGGTACGGCAGGGCTCAGGTGAAGGACGGGTGCGGGCCGAGCGCCCAGTACTCGAAGAGTCCGTGGCCGACCTGCCCGTCGTACTCGAAACGCCCGACCGCGTCCACCATGCCCCACATGCGGCCGGCGTCCTCGGGCAGCGTGTAGGTCACCCCCTGGACCACGGGCTCGCCGCCCTGGTACATGCCGTGCTTCCAGTCGGGCTCCAGGCCGTAGCCGGTGCCGACCATGAGGTGGACGGGCAGGATCGGCGTGCACCGCACCTCGATCTTGTCGAAGGTGATCGTCGCCTCCACGACGTCGCGGGTGCCGGGGGCGTAGACGGGGTGGTAGCCGGGGCGGCCGAGGTACTCCTCCTCCCGGCCGTCCGACCACACCCTGACGGCTTCCTCCAGCACCCTGCGACCCTTGTGGTCCTCCTGGATGATGCAGAGGATCGCGTGGTCGTCGAACTGCATGGGCGCGTAGAGCCAGTAGAACGTGCCGGGGTTCTTGACCTGGATGCCGGGCGGCTCGGGCTCGCCCACGGGCCTGATGCCCCATGAACGGTCTCTGGTGCCCTGCCATCCGTCGACGGGGATCTCGTCGTCGCCGACCACGATGGTGCCCGACCAGCGGCCTGTCTGTGCCAGCCGTACCGAATCGAAGACGACCCGCTCCTGCCAGCGCACGAAGTGGCGCGGTTCGAGCGTGGCCGGGATCGTGCCCGTCCACGTGAGGTCGAAGGCAAGGCCATGCTCGTTCGGCTCGAGGATCACCCTGAGCCGCTTGAGTCCTTCGATGACCTCGATCCTGAACGGGCCGACCGTGGTGTCCATGCGGTCGGATCCGAGCTCGCGGGAGGCTCGGACCACCCGGTGCAGGTTCGTACGGCGGGCACAGGCGAAGGCGTCGGTGACGCCGAGGTTGGGGTACTGCCCGAGGCCGACGATGAGCATGAGCTCGTCCGTGCCCGGGTGGCAGTTGAAGTAGTAGCGATCGTAGAAGTTGCGATCGGAGGTCGCGACGTGGCGCATGACCTGAGGGGCCTGATGAATGGGGAAGTCGTCCAGCGGTGACAGGCTCATGCGCTTCGTTGTAGCAAGCGCTTGGTTAGAGGTCAACGCGGCCGCGCGCGTGGCACGGCCGCGTCACACCCGTCAGGACATCTTCCGCGTGGCCTCGTCGACCTTGTCCGCCGCCTTGTCCGCGTTGGACGAGACCTTGCCTGCCGCCTGGTCCGCGCTGGACGACACCTTGTCGGCGGCCCGGTCCGCGCGTTCACCGACCCAGCGAGAGGCGTCAGTGGCGGAGTCCTTCATGTGGTCGGTCCACTGCTGGGCGTTGCGGCGGTAGAACATGTAGCCCGCCGCGCCCAGCGCCATCCCGGTCAGCAGGGCCAGGATCGGCCACCGGCGAGACCTTGCCGGCGTCGGGTCGATCCTGCTGGCCGCCTGGCTCAGCATCGAACTGACCCGCGGGGCGAGTTGATCCTCGACCCGATGGGCGGCGTCCTCTAGTCTGGGTGCCGCCCAGTAACGTGCATCCTCGATCCGATGCGCGGCGACCACCTTGGCCTGGTCCGCCATCGGGGCGAGCCGACCTCCGGCTCGCACAGCCTGGGCCTTCATTCGGCCCATCCACGTCACGGGCATCTCGATTATGACGTGGCGCTTTCTGAGTGTCAGGGACACGACAACCTCCCCTGTCGTTGGGGCCCCGCAGCGTGACCTTCCCGGTACAAGGCGGCTCAATCATGACGAGCCGTGGGAGGATGCTTGAGCGGCCCCAGCGGCCGTGCCATCCAAACCATCACATACCAGACCCTGTGCATAGAGGGGGGCAGCTGTCTCGTGGCTGAGAAGCTGATCGCAAACCTGCAGACCAATCGCGGTCTCATCAAGATCGAACTCTTCCCGAACAAGGCGCCGAAGACGGTTCGCAACTTCGTGGAGCTCGCCGAGGGCTCCAAGGAGTGGACGCACCCCGGCACCGGCGAGAAGAGCACGGGTCGTTACTACGACGGCACGATCTTCCACCGCGTCATCGACGGATTCATGATCCAGGGCGGCGACCCGCTCGGCCAGGGCATCGGCGGCCCTGGCTACGAGTTCGACGACGAGATCCACCCGGAGCTCGTCTTCAACAAGCCGTACCTGCTGGCCATGGCCAACGCCGGTGTCCGCGCCGGCAAGGGCACCAACGGCTCGCAGTTCTTCATCACCGTGGTGCCGACGCCGCACCTCAACCGCAAGCACTCCATCTTCGGCGAGGTCATCGAGGGGCAGGACGTCGTCGACGCGATCGCCAAGACGCAGACCGACCGCCGGGACCGTCCCGCCGACGACGTCGTCCTGGAGTCGGTCACGATCGAGCGCGTCGAGGGCTGACAGGCGGGCTGGGAAGCTCGGCTCGAAAGGAACGTGAGGTTGTCGTCTCTGACGGTCCAGCGCGCACGTTCCCGATGAGTAGGCTGGCGGTCAGTGGACGAGAAAGGCCCCTCATGACCAGCCAGCCGCCCAGCCCCCAGGAGACCGTGCCCACGTGCTACCGCCATCCTGGGCGGGAGACGTGGGTGCGCTGTCAGCGCTGCGAAAGGCCCATCTGCCCCGACTGCATGCGCGACGCGGCCGTGGGCTTCCAGTGCCCCGAGTGCGTGGCCGAGGGCAACAGGACGGTACGGCAGGCTCAGTCGGTCTTCGGCGGCGCCGTCGTCACCACGCCGTACGTCACCTACACGATCCTCGGCCTCATCGCCCTGGTGTTCGTCGGCCAGCTCCTCACCGGCGACAGGCTCGGCGCCGCCCTCGAGATGAACACGGTTTACGTGGTCGCCCAGGGCGAGTACTACCGGATGATCACCAGCGCCTTCGCGCACTCCACAGGGCTGATCTTCCACGTGCTGTTCAACGCCTGGGCGATCTACGCGATCGCGCCCTACCTGGAACGCGCGTTCGGGCACATCAGGTTCGCCGCGCTCTACCTGCTCAGCGCGCTCGGCGGCTCGGTCATGAGCCTGTGGTTCGACGACTTCAGAGTGGCCACCGTCGGCGCGTCGGGCGCCGTCTTCGGCCTGTTCGCGGCGATCTTCATCGTGGGCCGCAAGCTCAAGCTCGACGTGCGCGGCATCGCGACCGTCATCATCCTCAACCTGGTGATCACGTTCGTGGTGCCCGCGGTCACGGGCCTCGGCATCAGCTGGACCGCTCACGTCGGCGGCCTGCTCACCGGCGCCGTGCTGGCGGGCGCGCTGGTCTACGCCCCCAGGAACAACCGCGCCCTGTATCAGGCACTGGCGCTCCTGGGGGGGTTCGCGATCCTCGCCGCTCTCACGATCGTGCGAGCGACCTCGCTGCTGTCCTGACTTTCCCCAGCCTGTGGAAAACCTGTGGAAAGTACTAACGCCAGCGGGTGGAAAGCACCACACCGAAGATGATGAAAACGAACCCGATCAGCAGGTTCCAGTTGGAGAGCGTCCCGATCAGGGGCGCTTGGGGGGCCACGTAGTAGATCGCGATCCACAGGATCCCGATGATCCACGACACGACCATGGTCGGCGCCAGCCACCGCGGGCTGATCTTGACCTCTTGCGACTTCTGCGGCGGCGTGTAGACCGCCTTCTTGCGCGTCTTCGGCTTGGGCACGGGATAACTCCTGCTGGCGGCCGGGGGCCATCCGGATAGTCCCCAGGCTCTCTGGTCCGACCAGGATAGTCGCCACGCGCGGAACATGGCGATCCCCGGCATCCACCGCGCGTCTGCATACCCTGGCCACGTGAGGGCACTGCTGCGGACGGTCGGAGAGCTGAGCATCACGGCGGGCCTGGCCATGCTGCTCTTCTGCGCGTACCTGCTGTGGGGCACCGGCGCCTACACCCAGCGCCAGCAGCTGCTGCTCCAGCGGCAGCTCGCCGAGGAGCGGGGCGACGACCCCGCCCGCCTCGACAAGATCACGCTGGGGAACGCCGTGGCCATGCTGAGCATCCCCAGGCTGGGCGACGACTACCGGTACGCCGTGATCGAGGGCGTCGACGCCGAACACCTGAAGAAGGGGCCTGGCCACTACCCGGGCTCCGCGATGCCCGGCCAGGTCGGCAACTTCGTCCTGTCGGGCCACCGCACGACCTACGCGGCGCCCTTCAACCGCATCGACGAGCTGCGACGCGACGACGAGATCATCGTGGACGCCCGCGAGGCCCGCTACACCTACCGCGTCACCTCACAGGACGTCGTGGAGCCCGACGAGGTGGAGATCCTCGCCCCCGTGCCGGGAAAACCCGACATCAACGCCATCAGAGCGATGATCACCCTGACGACCTGCCATCCCGAGTACTCCGCGGCCCAGCGGCTCATCGTCTACGGCGTGCTCAAGTCGACCGAGCCGAGAAAGGCCTGACATGTACGGCTGGATCTGGCGGCACCTGCCCGGCGGCGTCGGGCGGCGACTCGTGACAGCCCTCGTTCTGGTCGCCTTGGCGGGAGTCGTACTCTGGTATGTCGTCTTTCCTCTACTCGAGCCCGCAGTGACGCTGGATGAGGTGACCGTCCGCAAATGATCCTGGTAGTGGACAACCACGACAGCTTCGTCCACACCATCGTGCAGTACCTGCGCTCTCTGGGCGCCGCCTGCGAGGTGCGGCCGCGCGACGTGGTGCGGGTGGAGGACGCCGACGGCTACGCCGGCGTCCTGGTGAGCCCAGGCCCGGGAACACCCGAGGCGGCCGGGGTGAGCGTACCCCTCGTCCTGCACGCCGCCGCCACGGGCAAGCCGCTGCTCGGCGTGTGCCTCGGCCACCAGGCGATCGGAGTGGCGTACGGCGCGGTCGTGTCCAGGGCCCCCGAACTCATGCACGGGCGCACCAGCGCCATCACGCACGACGGCCGGGGAGTGTTCGCGTCGCTGCCCTCGCCCGTGACGATGACGCGCTACCACTCGCTCGCCGTACGGCCGGAGACGGTGCCCGACGAGCTGGAGGTGAGCGCGTGGACCGACGACGGGACCATCATGGGGCTCAGGCACCGCACCGCGCCCATCGAAGGGGTGCAGTTCCACCCCGAATCGGTGCTGTCGGAGCACGGCCACCGGCTGCTGGCCAACTGGCTGTCGTCGATCGTGTAACACCACGCCGCCGCCGAACGACTTAAGGAATGAACGTCCCCGCCGTCGCCCCCGAGCGGCGGGGACGTTTTCCATGTCCGCCCGCGAGCGGCGGGGACGTTTTCCATGTCCGCCCGCGAGCGGCGGGGACGTTTTCCATGTCCGCCCGTGGCGGGAAAAGGGACGGCCCCCTCGCCCGGGAGTGCGGGGAGGGGGCCGTCCTGAGATCACGGGCCGAGGTCTGGCGGCTCGCCTGTGTCGCCCGGATCCTCGGTCGCCGGGTCGGTCGGGATGTCCGTCGGCTCCTCAGACGGCGGGAACGACGGCTGCTCGGTCGGCTGCTGCTCGGGCCCCGTCGAGACCACGATCGTGACCGTCGTCTTCTGGTTCTGCGGGCTGCCCGCCTCAGGGCTCTGCGTGATGACCGTGCCGGCAGGCTGGTCGCTCGCCTGCGACACCACCTTCACCCTGAAGCCCTCGGCCTTCAGCTCCCGCTCGGCGTCCTCCTGCGTCTTGCCGACCACGCCGGGCACAGGCACCTGGGCCTTGGGCACGTACAGCTTGACCGAGGTGCCCTTCTCGACCTCCGCCCCCGCCTTGGGTTTGGTGTCGAAGACCTTGTCCTGCTCCCTGGAGGAGACCGTCGGCGTGACCACGCCCTCCAGCCCCACGGCGTCCAGCGCGGCCCTCGCCTCCTCCGGCGAGGCGCCGATCAGGCCATCGGGCACCTTGACCTTCTCCGGGCCTGTGGACACCTTGAGCGCGATCGTGGCGCCCTCGTCCACCTTGGTGCCGGCCGCCGGCTCGGAGCTGATGACCACGCCCTTCTCGACCTCGGGGTCGGGCTCCTCGGTCACCGTGAACTTCAGCTTGAGCGAGGTGAGCTTGGCCTCGGCGTCCTCCTGGGTCTGCGTGGCCAGCGGCGGAACAGTGATCTGCGCCGCCGCGGACGTGCCGCCTCCCGAGGCCAGGAACTTGTAGCCGACGAAGACGAACGCGCCGATGATCAGCAGCGGGACCAGGATCCACGCCACGGTCTTCAGCGCCGTGTTGCCGCCGCCGCTCGCCCGCCGCCTGCCGCCGCGGGTGGGCTCGCCGCCGTCGCCGTACTCGTAGGGCGGGATCGCCCCGGTGCGCTGCGTCGCGGGTCCCGCGCCCTGGGTGGCGGCCATCGTGCGGGTGCCGGCGCCGTAGTTGCCGACCATGGTCATCGTCTGCGCCTCGACCGGCATGCCGGTCATCGCGCGCTGGATGTCGGCCCGCATCTCGCCCGCGCTCTGGTAGCGCTGGGCGGGGTCCTTGGCCATCGCCTTGAGCACGATCGCGTCGGCCCACTTGGGAATCTCGGGGTCGATCTGCGACGGCGGGATGGGCTCCTCGCGCACGTGCTGGTAGGCGATCGCGACAGGGGAGTCACCGGTGAACGGCGGCTGTCCCGTCAGCAGCTCGTACAGCACGCACCCGGTGGAGTAGATGTCGCTGCGGGCGTCGACCCGCTCGCCCCTCGCCTGCTCGGGCGAGAGGTACTGGGCGGTCCCTATCACCTGCGCCGTCTGCGTCATCGTGGCGGCCGAGTCGGCCATCGCGCGGGCGATGCCGAAGTCCATGACCTTGACGTCACCGTTGCGGGTGATCATCACGTTGGCCGGCTTGATGTCGCGGTGCACGATGCCGCCGCGGTGGCTGTAGTCCAGCGCCCTGAGGATGCCGTCGACCAGCTCGACCGCGCGCTCGGGCAGCAGCCGCCTGTCGGCCCGCAGCAGGTCGCGCAGCGTGCGGCCGTCGACGTACTCCATCACGATGTACGGCACGGGCGCGCCGTCGCTGTTGTCCTCGCCGGTGTCGTAGACCGCGACGACGGCCGGATGGTTCAGCGACGCCGCGGACTGGGCCTCCCGGCGAAAGCGGGCCTGGAAGGTGTGGTCACGCGCGAGGTCGGCCCGAAGCGTCTTGATCGCCACGATGCGGTCCAGTCGGATGTCTCGTGCGCGATACACCTCGGCCATGCCGCCGCGCCCGACGACACCGTCGAGCTCGTAGCGACCTCCGAGTAGCCGAGGCTGAGTCATTTCCTGCACTGTCCCTTACCGTTCATCTTGGGTACCGGCCGGCTCGCGGGCCGCCAGTGTCCATCATCGACCCCTCGACGCATCACGTCTCCTCGTTCGGCGGGATGGTTTCGCCTGGGTCGGGGGAGCCGGTCGGTGTCACTGTTGGCGTCGGGGTGGGGGTGGGCGTTGGGGTGGGCGTCGGTGTCGGGGTCGGGGTCGGCTTTGGCGTCTTCGTCGGCGTCGGCCGCTGTGTGGGAGAAGCCGACGTGCTTACCGTAGCTGACCGTGAGGGTACCGGCCGAGCGGTCCTCGGCGGAACCGTGGCGGGGCGGCGTGGCGGTGTCTTGGTCCTGCTCGGCTTCACGGACGGCGGGGTTTCGATGGTTTGTGTGGGTTCCGTCACGTTGGGGGTTTGGCTAGGGCCGTAATTGGCAATAGCAAATGTCCCGAGTCCGACGGCCGCGGCGCAGCCCGCCGTCGCGACCAGCACCGTGGTGCGCCGCCTGCGCCGCCGCGCGGGCGCGGAGACCCGTGTCATCGCCCCCTCGTCACCGTACGGCCCGGCCGCGGCGAGAGGCACGGGCGTGGGCGTGCCGCCGTACGGCCTGGCCGGGTCGGGGGTCGTGTCGGGCGTGCCGTACCCCGGATCCGTGCGGTCCCCGTCACCGAGCCGCGGGTTGACGCGGAACCCGGCGGGGTCGGTCAGCGTGCGCAGCTCGGTGCCGTAGTCGTCGGCGCTCAGCAGCGACTGGCGCAGCACGGCGGCCCTGTCCGCCAGTTCCCGCGCGCTCGCGGGACGCATCGACGGCTCCTTCGACAGCAGCGCCATCACCAGGCCGCGCACCGGCGCGGGGATCGAGGGGTCCAGCGGCGGGGGAGTCGCGCTGAGGTGCTGGAGCGCGATCGCCACCTGGTTGTCGGCGTGGAAGGGCGTGCTGCCCGCCAGGCACTCGTACGCCACCACGCCGAGCGAGTAGAGGTCGGTCGAGGGCGTCAGCGGCAGGCCCTGCGCCTGCTCGGGGCTGACGTACTGGGCCGTGCCCAGCACGGTGCCCGTCTGGGTGACGGACGCGGCCTCCACCGCGCGGGCGATGCCGAAGTCGGTCACCTTGATCGTGCCCTCGCGGGTCACGAGCAGGTTGCCCGGCTTGATGTCGCGGTGGATGACGCCCGCCGTGTGCGCCGCCTGCAGCGCCTTGGCGGTCTGGTGGATCACGTCGAGCGCCACTTCGGGCCCGAGCGCGCCGTTGCGCGCCAGGATGGCCGACAACGGCTCGCCGGGCACCAGCTCCATCACGAGGTAGGCGACATCGCTCTGCTCGCCGTAGTCGAAGACCTGGGCGATGCCGGGATCGGCCAGGCCGGCGGTGATCCTCGCCTCGTTGCGGAAGCGGGCCAGGAAGGACGGGTCGGCCGCCACCCCGCCCCTCATGATCTTGACGGCGACCTCGCGGCCGAGCAGTTCGTCCTTGCCTCGCCAGACCTCGCCCATGCCGCCGACGGCGATGCGCGACACCAGGAGGTAGCGCTCGCCGAGCCTGCGGCTGGGGGAGGTCACTTCGCGAGCACCGCCTCCATCACGGCCTTGGCGATCGGGGCCGCGGTGTGCCCGCCAGAGGCCTCGGTGCCCGCGCTGCCCGACTCCACGATGACCGCCACCGCGACCTGCGGGTCCGTGGCGGGCGCGAAGGAGATGAACCAGGCGTGCGGCGCCTTGCCCTGGACGGTCTGCGCGGTGCCCGTCTTGCCGCCGACCTCGACACCGGGGATCTGCGCCAGGTTGGCGGTGCCGTTGTTGACCACGCTGACCATCATCTGCCTGAGCTTGGCGGCGGTGTCAGCGCTGACGGCCTCCGTGAGCTCCTCGGGCTCGGCCTCGTCGACGGTGTCGTTCTTGGCGTCGGTGATCTTCTGCACCAGGTAGGGCTTCATGACCTTGCCGTCGTTGGCGATGCCTGCGGCGATCATGGCCATCTCCAGCGGCGTCATCTGGTTGCTGCGCTGGCCGATGGAGGCCTGCGCGAGAGCCGCGTCGTCCTCCTTGGGACCGATGTTGCTGTCGGACACGCCCATCGGGATCGAGAGCGGCTCGCCGACACCGAACTTCTTGGCCTGCTCGGCCATCCGGTCGTAGCCGAGGTCCATGCCGATCTTGCCGAACGGCGTGTTGCACGAGCGCTCCAGCGCGTACACCAGCGGCACCTGGCCGCCGCCGCAGGCCGCGCCGCCCGAGTTGGGCAGGTCGGCCGTGGTGTTGGGCAGATCGAGCACCTGGGGGGCGGGCACGATGGTCTGCCCGTCGCGGCTGGAGTCGTCCTCGAGGAACGCCGCCGCCGTCACCACCTTGTAGGTGGAGCCCGGCGGGTAGGTCCGGTTGATGGCCCTGTTGACGAGCGGGCCGTTGGCCTTGTCCTTGTCGAGCTTGTTGTAGGCGGAGAAGACCTTGCCGGGGTCGGTGCCCGACAGCACGTTCGGGTCGTACGTGGGCAGGGAGACCATGGTCAGGATCGCGCCCGTCTTCGGGTTCAGCGCGACGACCGCGCCCCTCTTGCCGCTCGCCGACAGCGCCTCGTGGGCCGCCTTCTGCGCCTTGGGGTTGATCGTGACCTCGACGTTGGCGCCGCGCGTGGGCTCGCCGGTGAACAGGTCGATGCTCCTGCGCAGCAGCAGGTCGGGATGGGACGAGTCGAGGTAGCCGTTCTCGCTGCGCTCGATCGCGGACGTGCTCTCCGGCGAGAAGTAGCCGGTGACGTGCGCGAACACCTTGCCATCCGGGTACTCGCGGATGAAGCGGAAATCGCCCTTCTTCTGCTCGACCGACTGGGCGAGGATCGTGCCGCCGGCCGTGATGCGGCCGCGCTGCACCTCGTAGCGGTCGAAGAAGTTGCGCTTGTTCCTGGCGTCGGAGCTCAGGCTCTCGGCCTTGAGCGCCTGCACATAGTTCACGTTCAGCATGAGCAGCCCGAACATGACCAGGCATGCCACGGCCGCGCGCTTGAGAGGCCCGTTCATCGCTGGAACACCTGCGTCAGTCCTTCGTCCTGGATCGCCTGGGGCGGGGGGCGTCGGGCGGCATCAGACATGCGTACCAAAAGGGCGATAAGGATCCAGTTAGCGAGCAGCGCCGAACCGCCCTGCGACATGAACGGCGTGACGAGGCCGGTCAGCGGGATGAGATTGGTGACGCCGCCGACGATGATGAAGACCTGCCAGGCGAGGATGAACGACAGGCCGCCCGCCAGCAGCTTGGAGAACGGGTCGCGGGCCGCGATCGAGGTGCGCAGGCCGCGCTCCACGATGAGCGCGTAGATGAGCAGCAGCGCCATCAGACCCGTGAGGCCGAGCTCCTCGCCCGTGGCGGCGAAGATGAAGTCGGAGAAGGCCAGCGGGATCAGCTCGGGGTGGCCCTGGCCGAGCCCGGTGCCGAGGATGCCGCCCGCGCTCATGCCGAACAGTCCCTGCATGAGCTGGAAGCTGCCGCCGAACGGCCGGTCGTAGAACTCCGTGCTGCCCGGGTTCAGCCACACGTCGAACCTGTCGCCCACGTGGCTGAAGAGCTGGCCCGCGATGAACGCGCCGCCCACGAACAGCAGGATGCCGATCAGCACCCACGAGGTGCGCTGCGTGGCGATGTAGAGCATCACGACGAAGCCGCCGAACAGCAGCAGCGAGGAGCCCAGGTCGCGCTGCAACACCAGGACGCCGATCGCGACGGCCCAGGTGATGAGGATGGGCCCGAGGTCGCGGGCGCGCGGCAGGTCGATGAACAGCAGCCGCCGCCCTGCCAGCGCCAGCACGTCGCGCTTGGCCACCAGGTAGCCGGCGAAGAAGACCACCAGGGCCAGTTTGGCGAACTCGGCGGGCTGGATGCTGAAGCCGCCGATGCCGATCCAGATGCGGGCGCCGTTGATGGTGCGTCCGAGGCCGGGAGTGAGCGGCGAGATCAGCAGGACCAGGCCGACGAAGCCCGCGGTGTAGGTGAGGCGCTGCAGCGCGCGATGGTCGCGCAGCACGATCAGTGTCACGGTGAAGAGCACGACACCGACGCCGGTCATGACGATCTGGTTGGTGGCCGAGGCGCCGTCCTGCCCCGCGGCTTCCAGCCGGTAGATCATCACCAGGCCGAGGCCGTTGACCAGCGTGACGAGCGGGAGGATCAGCGGGTCCGCCCATGGGGCGAACTTGGCCAGGACGAGGTAGGCGGCCAGCATGATGCCGCCGAGGCTCAGTCCGTACGTCAGCATGCCTGCGGGGATGGCGCCGTCGACGGCCAGGCCGACGTTGGCGTAGGCCCCCATGACGATCGCCACGGCGCCGGCCAGCATGAACAGCTGTGCCGCGCGCCGTTTGGCGGGCATGGGGACGGGGGTCGCGACCACTTCGCTCACCTACTGGGACCTCGTCTTGGTCGGGGAGGAGGACGGGGTGGCCGAGGCTTTGGGCTCGCTGGCCTTCTGCTGCTCGGTGGCGTTGAACTTCAAGCTGTTGATCTTGGTGACGCCTTCGAGCTCGCTGGCGACCTTGATGCCGTCCTTCACCAGCGCCTGCTCGGTGGAGGACAGCTCGGAGAGCTTGCGGCCGGTGGGCTTGATCACCTCGAAGAACTGGATCGGGCCCACCTCCTGCTGCACTCCGCGAAAAACGACCACCTCGTCGCCCCTGGCTCCGACGAAGTACTGGTCCTGAACCCACTGCCAGCCGAAGTAGCCGCCGGCACCGGCGGCAACAGCGGCCACACCAAGCACGGAGACCAGCACGGGCCACACGCGACGACGTTTGACGCGACGCCCTGACGCCTCGGCGCCCGGGTAGTCGTCATCGTCGTCGGTGATCACCGGCTGGGGTGCGGTCACCGCGCTCACTCGCCCCGCCGGTTCTCCTGGGGAGCTCGATCGGCGGCTCATGCCCGCCGCGCCGACCACCGCCGCCTCGGTGGGCACCTGAGGGCTCTCGGCGAGATCGACCACGTCCGCGAGCACGCACGTGATGTTGTCGGGGCCACCGCCCCTGTTCGCCAGGTCGATGAGCTGGCGAACGACCTCTTCAGGGTCGTCGATGTTGGTGAGCGTCGCGTGCAACGTCTCGGCGCTCACCACCCCCGACAGCCCGTCGGAGCAGAGCAGATATCGGTCGCCGAGCTGGGCCTCGCGCAGCGTGAGGTCGGGATCGACCTCACCGCTCCCGTCGAGCGCTCGCAGGAGGATGGACCGCTGCGGATGCGTCGCCGCTTCCTCAGGGGTGATCCGCCCGTCGTCCACCAGCTGCTGGACGAGCGTGTGGTCGTGGGTGATCTGGTAGAGCTCCCCGCGTCTGAGCAGGTAGGCGCGCGAGTCGCCGACGTGCACCAGCGCGACCTGGGTGCCGTTCCAGAGCATCGCGGTGAGAGTGGTGCCCATGCCCTTGAGGCTGGGATCCCGCCCGACCATCTCGTGGAGCTTGCGGTTGGCTTCGCGCACCGCTGCCTCGATGGCGTTGAGCAGGTCACCCCCCTGTTGGCTCTCTTCCAGAGAGGCCATTGCGGCGATGGCGACGGAGCTCGCCACCTCGCCGTGTGCGTGCCCGCCCATGCCGTCGGCGACGGCGAGCAGGCGGCCGCTAGCGTACGCCGAGTCCTCGTTCCCTTCGCGAAGGAGGCCGACGTCCGAGCGGGCGGCGTAGCGGAGTGCGATGGTCATTTGCGCAATTCAATGACTGTCTTGCCGACACGGATCGGAACACCGAGCGGTACCGGAGTCGGGCGGGTGACTTTCGAGCGGTCGAGATACGTGCCGTTGGTTGAGCCAAGATCTTCCACGATCCACTGACCGTCCTGAGGGAAGAGTCGGGCATGCCGGCTGGAAGCGTAGTCGTCGGTCACGACCAGCGTGGCGTCGTTGGCCCTGCCGATGGTGATGGGCGTCTCCGTGAGATTGATGGTGGTGCCCTGCAGGGGGCCGCCCGTGACGACCAGCTGGCGCGGCTCCCCCTTCTTGCTCTTGGGTTTGGCGACCGGTTTGGGACTCGCCGCCTTGGCCCGTGGAGCCGCGGGAGCGGTGCGTGAACCGAACAGGTCTGTCCGGATCACCCCTACTGCGGCAATGACAAAGAACCACAGCACCGCCAGGAAGGCGAGCCGGATCAGCAGCAGCGTGAGCTCGGACATGGACCGTTTGTCTACCCCTAATCGCGCCGGAACACCAGAGTCGTGCGCCCCAGGGTGACACGAGTGCCGTTCTGGAGCTCGATCCTGCGTACCGGCTGGCCGTTGACGAAAGTGCCGTTCGTGGACCCGAGGTCGACGAGAACGACCTGCGGACCCTCGACGCGCAGCTCCGCGTGGTGCCTGGAGACGCCTGGATCGACAAGACGAAGATCGCAGTCGGTGCCCCTTCCTAGCAAGGTCACCGGAGTGGTCAGCTCGTAGGAGCGGTCGCCCTGCGGGTCGTCCTGCGTCGAGACGAGCAGTCTCGGCCTGCCCCCGAACGCCCCCGGCCTCGAGGCCGGCAGGTCGCTCTTGGGCTGGCGGATCTCGTCCTGCTCGACCGTCGCCCCCCTGATGACCCCCGAGCGGATGCGGAACAGCCCGACCGCGAGGTCGTTGGCCGTTTCGAAACGAACCCGGACCGGTCCCACGAAGGAGTAGCCCTGTTCCTTGGCGTACTCCCTGGCGAGGTTGGCCAGCTCGTGGCTGATGCTGTCGGCGTAGACCTCGAGCCTCTCGGCGTCGGTCGTCGACAGCTCCACCACGAAGTCGTTGGGCACGAGCGTCCGGCCCTGAGCCACGATGGCGGCCCGCTCGTCCATCTCCCGCTGTACGGCGCTGGCGACCTCGACCGGCTGAAGGTCAGATTTGAACGCCCGCGCAAAGGCCCCCTCAACCAAGCCTTCGAGCCTTCGCTCGAAGCGCTGAAGGACTCCCACCGGGTACCTCCCTTCCTCCGTGCATATCGTCGCGGTCGCTGGGGTGCCGGTGGCTCCTGAGTCGCTCTCTTGCACCCAGCTCTTCTTTCCGCGTCTTGATGCGATCGTATCCGGGTTCGGTACCAGCGTCTGATCCGTGCTACTGTTTCTCCGCACCCACAAGGGCGGGTGGCGGAACGGCAGACGCGCACGGTTCAGGTCCGTGTGTCCGAAAGGACGTGAGGGTTCAAATCCCTCCTCGCCCACTCCGGTCACCGAGGTAATTCGGTGGACCCACATTGACGAAGCAGAGCCCCGGTTCGCAAGAGCCGGGGCTTCTTTTTTGGTCGCGGCCTGCGCCTGCGTGGGAAACAGTACCTGACGCCCCTTGCAGCCCGCTTTCATGTCGCTTACAAGACCATTTCGCGGTTTTCGCTGTTTCGCTGAGAGCTGAGCGATTGGTGTGATCCGCGCGTCGCGAGGGTGGCAAGCCTCACTTCTCTCGCATGTGCCATGTATCCGACACTCTTCGCTGATCGGTCATGTCAGTGTGTAGCCATCCAGAGGTGCGGGCAACGGACACCCTCCGGCCTCCCGCTTCGGGAGGCCGGAGGGCTCACGTCATGCCGCTCTGGTGTCCAGCAGCTCGCCGAGCAGGTCGCTGAGGCTCACCATGCCGATGACCGACCCGTCGGCGGCGGTGACCAGTCCCAGGTGCGCCCTGGCGTCCTGAAGGGCGGCCACGGCCTCCGGCACCTGCGTGACGCACGGCAGGCGCGGCAGCGGCCTGGCCAGCTCCCCGGCCGTCGCGTCGGAACGGAGCACGGCGTCGCGCGCGTGCAGCGCGCCCTTGACGTCGGACGGCGTGCCGACCGGCAGCCGCAGGTGCCCGCTCTGGCCCGCGACCCGCTTGATCTGGTCGGAACGCGCGCCGGCCGGCACCATGACGACCCTGTCGATCGGCACCATGAGGCGCTCGATGCCCTCGGCCTCCAGCCGCAGCGCCCTGGTCAGCAGGTCGTGCTCGTCACGGTCGAGCAGGCCCATCCGGCCCGACTCGCCGACCAGCAGGGCCAGCTGGCGGGGCGTCCTGGTGGTGGCCAGCTCGTCGCGGGCGTGCACCCCGAACAGGCGCAGGATCACGTTGGTGAGCCCGTTCAGCGCCCACAGCAGCGGGCGCATCAGCCACGTGAAGGCGCGGAAGGGCGCTGCCAGCAGCATCGCGGCCGCCTCGGGGTGGGTCAGCGCCCACGACTTGGGCGCCATCTCGCCGACGACCATGTGCAGGAACGTGATCAGGGCCAGCGCGATGGTCAGCGAGATCGGCACCCGCAGGCCCGCGGGCATGCCCATCCAGCCGAAGACCGGCTCCAGGTAGTGCTCGATCGCCGGCTCGGTCACCATGCCGAGGCCGAGCGTGCAGAGCGTGATGCCGAGCTGCGCGCCCGCCAGCATGAGCGACAGCTGCTTGGCGCCGGCGACCGCCGACTTGGCGACGAACCTGGTCAGCCTGCCGCTGCCGGAGGCGATCTCCTCCAGGCGGTGCCGGCGCAGCGACACGAAGGCGAACTCGGCGGCCACGAACAGCGCGTTGAAGACCAGCAGCGCGACGCTGACGACGATCATGGTGAGCGGGTTCACTTGCCCACCTCCGCCGGGTGCGGGGCAGGGGCGAGCCGTACCCACTCGGGAACGCGGCGCTGCAGGGACAGCACGGTGAGGACGGCCTTCGACTCGGGCGTGTCGTCCTCGAACGGGTCGGGGTCGTTGACCAGCTCCACGGTCACCCTGTCGCCGGGCTCGGCCATTCTGCCCAGCCGCGCGAGCACGAGGCCCGCGACGGTGTCGTAGTCGTCGCTCTCGGGAAGGGCGATGCCCGTGGCCCGCTCGACCTCGTCCAGTCTGAGCGTGCCGGGCACGTCCCAGACGCCGCCGGGGCGCTCGATCGCGCCGACGGGCTCGGGGTCGTTCTCGTCGACGAGTTCGCCGACCAGCTCCTCGGCCAGGTCCTCGATGGTCATGACACCGGCGAGCCCGCCGTACTCGTCGATGACGCAGACGAGGTCGTCCTTGGCGGCGCGCATCTGCTCCAGCACGAGCGGCAGGGGCAGCGAGTCGGGGACGAGCAGCGCGGGCCGGGTGATGGCGCTGATGAGGCCGTCCTCCAGGCCGGAGGCCAGCAGCTCGCGCACGCCCGTCACACCCACCACGTCGCCTTCGGGGCCGAGCACCGGGTAGCGCGAGTGGCCGTACGCCCTCATCGTCCGGATGAGGTCGGCGATCGTGTGGTCGTCGCGCAGCACGATCACGCGGGGCCTGGGGACCATCGCCTCCTCCGCGATGCGGTCGCCGAACTCCAGCGCCCGCTCCAGCAGGTCGGACAGCCGCGGCGGCAGCTCGCCCGCCTGGGTCGACTCGGCGATGATCCTGGACAGCTCCTCGGGGGTCGCGCCGTGCTCCACCTCTTCCACCGGCTCGACACCGACGCGGCGCAACAGGCCGGTGGCGGCGGAGTCGAACAGCTTGATGACCGGGCCCGCGATCGTCAGGTAGATCAACGTCGAACGGCTGAGGAACTTGGCCACGGGTTCGGGCCTGGCGATGCCCAGGTTCTTCGGGGTGAGCTCGCCCAGCACCATCTGGACGACGGTCGCAACGAAGACGCCGATGGCCACGGAGACGGCCACGGGCAGGTCGCCGAGCAGCGGCCGGACGAGGGTCGCGATCGCGGGTTCGGCGAGGAAACCGACGAGCAGGGCCGTGACGGTGATGCCGAGCTGCGCGCCGGAGAGCATGAACGACAGACGTGAGGTGACCCGCAGCGCCCGTTCGGCGGCCGCGTCACCGGCGTTGGCCTGCTCGCGCAGCTGCGCCCTGTCGGCGGCGACGAAGGCGAATTCCTGGGCGACGAAGTAACCGGTCGCGGCGGTGAGGAGAAACAGGGCAAGAAGGCCGAGATAAGCGCTCATTTCGAGCTCTCAGAGGGTCCCGTGCGGATGCACGGGCTAGTACTCCACGGGTCCGGAGCGGACACGATCATCCTTTCGGTCGAGGTCGTCCATGAAACCGTAACGACCGAGGTGGCGTCAGATGTTTCCGGAGGGACTCAGGCTCTTGTCTGCGTACTTTTCCATGGGAAAACCTTGGTGAGCAGTCTGCACTGGTGAGAGCTACGAAGTACCGTCGAATCCATAGCGAGGGGGAGAAAACGACGTGACCGAGGACGATCGCACCAGGGCCATGCGCTCGCCAGGTGATGCCCGCCCGCTTCCCAGACGGCAGGACGGCCCGCTGCGCTCGGGCGGCGCTCCCGCACACCAGATGCCCGGCTCGGAGCCCACCAGGGTCAACGAGCAGCCGCCCACGCCCGAGCAGCCGCGCCCCTCCTCCTCCCGCGTGTACGGCAAGCCCCGCTCGGGCGGCGGCCCTGTCCGGCCCCTCGGCAAGCCGCCGAAGGAGCCCCGTGAGCCGCGTGAGCCACGAGGACCCCGGCTGCGCGGCAGGATCAGGGGCGCGACGATCCTGAAGATCATCGCTGCCCTGGTCGCCGTCCTGCTCGTGCTGGCCGTGGTCGGGTTCTTCTGGATCAACGGGCGGATCAAGACCGTCGACCGCGTGCTCGACGATTACACGGGCCGCCCCGCCGACACCCCGGGCACCAACTGGCTGCTCGTCGGCTCCGACAGCCGCGAGGGCCTGTCGGCGGCCGACCGCAGGAAGCTCGCCACCGGTCGAGCCGTCGGCCGGCGCACCGACTCGATGATGCTGCTGCACATCCCCGACGGCGGCGACCGGCCCACCCTGGTCAGCCTGCCCCGCGACTCCGCCGTCAGCATCCCGGGCCAGGGGCGCAACAAGCTCAACGCGGCCTTCGCCATCGGCGGGCCGCAACTGCTGACCCGCACGGTCGAGAACGTCACCGGCATCAGGATCGACAACTACATGGAGGTCGGCTTCGCCGGGTTCGTCGGCATCGTCGACGCGGTGGGCGGCGTGGAGATCTGCGTCAAGAACGCGATCAACGACCCCAAGGCGGGACTCAAGCTGAAGAAGGGCTGCCAGGAGATGGACGGCGGCACGGCGCTCGGCTACGTCCGCACCAGGAAGGGCGGAGCGCTGCCCGACTTCGAGCGGACCAAGCGGCAGCGGCAGTTCCTCAGTGCGGTCGTGAAGAAGGCGGCCAGCCCCGGCGTGCTGATCAACCCGTTCACCTCGATCCCGCTGGCGATCGGCGCCACGGACGCGGTGCAGGTCGACGGGTCGACCGGCGCGTTCGACCTGCTGTCGCTCGGGCTGGCGATGGGGGGCGACCCTGTGACGACCGTGGTGCCGTTCGGCGGCAACGAGAGCGTCGCGGGCGGGCAGGCGGTCAAGTGGGACAGCGCACGGGCCACCCAGCTGTTCGACGCCCTGAAGGAGGACAAGCCGGTCCCGAAGGACGCCCTCGACAAGGGCTGAGCGAGCCCGCCCCGGCGACCTCGCGGGGCGGGTGCGCCATCGGGGTCAGCCCGAGGCGGCGCTCGTGGCGGCGCTGATGGCGGCTGTGGTCGCGGCGATCATGATGACCGCGTTGATGTCGGCGATGGTCTTGGCGACCGCCTCGCCGGCCCACTCGCCCTCGGTGATCTCCTTGATCCGTTCCTTGCTCGCCCCCGGGAAGGCCTTGCGGTCCAGCTTGCAGGCGTGCATGACCGCGATCAGCACCGCCGTACGCGCGTCGGGGTCGGCGCCGGCCAGCGCGCTCGCCACCCGCCCGCGGACCTCGGCCTCCACGCTGCCGTCGGCCTCGGGCCAGCGCGTCGTGGGGAAGACGCCGAGCACCTTGCCGCGCTCCTGCGTCAGGACGCCGGTGTCGGCCAGCTTGGTCAGCAGGCGGTTCTTCAGCTTGCTGGTGCCGATCTTGGCGACCCACCAGGCGGGCTTGCGCTCCTTGCCGTCCTCCGCGATGCGGGCCAGCGCGGCGTCGAGATCGGTGTCGCCGCCTCCGGCGGCCTCCTTCACGACGACCTTCTTCTGCGACAGCTCGATCCTGCCCTCGACGGCCAGTTCGGCCAGTACGGCACCGCCCAGCGCGGCCCCCAGCTCGGTGGAGCCGATCAGCTGCCTGCCGTCTTCCTCGCGGTAGGCGAGCAGAAGGATCTCTTCGGCGATGGTGACGGTCATGGCTCGACCCTACGTCGTAAGGGGTCCGTAAGCGTTGCGAGCGCCGTCGCGTGGTCATGTGGATACATGAAACTCCTGCGCAATCCGCTGACCTGGACCGCCGTGGCGGTGGTCTTCGGGGTCGCGATGTATCTGTTCCAGCCGTGGCGGCTCTTCACCACCGTCGAGGTGAACGAGCCCTTCCCCGTCGGGGGCGCCGTACCGTCGGCGGGCTCGCCACCGGCGGCGTCGAGCCGGCCGTCCCAGGGAGCGCGACCGTCCCAGGGATCGGGGCCAGAGGGGCAGGCGAGCCTGAGCCCCGGCCAGGCCGGCGCGGCTCCCGAGGCGACCGTGCTCCGGTCCGGAGCCTTCGTCACCCATGAGCACAGGACCTCGGGTGTCGCCAAGGTGCTCAGGCTCCCTGACGGGAGGCGGGTGCTGCGCATCGAGCGCCTGGCCACCTCCGACGGCCCCGACCTGCGCGTGTGGCTGAGCGACCAGCCCGTCACCGACTCGTGGCGCAACTTCGACGACGGCCGGTACCTGGAGCTCGGCCATCTCAAGGGCAACAAGGGCAACGCCAACTACGCGATCCCCGCCGGCGCCGACCTGGACAGGCTCACCAGCGTGTCGATCTGGTGCAAGCGGTTCAGCGTGTCGTTCGGCGCCGCCGCTCTCACCGTGGAAAACCGGTAGCTTGCGCCATATGTCGATTTCTGCGGAACTGCACGCCATTGGCCGGCCCCTGCTCGAGGCGCAGCTCGCGCATCCCACCGTCGTGGGCATCGGCAGGGGAGACCTCGAGGAGAAGGTCTTCAGGTCATGGCTCGAACAGGACTGGCTGTTCCTGCACGACTACGTGCGCGTGTTCGCCAGGCTGGCCTGGCAGGCGCCCGCCGCGCACCTCGGAGACCTGGTGGACCTGGCCCACACGACCTTCCACGACGAGCTTTCGCTGCACAGGTCGCTGTCGGCCGGGTTCGGCGCCGACCTGGACGGCGCGGTGAAGGGGCCGGCCTGCGCCGCGTACACGGCGTTCCTGCTGGAGTCGGCCGCCGACTACGCCGAGGGTCTCGCCGCGCTCTACCCGTGCATGTGGGGGTATTCCACGCTCGGCCGGATCCTCGCGGAGAACAAGCCGGAGGAGCCCCGCTACCGTGCCTGGGTCGACACCTACGCCGACCCCGGTTTCGCGGCCCTGACCGGGCGGATCGCCGAGATGATCGACGAGGCGGCCCCGGACCTCTCCAGGGCGACGGCCCTGTTCGCCGAGGGCATGCGCCACGAACTGGCCTTCTGGGACGTCCCCTGAGCGCCGCCCTTCGTTGATCAACCGTTTGGTTGCCCGCCAGGGGAGGGCGCGCCTTAATCTGGACGCATGCCGGAACTTCCCGAAGTGGAGTCGCTCGCCGAGTTCCTGCGCGAGCGGGCGGTCGGCCGCACGGTCCTGGCCGTCGACGTGGTCGCCTTCCAGGCGCTCAAGACCTTCGATCCGCCCGTCACCGCGCTCGGCGGGCTGACGGTGACCGGCGTGGCGAGGCACGGCAAGTTCCTCGACCTCGACTGCGACGGTCTCCACCTGGTCACGCACCTGTCCAGGGCCGGCTGGCTGCGCTGGCGCGAGGATCTGTCAGGCGCCAAGCCCGTCCGTCCTGGCAAGGGCCCGCTCGCCGCCCGGGTACGGCTGGCGCCCGGCGACGACGGCGCGGCGCCAGGCTTCGAGCTGACCGAGGCCGGCACGCAGAAACGCCTGGCCGTCTACGTGGTCAAGGACCCGATGGAGGTGCCCGGCATCGCCTCGCTGGGGCCCGACCCGCTCGTGCCCGAGTTCACCGTGCAGGCGTTGAAGCGGATCGTGGGCGGTAACCGTACCCAGATCAAGGGCCTGCTGAGAGACCAGAAGATCATCGCGGGCATCGGCAACGCCTACTCCGACGAGGTGCTGCACGCGGCGCGGATGTCACCCTTCAAGATCGCCGCGACGCTGACGGACGCGCAGATCGCCGACCTGCACGAGGCGATCGTCACCACGTTGAGAGACGCGATGGAGCGGGCCCACGGGCTGGCCGCCAAGGACCTCAAGGCGGAGAAGAAGTCGGGGCTGCGCGTCCACAACAGGGCGGGGCAGGCGTGCGACGTGTGCGGCGACACGATCCGCGAGGTGTCCTTCGCGGACTCGTCCCTGCAGTACTGCCCGACGTGTCAGACCGAGGGCAAGATCCTCGCGGACCGGCGCATGTCGAAGCTGCTCAAGTAGGCGCCCGTCAGGCGACGAACGGGGGCCGGCCGGTCTCGCTCACCAGGGGCCTGCCCGCCATCTCCCACGACTGCATGCCGCCGCCGATGTTGACCGCCTCGCGGCCGATGTGGTTGAGCCACGCGGCGGCGTGCGCGGAACGGCCGCCGACCCTGCACACGACGTAGACGGGGCCGGAGGGCAGCTCGTCGACACGGGCCTGGAGCTCGCCGAGCGGGATGTGGGTGGCGTCCGGGGCGTGGCCCGCCGCCCACTCGTCGTTCTCGCGGACGTCGAGCAGGAAGGCACCGGCGGGCATGTCGGTCACGTTGATCTCGGGAACGGTCATACCTCCATTCTCGCGGACCCGCCGCACCACGACCTCCCGTGGAGGACGAGACTCCCGGAAGGGCGGCCACGTGCGAATCCGGGTCGTCCGCGTTGGCCTTTCCCGGTGGGGGGCTCTCTTACGTGTCCTGAGCGTTGGTTCTCAGGCGGACCCCGGGAGCAGTGTGAAGGGAATCACCCATGATCGGGGCGGTCAGCCTCAAACCGGTGCAAGATCTGGGGATGAACGCATTACTCCGGGCCGCGCTCGCGGGGGCCGTGATCGGGCTGCTGGAGAGCATCTTGTGGTCCCACGGGCCGGAAGACGACGGCACCGGCGCCATGTTGATGCTCTTCGTGCCCTTCCCCTTGGGATTGCTGCTGTGCAGGCTGGCCGTCTTGCCGCTTTGGGGCGTGGTCGCGGGCGTGGCACCGTTCATCATCATGCTGCTCTTCGGCGCCTGCCTTGAGCGGCTGACCATGCCTGAGATCATGGACTTCGGTATCGTCCAGGGAACGCTGATCTTCATGGGCATCGGGGCTAGCGGCTATGTCGCGGCGACCGCGCTGGTCATGCCGGGGAGGAAGGTGCTTAGCCTCTCCACGACCGGCGCCGTGCTCGTCCTGTACTGCGCGGTGGCCGTCCTCCAAGGCAGCATCGACGAGGCGGCCAGAGCCGTCAGGATCGATCGCTCTGGTCTGCCGCTGGTTGCGGTCGACGGCTACCGGCCGGCCTGGGTCGACGAATGGGGACTCCCCTCAACGCTGAGGCTCACCTATCAGCACGAGGGAGATGGCTCAAACGTCGAGGTATTCGTCAGGAAGGCGAAGGCTGCGACGCCCAAGGCAGCTTGCGCCCAACCCGACCCGGAGTCGGACGGGCGCCCGGGCGCGTGCCGTCGTGTCTCCCGGGACGTGTGGGCCCGCACTGACGGCGCTCGTGCGATCGTCGTGACCAGGCGCGGAATCGCGTTGGTGCGGCTCGTCAGCGACAGTGCCGGCGAGGCCGCATTGGTCTCCCTGGTGCCGACGCTTCGTTCGATCACCACCAGCGAGTTGTCCGGGGTTCCAGGTTCCGCGATGTGAGGCGTCGACCTTGCTGCGCAGCCTCGGCTTCTTGATCGGTCGCCGCTTCACGGCCAAGTCTTCAGGCGTCCTACAGTGCGCCCAACGATCGCTGCTTAGAGGCACATGCATGCGTTGCGTGCGCAGCTCCTGATGACGCGGCAGGAGAGGTATCCCCCTCCTGTTCAGTGGGGCATTCGTACGGTTGGAAAGTACAGCCACAGCCGTGCATGGTTGTTCTTTGATGGACGTCCACGGACGCCGGTCCAAGACATGGCGCGTCGAGACGCAGGGGTGGTTGAACGCGGACAAATGGTGCATCATTGGGGCGCGAGCTGGGCAGACCCCGGCCGCACTCACAAGTCCAAACCGCGGGAGCTCGGGGCAACCGGGCTGAGAGGGCAACTGCCGTTGCCGACCGCATGAACCTGTCCGGGTAATGCCGGCGTAGGGAGCGTGTGATGACGCACGTCGTCGATCCGAAGCATGCCGAAGTACCGCTGACCCTCGACGAGGCCCCGCCGAGAACGCTGGGCGTCCTCGACCAGGGCGCCTTCTGGGCCAACCTCGGGGTCAGCCTCCTCGGCTTCTCCTTCGCCCTCTTCCTCATCAATCCGCTGCTCGACGACAACCCGCTGACCATGACCGCCGCGGTCACCGCCACCGTCGTCGGCAGCCTCGTCGGAACCGCCATGGTCGGTCTGGCCGCCATCCCCGGCGTCCAGACGGGGAAACCGGCGATGGTGCTGCTCAGAGGCCTGTTCGGGGCCAGGCTGTCCTACGTCCCGACCGTGCTCAACATCATCCAGATGCTCGGATGGGGCGCGTTCGAGCTGTGGGTCATCTCCATGGGCGCCCAGGCGATCTTCGGTGACGCCGTGCCGTACGCGGTCTGGGTGGTCGTCGCGGGTGCGATCACCACGGGACTGACGATCTACCCGCTCGGCGCGATCAGGCTGATCAGGCGGGTCGTCACGGTCGGGGTGATCATCTCGACCGTCTGGTTCGCGGTGACGCTCCTGCAGAGCGCCCCCGTGCAGACCGGCGGCAGCTGGGACGCCTTCGCTCCCGCCGTCGACTTCGTCATCGCGCTGTCGGTCTCCTGGGTGCCGCTGGCCGCCGACTTCGCCAGGCACTCGCGCAGCAGCTCGGCCGCCTTCACCGGTGTGGTGAGCGGCTACACGATCGCGCAGGTCGCGTGCCTGGCCATCGGCGTCTACGCGGTCGCGATCGCCGGGCACGACGCCGTGCTCAACGACCCGACCGCGGTCTTCGGCCCGTTCGTCGCCGCACCCCTGGGCGCGCTGTTCTTCGGCGTCCTGGTGCTGCGCGAGACCGACCAGTCGTTCGCGAACGTCTACTCCGTGGCCATGTCGCTGCAGAACCTCATGCCCCGCGTCGACCGGCGCCTGTTCTCGGTGGCGATCGGCGTGCTGACCATCGGCGTGGCGCTCCTCGTCGACGTCAACTCCTACAGCGCCTTCCTCAGCATCATCGGCGCCGTGTTCGTGCCGATGCTCGGCGTGCTCGTGGTCGACTACTTCGTGCTCGGCACCGCCAGGACCTGGGACACCAGCGAGAACGCCCCTTCCCGCTGGCTCATGATCATCCCGTGGGCGCTCGGGTTCTGCGCGTGGTGGCTGCTGGCAGCGCCGTCCACGATCCCGTGGTGGGCGGCGATCTGGGACGGCGCCCGCGCGGCGCTCGGCTTCACCCGCCAGCCGTGGATGAGCGCGGCCGTGGGAGCCTTCCTGGTCGCGGGCCTGGTCACCCTGGCCATCGGCCGGGTACGGCGGCGCTAGCCCTCGACGCGCAGCAGGCGTTCGAGCGCGGTGGCGCCTCCGGGGTAGCCGTCGCGATCGGCGACCCGGTGGCAGGGCACGATCACGCACACCGGGTTGCCGTTGAGCGCGCTGCCCACCGCGTGGAGCGCCTGCGGCCGTCCGATGCGGGCCGCCAGCTCGCGCGTGGTGGTGCCGGTGCCGTACGGCACGGCCATCGTCATCTGCAGGAGGGTACGCGCGAACGGTGTGGCCAGCTGTAGGTCGACGGGGGCGGTGAAGGCGCGCAGGCGCCTGGAGAAGTAGGCGTCGAGCTCGCGCCGCACCGGGTCGAGGCGGCGCGGGTCGGGGCCCACGAGGCCGCCGACCGCCCGAGAGACCCGCTCGAAGACCGCGTGCTCGTCGTCGAAGCTGCAGGCGACGACGCCCTTGCCCGTCACCGCGAGCACGAGCGTCCCCACCGCGCCGTCGTAGGTTCCGATGGCGACATCCGGCGGTCGCTCGGCGCGGTAGGTGGGTGAGGTGATCCTCACCAGGGCATCGAGCTCGCCAGCCGACATAACCCGCAGCGTATCGGACGGATCAGGCCACGGAGCGACCGCGCCACCGGCACTATGGAAAGGTGGGTGACGAGGAGATCACCGCAGCCGTACTCTCCAGCGCCCCCAACGCGGTCGTCGTGCTCGACAGGGACCAGGCCGTGCTGGTCTGGAATCCTGCGGCGGAGCGGTTGTTCGGGTGGAGCCATGAGGAGATGGTCGGGCGGCGCGCGCCGCTCGTCCCCGCTGAGCTGACCGCCGAGCACAACGCGGTGCTCGAGAGGGTTCGCACGGGCGGCCAGGTCTCGCTGCGCACCAAGCGCTTCCGCAGGGACGGCACGCTCCTCGACGTGCGGGTCGACACCAGCGCCCTGCTCCAGGGCAACGCCGTCGTCGGCTACGTGCACGTCCACCACCCGACGGAGGACGACGTCGCCGCGCGCGACAGGGTGGCGCGCAGGGCCAGGCTGGTGCGCAGGCTCACCGACGTGGTCGGTGACATCAACGCCGAGCTGGAGCTGCCCGCCGTACTCGATCGCATCGCCGCCAGCCTCACCGAGCTGACCGGAGCCGACGCGGGCGGCTTCGTGCTCATCGAGAAGGAGCGGCTGCGGCTGGTCAGCGCCCACCAGATGCCGGAGACGCTCAGGGACGCCACCGCCGACCTGCGCAGCAGCCTCGTGGGCAAGCTGATGCGCACGGGCAAGACGGTGATGCTGGAGTCGACGGGCCTCGACGATCTCATATGGGCCGCATTACCAGGACTGCACACGATCGCGCTCGGCCTGGCCGCCGTGGGCGGGCGCCCCTATGGAGCGCTCTACGCCCTGTTCGCCGACCGAAAACCGGGGCACGTCGAGCTGGAACTGCTGGAGCTGCTGGCGGGTCACGCGGGCATCGCGGTCGGCAACGCCATGGCCTACCAGGAGGTGCTGCGCCAGCGGGCGCACGAGCGGGCGGTCTTCGACGCCAGCGCCGACGGCATCGCGGTGCTGGACGAGGACGGGCGGGTGATCCAGTGGAACCCCGCCGCTGGGGAGCTCACCGGAGTCGCCGCCGACGAGATGATCGGCAGGCCGCCGCCGTTCCCGCTGCCCGCGCCGGGTGAGAAGCTCACCTTCCAGCTCGAGAGCGGGCGCTGGCTCGACGTCGTCAGCGCGAAGATCGAGGAGACCGGCGAGATGGTGATCGACTTCCGCGACATCACCGCCGCCAAGGAGCTGGAGGAGGCCAAGGACCTATTCCTGGCCACGACCAGCCACGAACTGCGCACGCCGATCACGATCGTGCGGGGGTTCGCCAGCACGCTCGACTCCCGGTGGGACAAGCTGACCGACCCCGAGCGGCGCTCCGCCGTCCACACCATCGCCGAGCGGGCCAGATCGCTCGGCCAGCTCATGGACCACCTGCTGCTCGGTGCCCGTGCCGGAGCCGAGGAGCTCAAGGTCCGCATCGAGACCTTCAGCCTCGCCGAGCGCATCCACGCCGCCACGCTCGGCCTGCCGGTGCTGTCCGACACGCACAGGGTCGAGGTGGTCATCCCCGAGGACCTGCCCGACGTCAGGGGCGACGCGCTGGCGACCGACATCGTGCTCGGCCAGCTCCTGGAGAACGCCTTCAAGTACTCCCCGGACGGGGGGCTGATCAGCGTCGCGGCGTGGGCCGAGGACGAGCGCGTGGTCGTGGTCGTCGACGACGAGGGCGTCGGAATCGCCCCCGCCGACCGCGACCGGATCTTCGAGAGATTCGTCCAGGCCGAGAGCGGCGACCGCCGCAGATTCGGCGGTGTGGGGCTCGGTCTCTACATCGTGCGGAGCCTCGCGAGGGCGCAAGGCGGCGAGGTCACGGCCCATCCGCGCCCCGCAGGAGGGACCCGAATGCGGCTGGTTCTTACTATCTCGCCCGACACACCGAGGCAGTAACGAGCCGGTCACGGATGAGCTGATCTATCGTCCAATGTGTACAAGCTGTGATCGAGACACGGTTTCTGGGACCGGGTAACGGGGCATTTCGGTCGTACCGGGGGCGTTCCTCTGGGGGGATCTGGGAGCGGGGAGGTGGGTGTGTCGAGCGTCGTGATGTTGCCGTACGCACTGTCCAGCGTCGCCGTCGCACGCCAGCGTCTCTGCACTGACCTGCAGGAGTGGGGGGTCTACGCCACCGCGATCGATGACGCGGTTCTGGTGGTGAGCGAGCTGCTGAGCAACGCGCTCAGGCATGCGCGTCCGCTGACCTCGGGCATGGTCAGGGTGGCGTGGCTGTGGAGCGACGACCATGTCGAGGTGGCGGTGAGTGACGGAGGTGCTGCGACAGAGCCGCGCGCGGGCCGTCCGACACTGTCATCACTCGGCGGGCGGGGGCTCGGGATAGTGGAGTACGTCGCGGAGAGCTGGGGCGTGCGGCACGACGGGGAGACGACCACGGTATGGGCCGTGCTCCCCGCCCCGCACACGGTCAACGGTCAGGTGGCGGCGTTCAAGGAGGCCGGATAGAGCAGACGGCGCTCGACCGCCGTCCAGGCGGTCGAGACGAGCAGGTAGACGCCCGCGGCCAGCGGCAGGAAGGCCGCCGCGGCCACCGTGCCGAACGGCAGCAGCTTCAGGATCCTGAACTGCCCCGCCTCCATCCTGCGCGAGGTGTACCACGCGATCAGCGCGATCGCCACGATGACACCCACGAAGGCCAGTGCGGGAGCGCTGATCAGCCCGTACTGGGCGATGACCGCGGCGATGTGCTGGCCGAGCACGTCGGTGCCGATCAGCGGATGGGTGGCCACCTGGTACATCAGCCACAGGAAGGGCGTCTGCGCCAAGGCGGGCCCGATGCCCGCGAACGCCGACGTGCCCTCCTTGGCGTAGAGGGCGTTGACCTCCTTGCTCAGCCGCTCGGGGTTACGGGCATGCCGTTCCTGCAGCTTCTTCAGCTGGGGGGCGAGCCTCTGCCGCACCTTCGCGGCCTTGGCCTGGCGCATGCTGAGCGGAAGCAGCAGCAGCCGTACGGCCAGCGTGAACAGCACGATCACCAGCGCGGTGTTACCGCCGAACCCGGTGATGAACATGACAAAAGAATCGATCATCACAACTCCTCATAGAAAGGTCTCTTTCGCTTATGAGGAGTGCGATGACGGAGCTCTCGGCCGCGGTCTGCCCGCCGCGTCGGGGTCGCGCTGGCGAAGGAAGGCCGTCCTCCTGGCGTAGGCCATGGGAAAACTCGGCGTGCCGCCCCGCTGGGCGAGGAACACGCCGCCGGCCCAGGCCGCCAGCAGGAGCAGGATCAGACCGGTGATCAGGACGAGACCGGCGGGATCCACCAGCGCGAGATGGAACACCTATCGAGCCGTCCTGCCCACCAGGGCGACGGCGACGAAGACGACGACGGCGATCACAGCGATGATCAGTGCGAGCTTCAGCAGGCCCATGACCATGGGCAGGATGAAGGCAAAAAGTACCCACAGCGCCAGCAGCACACCGGCAACGAGCATGACCATTCGACCCATATGACCACCGTACGACGTGGACCATGCGTCCGCGAGGAAATTAGCCGTACCGTGACGGTGTGAGCACTCGCATCCTCGTGGTCGACGACGACCCGACCGTGGCCGAGGTCGTGGCGCGCTATCTCGAGCGGGACGGCCACCGCGTCGAGTGCGTGGGCGACGGCGCGGAGGCGCTGCGGCGCGCGCTCGCCGACCCGCCCGACCTGATGGTGCTCGACCTGATGCTGCCCAAGGTCGACGGCCTGCACGTGTGCAGGAAGCTCAGGGAGCGCTGGCCGGTCCCGGTGATCATGCTGACCGCGCTCGGCGAGGAGATCGACCGCGTGGTCGGTCTGGAGACCGGCGCCGACGACTACGTGACCAAGCCCTTCAGCCCGCGTGAGCTGGCGCTGCGCGTGCAGTCGGTGCTGCGCAGGGCTCGCGGCGCCGCCGCCGTCAGCGGCGGCACGGGCGTGCTGCGCGACGGCGACCTGGTCGTGGACGTGGGGGCGCACGAGGTACGGCGGGACGGCGAGCAGGTCATGCTGACCGCTCGGGAGTTCGACCTGCTGACCTACCTGATGCGCAACCCCCGCCAGGCCTTCAGCAGGGCCGCGCTGCTCGACCAGGTGTGGGGGTGGTCGTTCGGTGACTCCTCGACGGTGACCGTCCACGTGAGGAGGCTGCGGGAGAAGGTCGAGCCCGATCCGACCGCTCCGCGAAGGATCGTCACCGTGTGGGGCGTCGGTTACAGATACGAGCCCCTGTCATGAATTTTCTGGAGATCGTCGCAGTCACGGCCGGGCTCGGCACGGTCGTGGCGGGTGCCGGTCTCGCGGTGATGTGGCGCCTGCGTACCCGTTCCATCGGCGTCATGCTCGCGGTCGTCGCGGTGGTCGCCGTCCTGGCCACCGTCGCGGGCGTCACGGCGATCACCCTCAAGATGCTCATCGACGTGCCCGCCAGGGACCTCGTGCTGAGCGTGGTGGCCGTCGGCGGACTGGTCGGCCTCGGCGTGGCGTTCGTGCTCGCGCGGCAGGTGGTCGGAGCCAGCCGGCGGCTGGCGGCGGCGGTGCGGGAGCCGTCCTTCGTCACGCCCCACGGCCTGCCCGCCGAACTGCGGGACATCGCCCGTGCACTCGAGGAGTCGTACGCCAGGGAGCGGGCGCTGGAGGGTGCGCGCAGGGAACTGGTGGCGTGGGTCAGCCACGACCTCCGCACACCGCTGGCGGGCATGCGCGCCATGGCGGAGGCTCTCGAGGACGGCGTCGGCGACCCGCGCCGGTACCCGACCCAGATCAGGGTGGAGGTCGAGAGGCTGTCCGCGATGGTCGACGACCTGTTCGAGCTGTCACGCATCCACGCCGGGGCGCTCCGGCTGACCCGCACCAGGATCGGGCTCGGCGACCTGGTGGCCGACACCGTGGCGGGGGTCGAGGCACTCGCGGTCGCCAAAGGCGTGAAGGTGCGGGCCACCTGCGAGATCGTCCCGGTGACCGCCGACCCTGGGGCGCTCGGGAGGGCGCTGCGCAACCTGGTGGTGAACGCGATCAGGCACACGCCTGTCGGGGGCGAGGTGGTGATCCGCGCCGCCGTACAGGACGGCGAGGCCTCGCTTTCCGTCACGGACGCCTGCGGAGGGATCCCCGAGGAGGACCTGGGACGGGTGTTCGAGGTGGCGTTCATGGGGGAGAAGGCGCGCACCCCGACCAGGGAGGGCGGCGCGGGCCTCGGCCTGGCCATCACCCAGGGGCTCGTCAGCGCCCATGACGGGCGCGTCACCGTGGCCAACGAAGGGGACGGCTGCCGGTTCGACATCCGGCTCCCCCTCTAGGTCCATCGGTTCGAGGGGGTCAGGTCCGCTGAGGTGAGAGGCGGCGGCCATGCTGGTGGCGGCACGGCCCCTCGCGGCGGGCGGCTCCCCGCGTTTGAAGTCGTCGGCACATTTTCGAGGAGCCGGTGTCCGGATGCGGACCGCCCGTTCGTCATCGTGGTGAGTGCACGACACCGAGGAGCCAAGATGAAGTACATGATGTTCGTCTGCACGGACACCGCGCCCGACACCGACAAGTCGGACGAGCCCGACATCGACGTGTGGGTGTCGGAGAACGACGCGCGCGGCCGCCGGTTGGAGGGCAGCGTGCTGGCGCCGACGTCCGCGGCCACGACGGTCCGGGTCCGCAACGGCAAGCTGCTGGTCTCCGACGGCCCGTTCACCGAGACCAAGGAAGTGATCGTGGGGTACGACCTGCTGGAGTGCGCCGACCTGGACGAGGCCATCGAGGTCGCCCGCGCCCACCCGATGGCCCGAGCAGGACGGCTGGAGCTGCGCCCGCTGGTCGACCTGGACGGCTGACGGCATGACCGATGCGCCTGCGGCCGCGACGGCCGACGCCGTCGCGGCCGCGAGCGCGGATGCGTACCCGCGGATCGTGGCCACGCTCATCCGCGTCACCGGCGACTGGACGCTGGCCGAGGACTGCGCCCAGGAGGCGCTGACGCTCGCCCTGCAACGGTGGCCGCACGAGGGCGTGCCGGGCAACCCCGGCGGCTGGCTGACGACGGTGGCCCGCAACCGGGCGATCGACGTGCTGCGCCGCGCGTCGGTCGAGCGCCGCAAGCTGGCCGAACTGGCGGTGCTCGCGAGCACCGATCCGGACCCCGCCCCGGCGGAGGGGGACGTCGTGGACGACCGGCTGCGGCTCATCTTCACCTGCTGCCACCCCGCGCTCGCTCTGGAGGCGCGCGTGGCGCTGACGCTGCGAACCATCGGCGGGGTCCCGACCGCCGACATCGCCCGGGCCTTCCTGGTCAGCGAGTCGACCATGACCCGGCGCCTGACCAGGGCGAAAACGAAGATCGCGGATGCCGGCATCCCGTACAGGGTGCCGACGGGCGCGGCGCTCACCGAGCGGCTCCCCGGTGTTCTGGCGGTGCTGTACCTGCTGTTCACCCACGGCTACAACGCCGACGGCCGGCCGGCGTTCGCCGACGAGGCCATCCGCCTGGCCCGGCTCCTTCGGCAGCTCATGCCCGGTCAGGGCGAGGTGTCCGCGTTGCTGGCGCTGTTCCTGTTCCAGCACTCCCGGCGCGACGCCCGCCGCGACCGGCGCGGCAACCTGCTCACCCTGGACAGGCAGGACCGGCGCCGCTGGGACCACGCCGCCATCGCCGAGGGACTCCGCGTCCTTGACGGGACGCCAGAGGACGGGCCTTACGCGCTGCAGGCCAGGATCGCCGCCTGCCACGCCACCGCGGACTCCGCCGACACCACCGACTGGCCGGCGATCGCCACGTGGTACGACCGGCTCGCCCAGGTCCAGCCCTCACCGGTGATCGAGCTGAACCGTGCCGTGGCGCACGGCTACGCGTACGGGTCGGCGGCCGGGCTGGCCCTGCTCTCCCAGGCCCGCGCCGGCGGCGCGCTGGACGACTACCCGCTCGCCATCGCGGTGGAAGCCGACCTCACCGCTCGCCGCGGCGACCACGACCAGGCCGCCGCGCTGTTCCGACAGGCGGCCGAGGTGGCTCCTTCCGAGCCCGAACGTCGTGCGCTGCTCGACCGCGCCGAGGAGTCGCTCCGCGCGGCCGGCCCACGCGGAGACCGGCCCCGGGCGTGAAGCTGCCCTGGTGAGGGTGGGGAGCGCCACGGTTCGCGCACATCGCGGTCAACACTCTCGCTCTGGCCGGGCACCACGCCGCGACGGCCCGGGTCACAGCCGTGCCCGTAGCGACCTCCCCAACGTCAAGTTTGTCCATCTTTTTCGCTTTTCAGGATGATTATCCGTTTTCTGGGGGAGATGTCGGACCGATTCGAAGGCAGGCGCCCTCGAAACAGGAACGGCAAGGAGTGCCCATCATGAAGGACCGAACGCGGATAGCGCTTGCCGTCGCCGCCGGGTACTACCTCGGACGGCGGCACAAGTTGCGCCTGGCGGCCGCGGTGGCCGCTGCAGGGCTGGCGAGTCGTATGAGGCGGGGAGAGGGTGGCGGCCTCCTGGCGCAGGGCACCAAGCTGCTCGGCTCGTCCCCTGAACTGCAGCAGCTGACCAACAGGCTGCGCGGCGAGCTCGTGGACGTCGGAAAGGCCGCGGCCGTGGCGGCGACGAGCAAGCAGATCGACACGCTGACCTCGCGGCTGCACGACCGCGCCGAGGCGTTGCGCAAGCCGGGCGGCGCCAGGAAGGCGGACGAGGAAGAGGCCGACGAGGTCGAGGAGTACGAGGGCGACGAGTACGAGGAGGAGCCCTACGAGGAGGAGGAAGAAGAAGAGAAGCCACCACCGAGGAAGCCACCGGCGAAGCCGAGGGCCAAGCGTCCCGTGCGCTCGGTCACCAGGGCGAGGGGATGAGCACGATGGCCGCACCCAAGGCCGCGGGAAAGGTCACAGGAAAGGTCACTGAGAAGGCCGCAGGGACGGTCGCCGAGAAGGTCGTGCAGGCGCTGCCGACCGACAAGCTCGCCCAGGAGCTGCAGAACGTGCTGACGGCGCTCGCCGAGCGGGCGTTGCAGTCGCTGAACGGCAAGGTCGAGGGGGTGGCCGGCCGGTTGACCGACTTCGCGGAAGGCGGCGGGACCAGCCTGCTCGGCGCCATCACCGGGTCGAAGGGATCGGGCGACGGCCAGTCCGGCTTCGGGCTGTCCATGGCGAAAGGGGCGATCACAGGAGCGATCAAGGGCGCGCTCGGCAAGTCCAAGTCGAGCGGAACGCTGAAGGTGACCAACATCGTCGAGGCGCTCGACATCGGCGCTCCTCTCCAGGTCGTCTACAACCAGTGGACGCTCTTCGAGGAGTTCCCGAGCTTCATGAAGAAGATCGAGAACGTCCAGCAGGAGTCGGAGGAGACGGTCACGTGGAAGGCGCAGATCTTCCTGTCACATCGTGACTGGAAGTCCAAGATCCTCGAGCAGGTGCCGGACAAGAGGATCATCTGGCGCTCTGAGGGGAAGAAGGGGTACGTCAACGGCGCCGTGACCTTCCACGCGCTCACCCCTGACGTCACCCGGGTGCTGCTCGTCCTGGAGTACCACCCCCAGGGCCTGTTCGAGCACGTCGGCAACCTCTGGCGCGCGCAGGGGCGGCGGGCTCGCCTCGAGTTCAAGCACTTCCGGCGCCATGTCATGACGCAGGTGCTGCTCCATCCCGAGGAGGTCGCCGACCGCGGCTGGCGGGGCGAGATCCACGACGGCAAGGTCGTCAAGGCCCACGAGACCGCCCTCGGGGAGGAGAAGGAGGAGCGCGGCGAAGACGAGGAGCGGCCGGACGAGGAGGCCGAGCTGGACGAGGAGGAGTTCGAGGAAGAAGAGCCCGAAGAGGAAGAGGAGCCCGAAGAGGAGGAGGAAGAGGAGGAAGAGGAAGAAGAGGAAGAGCCCGAAGAGGCGGAACTCGAGGAAGAGGAGGAACCCGAACAAAAAGAGGAGGAGGAAGCAGCGCCCGTCGTCGCCAGGGAACGGCCCAAGAACGCGGGTGTGAAGCGTCCGGTACGGCGACGCCGCACAGCGGACGAGGGCGACAGGCCGGCCCGAGCCACGCGGAGCACGCGCGCGCGGTGACGGGGGCCGATGAAGCGATCAGCAAGGAGGACCCAGGTATGACGGTGCAGCCTGCGGCAGGCGGTGGGAACCGCGGGTCCGCGACCAGCCTGGCGGACGTCATCGACTCGATCCTCGACAAGGGGCTTGTCATCGACGCCTACGTCAGCGTCTCACTCATCGGCATCGAGATCCTGAGCATCGACGCGCGGATCGTCGTGGCCAGCGTGGACACCTATCTGCGCTTCGCCGAGGCGACGGACCGGCTGGACCTCACGAAGTCCAGGAAGCCAGGGGTCCCGGAAATGCTGGAAGGGGTGACCCAGGGACAGGAGATGGGGGAGGCGGAACAACTGGAGCAGATCGAGCAGGTCCGGAGCGGCGACGCCCGGGGTTCGCTCGAGGCCGCCGGTGACAGGTTGCGAGACTTCGCAGGCGACCGCGAAGAGGCGCCGAGGAAAGCGCGGTCGCGAAGGGAGGAGGCGTGACATGAGCGAGAACCCTCCCACCGAGCAGGTGAACGGGTACTACATCTACGGTGTCGTGCCGGCGGAGGTCGAGATCGACCCCGAGGCGAAGGGCGTGGGGGACCCGCCCGCCTCGGTGCGGGCCGTACGGCACGGGAAGATCGCCGCGCTGGTGAGCGAGATCCAGCTCGACCGCCCGCTCGGCACCCCCCAGGACCTGATGGCGCACGAGCAGCTTCTCGACGCTGCGGCGGCGGAGGTGCCCGTGCTCCCCATCCGCTTCGGCGCCGTGCTCGCGAACGGCGACGCGGTGCTCGAGGAGTTCCTCGAGCCGTACCACGACGACTTCGCCGCCGCCCTGGCGGAGCTGGAGGGGCGCGCGCAGTACGTGGTCAAGGGGCGCTACGTGGAGGACGTGGTGCTCAGCGAGGTGCTCGACGAGAACCCCGAGGCGGCGCGGCTGCGGGAGGAGATCCGCGAGCTGCCGGACGACGCCTCACGCGACCGGCGCATCCAGCTCGGCGAGATCATCAACGGGTCGATCACGGCCAAGCGGGATGCCGACACGCAGGCGCTGGTCGAGGGGGTCGAGGGCGTCAGCGTCATGGTGTCCGAGCGGCCGCCTTCGCACGAGCAGGACGCGGTACACGTGGCCCTTCTCGTGGAGAACGGCCGGCAGGGCGAGCTCGAGCGGGTCGTGGACGAGTTCGGGCGGCGCTGGTCAGGCCGGATCACGTTGCGGCTGCTCGGCCCGCTGGCGCCGTACGACTTCGTCGTGTCACAGAACCAAGAGGCACGGTGATGGGACTGATCACCGGCATCCTGGGCCTGCCGCTCGCGCCGCTCAAGGGGCTGATCCGCCTCGCGGAGGTCATCCAGGAACAGGTCGATCGCGAGCTTCACGACCCCGCGGTGGCCAGGCGCCAGCTGGAGGAGATCGAGGCGGCGCAGGCGGAGGACGTGATCTCCGAGGAGGAGGCGCATGAGGCGATGACCCAGGTCCTCGAGCGGATGACCGATCAGTCGGCGGCCGAGCCGGAGGACACGGTGCCGGAGGACGCCGCGCCGGAGGACGCCGAGCCGGAGGACACGGAGAGGAGGTGACCCCGTGCCCGCCAAGCGCAGGGTCGCGCGTCCGGAGGAGGACCAGGCCGACAGGCCCATCAGGCGTCGTGACCGCGAGCTGACGGCCGCGACCGCGAGCGAGGTCGGGCTGCGCCACATCGTCGACCTGACCTCGAGAGAGGCGGAGAGCGTCACGCTGGTGGAGCCGGTGGAGGACGGGTGGGTGGTGGTCGTCGAGGTCGTCGAGGACCGGCGCATCCCCTCGTCCGGGGACATCCTGGCGCTCTACGAGGCCGATCTCGACCTGGAGGGGAACCTGCTGGCCTACCGGAGGAAGGGCCGCTACCGGCGAGGAAGCGGCGACAATCCGTACGAGGGGTCATGACATGACGGAAGCCTCACGATTCGCGCCCAGCGTACGCCCGCGCTCCTCTGTCGCCGCACCGGGCCGTGAGCCCGCCAACCTGGGCGACATCCTGGAGCGGGTGCTCGACCGAGGCGTGGTGATCGCGGGCGACATCCGGGTGAACCTGCTCGACATCGAGCTGCTCACGATCAAGCTGCGCCTGGTGATCGCCTCGGTCGACACGGCCAGGGAGATGGGCATCGACTGGTGGGAGCACGACCCGTGGCTCACCGGCGACAACCGCGGCCTCCTCGAGGAGAACCGCAGGCTGCGCGCCCGGCTGACCGCGCTCGAGGAGCGGCAGTCCCTGGAGGCCGGACGATCGGATGATCACCATGACTGACGAAGGGACCTACCTCTACGCGGTCACCTCCGACACCGGCCTCCCCTGTCCCGAAGGCCTGGCCGGCGTCGGCGGCACCGAGGTTCGGGCCATCTCGCACGCGGGGCTCGTCGCGTACGTGAGCACCGTGCCGCTCGACCGGTTCGGCGCGGAGCCGCTACGGGAGTCGATGGAGGACCTCGACTGGCTCGGCGAGACCGCGAGAGCGCACCACCGCGTGGTGGAGGCGGTCGCCGAAGGCAGGCCGGCCGCGCCGGTCAGGCTCGTGACCGTGTACAGCGATGACGAGCAGATCAGGCGCCTGCTGAGCCGGCGGCACGACGACTTCATCGAGGTCCTCGCCCGCATCGCCGACCGGCAGGAATGGGGCGTGAAGGCCTACGTCGACCTGGCGTCCGCCCCTCCCGCCGAGGAAGGCGCGACGACGGCGGGCGGCCCCGGCGCCGCGTATCTCCGGCGGCGCCAGGAGAGCATTCGCGGCCGGGAGGAGGCGTGGCGCCAGGCCGCCGCGCGCGCGGAGGCGATCCACGACGCCCTCTCCTCCTTCGCCATCGCGAGCCGCCGTCACCGCGCGCAGGACCCGCAGCTGTCCGGCCGCAAGGAGCTCATGATCCTCAACGGCGCCTACCTCGTCGAACACGACCGCGGGGAGGCGTTCGACCGCCTGGTCGAGGAACTGCGCGAGCCGGGCGTCGACATCGAGATCACCGGCCCGTGGGCGCCCTATTCCTTCACCGACCTGGCCGACCCCGCGGAGCCCGAGGTACTCGGCGATGACTGAGCAGTCCCGCGGCGCCGCCCTGGCCAGGGAGGGCAGGCTCCCGCCCGAACGGGTGGCGCTGGTCGACCTCCTGGACCGGCTGCTGGCGGGCGGCGTGGTCGTGAGCGGCGACCTGGTGCTGTCCATCGCGGACATCGACCTCGTACGGATCTCCGTACGCGCCCTGATCATGTCCGTCCGCGACTGCGACCCGACGGCCGGCGGCACCACCAGGAGGTGAGATCACGATGGAGACCGGCCGGACGGCACGGACCAGCAGGCTGCGCATCGAGACCGACGCCGAGGCGATGGAGCGCGACCTGTCCCGCCTGGTGCTCACGCTGGTCGAGCTCGTCCGGCAGCTGGTGGAGCGCCAGGCCGTACGGCGGATGGAACAGGGCGACCTGTCCGAGGACCAGATCGAGGTGCTCGGCCTGACACTGATGCGCTTGGAGGAGGCGATGACCGAGCTGTGCGACCGGTTCGGTCTGACTCCGGCCGACCTCAACCTGGACCTGGGGCCGCTGGGAACACTCCTCCCCGAGGACTGACCCCGCCTCCTTCCGAGCGGACGGCCCCCTTCCGAGGCGCCTTTGAGCGGGCGCCTTTTGAGTGGGGGGGCCTTGTTTTGCGGGTGTCCGCCATCCGAGTGGGGGGCCTTGTTTTGCGGGAGTCCGCCATCCGAGTGGGCGGCCTTCTTTGCGGGTAGCCGCCTTCCAGGTGGGTGGCCGCCGCCTCCAGAGGCGCGGGCGTTCCGGTCTAGTGCTCGGTACGGGAGGCCCCCGCCTTGATCGCCGCCGCCTTGACCGCGAGGGCGTCGGCGAGTTCCCTGCCCTGCGCGAGCGCCTCGGCCCGCACCTGCTTGGCCATGGCACGGGCATCCGCCTGACTCTGCCTGGCGACGGCGGCGGCGTCGCGCTCGGCCTCGGCCACCCTGGCGGTCGCCCGCTCGACGGCCTGGCGCGCCGCGCCGACCGACTGCTCGGCGTCCGACATGGCCAGCTTGATGCGAGCGTCGACGAGGTTGGAGAGCGTGGTGTCCGACATGACGTTTTCCCTTTCCGCTTCACTGGTGTGACGCCGAGGTCATCGGGTTCGCTTTGCCGTGACCTCTGGCGTGCACCCAACGATGCCCAGCACCGCTGTCACCGGACTGATGTCGCGCTGACACGGCCCGCGGGGCACTCGTCAGCCCGGTCATCGGTGACGCGGACACCGATGGCGGATCATGCTGATGAGCGGTCGCACCAGCACGCCGGCGACGCCGCGGCGGCCGCCGCGCGTGACGCCGGGTCGGCGGTGAGCGCGCGGCCTGTGCCGGCACGGGGTGTCGTGCGCTGTTGAGCTCGCCTGACACCGCGCACCCCGCCAGCCGCACCGCCTGCTCGCCGTCGCCGGGGGACCCGGACGAAAGCTGTCAGCGGATCGTCGCGCCGTACACGTGGTCGACCGTCATCGTCATGAGCACTCGACGGTCGGACACCATCACCGACCGGTACTCCTCCCAGTCCGGGTGCTCCCCAGCGGCGAGGCGGTAGTAGTCCACCAGCGCCTCCACCTCGGGACCGTGAGGGTCGGTACCCGGCCCGGTGAGTGTCACGGCGCCCTCGGCGGTGGCCCACTCTCGGCCGTCGGGGCTGGTGACCTCCAGCGCCGCTCGCGGGTCCCGGCGCAGATTCGCCGTCTTGGCCGCTCCCTCGTTCATCGCGACGTGGATGACGCCGGTGTCCTGGTCGTAGAAGGGCATGACGGGGGACAGCTGGGGGCGGCCGTCCGACTTGATCGTTGCGAGCACGCCGAGCCGGCTTTCCGCGAGCAGGGTGCGTGGCTCGAAAGAGGTGGCGGTCAGGTCCGGGGCCGGACGGTGGTCCGTCCGACCGCCGGTCACGGCCGCACCCCTGCGGGCCTGCGGAACTGCTCGATCATCGCCGCGTAGCCGTCGCCGCCGTGCCCCTCGGCTACTGCTCGGTCGGCCAGGGCCTTGACGAACCTCGGAAGTTCGGCATTGACACCGAGCGACTCGCTCTCCTGGACGAGGTGCTCCATCGCGGCCAGGTGAGTGTCGATGGTGGAATCCAGGGCCGGGTACGTGCCGTCGTCGATCTGCCGGGCGTACCCGGAAAGCCAGTCGGCCACGGTCCCGATCCCCGTCTTCGCGACCGGGGCGAACGTCGCGGCGTCCACCCCCGCCGTGCCGAGCAAGGCGGCGCCCTGGAGGAAGCCGTTCAGAATGTTCCACATCAGGCTCAGCACAGCCACGTCGTACAGCGACGACAGGCCATGATCCTCGCCGAGGTACGTCGTACCCGCGCCGAGGCTCCTCAGCGCCGGCGCGTGCAGGTCGAAGGCCGACCGCGGCCCGCTGTAGAGGATGACGGCGTCCGCTCCGACGGCGGCAGGGGCGGCCATGATCGCGCCGTCGAGATAGGCGCTGCCGCGCCGCGCCGCCCACTCGGCGGTCTCCCGGGCCGCCTGCGACGTGCCCGAGGTCAGGTTCACCAGGACCCGGCCGTCGAGAACCGCGCCCAGCGGATCGAGCAGTTCGCGCGCGGCGGCGTAGTCCGACACGCAGACGACCACGAGCGGGCCGGCCGCGACGGCGTCGCCGACCGAGTCCGCCGGCTTCGCGCCCTGGGCGACGAGCTGGTCGGCCTTCGCCGCCGTACGGTTCCACACGGTCGTCGGATACCCGTCGCGCAGGAACGCACCGGCCAGCGCCTGGCCCATCAGGCCCAGGCCGATGACCGTCACGGGAGTGTGGTTCTGCATCATGTTCCCCTCGAGGTGAGTTGAGGTGGTCATGGCAGAATCATCAACGTTCACACCGATATGAAGGTCAAGGAGGAGTGGGCGTGCTGATCGGGGAGCTGAGCCGGCAGACCGGAGTCAACGCGCACCAGCTGCGCTACTACGAGGCGCAGGGCCTGCTCGAGCCCGACCGCGGCGCCAACGGCTACCGCGAGTACACCGACGATGCCGTCCTGACCGTGACGCAGATCAGAAGGCTGCTCGAAGCAGGACTGTCGACCCAGGAGATCGGGTACATGCTGCCGTGCGCCACCGGCGCGGCCCCCGACCTCGAGTCCTGCCCCGAACTGCTGGCCGTCCTGCGAGCTCGCCTGCACGGGCTGGACGAGCACATCGACACGCTCAACCGTTCGCGCCAGGTCCTCCACGACTACATCGACGTCACCGAACGGCGGGTGGCAGGGCGGTATCGGCCTTGCGACTCTACCGCGCCGGATCAGACACCGGCGTGATCCCGCTCCGGCGCGGGCTCCCCCGTTGGGGGGTTCGTGCTGGGCGTCCCTGGTGCGGACGGGCCGACCCTCGACGGTGCCGCCGATCAGGAGCGAGAGCGTGTGGCTAGAGTGACATGATGATCTTCACCATTGCGCAGGCCGCAGCCGCCGACGGGGACGCTCTGGGCGAGATCCACGCAGAGGCATGGAAAGTCGCCTACGTCCCCTTCTTCGCACCGGACTTCGCCGAGCAGGCGGTACGGCGCCGCCGTACCCAGTGGCACGAACGCATCGTCCAGACCAAGGACACGATCATGCTGGCGAGGGGCGACGGGCGCCCGCTGGCCCTGTCGTGCTTCGGCCCCTCCAGGACGAAGCCGGGAGTAGCGGAGATCTACAGCTTCTTCGCCCACCCGGACGGCTGGGGCACGGGAGCCGCCGGAGCCCTCATGACCGCCACGCTGGAACGACTCAAGAAGGACGGCTTCGACCACGTCCACCTGTGGACGCTGCACGACACTCCGCAGTCCCGGCGCTTCTACACCAAGTGCGGCTTCACGGAAACGGGCGTGCTCCGCGATCACGACTTCGGTGACGGGCGGCCGCTGGCACAGGTGGAGTTCGCCATCCACCTCTGAACCGGCCCCGCGTGACCTCGCCCGAGAAAAGGTCCCGGCCGTACAGGTTCAGGCTCAGGTCGCGCACGCCGAGCATCGATCCATCGGGTGAGAAGGCGCAGTCGGTGAGCACGGCGCCCGGGCATGGCGGGGCCGTGGACGTTCCACGGACTCACCGTACGAGCCGCGCTCGATGCCAGGATCCGCAGTGAGATGCTCACCGAACGCCTGCCGTTACGTATCCACGCGATGATGACCATGGTCGCCGCGCCGATCAGGCCGGGCGTGAGTCCCACTGAGGGCGTCGTCGGGCGCCTCGCCTGCCTGGATCCGAGCGGAGCCCGGCCAACCCTGGCTCGTCGACGAGCCGGCAACGCAGGAGAGCGGGCCTACCAGTGGAGCGGATATGACTCTGAACGCGGAAGCCGTGACCGCTGTTGACCAGTACTTCGCCCGGTACGGAAGACGGCGCCACGCACCTCGCCCGTCCCCATGGGGCGTCCCGCTGGCAGGTGAACCGGAACCGCCTGGCCGACGTCCTAGGAACATGACGCGTAAGCGCTGGGCCGTCGTCATTGCCTTAGCCGCTGTGCTGAGTCTGGTGGCTCTGGCATGGGTCACAACCGAGCACGACCGGCGGCTCGACAGGCACGTACGGCAGACTCTTGAGCGCTATGAGCAGGCCTTCGCCAGAGACGGTGCCCGGGCTGCTCCGGCACCGGCCGCCCCCGTTCTCCAGGTTCCTTTCGTGCCTTTCGTGGAGAAGGTCATCGTCCATCATGACGGGAGGACGCTCACCGCCGAGTTCACCGGGGCAAGGGCCACCGGTCCTTGTGGCGCGGACTACCCCGCCCGAGCCGTCGAGTCCGAACATGCCGCCGTGATCGTGGTGGAAGAACGCCCGCACGAGGGTGGACGGGTGTGCTCAGCGATGGGATACCTCAGACAGGTCACGGTACGACTCAGCAGCCCCCTGGGCAGCCGCACGGTACTGGAGGTCAAGTCAGGGATGCCCGTTCCTGTCGATCTTGCGGAATGAGCAGGAACAGGGGTCGCAATACAGGCTCACGCGTTTCCCCAGGCCCGGTCCCGATCTATGGATCGCGACCGTTTGGTCGCCTTCCTCTGCGACGGAGGCCTCGTCGAGGTCCTGGGGGAGAGCCGAGCCACCCGTAAGGCCAAGATCTTCGCTTGCGCACCGTGGCATCCTGGATGCATGCTCACGGTCGTGAGCCGCCTACCCGACCCCTTGCCCGAGTTCTTCGACTGCGGCTGCCCGGACGTCTACTACTGCCCGCGAGCAGGTGAGGTCGAGTGCCCTCGGCACAGCGGCTTCGACGTCTGCTGCGACGCACTTGATCAGCACATCCCGATCCGTGTGCGATCACTGGAGAGCGAGCAGCTACTCGATGGCTTTGTCCGCCCAGCGCAGCAGGAACGACACTCCATCCCAACCTGAGTACGCGATGTGCCGCAGCAGCTCGGGACCGCGGTGCACGGCTATGTGGGCGACGAAGTCAGGGTCGCCCACGGTGCCCATGAACGCGACCGAAGTCTCGTCTCCAGGGTGGAGACGGACGTCTGGCCACGCCAGGCGGGCGGCGTTGGCGGACAGCCGATTCAGCAGCGCCTTGACGATGGCGATGTCGTCGTCGGTCATGGGGGTCAGCCTGCCAGCGGGCTGGGCAAGACGTGGCAAAGCTGGCGGCGTCGAATCGCCCCACGTTCTTCGCGCTCGGGCTCGCAAGCCTTTCGCCGTACTCCGAGCGATCACGCCCTTGAACCCAGGAGTTTCCGGCGGCCGAACGTTCCAGGTCCGATTCGGCGAGAGAGTGATCGGCGGGGTTGCGACGCGCGGCCTCGAGCCGCAGGTCAGCGCGGTGTTTCAGCCACCTGTACCCGGGTAGCGTCCGGGGGATCTGGAGGCAGGAGCCGCGGATGTCCAGGATCACACTCACAACTGCCGCCCGCGAGGCGCTGCGCGCCGATGAGGTGGTCTTCTTCGACTGGCATGCCACCGGCCTGTGCTGTGCGGACGCGGGGGAGTTCTCGGTCAGGGCGCTGCGGCGGTCCAGCCTGCCCCGGCGCGCGCGGCCGCTCGGAACCGATCCGGTGTACGCCCACCCCATCGCCTGGACGCACCTCGCCGACATCCCGGTCACGATCGACTGCCGCCCGCTGTGGCGCTGGCGGCGCTTCACGACCGATCTGCCGCCGGACGCCGGGCTGCGGTGCTGCCTGGGCAGGCCCGTACGGGGAGGTGAGCGGTGAAAGTCCGTTCCGTCATCATCTGGACGGTGGTCGCCGTCATCAGCGCGGCGGCATGGGGTGTGCTCGCCCTGTCCAGGGGCGAGAAGGTCAACGCCGTCTGGCTGCTGGCCGCGGCGCTCGGCTCCTATGCCATCGCCTACCGCTTCTACGCCCGGTTCATCCTGCACAAGGTGCTGGGCGCGGACAACCGCCGGGCCACACCCGCCGAACGGCTGAACAACTCCATCGACTACCACCCGACGGACCGCCGCATCCTGTTCGGCCACCACTTCGCCGCCATCGCCGGGGCCGGGCCGCTGGTGGGACCGGTGCTCGCGGCCCAGATGGGCTTCTTGCCCGGCACCATCTGGATCATCGCAGGCGTGATCTTCGCCGGCGCCGTGCAGGACATGGTCATCCTGTTCTTCTCCATGCGGCGCAACGGCAAGAGCCTCGGGCAGATGGCGCGCGAGGAGATCGGCCCGGTGGGCGGGGCGGCGGCGCTCATCGCCGTCTTCGCGATCATGATCATCCTGCTGGCGGTACTGGCGCTGGTCGTGGTGAACGCGCTGGCCAAGTCCCCCTGGGGTGTCTTCTCCATCGCGATGACCATCCCGATCGCCCTGTTCATGGGGTTCTACCTGCGCAAGATTCGGCCGGGCCGGGTCGTGGAAACCACCGTGATCGGCGTCGCGCTGCTGGTCCTGGCGATCGTTGCCGGCGGTTGGGTTCAGGAGTCGGACTGGGCGTCCGCCTTCACCCTGAGCCCGTCGGCGCTGGCACTGTGGCTGATCGCCTACGGCTTCGTCGCCGCGGTGCTGCCCGTGTGGATGCTGCTGGCTCCCCGCGACTACCTGTCCACGTTCATGAAGATCGGCACCATCGCGCTGCTGGCCGTCGGCGTGGCCATCACCATGCCCGTACTGCAGAACCCCGCGTTCACCGAGTTCGCCTTCAACGGCAAGGGGCCGGTCTTCGCCGGATCGCTGTTCCCGTTCGTGTTCATCATCATCGCCTGTGGAGCCCTGTCGGGATTCCACTCGCTCATCTCCTCAGGCACCACGCCCAAGATGATCCAGAAGGAGACCCAGGTCCGGATGATCGGCTACGGCGCCATGCTCATGGAGTCGTTCGTCGCCGTCATGGCCATGATCGCGGCCTCCCTGCTGAGCCCCGGGCTGTACTTCGCGATGAACTCGCCCGCGGCGGTCGTCGGCACGACCGTCGAGTCGGCCGCGCGGGCCGTCAGCAACCTCGGCTTCGTCATCACGCCCGAGCAATTGCAGGCGGCGGCGCAAGCCGTACAGGAGGAGACGCTGATCGCGCGGACCGGGGGCGCGCCCACGCTGGCCGTCGGCATCTCGCAGATCTTCTCCGGCTTCCTCGGGGGACCGGCGCTGCAGGCGTTCTGGTACCACTTCGCGATCATGTTCGAGGCGCTCTTCATCCTCACCACGGTCGACGCGGGTACCCGAGTGGGCCGCTTCATGCTCCAGGACACGCTGGGCAACCTGTGGAAGCCCCTCGGCCGGGTGAGCTGGTGGCCAGGGCTGACAGCGGTCAGCGCGGTGGTCGTGGGCGCCTGGGGATACTTCCTCTACCAAGGGGTCAACGATCCGCTCGGCGGAATCAACCAGCTCTTCCCGCTCTTCGGCATCGCCAACCAGTTGCTCGCCGCCGTGGCACTCACCGTCGCCACCACCCTGCTGATCAAGAGCGGGCGGCTCAAGTGGGCGTGGGTGACGGGGATACCGCTGGCCTGGGACGCCGCCGTCACGCTGACCGCGAGCTACCAGAAGGTCTTCTCCACCGATCCGCAGCTCGGCTTCTTCGCCCAGCGCGCCCGCTTCCAGGAGGCGCTGGACCGGGGGCAGATCCTGGCTCCGGCCAAGTCGATGGACGCGATGCGGCAGATCGTGATCAACTCCACTGTCGACGGGATCCTCGCGGCCCTGTTCGCCATCCTGATCATCATCGTGATCCTGGACGCGGCCCGCTTGTGGACGCAGGCCATTCGGTCCAAGGAGCCGCTTCCGAGCACCGAGGCGCCGTTCGAGGAGTCCAAGCTCGTCGCCCCGGCCGGGCTCATCGCCACCCGCGAGGAGCGCAGGCAGATGGCCACCACGGCGGAGAGTCGGTAAGGCACGTGGCGGTCGTCTCGATCATGATCGGCTGGGCAGCGGGCGGACGAGGGCCTACCGGCCGTAGGGCTGATAGGGGTAGCGGCTGTAGTAGTCGCCGAGCTGCTGGCGATAGGTGGGGTCCTTGTAGGTGTTCTCGTCGAACTCCGGAGCGTCCTTGATCTCTTCCTTCGTGCGAGCGACGTAGACCTTTCGCTCTTGCTGATCGATCCGGGTGATGGTGCCGGCGGGCAGAACGACCTTCTTGCCGAAAATCCAGAACCCGGTGTCGACGACGATGTAGCTCTCGCCGACCGCACTACTCTCCTCGTCCACCGTACCGATCTTGCCGTCGGTGGCCTCGACGTCGAAGCCCACCAGGCTGACGTCCGTGCCGGAGTCGATGCCTTCGCGGTAGCTCCACGGTTCACTCATCTCGCCACCCCCTGGTTGTCGACGCTGTGGCCGGTCAGCTACCCGGCCAAGCCGCACCAAACGCTCAGTCCTGGGGGCGCCGTGGCGCCCCGCCCGTTCGTGAGGAGCGATCAAGTGGCCGCCCACGCCGCCTTCGGCCAGACAGCGGAAGCCCTGCCGGAACCGCGACGACGGCGGTGTGGCGCGTCCCAGTGGTTGAGGTCGCCCACGACCGAGATCGGGCCGGGGAGGTCGGCGGGCAGGGTGAAGATGACCTCATGGAGGGTCTCCTATCGCGTCTGCTGGGCGGGCGCGGGCCTGGGCGGGGACGGATGTCGCGCCGGCGCCGGTGGAGCATCCGGTCTCGCTCGTCGGCCACGGCAGGGCACCGCGGGCGCTGACGGCAAGCCGTGTGACATCGGGTGAGGCCGGCTTGATCAACCCTTGCGCGTCTGCCTGGCGACGCTCCACATCGGTGGAGGCATCTGGATCCCCGGCTGAGCCGCAGGCAACGAAACCTTGGCGGTTCGCGCGCCGTGCCGAGAGCGTTTGTCCTGGTGGTGAGGGAAATTGTCTGGTAGGCGAAGAAGGGGCGGTCGTCATGGGCGAGATCGGCGTGCCGGGGGCGCAGGCGTGGCCGCTGCGCGTCTCGATGCGCAGCGGCTCTTCGGCTGTCGTGATCGCCCTGCAGGGGCAGTTGGACCTGTCTACCAGGGCGCTGCTGACCGGGGAGGTGGTCATGGCGCTGGCCCAGCCGGCGTCGCGTCCGCCCGCCGTGATCGTGGATCTGTCCGAGCTGGTGTTCTGCGACTCCTCAGGGCTGAGCGCGCTGATCGGCGCTCGTTGGCGGATGGAGGCCGCCGGGGGTCGCCTGGTACTGGCTGGGGCGCGCGGCATGGTCGAGCGGCTCCTGCGCCGTACGTGCCTGGACCACGTCTTCGACTGCCACCAGACGGTGTCCGACGCCGAGTTCGCGCTGGCCGCCCCTTCCCCCGCCTGAGCGCACATACCCGCGCAGAAGGCTGCGGCTCGTGCGTATGTCCGGAGCCCACCGGCCGCGGTGCCGCTCCCTGATGGATCACCGCGGACCCGGCCGAAAGCAGGTCGTGATCACCACGACCAGGATGGCTCCAGGCACGCCATCCACAACCGCCGCTCGACCTGCGAGCCTGGCTGCCCTGCTACAAGCAAGCGGCCGTACCCGAAGGACTGCACTGGCCACGTGGACAAGAGGCCCAGGTGGACGGGTGGCGGGATCGTCTTCCGCAGGTGGAAGGGCAAGGCCAAGCTCACCCTTCAATGGACCGACCCCGCCCTCCAGCCCGAGGAACGCCTCGAAGCGAAGCAGCGGGCCATGCAGGCATACGCCGAGTGGATGACCGACCCGCTCACGTGGCGGCTCGCCGGGCTCCCGCCAAGCTGCCGGCGCAGCAGCCGCCCCGGCATGGACGGCCCAGCACGATCTTGGGCCTGTGCCCGCACAATCTCTCTGCGACAACTACTCAAGATTTCTTGGAAGGATCGCATGCTTGCGGGCAAACAACGGTGTGATCACTGCTTCCGACGTCTTCGAGGCCGTCTTCGAAGCTCATTACGAGGAGATCCGGCGCTACATCGGGCGCAGGCTCGACCTCGACGTGGCCGAGGATCTCGCCGCGGAGACGTTCCTCATCGCCTTCAGGCAACGTGAACGCTTCGACTTGGCCATGGGCGGGGTCAGGCCGTGGCTGTACGGCATCGCGACCAACCTCATCGGCCGCCACCGGCGCGCCGAGGTGCGCAAGTACCGCGCCATGGCCAGGACGGGGCCGCCACCTGACGACGAGGGACACGACCAGCGGATCGTGGACAGGCTCAGCGCGAGCGTGACGGTCGACCGGCTGGCGGGGGCGCTGGCGCGGCTGTCGAAAGGGGAGCGCGATGTGGTGCTCCTCATCGCGTACGGCGGGCTGGGCTACGACGAGGTGGCGGCGGCGCTCAGGATCGCCTCGGGGACGGTCGCGTCCCGGTTGAGCAGGGCCAGGACCAAGCTGCGTGAGGTGTTGGGATGAACGAGTTCCAGGTCATCGACTCGGTGATGCCCGATGTGCCGCCCTCGTCGGCCGATCAGTTGGCGGCGGCGCGGGAGAGGGTATTCGCGACTGCACAGGTTCTCCCGGCTTCCAGGGCGCGGGCGGGCGGAAGGTCGTGGACGGGGACGGCGCTCGTCGCGGCGGCTGTCGTGCTCGTGGCCGGCGCGGTGGTGGCCCTCGTGCCTCGACATGCGGTGGAGCCGGTCGCGGTCACGCCCATGCAGAAACTGGAAGCCGCGGCCGCCAGGCTGGCGGCGGCGCCGGAGGCGAAGGGCCGCTACTGGCGACGTGACACCGAGGACGTCATGCGGACGAAGAACGGCCCTCCCTACAAGGTCGAGGAACGGGCCATGGAAGTGCTCGCCTTCGGGCCCAACCGCGAGGTCTACGGCTGGCGCGAGCCGATATCGTCGAAGCCGTACACGGCCGAGGGTCTGAAGGCGTGGCGACGGGACGGCTCCCCCCAGCTGTGCCCCGCCCGGGGGTGCGACAAGAACATGCCCGCATATGCCTCGGCGGACCTGGATCTGGGGCTGGAGCTCGCCGATGGGCTGAAGCCGACGCTGACGGAGCTGCGGAGCCTCCCCAAGGAGCCGGCGGCGCTCAGGGCGCAGCTGCTGGAAAGCTTCGACTCTCAAGTGGCCGCCGAGCGCGAGGCGTGGCTCAGGACGGCCGCCTCGCGGCTCATCACCTCACCAGCGACGCCTGGCACCAGGGCCGCCGCCTATCTTCTCCTGGCGAATTCGCCGGACGTCAAGGTGGTCGACGACATTCCCGGAACGTTCGGGCTCGACGGGCTGGCCATCCAATTCACGGGAGGGCAGATCGTGATCGACCGCAGGACCGGCCAGTTGCTCGGGGAGCAAGGTCTGACTCCCGAGGGCGTTCCCTGGCGCGCCGAGATCGTCAGGAAGGTGGGCTGGAGCGATGTGCCGCCGGTGCCGCCGGCGAAATGCGTCCGCTGTACGGCCCGGCTCTAGAACACGCAGACGCTGCTGACCTATTACCAACCCGAAAACGACAAGAACGCGCCCGCCTGCACTGGCGGGCGCGTTCAGAGTGCTGGTGGTAAAACCCGCGGTGGCCGGGCCGCAGGTCGTGCCAGCCACCGCGGGCAGAGAACGCCACTTTGCTGGGGACGGGTGAGCGGGTGCGCGAGCACATCTGCCTCATCGCAAGACGGTCCCCGCCGAGCTGGGGCATCACGCTGCGCTACTACGCCCTCAACGGCGCCGATCACCGCAGCCACGACGAGCAGAACGCGGCGATCGGTGCCTACGTGCGCTGGCGCAACGCCCGAGCCCAGCTCAAACGAGCTTCGCCGCCAGCTCACCGATCAGAAACTGGTTACCCGGCCAAGGTTGCCTGAGGGGCCTGGAAATACTGAGTGCGCTGCTGCAGCAACCAACGCTCGACATCCTCATCCGTGGCATCGACATACGGCTCTTCGGCCAGACACTCCAGGAGTTCGTCGCGCTCCGGATGATCACTTGCCGCCACCATCGATCGCACCGCGACCACACCGCCAGCGAGAACAGCCCACAGATCCAGACCCATCTCCGTGTCGAAGTTAGCGATCTTCGCGCTCCACTGCAGCCAGGCATCATCGACGCAGCGATGCTCGGCCAGCAAAAACATGCCAAGTCTCAGCCCGCCGGACACACCCCAGAACTCTTCAGCCTCCCGAATATCCTGCTGCAGCAGGAACTTCAGCAAAGCCCGATCAGCAGCCCGTGGATCGAACAGAATCGCAGCCAACACCGCCACACGACGTTCGGCGTTGGCGTCCCAGGCGTCGTCATCCTCGGCGGGGGCGAAGCCCAGACCGGACCAAGACTCCGGGTCAGCCCGCAGGACCTCCAGCAACTGCCGACTCTCCGCATCAGGCTCATCCATCGCGCGTCATCCTAGGCCCCGGAAGCCGGCAGGATGCCAGCCCCCTCGTCAGCGCGTTGGGCCGGCTGCAACCCGCCAAGTCACGGCGACCGCTCTCGGAGCAGCCCGGTCAGTACAGGTGATCAACCGATCCGACGATGGCGGGGACCGCATAGTGGGCAGGTGACAGGTGTACCGAGGTAGCCCGTTCCGCGAGAGCGAGCGCCCTCGTGATCCGCATCCGGTAGTAGTCAGGAGCCTCCTCTTCGACAGGCATGCCCAGGTCCCGCATGTGAGCCAGGAGCCGGTCGGGGTCGCTGCCCTGCCGCCAGTCGGGAAGGTATGGCTCGAACCGGGTGACCACCACACCATTGGCCATATAGACGAAGTCCTCGTCGTTCAAGCCGGCGAACACCGTCGCTGCTTCGGTACCTCGGGAAAATGCCTCCGGCAGTTCGGCGTACCCGTAGTCGACCAGAACGACCCCTCCATAGGCCGCATAGGCTGCGACGCCCCATTCGCCAGAGATGTCCCCTGGGGTGGCACCGATCCGGCGCAGAGCCTCCTCAGCGGACAGATTCCGCACGAACGTGGCACAGATTCCGTCGCTCTCCTTCGCACACGCCTCTACGAACCAGGCGTAGTCCTCCGCCGGCCTATCGCTCATCGGCGCGGCACCGACCGGGTGGTCATACCAGGTGAGCAGAGACCGGCGACAACCGCCGCGACAAAGGGCAGCCCGACGACAAGAGCGCTGATCCATGACCATGGGGTTTCGAATGGAACCCGGGGCACCGGTTCCCAGTCGATCGAGACCGTCATCGGCCACACCAGCAACAGGCCGATAGCGCACCCAGCAGTCGCGCCCATCCCCGTGCCGCAGGCTGCGCTGAGTCCAGCTCGGCACGCGGCGAACAACCGCAGGCTCGCGGTGGAGCCGCCGCCGACCCGTAGAAGTACGCGTCTCGACCGGGAACTGGCGGCCGCCCTGCCGGTCGCGGCCAATGCGCCACCGAGGGCGACGACGACGTTGAGCAGAAGTTCCCCTTCAGGTGTGTGACGGCCGATGTCCCACATAGGCCGGATCGGCGTTGCACGGCCCCCATCTTCGGCGGGCAACGGGCGAAGTTCAGCTAATGGCCCGCTAGTGGCCCGACGATCATCCCGGCAGGGCATGCCGCTGTCATGCTTGCGATCACTCTCCGAGGCTGTTCACATCCCATGCCAGCCGGATCGATGGCTTGGTTTGGAGCCTGACGGGCTCCTTGCTCGGGTCCCTGAACCACAGCACAAGACCTTCATAGTCTGGCTGATGCTGCTCAACGGCGAGCCGTCCGAGAGGACGAAGTCTGCTCACGTAAGCGATTTCTTCCTCGTCCGCGTAGAGGCTGATGTACGCCTCACCCGCCACGGGGTCGATGGAGAAGAGGACCGACGTCGCACCTCGGTTGAGGTGAAAGGAGTGGAGACCAACCGGCCAGTGCAGGTCGTCATGCTGGCGTTCCGGTTCGCCTTCAAAGAGCCAGATCAAGTCGGCGAGCTCGGGGATCTCCATGCGGTGAAGATACTTTATGTCGTTCGATCAACGGCCAGCGCTCATATGGAGAGCCGCGGCGACCCGACGCACACCTCGCCGGTCTGATCATCCTCAGACGTTCGGTAGCCGCCAGCGCGCCCTCGGTAGGCCAGGGCGTCGCCACGAGTGCCGTCGCGATCGAGTAGGAAGCCCATCCGCGCCACTTGTCGCGAGCAAAGCGCCTTACCAGCACGAAACAGGCGGCAGGGAGGGCGATGAATACGATCGGACTCGTGAGGTTGTGGATGGAACCGCCCAGGCTCGCGACAGCGGGCGTCGCCGTAGGGTAGCCGAGGGCCGGGTCCGTCACGAAGGACCGATGGCGATAAGGCCGAGCCCGACGATGAAGAACAGGATCGGTCCCCAATAGGGAGCCGGCCCCAGTCCGCAAAACGCGCCTGAGGCCCTCCGCGAAGCACAGCGTGAGCAATCCGTAGAGCATGAAGTTGACGATCTGTATCCAGCAGGAACTCCTTCGCTTGGCCGAAGTCGAGAAAGACGCCCGCGTCCACGACGCCCGCACACCGCCGCGACTCTCCTCATCGAACGGGGCGTGGACATCAGCGTCGTCCAGGAAATCCTCGGTTACTCACAACTGACCACGACCAGGCGCTACACCCACATCACAGCGACACTTTCAACAGAGGCAGCAGCTCGCATGGGCCGGACTCTCTGGGGCCAAATGCGACTGGGCGGGCTTCCAGATCATGGAGATCGGGGAGTCCGCCCAGGTCGTTGGTGGTAGGGCGCTCGGGGCTCGAACCCGGAACCTACGGATCAAAATCCGACAGAAATTATGCCGGGCCCTGCCGCACCGTATTTTAATTTATCGCTCTGTCTGCACATGTCGGTACCCAGAATGTCCAAGGATGCCGCCCGGTGATATGCCATATCAGGTACCGACGGGTGGCGTTCCTTGATCGTTCCTATTCGCATGAGATTTACGAGCTGTTATCCTCGCAGCCCGCAGGAGGGTTTGATCGGGCACTCGGCCCATGCCGCTCGCTGCCTGGCCCGGGCCGCTCCGCTGCATACTGTCTCGGTCTCGGTCACGGACCCCGGGCGAATCACCGACCTGAACATACGCCGCCGAGACCGGCTCGGCTGAGGATGTTCAGGTCAATGTGGTGTCCGGGTTGTCGCAGTGCCCCGACTCATAGGCGTAATCGTCTATGCCCATCATTATCGGGTGGGGTAGAGGTGGCTTCTCGGGTCTCCTTCGTCGCGTTCGACCAGGATAAGGGCCTGTTCGGCCTGGTGCGCGGCCGCTTCCAGTCGTAGCGGGGATGAGCCGTATGGCTATTGTGTGTTCATCTCGCCTGGTTTCGCACAGATTCCGGTTCGGGTTGAGCGAAGACCGTGGGTGCTGTTACCTTCGCACGGTGGACGACAGGCGTGCACGGGCGGAGATAATCGAGGATTTCGCAACTACCCTGCGGGAACTGCGCAATGCGGTCGGTAATCCGCCTTTCCGGGAGATGTCCGGCCGGTCGGGGGCGATTTCTCACACGACGTTGCACGAAGCCACGAAGGGTAACCGGCTCCCGAGTTGGGAGACCACCGTCGAGTTCGTCAAGGCGTGCAACGCGGACCCGGCCACGTACCGCGAACTCTGGGAGAGAGCGAACAGGGCGATCAGATCAGCGAGCGCCGGGAATCCCTCAATGCGCGTGGACACATCGGGGGACCGTCCGTCTGGTGGACTCGCAGTCTCCGCCACAGGCGCCGCGGAGCTTCGTACCGTGCACCTCGCCAGCAGGCCGCAAGCGCCCCGGTCGGCTGGCGAGACCTCGGCATTCGTGCGTACGCCGCCGCCACCGTCCGACGAGCTCGCGGGCGACGTCCAGCCTCCGCTCCCTGCACCGGGGAGCAGAAGGCGATTACGGCTGACCCGCCCGGCCGCGTTCGCGGCAGCGGCTGTCATCATGGGGGCAGCGGTCCTCGTCGTGGCCGCCGTCAATCGCGGCTCCACACCCGAGGGACACAGTCTGAACCCGACCGGCAGCCCATCGATTGCCGCGCCGCCCCCAGTCGATTGCCCAGTGCGTTCGACCAACCCGCCTTGGGCCCCGCCGCTGCACAAAGGTGATGCGGCCGTGTTCATCGAGGATGTCACGCTTGCCGACTGCACGCGCGTCCGTCCCGGCAAGACCATGACCAAGGTATGGCGGCTCAAGAACGCCGGGGCCGTGCCGTGGAAGGGATATTCGCTGCGGCGCCTCGACGTCACGCAGCAAGCTGATCAATGCCAGACCATTCCCGACGTGCCGATCAAGGACACGCAACCTGGCGAGACGGTCGACATCCGGACCGTCATCACCACGCCCAAGAAGCCGGGCTTGTGCTACGTGCGATTCAAGATGGTGGACGCTTCGGGAGCGGTCGTGTTCCCCGGAAGCCGGCCGATCAACTTCCAGATCATCGTCGATGGAAACTAGTTCCCCGCCGTGCGTGACACGGCGGGGAACTAGAGTCGTACGGTCTCAGGGGGGTCAGGAGCTGAGAACGATCCCCGTGTAGTAGTGCTGGAGGATCCTGGAGTAGTTCCAGCCCGCTCTGGCCTTATCGCGAGAGCCGTTCTGCGACATCCAGTCGCCATCGACCCAATTTCCGCACGCCGTCGTCGTAGCGCAGTATTGGGCTCGGAAGATCTTCCCGTTGCGAGTCAGCCGGGCGCCCCAAGTAGCGTCCACCGCGACGCTCGTCACCGCCTTCGCGGAGCCGGGCTTGTACACCTGACTCGACGTGTGGTCGTAGACGTCGAAGCACTGGCCGCTCGCCGTCTTGCGGTTGGAGTGCAGCGCCCAGTACCAGCCGAAGTTCTTCACGGCCATCGCCCCGGCCTTGAGGGACTCGCTCGGCCAGCTCGACACCCACTCGTTGGGCAGGACGTTCTTGACGTAGGTCTTGAACTCCACCCGCTCCACACGATCGAGGGACTTCCGGTACACGAGGATCGTCGTGGGCAGCTTGGTGTCCGTGCCGTCGGTCTTGCACCCGGTCGGCGTCGGCGGTGCGGAACTCAGGAACTGGTGCGAGGCGTTCTGGTTCTTGAGGTCGGGGTTCAGGTTGCCTTTGGTGCCTGGGGCGAAGTCCTGGTAGGTGCCGGCGTGGCCGCTGTTGAAGTAGACGCGGACGGTCTTGCTGCTGCGGTTCCAGGCGGAGGCGGCGGCGTTCTTGATGCATTCGCCCTTGCCGTTGCCGGGTCCCTTGAAGTCGTAGCAGGTGGGCTGTGTGGTGGCGTAGTCGTCGATCGATCCGGTGAAGTCGGAGACCGATCCTTGGTTGTTGCTGTTGAAGTAGTAGCAGAACTCGCCGGTATCGCAGATGCCGTCGCGGTTCGCGGCCGAGGCGGGCGATGCGGTGGCGAGGACCGTCCCGCCGAGCGCCATCGCGGCGGTCGCCGCGGCGAGCCGCGAGATCAGCCGGACATTTCGTAAAGGCACAGTTGTCGTCCTCTTCTTGTCAGTGGCCGCTAAGCGTTATCGGATGCTGTAGCCCTGGGAGTTCCAGAACGAGGTCGGGTTCGGGTTCTCCAGGTGCGGGTCGCCGACGCTCTTGGCCGCACGCGTGTACCGTCCGGGACGCATCTCGACGTGGGTGTGTGCGGATGAACGGCTCGACACTCCATGCCACGACTCGGTGGCGATGATCTGGCCGCGGCTGACCTGCTGGCCCACGCGCAAGGAGGACAGCGGAGCGGAATGCAGGTAGATCACCGTCTTGTTTAATGCGGCGTTGTAGATGGCGATCGTGGAAAGTCCCGCCCTGCCGGTGTATCCGCGTGCAACGTTGATGACCTCGCCCGCCACCAGGTTGTGAACATTCGAGCCCACACCGCGGGCGATGTCGATGCCTTCGTGCCGGCCGGAGGTGGAGGTGTAACCGTCGAACCCGCAGGTGATCGTGCCGCTGGCCGTGTAGAGCGAGAACGACATGTTGCTGCGCGACGATGATGACGGGCTGAACTGGTGCGAGGCGTTCTGGTTCTTGAGGTCGGGGTTCAGGTTGCCTTTGGTGCCTGGGGCGAAGTCCTGGTAGGTGCCGGCGTGGCCGCTGTTGAAGTAGACGCGGACGGTCTTGCTGCTGCGGTTCCAGGCGGAGGCGGCGGCGTTCTTGATGCATTCGCCCTTGCCGTTGCCGGGTCCCTTGAAGTCGTAGCAGGTGGGCTGTGTGGTGGCGTAGTCGTCGATCGATCCGGTGAAATCGGAGACCGATCCTTGGTTGTTGCTGTTGAAGTAGTAGCAGAACTCGCCGGTATCGCAGATGCCGTCGCGGTTCGCGGCCGAGGCGGGCGATGCGGTGGCGAGGACCGTCCCGCCGAGCGCCATCGCGGCGGTCGCCGCGGTGAGGATCCTGGCTAGCGTTCTCATGCTGTTCTCCTTCTGTCTGCGGAGCTGGGATTCTGAATGGTCTGCGGAGCCTGGGTTTCGGATGGACGAGTCAGCGGCGCTGGTACTCCTCCCAGGTGCGGATGGTCACCTTCGGGCCGTCGTCCGGGCCACGGCCGGCGAGTCCGTTCAGGCCGAGGTAGTAGTCACCGATCTGGTGCTGGGCCTGGCCGGAGAGACTTGTGTCGCTGATGGCAGCGGCGTGGATGTGCCACGGCCAGTTGTCTTGCTGGGGGCTACGCAGCCATGCGGCGAAGCCGACAAGGCGCAACGCGCGGACGACCGCGGTGCGGGTGGCGGAATTCATCCCCTTTACCGAGATGTCGACGACGCCGCCGCCATCGTGGGTGCCCGCGGACGTGGGGTCGCCGCCGGGGTTGTTCGAACCCTGATCCAGCTTGAGGTCGCGGCCGAGCAGCCGCTTGGCCTCCGCCAGCATGCTTCGCGTGCGGGTGTTGACGACGAAACCGCCGGTCGACACCGGGGTGCCCGGGTCGATGACGTCGGTGACCTTGAATCGGCCGGCACCAAGCTTGGTGAGCGACGTCTTGCCCGGCAGGCCGTTGGCGTCGAGACCAGTAAAGCCGAGCGACTTCTGGTAGTTCGCGTAGGCGGTGACCGTTGTGGTGCCGAAGTAGCCGTCCACCCACTTCGCGTCGAGGAAGCTTCGGTCGCGCAGCGCCTGCTCAACGAGGAGCACGCTGTCCTCGGCGCCCGGGGTCAGCGTGCTGTCGGGCCGCCGCGGGTCGATCTGGGCCGCCTTGACAGTGGCTTCCATATTCACGCTCGGAAGGGCCTCAGCGTCGGCCGCCTGTGCCGCCGACGCCCCGGACACTCCAGTCAGCGAAGCGAACAGGACGGCCGCCGTGAGGGCAGCGGCGCATGAGGGCAGCTTCATTCGTTACTCCTGGTTCAGGGGCTGGGGCGATTCCTGCGTGGCGGAATCCAACGTTTCGGTTCGCTCACGTGTCCGCTAGAAGATCGGTGTTGTCAGCCTGTTCGACAGGCTCCTCCGTACGGGCGTACGCGCCGTTTGACAGGTGATCCGATGGCGAGAAACGCCAGCTCAGACCGGGTTATGAGCGGTACATGGGCTCGCGTTCGTCCAAGATGACCCCACAGATGCCTGAGGCGGCCGCTTACGAGGGCGGCTCGGTTCTCGAACGCTCCGCGAACGGCCGGCGGGTCCCGTTGCCGCTCGATGCGGGGCTTGCGTAACTGAGGCCGATATGGCCGCACTACAGCAGGCCGACGACTTGCGGGCTCAACTGGCTGCGGTCGGGAACCGGCTGCGGAGTCCGGCCACCAGGAGCGGCCGCGGCGGCTGATGGCCGACGGCCGGCTCCGACACGAAGGGACCGGGCTTTGCGCGAGCGCTGGCCGCTCAGCTCATGGCAACGCACAACCCAGCGAGTACGAAAGACCTGCCCTAGCCGCCAAGGCGGATGATCCCCCGCGTGGCCGCCACGGTCACGGCGGCGGTGCGGTCGTCGACGTCGAGCTTGGCGAAGATGTGCAGCAGGTGGGTCTTGACCGTGGCCTCGCTGATGCACAGGTGGGCGGCAATGGCCTTGTTGCTCATCCCCTGGGCGACCGCGCCCAGGACCTCGATCTCCCGGCCGCTGAGGGCGCCGGGCGCGTCGGCGCGCGCCCACGACACCATCCGGGTCGCGATCGCCGGCGACAGGGCGCTCTCCCTCGGGCCGCCGCTCTGATGGCGTCGAACAACTGCTCGCGGTGGGTGTCCTTGAGCAGGTAGCCGATCGCTCCGGCGTCGATGGCACGGAAGATGTCGTTGTCGGTGTCATAGGTGGTCAGGACGATCACCCTGGCGCGGGGGTCGTGCTCGCGGATCCGGCTGATCGCTGTCGCGCCATCGAGCTCGGGCATCTGCAGGTCCATCAGCGTGACATCCGGCCGCAGGTCACCCGCGAGCCGTACTGCGTCCGAGCCTGAGACCGCCTCGCCGACCACCTCCAGATCGTCCTGGGTGCCGAGCATCGCCCGGATGCCGTCACGGGCCACCGGGTGGTCGTCGGCGATCAGGACCCGGATCGCGACCCGCGCGGGCGTCGCGCCACCGCCGGGAGGCTGGCCACGATCGTGGTGCCCTCCCCGGATGCGCCCTCCGCGAGGAGCGTGCCGCCGAGCTGCTCCATCCGCTCAAGCATGATCAGTAGGCCGTGGCCGGCGGCGGCCCGCTCGGGATCGAAGCCGTCGCCGTCGTCGTGGACATCCAACACGACCAGGTCCTCCGATTCGGCGGTCCGATCGAGCGAACGGAGGACTGGAAGGTGTGGAATCCATCCTCAGGCAGGCCGGTGTTCGGGACGCCAGAGTGCGTGACGCGAGACACACGGCGGCCGCCCTCCTGATCGAGCAAGGCGTCCACATCAGCGTCGTTCAGGAAATCCTCGGGCACACCAGGGTCACCACCATCGAGCGGTACACACGTCGCCACCATGCAGATGAAGGTCGCGAGCGGCCGCATGGACTCGGCCCTCTGGGGATAACTGCAACCGGGACACCAGAAAGGCCCTCACCCGGTTTCGGGCGAGGGCCTCTTTACTGCGGAGGATCGGGGATTTGAACCCCGGATGGTGTTGCCACCAAACCGCATTAGCAGCTAGGAGCTTGATCGTCCGGGGCGTTCCATGTGGTCCGATGCGGCTGGGCTGTCTTCCTGGAACCGGGTGGTACGGCGTGGAATTGCAACCCAAACTGCAACCCGTGTCGATCTTCGATCGTGCCAGCGGACACCTTGTCTCCTGACCATCCGGTCTGCCGTCGACACGCCTCTGCTCGGCTTGTCCCCGGGTCGATGGCGGGCGAGCGTCTGGCCGGGGCGCGCCGGTGTGATTCACACGAGATCTCGTGGTGCGAAGATCCACCGAGACCTCCGGCGCGGGCCGGGGACTATCAGGAGGTTTCCCCTCGATGAGGCGATGGATCGCTACGACGACCGTCATGCTGACTATGCTTCCCATGCTCTCCGGGCCCGCCACCGTGGCGCACGCCGGGCTCGCACCAGCCGACCCGGTCGAAGCGCTCAAACGGCAACTCGTCGCGAATCACGGCGTGCGGATGACGAACGTGCACACGACCACGCTGGAGGGCGAGAAGCTGAAGTTCTGGGAGAAGGGCGTCGCCGAGTTCGGCAAAGGCAAGATCATTGCCACTGACATCACGTACGACTCCGAGATGAGGACGACCCCGACACGGTTGATCACCTTCGACGGCCGTCAGTTCCGCAAGGACAAGAAGGGCAAGATCAAAAGCTGGGTGGTCAGCACGTACAAGGACACTAAGCCCGAATTGGACGTGAGCTGGCTCAAGATCGCAGACCCCGCGGTGCTGAAGGCAGTTCTCGCCACCACAAGGGTCAAGCGCCCGGCGGGCCGCTACGACGGCACTCGCACGACGCTCTACCAGGGCACCATCACATGGGGTCAGCTAGTCAAGGCGGGGGCTGAGTTCCCCTTCAACATTTCCAGAAACTGGAAGCCCACCGAGAAGGAAGCACAGATCAAGGTCGAGTGGCGGCTCTGGCTCGGGACCGACCAGCTCTTGCGCAGGGCCGTGGGCTGGTTCAGCAGGAAGACCAGCGACGGTGATGGCCCCTACACGTACGTCCACGACACACGCGTGACCGGCTGGGGATCCACAATCCACGTCACTCCGCCCCCCGCTGATGAGGTAATCACCGAGAAGGAGGCGAACGACATCCTCGCGAAGGAATACGGCTTCAGGGAGTAACCACAACCCGTGCGGCGGGCGGCCCTTCAGCGATACACGCTGTTGATGGAGCGTTTGTTGTGGAGCTTAGGAGATTCGAAGTCCTGACACCCTGCTTGCAAAGACGGACGCCGATCTTGCTCAGCATGCGAAGGCGCAGCTCAGCAAGCAGGTCGCATTCCCCGTGACTCCCCGCTATTCCCTCGGTTCCCGCTCCATCGGGCACGCAGCGGGAACGCCAGCCACATCGTCCGGTGGGCAGGGGCTGAGGAACGAAGCCCTGGACCTTCGATCGCCCCAGCCAGCTACGGCGGCCGGCCACCGAAGGGCGATCGTAAGTGCGGAACCGACTGCCGACGGTTTTACAGGGCGCCGACGTCACCTTTGATCAAAAGTGTGTGATCTGGTGATACAGCTCTCAACGGATCTTGTGTGCCCCTGGCCATCCCGCGTATATCCCGGATCTTGAGATTAAGTCTCCCGCGTGCCCCTCACGTGGCGTTCTGAGATTGGAACAGCGTTGAGGCAACGAACCATGACGAACCATGCTGTTGAGGCAGGATGAGCGGCATGCCGAAGAGTCCGCCTGAGGAGATAAGGCAGTACCTGCGTCAGCGCCTGAACGATCACGCTCGGTCCCGATGGCAGGTGGCCGGCATCGACGCGCGCTTTCGAGGAGAGTTCGCTTACATTAAGGCGCGCCTACGGGGCGGTGCCTATGCGAGGTTGTGCCGTCTGCGCTTCACTGGCCTTCCGCATACCTGGGGCTTTGCCCTCTACCTTCCTGGCGAAGACCTATACCAAGACAGCCTTCTGCCCGATGGTTCCCCCTCTGGCTCCCCCGAGGAGGCACTCGATTGCGCGTGCGCCTTTCAGTTCGCAGACCCTGATGTCCCCGCGCCGGTTCCACCGCCCTTCCACTTCCAGCGGACTGACGAGGCTCCTAGAGAGCGGAGTCGGGCCGATGGCTGGCGTCTTCTTCCACCTCAGCCACCTCCGGACCTTCGGAGATAAGCACCCCCTTAGCGATCATCCCCGAGCCGGAGCACCCCACCGGGGGCAATTCCGAGTCGCGGGTCAGTCACTCGGGAAGGGCAAGTCCATGTTGCTTGAGCGCCGTACGGGCCCGGCGGAGGCATTTCCTCTGCGGACTCCGCGTCGACACGAAACGAGGTCACGTCCACGGACGTGGTGTATGAATCGATCTTCGCGTGATCCTGTTTATGCAGGTTA
>NZ_JBHUFV010000021.1:0-143021 GCF_042681425.1 Nonomuraea mangrovi | reverse complement strand
AAGAAACGGACGCCTGACCGTCAACCACCCGGCCGCACTCGCTTCGTTATGTCTTAACTTTACCATTTCGTCCGATTTGATGTCAAACCGGTGAACCTGGCTACAATCTCGACCACCCCGTCTCCGGGGCAACCCTCTCAACTTACTCTAGCTTCCGGGCCTTGTCCAATCGCATGGACGCCGTCCGAAGATCAAGTGAGTTTTCAGAGAGGGTGGTGGGAGCCTAGCAGTCCCTGCGAGAGCTTCACATCCGAAGCGCCGCAGGCTACGTCGCCCCGCCTTGAAAAGAGTAGCAGCCACCCACGCGTGCGGCGTCCATCTTCGGTAACGAATAGGTCTTCCCCCGGTCCTTGTTGGCCAAACATGGCGAAGGGCCCGGAGTCGGAAACGACTCCGGGCCCTTCGCACACGGTCGGTCAGCCGGTCGGCAGCGCCGCCAGCTGGGCCTCCAGCCTGACGATGTCGGCCGCGGACGACTCCGCCCTCGCCCGCACCTTGGTCACCACGTCCTCCGGCGCCTTGGCCATGAACTGCTCGTTGCCCAGCTTCGCCGCCACCTGGGCGGCGTCCTTCCTGGCCACGGCCAGGTCCTTCTCCAGCCTCTTGCGCTCGGCCGCCACGTCGATGGCGCCGGCCGTGTCGATCTCCACGGTCACCCCGCCCACCACGAACGACGCCGTCGGCGAGAACGACTCTCCCGGCTCCTGCAGCTTGAGCAGCGATCTGATCGCCGTCTCGTGCGCGGCGACAGCCGTACCCGACAGGGAGAGCCTGGCCGCGACCTTCTGGCCCGGCTTGAGCCCCTGGTCGGAGCGGAAGCGGCGGACCTCGGTCACCAGCTCCTGCAGCGCGAGGATCTCGACCTCGGCGGACGGGTCGGCGTAGCGGGCATCTGCCACGGGCCACGAGGAGACCACCACGGACTCGCTCCCGGTGACCGCGCGCCAGAGTTCCTCCGTCACGAACGGCACCAGCGGGTGGAGCAGCCTGAGCAGCGCGTCGAGCACGTGCCCGAGCACGATCCGGGTCTGGTCGAGCCCCTGGGACAGCTGCACCTTGGCGAGCTCCAGGTACCAGTCGCACACCTCGTCCCACGCGAAGTGGTAGAGCAGGTCGGAGACCTTGGCGAACTCGAACTCCTCGAACGCCTCGTCGACCTGCTTGATCACGGTCTGCAGCCTGGACAGGATCCAGCGGTCGGCCGCCGTCAGCGAGGTGGGAAGCTCGCCGGTGGTCGCGCCGTTCATGAGCGCGAAGCGGGTGGCGTTCCAGATCTTGTTGCAGAAGTTGCGCGAGCCGGCCGCCCACTCCTCGCTGACGGCCACGTCGGAGCCGGGATTGGCGCCACGCAACAGCGTGAAGCGGGTGGCGTCGGCGCCGTAGCGGTCGATCCAGTCGAGCGGGTCGACCACGTTGCCGAACGACTTCGACATCTTCTTGCCGAACTGGTCGCGGACCATGCCGTGAAGGGCCACGGTCCTGAAGGGCGGCTGGCCGTCCATGGCGTACAGGCCCAGCATCATCATCCTGGCGACCCAGAAGAACAGGATGTCGTATCCCGTCACCAACACGGTCGTCGGGTAGAAGCGGGCCAGCTCGGGCGTCGGCGACGGCCAGCCCAGCGTCGAGAACGGCCACAGTCCCGAGGAGAACCACGTGTCGAGCACGTCGGGGTCCTGGAAGTAGCCGGCGGGCGGGTCCTCGTCGGGACCGACGCAGACGACCTCTCCGGCCGGGCCGTACCAGACGGGGATCCGGTGGCCCCACCACAGCTGCCGCGAGATGCACCAGTCGTGCATGTCGTCGACCCAGTCGAAGTAGCGCTTGGCCAGCTCCGGCGGGTGGATGCGGGTGCGCCCGTCGCGGACGGCGTCGCCCGCAGCCTTGGCCAGCGGCGAGACGTTGACGAACCACTGCAGCGACAGCCGCGGCTCGACCACGGTCTTGCACCGCGAACAGTGGCCGACGGCGTGCAGGTAGGGCCGCTTCTCGGCGACGATCAGGCCCTGCTGGCGCAGCGCCGCGACCACGGCGGGGCGGGCCTCGAACCTGTCGAGCCCGAGGAACGGGCCGTGCGCGGTGATCACGCCGCGCTCGTCCATGACGGTCAGCGACGGCAGGGAGTGCCGGCGGCCGATCTCGAAGTCGTTGGGGTCGTGGGCGGGCGTCACCTTGACGCAGCCGGTGCCGAAGGCCGGATCGACGTGCTCGTCGGCGACGACCGGGATCCTGCGCCCGGTCAGCGGCAGCTCCACCTCGGTACCGATGAGGTGGGCGTAGCGCTCGTCGGACGGGTGGACGGCCACGGCCGTGTCGCCGAGCATCGTCTCGGGCCGGGTGGTGGCGACCACGATCTCGTCGGAGTAGCGGATCGAGACGAGCTCGCCCTCGTCGTCGCTGTGCTCCACCTCGATGTCGGACAGCGCGGTCAGGCAGCGCGGGCACCAGTTGGTGATGCGCTCGGCGCGGTAGATCAGTCCGTCGTCGAAGAGGCGCTTGAAGATGGTCTGGACGGCCCGCGAGAGCCCCTCGTCCATGGTGAAGCGCTCGCGCGACCAGTCGACGCCGTCGCCGAGCCGCTTCATCTGGCCGAGGATCTTGCCGCCGGACTCTTCCTTCCACTGCCAGACGCGTTCGATGAACGCCTCGCGGCCCAGGTCGTGCCGGGACAGCCCCTCCTTGCCCAGCTCACGCTCGACGACGTTCTGCGTCGCGATGCCCGCGTGGTCCATGCCGGGCAGCCACAGCGTCTCCATGCCGCGCATGCGGGCGCGGCGGGTGAGCGCGTCCTGGATGGAGTGGTCGAGCGCGTGGCCGATGTGGAGCACACCCGTCACGTTGGGCGGCGGCAGCACGATCGAGTACGGCTCGCGCCCGCTGCCCGGGTCCGCGCCGAAGTAACCGCCTGCTACCCAGCGCTCGTAGCTCTGGGTCTCGACGTCGGCGGGCGTGTACTGGGTAGGCAGCTCTGGCGTTGTCACGCGGTCAAGTTTAGGGACCTCGGGCGACTTCCGGGGAATCGTCGCTCCCACCGGACACGGCGAGGCCCCCGGAGCGGACTCCGGGGGCCTCGCCGTGAGGGCCTTTTCGGGTCAGGCCGACTTCTCGCGCGGGGTGCGCTGCTGCTTGGCGGCCAGCTGGTCGCGCGGGACGAGCGTGGGGATCGCGTGCTCCAGCACGGACTCGCGGGTGATGACCACCCGGGCGACGTCCTGCCTGGACGGCACTTCGTACATGACCGACAGGAGCACCTCCTCCAGGATGGCGCGCAGGCCTCGGGCTCCCGTACCGCGCAGGATCGCCTGGTCGGCGATCGCCTCGAGCGCGTCGTCGGTGAACTCGAGCTCGACCCCGTCGATCTCGAACAGCTTGCGGTACTGCTTGACCAGGGCGTTGCGCGGCTCGGTGAGGATCTGGATGAGCGCCTCACGGTCGAGGTTGTGCACCGAGGTGATGACGGGCAGCCGGCCGACGAACTCGGGGATCATGCCGAACTTCAGCAGGTCCTCCGGCATCACGTCGCCGAAGATGTCGGCGGAGTCGATCTCTTCCTTCGACCGGATGATCGCGTTGAAGCCGATGCCCTTCTTGCCGACCCTCGACTCGATGATCTTCTCGAGCCCGGCGAACGCGCCGCCGCAGATGAACAGCACGTTGGTGGTGTCGATCTGGATGAACTCCTGGTGCGGGTGCTTGCGCCCGCCCTGCGGCGGCACCGAGGCCGTCGTGCCTTCCAGGATCTTCAGCAGCGCCTGCTGCACGCCCTCGCCCGAGACGTCGCGGGTGATCGAGGGGTTCTCGCTCTTGCGGGCTATCTTGTCGACCTCGTCGATGTAGATGATGCCCGTCTCGGCCTTCTTGACGTCGTAGTCGGCCGCCTGGATGAGCTTGAGCAGGATGTTCTCGACGTCCTCGCCGACGTAGCCGGCTTCGGTGAGCGCCGTGGCGTCCGCGATGGCGAACGGCACGTTGAGCATTTTGGCCAGCGTCTGCGCCAGCAGCGTCTTACCGGATCCCGTGGGACCGAGAAGCAGGATGTTGGACTTGGACAGCTCCAGGCCGTCGTCCCTGCCGCGGTCGCCCGACTGCACCCGCTTGTAGTGGTTGTACACCGCCACCGAGAGCGCCTTCTTGGCCTTGTCCTGGCCGATGACGTAGGCGTCGAGGAACTCGTAGATCTCTCTCGGCTTGGGAAGATTGTCCCACTTGAGCTCGGAGGACTCGGAGAGCTCCTCCTCGATGATCTCGTTGCAGAGATCGATGCACTCATCGCAGATGTAGACGCCGGGACCGGCGATGAGCTTCTTGACTTGCTTCTGGCTCTTCCCGCAGAAAGAGCACTTCAGCAGGTCTCCCCCGTCGCCGATGCGTGCCACCCCAGATACTCCTTTGCGTGGGACCGCCCTGCTCCCGCGATCCGTATCCTCCGGACCCGGTCCGAACCGCTCAGGTTTCGACGTTACCGTCTTCTGGGCCCTCAGTGAGCCCCCTGGCGGCGAGTCGCACCGGAACGTGCCCAATTGGGCACCGCTCCGGTGCGTCGCGTCTCGATCAGGAAGCGACGGCCTGAGCTCGCTTCTTCCTGGCCGGGATGATGTCGTCGATCAGACCATACGCCTTGGCCTCATCGGCGTTGAGAATTTTGTCGCGTTCGATGTCCTTACGAACTTCGGCCGCTGGCTTGCCCGAGTGCTTGGCAATGATCTCCTCAAGGAGGGATCGCATGCGCAGGATCTCCCGGGCCTGGATCTCGATGTCGCTTCCCTGGCCGCCGCCCTCGGTGGAGGGCTGGTGGATCAGGACCCTGGCGTTGGGCAGCGCGAACCGCTTGCCGGGCGTGCCGCCGGACAGCAGCACGGCCGCCGCGGAGGCGGCCTGGCCGAGGCAGACGGTCTGGATCTCCGGCCTGACGAACTGCATCGTGTCGTAGATCGCCGTCATGGCCGTGAAGGACCCGCCGGGCGAGTTGATGTAGATGCTGATGTCACGGTCGGGATCGAGCGACTCCAGCGTCAGCAACTGCGCCATGACGTCGTTGGCGGACGCGTCGTCGATCTGCACTCCGAGGAAGATGATGCGGTCCTCGAAGAGCTTGTTGTACGGGTTCATCTCCTTCACGCCGTAGGACGTGCGCTCGACGAAGGAGGGGAGAACGTAGCGGCTCTCGATGTTCACTTCTCAGCTCCCCCTAGGAAACGGTGCCCTGCGAGGACACCTGGCGCGCGCTGCGGACCACGTGGTCGATGAACCCGTAGTCCTTGGCCTCGTCGGCGGTGAACCAGCGGTCGCGGTCGGAGTCGGCCTCGATCTGGTCCAGCGGCTGGCCGGTGTGGAAGGCGATCCGCTCGGCCAGCGTCTTCTTCACGTAGAGCATCTGCTCGGCCTGGATGGCGATGTCGGCGGCGGTGCCGCCGATGCCGCCCGAAGGCTGGTGCATCATGATGCGGGCGTGCGGCAACGCGTAACGCTTGCCAGAGGCGCCGGCGCAGAGCAGGAACTGCCCCATGGAAGCCGCCAGGCCCATCGCAACCGTGGCCACGTCGTTCGGCACGTATTCCATCATGTCGTAAATCGCCATGCCTGCGGTCACGGACCCGCCAGGCGAGTTGATGTACAGGTAAATGTCGCGGTCGGGATCGTCGGCCGCGAGCAGCAGCAACTCGGCGCAGATGCGGTTGGCGATCTCGTCGTTGACGTCCGTGCCGAGCACGATGATGCGCTCGCGCAGCAGGCGCTGGTAGAGCTGGTCCTCAAGCCGGAAGGACGAGCCGTTCTCACGGCCTCGCGACTCGGGCTGATAGAAGGTCGGCGGGCTGGTCACAGCGTCACCTTCCGATGCGTCGTAATCGATGGGCTTTGCTTGTGACCTTAACGCGCACGGCCCACAGGTCATGCCCGGTCCACGGACTGTTCGCTGACGGCGCAGGTCGGCGTCAGTGGCCTCCGGAGGCGCGCCTGCGGTCCTCCAAGTCCAGTTCGTGCAGGAGTTTGCGCTGCGTGCGCGCGCCGATCCGGCCCTTGCGGTAGAGCTGGCCGAGTTTGTCCCTCTGCGCCTTGACCAGCTCCTTCCTGAGCTTGCCCATCTCGGGGCGCTCGTCCTCCTCGTCGAGGATCGAGCGGACCCTGTCCAGGCGCAGTTCGAACAGCTGGCGGTAGACGTCGGCCGTGCGGTCGTCGACACGGTCGTCGGCGGCCATCTCGTCGATGCGAGCCAGCGCGGCCTCCAGCATCGCGGCCCTGCCGGCCGCCTCCTCCTTGACCTCCGCCTCGCTCTCCCCGAGGCCCAGCCTGCGCAGCAGCGGCGCGAGCGTCGTGGCCTGTCCCACGAGCGTCGCCAGCACGACGCAGGTGGCCAGGAACAGCAGCAGGGGCCTGTTCTCCACACCGAGCGGGATGGACAGGGCGATCGCCAGCGTGATGGCGCCGCGCATGCCCGCCCAGCCCATCACGACGCGCTGCCGTACGTCGATGGTCTCGAAGCGCCTGAAGCGCAGCAGCGGCACGACCACGATGGTCCAGAGCATCCGCAGGAGCACTGTGACCGCGATGACCAGCAGGACGGTACCGGCCACATGCGGCCACGACTGCCCGCGCATGGCGGCGAACACGTCGGTGATCTCCAGGCCCAGCAGCACGAACAGCGTCGACTCCAGCAGGAAGACCAGAACCTCCCAGAAGACCTGTCCCGCCAGCCTGGAGGCGGGCTGCAGGACGCCCTGGCCCTTGATGCCCAGCCGGAAGCCGACCACGATCGTGGCGAGTACGCCGGAGAGGCCGAGCTGCACGGCGGGGATGTAGGCGACGAACGGCGTGACCAGGGACAGCACGATCTGCGCGCCCGGCTCCCTGACCAGCGGCCTGAGCCTGCCGATCACCCAGGCGACCGCCATGCCGTACAGGATGCCGCCGGCGACGACCTTGGCCAGTTCGACCGCCGTGTCGGCGGCGGTGACCTCGTGGGCCAGCGCCGCCAGCGCGAGCCCGAACATGGTCAGCGCGACGCCGTCGTTGACCAGGCTCTCGCCTTCCAGGATCGTGACCAGCCTGCGTGGCGCGCCGACCCGCTTCATGACGGTGGTCGCGGCGACGGGGTCGGTGGGCGCGACCGCCGCGCCGAGCGCCAGCGCCGCCGCCCACGTGAGATCGGGTACGGCCCAGCCCACCGCGAACGCGACGCCGAGCGCGGTCGCGCAGGTCAACGTGAAGGCCATGATGGCGATGGGACCCGCGTCCGCGCGTGTCTCGCGCGGCGCCGTGAGGAAGGCGGCGTGGTAGACCAGCGGCGGCAGGAACAGGTTGAGCACGATCTCCGGGTCGACGCGCACGTTCTCCACGCCCGGCAGCAGGCTCATCAACAGCCCGAGCGCGACCAGCAGGATCGGCTCGGGCACCGGGACCCTGCCGGCCATGACCCGGCCCACGACGAGGGCCACGGCGACCGCCAGCCCGAGGAAGAACAGCTCGCCACCCATGACCCTCCCGTCGACCGTCTCGCGAGTGCCTGCCCCGAAAACGGCGAAACCCCCGTCCCGCGCGAGCGGAAACGGGGGTTTCGTGAGACGAGAGAGAGCTTACTCCTCGTTCTCGGAAGCCTCTTCGGTGGCCTCTTCGCCGTTGATCTCGGTGTAGATGGCCTTGAGGTCGACCTCGTTGCCGGCCTCGTCGACGACCTTGGCGGCGTCGCCGACGACCGTCTTGGCCTTGTCCCGGACGATCTCGACCATGGCCAGCGTGAGCTGGTCGTTGTCGGCGAGGTGCTGGGCCAGCGTGTTCGGAGCGACGCCCATCTGCATGGCGCGGCGGACCACGAAGTTGGTCAGCTCCTGCTCGTTGACGCCCAGCTCCTCGGCCTTGACGATCTTGTCGAGGACGAAGCCGGTCTTGATGGCCTTGACGGAGCTGGTCTCGAACTCGGCGAGGCGCTCGTCTTCCGTCGTCTGGTAGAGGCGGAAGTAGGCGTCGCGGCTCAGGCCGCTCTCGGCGATCTGGTGGTCGAGGTTGTGCTTGCGGGCGTCGACCTCGGCCTTGAGGGCGCTGTCGGGGATCGGGATGTCGATCTGCTCCAGCAGGGCGTCGAGGGCCAGCTCGCGGGACTGGACGACCTGGTCGACCAGCTTGTTGCGGCGGGCCTGCTCGCGGACGCTGTCCTTGAGCTCCTCGAGCGTGTCGAACTCGCTGGCCAGCTGGGCGAACTCGTCGTCGAGCTCGGGAAGGACCTTCTCCTTGACCGACTTGACGTTGATGATCACGTCGGCCTCCTCGCCGGCGTTCTCACCACCGACGAGCTCGGTGCGGAAGGTCTTCTCCTCGCCGGCGGACATGCCCTCGAGGGCGTCGTCCAGGCCCTGCAGGACCGAGCCCGCGCCGACCTCGTAGGAGACCTCGTTGGCCTGCTGCTCCTCGAGGTTGACGCCGTCGATCTCGGCGCGCAGGTCCATGACGACGAAGTCGTTCTTGGCGGCCGGGCGCTCGACGCCGGTCAGCGTGGCGAAGCGCTGGCGCAGCGCGTCGAGCTGGGCGTTGACGTCCTCGTCGCTGACCTCGGCGGTCGGGACGGTCACCTCGATGCCGGCGTAGTCGGGCACCTCGAAGTTGGGCCTGACGTCGACCTCGGCGGTGAACTCGATCTGCTCACCGTCTTCGATCTTGGTGACCTCGATGTCGGGCTGGCTGACCGGGAACAGGTCGACCTCGTCGACGGCCTGGCCGTACAGCTTCGGCACCGCGTCGTTGAGGGTCTCCTCGAGCACCACCGCGCGGCCGAAGCGCTGCTCGATGATGCGGGCCGGAACCTTGCCGGGGCGGAAGCCGGGGACGCGCACCTGCTCCGCGACCTTCTTGTACGCCGCCTGCATGCTCGGGCCAAGCTCGTCGAACGGCACTTCGACGGTGAGCTTCACCCGAGTCGGGCTGAGCTCCTCGACAGCGGTCTTCACGGGGTGGTCTCCTTGATCAAGCTTTGAGTGTTCGCGGGCGCGTACAGATCTCTGCGGCTCACGCGCCGCGCCCACATGATCGGTGTTGGGCATGCTCGCACCGGCGAATGTCCAACGCCGCACGCCAGTCTAGGGCAGAAGCGCACCCAAGCACGACGAACAGACGGTCAGATCTCGTCCTTGATCTTGTTCAGGAGGTCCACGGTCTCGTCAGGAGTGGTGCTGACCGCGCACAGGCGCTCCATGACCTCGGTGTAGCGGTCGACGTCCTCGCGCTTGTCGAGATAGAGGGCGCTGGCGAGTTGCTCGACGTAGACGACGTCGGGCAGGTCGTGGTCGGGAAAGCGCAGGATGCTGAACGCGCCGCCCTCCGCGCTGTGTCCGCCGAAGTCGAACGGCATGACCTGGATGGTGATGGTGGGCTGGCGCATCAGGTCGATCAGGTGCTCCAGCTGGGCCTTCATCACCTCGGCGCCGCCGATGGGGCGGCGCAGCGCGGCCTCGTCGATCACCGCCCAGAGGATTGGGCCGCCGGGGCGCTCGAGCACGCGCTGGCGTTCGAGGCGCAGGTCGACCCTGCGAGCGATCTCGTCGCCGCTGACGCCCGCGGAACCGGCGGTGATGACCGCCTTGGCGTACTCCTTGGTCTGCAGCAGACCGGGGACGAACTGGACCTCGTAGGTCCTGATGCGGGCCGCGGCCTCCTCGAGGCCGACATAGGCCTGGAACCACGAGGGCAGCAGGTCGTTGAAGCGGTGCCACCAGCCCGGCTCGTTGGCCGTGGTCACCAGGTCGAGGACGGCCTTGCGGGCGCCTTCTTCCGCCACGCCGTACAAGGTGAGTAGATCCGCGACGTCGCGCTCCTTGAACCCGACGCGGCCCAGCTCCATACGGCTGATCTTGGATTCGGAGCCCCTGATGAGGTGTCCCGCCTCTTCCCGCGTCACGCCGCGCGACTCCCGCAGCCGGCGAAGCTGGGAGCCCAGGAGGATGCGCAGAGCCGTTGGCCCCGAGCCCGGCGGGTTCTGCGTCACAATGCCTCCTCTTCGGTCCGCACACAGTGTCACTAGTTACAGGCCCCATGACAAGGTCTCAGCCTTGTGTCCGCAATGCCAGTAACCACGCGGCGATTGCACATTGCAGCTGCACGTGCATTTGGGTCTTGCAGCGCCGCTTGTAGTGACCCATGATGGTCGAGTGCATATAGGTGGCAATCACCGACATATGCACTAATTTCAGGATTAGTGGAGGTATTGGCGGGATGGTGGAGGACCCTCTGGCCACTGCCACCTGCCTGCAGATCACCCGCGAGGTCGGCTTTGACCGCCTTCTGCGTGCCGAGCAGCCGGGCACCACCGCATGCCCCCTCCCCTTCAGGGCCGACTCGGTCCGCACGGCCAGGGACGTGACGCGCTCGACCCTCGACGACTGGGGCCTTTCCGAACTCGGCGACGACGCCGCGCTCGTGGTCTCCGAGCTGGTCACCAACGCCGTCAGGTACGCCAGAGGCAACCGCCACATCACGCTCCTGCTGATGCGCGCCGCCCCCCACGTGCTGCTGGCCGTCGCCGATCCCAGCGACGAGGTGCCCACGCCGAAAGAGCCCGACTTCATCTCCGAGAACGGGCGCGGCCTCTACATCGTCGAGACCTACAGCGAATGCTGGGGCTGGGACTGCCTCGACGGCGGCGGCAAAGCGGTGTGGGCGCTCTTCCACACCGGTTCCTGATTTCGTATCCTTTTCGCAACGAAGGGGAGTACCTCTCAACAGCCTGGTCGTCATCACGGCGATCCGCCCGGCCAGGCGGCCCTTGAGGCGAGGAAGACCTTCCGGTCCTGAATGGAGACTGGAGGTCGCCCCATGCGCATGCTCGTGCCGATGGCCCTGCTCGCCACCGTCTACGGCGCCGTTCTCGCGGGCCTCGTGCTCGCCGGCGTCCCCCTCTACGCCGTGGCCGGCATCGCGGGCGCCGTCCTGCTGGTGCAGTGGCTGTCGACCGAACGCGTGGCCAGGCGGATCACCGGGGCCCGGTTCGTCAGTGCCGAGCAGGAGCCCGAACTGCACGCCGTCCTCGATCGGCTGTGCGCGCTGACGGGGCAGGACAAGCCGCGGCTGGCGCTCAGCCCCTCACCCGCTCCCAACGCGTACACGGTCGGCAGGTCGCGGCGCGGCGCGACCATCATCGTCACCCGCGGGCTCCGCGAGCGGCTGACGCCCGACGAGCTCGCCGCCGTGCTCGCGCACGAGATGGCCCACATCCAGCACCGCGACGTGGCCGTCATGACGCTGGCGAGCTCGTTCGCCATCTTCATGGCGTGGATCGCCAAGACCACAGGACGGACGGCGCTGGAGGCCCCCGGGCTGTTCTTCGAGGAGTTCCCCTTCGGCCTGCTGATCGGGCTGAGCGTGCTGCTGGGCGCGGGCGCGTTGGGGCTGGCGAGCTTCGTGGCGCACCTGCCGCTGCGGGCGCTCAGCAGGGCGCGCGAGCTGGCCGCCGACCGAGCCGCCGCCGACCTGCTCGGACAGCCGGGGCTGCTGGCCTCGGCGCTGCTCAAGATCCACGAGGCGGACGGGATCCCGCTGACGGATCTGCGGCGAGGGGTGCCCGCGCTGGGGCTGGTCGCCTGCCGTACGCGCAAGGGCTCACTGATGGCGACCCACCCGCACGTGCACGTCAGGGTCGAGCGGCTGCTGGCCCGGTGACGCAGGGGCGCGCCGCAGCTCGAACACCCAGATCTACCCGACAGTGGAGCAGGTGACAGGGACACCGCCCCGCACCTTCCGCCAGTGGGCTCTCGCCCATCGCGCGGCTTTCGCCGGAGACGGCGGCACGGCCTGGTTCCGATCACTGAGTTGGATGACGGCTTCAGTCATGATGCGAAGACACCCAGAAGGCCACTCCCGATCGTGTGGAGTGGCCTTCTCGCAGGTACAGAAGTCGGGGCGACAGGATTTGAACCTGCGACTTCCTGCTCCCAAAGCAGGCGCGCTACCAAGCTGCGCCACGCCCCGCGACGTCGGTTACGCATGCGCTCCGGGACTCCGGTACGCTTACGCCCTGACGACCGGATGAAGTCTAGACCAGACTTCGACCGGCTCGCGCGGACGTAGCTCAATGGTAGAGCCCTAGTCTTCCAAACTAGCTACGCGGGTTCGATTCCCGTCGTCCGCTCAGAGAGGCGAAAGGCCAGGTCACCCGCATGGGAGACCTGGCCTTTCGCGATCTTCAGGAATTCTTTTCGATCTCCCGTGCCCGACGCGTCCCCGACGCGCTTTTCATTCCCTTTGCGAGTGCGAGGCGGACATCACCCTGGGGATCCGGTGTGGGCCGCGCTGCGTGCCGAGCGGGGAGGATCCAGGCCGGAATAGCGTGGCGGCGCGGGGGCGTTGCCGCGTCCATGGTTATCGGACTGATCGGCAGCGGTTTCATCGGCGGCACGCTGGCCAGGCTGGCTGTGGACGCGGGCCACGAGGTGGTCCTCAGCAACTCACGCGGCCCCGAGACCCTCGCCGGTCTCGTCGAGGAGCTGGGGCCGAGGGCGAGAGCGGGTACGGCGGAGGAGGCGGCGCGGGCGGGCGACGTGGTCGTGGTGACGATCCCGTTCGGGCGCTACCGCGAGGTGCCGCAGGTCGACTCGATCGTGATCGACACCAACAACTACTACGCCGCCAGAGACGGCCATGTCGCCGAGCTGGACTCCGGCGAGACGACGAGCAGCGAACTGCTGGCCGCGCATCTGAAGGGCGCCAGGGTGGTGAAGGCGTTCAACACCATCTACTACCGCGACCTGGCCACGCAGGGCCTGCCGAAGGGCGCGCAGGGCAGGCGGGCGCTGCCGATCGCGGGCGACGACGAGGAGGCCAAGCGGGTGGTGGCCGAGCTGACGGACGCGTTCGGGTTCGATGTGGTGGACGCGGGGCCGCTGGCCGAGGGCCGCAGGTTCGAGCCGGACACGGCGCCCTACAACAGGCGCCACACCGAGGCCGAGCTGCGGCGGGCCCTGTAGGTGCGGCCGATCTCGCCCGCGCTGCTCGTCGAGGAGCTGGCCGAGCTGGTCGCGGCGCGTCCGCGGGACGCGTGGGTGCGGGTGCTGGTCGACGGCGCGCCGGCCGCGCGGCCTGATCTGCTGGCCGACGAGCTGGTCGAGCCGCTGCGGGTGCGTGGCAGGGCGGCGCGCCGGGTGTCGGCCGGCGACTTCCTCAGGGCGGCTTCGCTGCGCCTGGAGTACGGCAGGACCGACCCTGACGCCTTCTACGACGACTGGCTGGACGAGGAGGGGCTGCGCAGGGAGGTGCTGGAGCCGCTGTCGCCGGGCGGTTCCGGCAGGTTCGTGCCTTCCCTGTGGAACAGCGAGACCGACAGGGCGACGCGCGCGCCGTACGAGACGCTCCCTGAGGGCGGGGTGCTGCTGCTGGACGGCACGTTGCTGCTGGGGCGCGGCCTGCCGGCCGAGCTGAGCGTTCACCTGTGGCTGTCGAAGGCGGCCCTGGTACGGCGCTGCGACCCGGCGCAGGCCTGGCGGCTGCCCGCCTACGAGCGCTACGAGCGCGAGGTGGCGCCCGCACGGTCGGCCGACGTGGTGGTCAAGGCCGACGACCCGCGCCACCCGGCGCTGGCCGGACCTCTCACCGGTCTCCGATGATCTCTTCGCGAGACAGCTCCGACAGCATCCGCACGGCGCGCAGGAAGGCATCGCGATCAGCCGAGGGCAACCCTGCCAGCAGGCGGTCTTCGTTGGAGTGGATGTCGGCCTGCACCGCCCGGCGGACTCTCCTGCCTTCCTCGGTGATCTCGAGCAGTCTCGCGCGACGATCGCCGGGGTCCGGCACGCGGGAGATCAGTCCCGCCTCCTGGAGCCGGTCCAGCGTGGTGATGATGCGCGTCTTGTCGGCCCCGATCGACTCCGCCAGGGCGGCCTGGGTGCGCACCGCGCTGCCGTCCAGCGCGCTGAGCACGGAGTAGCCCCACATGGAGATCCCGTGCTCGGCCAGCACGGGCAGTTCCGCGGCGATGAGCGAGCGCACCAAGGGCTGCAGCATCGCAGCGAGGTCGTGACGGTCTGACACGTGCTCCAAGATACCCATTGACAGACGATAAGCGTATGTAGATTATATGTCGACGCCTACGAACGACGAAGGCTCCGACCTCTTCGGCTATGTGGCGCGTTCCTGGGATGCGGCGAAGGCGGACGTGGCCTGGGCCCTGGACATCGGGGCCGGCCGGAGTGGCCTTCGTGCCGCGGGTCAGGTGATCGGGCGGATCGCGTCCGGACGAGATCGCCGCGATCCTCGGCCGCTCTCCGAGCCGGCCGGAACAGCATTTCTCTGTGAGAGGCATTCAATGACGGCAAGTGTTCGATTGATCCGTGTCGACCGGCTCGGGCCGACCGTCGACTACGCCTACGCCGCGGTGGTCGACGCACCTGTGCGGTCCGTCTGGGTCGCGGGGGCCTGTCCTCTTGATCTCGACGGTGAGACCGTCGCGATCGGGGACTACGCGGGCCAGACCCATCAGGTGATGCGCAATCTCGTGACCGCGCTGGAAGGGGCGGGCGCCTCGCTGACCGATGTCGTCAAGACGACGGTGTACGTGGCCTCGTCCCGGCAGGACGACCTGGTCCAGGCGTGGGAGGTGTACCGGGAGTACATGGGTGAGCACGACGTGCCCAGCACCCTGCTCGGGGTGAGCGTGCTCGGCTACAACCATCAGCTGGTCGAGGTCGAAGCCGTTGCCGTGATCGCCGGTGCGGCCGGCTGATGGCGGTCGCCCAGAGGATGCGGCATCGCGAAGATCTCGGGCATGGGGCCGTCCCCGCCATGCGCACCCGGATCCTGGCGCTGGCCGCCGGCCTCGCGCCGCGAGTTCTGGGGGCTGTTCGCCCTCCCCGACGCGGCCAGGACGCTCAAGGTCAAGATCGCCGACTTCCGCGATCTCCAGGTTCCCGTCCAGTAGCCGTCAGGTGGGCCCGCCGCTCAGGTGAGCCGCCACACGCGCAGGGTGTCGTCGCCTCCCGCGCTCACGACGACCGTCCTGCCGCCGAGCACGGCGGTCGCCAGGCCGAACACGTTGTGGTCGTGGTCCTTGAAAGGCCTGCCCACGTCCTTGCCCGTGGCCAGGTCGTGGACCCTGGCGGTGCCGTCGTTGCCGCCCGAGACCACGAGGGTCCTGCCCGCCACCTCGGCCACGGCGATCGAGTAGACCCAGCCCGAGTGCCCCAGGTACGGCAGGCGCCGCTCGCCGCCCGTCGGCTCGTCCACCCACACCTCCTGGTCTCCGCCGCCGGACAGCACGACGGTTCCGCCGTCGAGGGTGGCGGTCTCGACGACGGAGGCCTGCCCCGTGTGGGTCGTGACGCTCTCGCCTTCCCCGCTGTGGAGGCTCCAGCGCTTCACCTCGCCGTCGGCGCCCGCCGTGAAGAACTCGGCGCCTGCGGCGGCGACGGAGAAGACGGCGCCCGAGTGGCCCTTTCTCCTCTTGCCGATCTCCTTGCGCGTGGACAGGTCCCAGACGCGCACGGAGCCGTCGCGGCCTCCGGTGATCGCCACGGGTCGCCCGTCGTCCTGCGCGACCGCCAGGGAGAACACGGGTTCGCCCTGGTCGATGGGCCGGCCGAGAGGTTTGCGCCGTGCCAGGTCCCACAGCCTGACGGTGCCGTCGTCGCTCCCGGAGACGGCGATCCTGTCGCCGTCCAGGTCGGTGACGGCGACCTTGCGCACCCAGTTGGTGTGGCCCGACAGTCTGGCCAGGGGTCGGCGGGTGGCCAGATCCCACAGGCGGACCGTGCGGTCGCGGGAGCCGGATACCACGACCTGCCTGCCGCCCACGGAGGTCGTCGCGACGGTCTCGACGTCGTCGGTGTGGCCGCGCAGCGTGCCGAGCGCCTTGCCGACCGCGTCGGCGGAGAACCTCGGGGGTGAGGGGGCCGCGGTGGGGGTGGGCCCGGGTCCGGCGGTGGAGGTCGGCGCCGTGGTCACGCCTGCGGGCGAAGGGCTGACGGTCGTGGCCGAGGTGACGGTGGGGACGGGCGGGTCCGCGCTCAGCCACGACGGCACCGCGATCGCGGCTCCCGTCACGACGGCCGCGCAGGCGACGGCGGCCACGCCGTAGGCGACCTTCCTCCTGGCCCTGCTCGGGACCGTGTCGAGACCCTGGCCGAGCGGGTCGGTCCGGTGGGGAGAGTGGGCGGCCCCCGGGGGCGCGGAGCGGTGGGAGATGAGGGCCAGCATCGCCTGGGAGGCGGAGGGGCGCGCCGCGGGGTCCTTGGTCAGGCAGTGGGCCAGGAGCTGCCGCAGTTCGTCCGGGATGGCCGACAGGTCGGGCTCGGCCGTCAGGATGCGGTGCAGGACGGCGGGGATGCTGTCGTGGCCGAAGGGGGGCCGTCCCGTCGCGGCGAACACCATCGTTGCCGCCCAGCTGAAGACGTCGGAGGCGGCGCCGACCCGCTGCCCGCCGATCTGTTCGGGCGACATGTAGGTGGGTGTGCCGACGACGCCGCTGGTCGTGGTGCCCATGGTGTCGAGCGCCCGCGAGATGCCGAAGTCGATGACCCTGGGCCCGTCGGGTCCGAGCAGCACGTTGGCCGGTTTGAAGTCGCGGTGGACGATGCCCGCCTGGTGGATGGCGGCGAGCGCGGTGGCGGTGCCGACCGCGATCCTGTGCAGCGCCGCGCCCGAGCGCGGGCCTTCCCGCTCGACGCTCTTCTGCAGGGAGACACCGTCGATGTACTCGCTGACCACGTACGGCGCGCCGTCGCTCTCGCCCGCGTCGAGGACCCGCGCGGTGCAGAACTCCGCCACCTGCCTGGCCAGCTCGATCTCGCGCAGGAAGCGGGCGCGCACGTCGGGGCCGTCGGCGTGGCGCGCGTGCAGCAGCTTGACCGCGACGCGCTCGCCGTCGCCCGTCTCCGCGAGGTAGACCGCGCCCTGGCCGCCCTCACCCAGCCGGTCGAGCAGCCTGTACGGCCCGAGCCGTACCGGATCTCCTGGCTTGAGCATCGCGCCCCTGTCCGTCTGTTGTGCGGGCATTCGGGCGAACATCATCCCAAGGCGGCGGAGACGGTGCGCGCGATGGCCGGGTGAGAGAGGTATTCCTCCACGTCGTGGGCGCGCTGCAACGGGTTGTCCACCGCGCGCTCGTCCACCTGGCACTTCCAGTCGTCGCCGAGCGGGCAGCCGATGCACACGGGGTCGGAAGGGCACCAGGCGTTGAGCCACGCCCCGACCCCGGGTGGCCGGGAGGTGCCGCCCGCCAGCAGGTTGCGGTGCACGGCGTCGAGGCCGAGCGGGCTGCCCGCGGTGACGAGCAGCGGCACCCGCACCCGTGCGGGGAGCGAGGCCATGAGGTCCATGGCCACGACGCTGCCGAGACCGTGCGCCACGACCACGAGCGGGCCCGAGCGCGGCACCGTGCCGAGGACGGCGTCGAGGACGCGGCGCCGTACAGCGTGATCGTCGAGGTAGGTCGCGACGTCGCGGAAGACGCAGGCGATGAGCGCCTTGTCAAGGTTGGTGGCGGAGGCCAGCCAGGCCAGCGCCCCGTGCAGGCCGGTGAGCAGGCCTTCGCGCCGGGAGTCCTGCGGCATCCCCGCCATCATGGCCGCCTCGCCGACGAGCTGCTCGTACAGCAGCCGCGCGGTGGGCGAGGCGGGCGCCTCGGGGGCCGGCTCGGCGAGCCGGTCGGCGTAGGTGGGAAGCCACACGTCGCCCGGGTCGAGGGTGGGCAGGTCGGCGAGCGTGAGGCCCTTGTTCAGCCCGGCCGTCCACCGCCTGCGCGTCGCCGTGGGATCGAGGCGTTCCTGGCCCGTGCCGGGCAGGAACAGCAGATGCCTTCCGCCGCCGAAGGCGGTGGGCCGCGCCACGAGACCCGTGCAGGCAGGGGCGGGAACGGGCCGCCCGGCTACGGCGGGCGGGCCCAGCCCGGCGGCGGGCCCCATCTCGGCGAGCAGGACCCGCACCTCGGCGGCCACCTCGCGCCCCGCCAGGTGGGCCAGGATGGCGCTGACCCGCACACCCGTGTTCGACGCCCTGCCCTGCCCGCCCTGCGGATCGTCGAGCGCGGCGTGGTGCAGCGCGACGACCTCCCACTGGTCGTTGAAGACCGGCGAACCTGGGCTGCCAGGCTCGGCGCCGGTCGTGTACAGCAGGCGCAGCTCGGACTGCTCGCGCAGCTCGTTGTGCCTGATGGAGATCTCCTTCGGCCTGCCGGGCGGGTGGCCGACCACGTTCACGGACTCTCCTGCGACGATCTTGCCCTGCTGGGCGATGAGGGGGTTCCAGCCGAACAGCGCTCCCGCCTCCGTCCCGTCTGTCCCGGCCTTCACCAGGACGAGGGTGTAACCGAGGCGTTCGTCGGTGAGGAAGCAGCCGTCCGGGTCGAGCCGGAACCTGGCCGGCGGCTGCGGCCGGTCGCCGGCGCCCGGCCCTGCGCCGAACTCCGCGATCACGCCGAGCGCCGAGGACGGCGTGGGCAGCACGTGATGGGCGGTGAGCAGCAGCCTGGGCGAGACCATGAAGCCCGTGCCGGGGGTGCCGGCGGAGATCCGCGCGACAGAGGTGACGGCCCTGGCTCCTCTGGCGAGGAAGGTGGCGTCCCGGGAGCCGGCCGCCACCCCGATGATGCGCTCGTACAGCGGCGCGCCCCTGGCGACTCCCTCGCCGAGGAGCCGCTCGATGGCCGAGACGGGCACCTGCCCCTGAGCCACCAGGCGTTCCGCCCTGGCCGCGAGCTGCTCCACGTCGTCCACGATGCGCGCGATGGGGTTCATGCGCCCAACGTGCTCCGCGGCCGTGGCGATCGCATGAGTAGGGCCATACTCAGGATCATGACCTTTCCCCGCCAGTACGCCAGAACCGCCAGATTCCGCCATGGGACCCCCCGCGACTTCACCGTCTCCCCCGACGGGCGACGGGTGGTCTTCCTGCGCTCGCTCGGCGCCGAGGACCCGGTCAACCGGCTCTGGACGTTCGATGTGGATGCGGGCGAGGAGCGCCTCGTCGTCGACCCCGGCGCGCTGCCCGACGCCGAGCCGTCCGAGGCCGAGCGCGCCCACAGGGAGCGCACCCGCGAGTACTCGGGCGGCATCACCGCCTATGCCACCGACGCCGCCGTCACCAAGGCGGTCTACACGCTCAACGGCCGGCTGTACCTGGTGGAGCTGGACAGCGGGGCGGTCAAGGACCTCGGCTGCGAGGGCTCGGACCCGCGTCTGGACCCGACCGGCACGAGGGTCGCCTACGTCGCCGACGGCGCGTTGCGGGTGGTGGGGGGCGGCCTGTCGGTCGACCCCGACGGGCCCGAGGTGACCTGGGGCCTGCCGGAGCACGTCGCCGCCGAGTCGATGTACCGCCACCGGGGCCACTGGTGGTCGCCGGACGGCGCCGTGCTGCTGGCCGCCCGGGTCGACAACACGCCCGTCGAGCGCTGGCACGTCGCCGACCCCGCCAACCCGGCGAGCCCGCCGCGCGTCATGGCCTATCCGAGGGCGGGCACGCCGAACGCGGACGTCTCGCTCTGGCTGGTCTCCATGGACGGCGGCAGGATCGAGGTGCGGTGGGACCGCGCGGCCTTCGAGTACGTCGCCCGTGTCGCCTGGACCGCCCACGACCTGCTCGTGCAGGTGCAGAGTCGCGACCAGCGCACGACCAGGATCCTGTCCGTCGCGCCCACGGGCGAGACCACGGCGGTGCACGAGGACACCGACACGGCGTGGGTGGAGCTCGTGGCCGGCGTGCCCGCCCGTACCGCCGGCGGCGCGCTCGTCCGCACCGCCGACGTCGGCGACACCCGCCACCTGGTGGTCGGCGACGCGCCCGTCACCCCGCGCGGGCTGCAGGTCGTCGCGGTGCTGGGCGTGGACGGCGACACCGTCCTCTTCCAGGCGACGGACGAGCCGACCGAACGCCACCTGTACGCCTACGACGGCACCCTGACCAGGCTCACGACCGAGCCCGGCGTCCACACGGGCGTGCGCGCGGGCGGTACGACCGTCGTCGTCTCCCGCACGCTCGACCGGCACGGCGTGCGCGTCCGCGCCGGTGAGCACGAGATCGCCTCCGTGGCGGCCACACCCGCGCTGCGCCCGCGGGTCACGCTGCTGCGCCTCGGCGAGCGCGAGCTGCGCTCGGCCCTGCTGTTCCCGAAGGGCCATGTCGAGGGATCCGCTCGGCTGCCCGTCCTCCTCGACCCGTACGGCGGGCCGCACGGCAGCCGCGCGACCGCCGTGCTGGACGACTACCTGGTCTCGCAGTGGTTCGCCGACCAGGGCTACGCCGTCCTGGTGACCGACGGAAGGGGCACGCCCGCCAGGGGTCCCGTGTGGGAGCGGACGATCAAGGGCGACAAGCTCAGCCACGCGCTGGAGGACCAGATCGACGCCCTGCGCGCGGCCGCCGCGGCCCACCCCGACCTCGATCTCGGCAGGGTGGGCATCAGGGGCTGGTCGTTCGGCGGCTACCTGGCCGCGGCCGCCGTCCTGCGCCATCCCGAGGTCTTCCACGCCGCCGTCGCGGGCGCGCCGGTCACGGACGCCCGCCTGTACGACACCCACTGGCAGGAGCGCTATCTCGACCAGGACGCCGCAGCCTACGACCGCAGCACGCTCATCGGGGACGCGCCCAAGCTGAGCAGGCCCCTGCTGCTCGTCCACGGCCTCGCCGACGACAACGTGTTCGCCGCGCACACGCTCCGCCTGTCCAGCGCGCTGCTGGAGGCGGGCCGCCCGCACGCCGTGCTTCCGCTGTCGGGGGTGTCGCACATGACGCCGCAGGAGGCGGTCGCCGAGAACCTCCTGCTGTTCCAGCTGGACTTCCTCGACCGCAGTCTCAAGGACTGACCCTCGGTCGGCGGCGGCCGCGCGGTGACCGTCCTCACCTGCGCGGCCGACCCGTCGCGGTCGTGCCGCAAGCCGTGGCCGGATTCCGCTGGAACGCCGGGGTGGACGGGTTCAGTATGGGTTGATGACGCCCAGCCACTGGTACAACATCGTTCCCGACCTGCCCGCCCCGCCCCCGCCGCCGCTGCACCCTGGCACGATGCGGCCGGTGGGACCGGAGGATCTCGCGCCGCTGTTCCCGATGGACCTGATCGCCCAGGAAGTGAGCACCGACAGGTTCGTCGAGATCCCGCAGGAGGTGCTCGACGTCTACCGGCTGTGGCGGCCGACGCCGCTGATGCGGGCCCACCGCCTGGAGAGGGCCCTCGGCACGCCCGCCCGCATCTACTACAAGTACGAGGGCGTCTCGCCTGCGGGCTCGCACAAGCCCAACACCGCGGTGCCGCAGGCCTACTACAACGCCAAGCAGGGCGTCCGCCGCCTCACCACCGAGACGGGCGCGGGGCAGTGGGGCTCGTCGCTGGCCTTCGCCTGCGCCCAGTTCGGGCTCGAGTGCGAGGTGTGGATGGTGCGCGCCTCCTACGACCAGAAGCCCTACCGGCGCTCTCTCATGCAGGTGTACGGCGCGACCGTGCACGCCAGCCCCTCGCCCTTGACCGGAGCGGGAAGCAAGGTGCTGGCCGACGATCCGGACTCGCCGGGCAGCCTGGGCATCGCGATCAGCGAGGCGGTCGAGGTGGCCGGCGCGTCGGACGACACCCGCTACGCGCTCGGCTCGGTGCTCAACCACGTGCTGATGCACCAGACCGTCATCGGTGAGGAGGCGCTCCAGCAGCTGCCTGAGATGCCCGACGTCGTCATCGGCTGCACGGGCGGCGGCTCGAACTTCGCCGGCCTTGTCTTCCCGTTCCTGCGCGAGAAGCTGGCGGGCAGGATCGCGCCGGTGCTGCGGGCGGTCGAGCCCGAGGCCTGCCCCTCGTTCACCCGTGGGGTCTACGCCTACGACTTCGGCGACACGGCGGGGTTCACGCCGCTGCTGAAGATGCACACACTCGGGCACGACTTCGTCCCCGATCCGATCCACGCGGGCGGGCTGCGCTACCACGGGATGTCGCCGCTGCTGTCGCACATGTACGAGCTGGGGCTGTTCGAGGCGGTCGCCAAGTCCCAGACCGAATGCTTCGAGGCGGGGGTCCGTTTCGCCAGGACCGAGGGCATCGTGCCCGCCCCCGAACCGACGCACGCGCTGGCCGAGACGATCGCCGAGGCGCTGCGCTGCAAGGAGAGCGGGGAGGAGAAGGTCATCCTGACCGCGCTGTGCGGGCACGGTCACTTCGACCTGGCGGCCTACGACCGCTACCTGGCGGGCGGGATGGAGGACTTCGCCCTGCCCGAGGAGCGGATCTCGCAGTCGCTGTCGGCGCTGCCCGTCATCCGGACGCCTTCCGCCTGATCGAGGGGAAGCACGGGGCCGTGCGAAGGAAGGTCCTGATGCCGATCCTGGCCATCGCGTTCTCGCCGGCGAACTGCTCGGCGGCCCTGAGGGAGTCGCGGACGGCGCGAAGCCGTACTCGCGCATCCGGCTCTCGTAGCCGGCGATGGCCTCGATCGGCGGTCGTGCCGTCCTCCCAGGGGCGGCGCCGACGCTCGCGGAGACGCGGTGACCCTTGGGCGGTTCAGGGGGAAGGGCTAGCGTGGGTTGATGGATGTCGATGTGATCGTGCTGGGCATGGGTCCCGGTGGCGAGGACGCGGCGGGGCGACTGGCAGAGGCGGGGCTGAAGGTCGCGGGGGTCGAGGCGAACCTGGTCGGCGGTGAGTGCCCCTACTGGGGCTGCATCCCCTCCAAGATGATGGTCACCGCCGCGAACGAGGTGGCGGCAGGAGGTCTGGCGCCCGACTGGGCCCCCGTCGCGCGCAGGATCCGCGAGGAGGCGACCGACGACTGGAACGACAAGGTGGCCGCCGACCGGTTCACGGCCAAGGGCGGCATCCTGGTCAGAGGACACGGGCGCGTCACGGGGCCGGACGAGGTGACCGTGGGCGAGCAGGTCATCAGGGCGTCGCGGGGCATCGTGATCGCCGGCGGGTCACAGCCCGCCATACCGCCGATCAGGGGGCTGGACGGCACGCCGTACTGGACCAACCACGAGGCGATAGAGACCGAGACGGTCCCCGACTCGCTCGTCGTGCTCGGCGGCGGCGCGATCGGCGTCGAGCTGGCGCAGGTGTTCTCGCGGTTCGGCGCCGAGGTGACGGTGCTGGAGGGGGCCGACAGGCTGCTGTCCACGGAGGAGCCCGAGGCGAGCGCGCTGGTGGAGAAGGTGTTCACCGACGAGGGCATCGGGGTGCGCACGAGCGTGAAGGTCGACGAGGTTGGCTACGCGGACGGCCGTTTCACTCTCGCGGGGGTCGCGGCCGAGAGGCTGCTGGTGACCACGGGCCGCAGGGTCGACCTCGCGGCTCTGGGCGTCGGCGCGATCGGGCTGGACGAGAGCGCGAAGGCGGTCCCGGTGGACGAGAGGATGCGCGTCGCCGAAGGGGTCTGGGCGCTGGGTGACGCGGTCGGCAAGGGCGCGTTCACGCACATGTCGGTGTACCACGCCGACATCATCGTCAGGCAGATCCTCGGCGAGCCCGTCCACGAGGCGGAGTATCACGCGGTGCCGAGGGTGACGTTCACCGACCCGGAGGTGGGCGCGGTGGGGCTGACCGAGGCGCAGGCCAGGGAGCGGGGGCTCGACGTCAGGGTGTCCTTCACCGACCTGGCGGCCTCGACGCGCGGCTGGATCGCGCGGGCGGAGGGGTTCGTCAAGCTGGTCGCCGCCGACGGGGTCCTGGTCGGGGCCACGAGCGCGGGTCCGTGCGGCGGCGAGGTGCTCGCCATGCTGACGCTGGCCGTCCACGCGAGGATCCCGGTCGAACGGCTCAGCCAGATGATCTACGCTTACCCGACGTTCCACCGGGCCGTGTCGTCCGCTCTTCCCGGGCTTCTCCGCTGACCAGCGGGATCGCCCAGCGGGTGCCAGGGTCCGCGTCGACGAGCAGGGCCCTGGCCAGCGCGGAGAGCGGCACGGCGAGGATGGCGCCGAGCACGCCGAGCACGACCGACCACACCAGCAGCGACAGCATCGTCACGGTGGTCGACAGGCCCGCCGACTCCCCCGCGTACTTCGGCTGGATCACCGACTGGATGACGAAGTTGAGCACGCTGTAGACGACGATCACCCACACCATGGTGACCCAGCCCGAGTCCAGCAGGGCCAGCAGGGCGGGCGGGACGAGCCCGAGGATGAAGCCGATGTTGGGGATGTAGTTGGTGATGAAGGCCAGCAGCCCCCACAGCAGCGGCAGCGGCACGCCGAGCAGCCACAGCGCACCCGCGTCGAGCACGGCCACGACAAGGCCGAAGATGCTGGAGACCACGAGATAGCGGCAGGTGCTCCTGGTGAAGTCGGTCAGCGCGCGCACCAGGTCGGGCCTGGTTCCCTCCAGCTTGCGGACGGCCGTCTGGGTGGGCCCCGCGTCCAGGCTCATGCCGTACACCAGCAGGAGGATCAGCACGAAGGCGGACACGACGCCGAGCAGACTGGACAGGAAGCCCTGCACGAGCGGCACGAGCTTGCTGGGGTCCAGCGCCTTGACCGCGGCGCTGATCTGGTCAGGGGTGATGCCGAAGGTGCCGAGCCACCGCGTGACCCCCGCGGCCATCGCGTTGTACTCGTCGGTGTAGGTGGGCAGCAGGCCGGCCAGCTGTGCGATCGAGACGACAAGCGAGCTCACGAACGCCAGCAGGACCAGCAGGACGACCAGCAGCGGCACGGTCATCAGCACCCATGGGGGCGCGCCGCGCCGCTTCAGCCATGAACGCAGCGGGCTGACCGCGATCGTCAGCGTGAGGGCAAGGAAGGCGGGGCCCACGATCGCGCTGACGCTCCTGAGACCCGCGAGCACGATCATCGCGGCCGCGAGGCCGATGAGGATCCGCAGTCCACGCGACATCATGCGTCACACTATGGCGACCGCCGCCGGTGGAAGCCGGTAACCGCGCCGGTCACCGTGACGCGCAGGCCTCCGACGGCCTGTCACACCGTTTCGCGTCCGGGCCTTTCGCGGGGCCCGCAGGAGGGATGAACATCGGGTACGAGCAGTACCCGATGTCCTACCTCAGCGAGCGTTGGGGCGCTTGCCGTGGTTGGCCGCCTTCTTCTTGCGGGCCTTGGTCTTGCGTGCGCGCTTGGCCATGATTTACCTCCTCACGTGATGATCCCAACCTCTCGCGAACGCGTCTCTCGCGACAAGGGCTTTGCCGGATCCCACTCCCCATGTTTCAACATAGATGTGTCATAATTTGGTGGAATCTGTTGGAAGGAGGGGTACGTGCTCGCACCACAGCGACAGCAGGCGATCCTGGAGCGCGTCCGCCGCAGCGGCGGAGTCCGGGTGGCCGACCTCGTGCGCGAGCTCGGCGTCTCCGACATGACCATACGCAGGGATCTGGAGGCGCTCGCCGAGCGAGGCCTGCTGGAGAAGGTCCACGGCGGCGCCACGATCAACGGCCCAGGCTCCACCGAGGAGCCCGGCTTCGCCGCCAAGTCGATGCGCCAGCAGCCGGAGAAGGACGCGATCGCCCGCAGGGCCGCCACGCTCGTCCGTCCCGGCACGGCCGTCGCCCTGTCGGCGGGCACGACCACATGGACGCTGGCCCACCACCTGGTCGATGTGCCGGACCTGACCGTCATCACCAACTCCATCCCCGTGGCCGACGTCTTCCACCGCAGCCCGCGCGCCGACCGCACGGTCGTGCTGACCGGCGGCGTCCGCACGCCCTCCGACGCCCTCGTCGGGCCCGTCGCCGTCGCGGCGATCAGGCGGTTGCACGTGGACACGCTCTTCCTCGGCGTGCACGGCATGAGCACGAGAGCGGGGTTCACCACCCCGAACCTGCTGGAGTCGGAGACCGACAGGGAGCTGGTGGCCTCCGCCCACCGCCTGGTGGTCCCCGCAGACCACACCAAGTGGGGCACGGTCGGCATCAGCACGATCGCGGAACTGTCGGAGGCCGACGTCGTCATCAGCGACGCGAACCTGCCGGAGGAGGCCCGCGCGGAGCTGGCCGAGCGGGCGGGAGAACTGATCATCGCGGAGGAAACGAAGTGAAGCGCACCATCGCGCACATGGCCGACGGCCGGGAGCTGATCTACTTCGATCGGCGCGACGACGCCGACAGGAGCGCGATCGACGAGCGCGAGCTGCCGCCCAGGCCGGTCGCCTCCGAGCTGCGCTACGACCCGCTCACCGAGGAGTGGGTGGCGATGGCGGGCCACCGGCAGACCCGTACCTTCCTGCCTCCGGCCAACGAGTGCCCGCTGTGCCCGACCAGGCCCGGGATGCCGACCGAGATCCCCGCGCCGGACTACGACGTGGTCGTCTTCGAGAACAGGTTCCCCAGCTTCTCCACCAACCTGGGCTCCTACACCGATCCAGGCGGCCTGAGCGAGGTGCGCCCTGGCGTCGGGCGCTGCGAGGTGGTCTGCTTCACCTCCGACCACGACTCCTCCTTCTCCGCCCTCTCCGACGAGCAGGTGGAGCTGGTCATGGAGGCATGGGCCGACCGCACGGCCGAGCTGTCGGCGATCCCCGGTGTGGAGCAGGTGTTCTGCTTCGAGAACAGGGGCGCCGAGATCGGCATCACGCTGGCCCACCCCCACGGCCAGATCTACGCCTACCCGTACGTGACCCCGCGCACCCGCCGGCACCTGGCGGCCGCGGCGGGCCGGCCGAACCTGTTCGCCGACGTGCTCGCCGCGGAGCGCGCGGGCGAGCGTGTGGTCGCCGGCAACGAGCTGTGGACCGCGTTCGTGCCGGCCGCCGCCCGCTACCCGTTCGAGGTCCACCTCTACCCGCACCGCCAGGTGCCCGACCTGGCCGCCCTCACCCAGGAGGAGCGCGCCGCCTTCGGTCCCGTCTACACCCGTGTGCTGAGAGCGCTCGACGGCCTGTTCGGCGTGGTCATGCCGTACGTCGCCGCCTGGCATCAGGCCCCCGTGCGGCGGGGTCGTGACCTGGCCTATCTCCACATGGAGCTGTTCAGCATCCGCAGAGCCCCGGAGAAGCTGAAGTACCTCGCGGGCTCGGAGTCGGCGATGGGGGCGTTCGTCAACGACGTGCTGCCGGAGGAGGCCGCGCGGCTTCTGCGCGCTCAGGTAGATCACTGATTTGGTGTCCGATTTAGGTCGCATTACCGCTGGTTTACTACTAACATCCCTTTTCGTCGGCTTTCACAGCCGTTACATGCCTAATCCCGGGCGCGTCGCCCGGGAGCCGGGGACCCACCAAGAACCTGGGGTGAATCCACGTCTGTGGTAGGGCCGCATCTCCCGCCCGAACCCGTCAGCTAACCCGGCCGGCAGACGGAGAGGATCGTTCGTGGCGTCCCCCACGTCTCGTTTCGCATGCGGTGCTCTTGCCGCGCTGTCCCTCATCATCGGTTCCGCGACGGCGGCCTCGGCTGCCCCCAAGCCGTCCGAGCCCACGTTGCGCGCCGAGTTGAAGGAGCTCAATACCAAGGTCGACAAGCTCATCGAGCGCTACAACGCCAAGCGGGTCTCGCTCGCCGAGGCCCGGAAGGCCGCCAAGACGGCGAAGAAGCGGCTGGCGACGGCCGAGCAGACGCTGGCCAAGGCCGAAGCCGAGGCCTCCAAGATCACCGAGATGCGCTACCAGGCCAGCACCCCCGACCTGCCGATGCTGCTCTACACCCCCGACCTCAACACCGCCGCGCTGCTCGAGCAGATGAGCGCCGAGCAGGATGCCGTGGTCAAGAGCGTCGCCGCGGCCCGCGACACCAAGAAGCAGGCCGCCACCGACGCGATCGCGCTCGCCGACCGGATCAAGACGGAGGCCGACCAGGTCGCCGACGACCGGAAGGAGGCCGAGGGCATGATCAAGAACATCGAGAAGAAGCTGCAGGGCCTCGTGCCGACGGGGCCGGGGCGCAAGAGCGACGGAAGCTGGGCGCCCGAGCTGCCCACGGGCTCGGAGAACATCACGCCGCGGACCAGGCTCATGCGCGACACGATCAAGAAGTCGTTCGCGCTGCCGTTCGAGGTGGGCTGCTACCGGTCGGGCGGCAGCGGAGAGCATCCGCTCGGGCGCGCCTGCGACTTCATGATGAGCTCGGGCGGCGCCACTCCGACGGCCGCCAACAGGACGCTCGGCGACCAGGTCGCCGCGTGGGCGATGAAGAACCAGAGCCGCCTGGGCATCAAGTACGTGATCTGGCGGCAGCGCATCAACAGCGGCAGCGGCTGGCGGGCGATGTCCGACCGAGGCAGCATCACCGCCAACCACTACGACCACGTGCACATCTCGATGAACTGATCCTTGCAGGGGGTCGGCGGCGAGCGTACGTTTGACTCGATGACCAGATTCATCCTTCCGGTCACGAGAGGCGCTCATGAAGACCGTCAACCTGATGGACCCCGGCCTGCTGACCGATCCCTACAGGGGTTTCGCCCAGCTCAGGGAGGAGGCGCCCGTCCTCCGCGCCTCCTTCCCCGGGCAGGACACCCCGATCTGGCTGGTCACCCGGTACGACGACGTCAAGTCCGTGCTGAGCGACCACCGCTTCGTCAACGACCCCGGCAACGTGCCCGGCGCCGAGGTCACCGACATGCGGGAGAAGCTGACACAGGCCAGAGGCGTCCCGCCCGAATACGCCCGCTACCTCACCGACGGGATCCTCGATCTCGACGGCGACGACCACCTCAGGCTGCGCAGGCTGGTCTCGCGCGCCTTCACCGCCAGGCGGGTGACGGAACTGCGGCCCAGGGTGGAGGAGATCAGCGCCGAGCTCCTCGACGCGCTGCCGACCGACCGCGTGGTCGACCTCGTCGAGGAGTACGCCTACCCGCTTCCCATCACCGTCATCTGCGAGCTCGTCGGCATCCCTGAGGCCGACCGCGCCCAGTGGAGGGTCTGGGGCGCTCGCATGACGACGATGGAGCCCGGCGCCCTCGCCGAGCCGCTCGTCGGCGTCGTCGAGTACATCCGCGACCTCATCCCCCGTCGCCGCGCCGAGCCCGCCGACGACCTGCTCACCGGGCTGATCAGAGCCCACGACGAGGACGGCGACCGCTTCACCGACACCGAGCTGATCACCATGGTGCTCACGCTCGTCCTCGCGGGCCACGAGACCACCGCCCACCTGATCGGGAACGGCGCCGCCGCCCTGCTCACCCATCCCGACCAGCTCGCCAGACTCCGCGCGGAGCCGTCGCTGGTGCCGCGCGCCGTCCATGAGCTCATGCGCTGGTGCGGACCCGTCCACGGCACGCGCATGCGCTACGCCGCCGAGGACGTCGAGGTCGGCGGCACGGTGGTCAGGCGAGGCGAGCCCGTGATGGCGCTGATCGTCAGCGCGAACGGCGATCCGCGCAGGTTCGGCGACCCCGACAGGCTCGACATCGCCCGGGAGCCCGACAGCAGGCGCGAGGTCCACGTGGGCTTCGGACACGGCCTGCACTACTGCCTGGGAGCGGCCCTGGCCCGCCAGGAGGGCGAGGTGGCCTTCAGCGGGCTGCTGTCGCGCTTTCCACGCCTGCGTCTCGCCGTGGCTCCCGAGAAGCTGGAACGGCAGCCGCTCCCCATGTCGTGGCGCCTGGCGAGCCTCCCCGTGCTGCTGGACGGCTGACCGCGTTCCGCTTTCCGAGGAAGATCGCTACGACGGCCGGCGATCGAGCCGGTGGTGGAGCCGCGCGAGCATCCCATCCCCCACGCCGGCCGTCAGGGCGCGCCGTACTTGACGGCGGGTCCATAATCACACGTTATGACTGATACTCGGATGATCACCCCGTTCGTCGCGGGCGAGCGGGAGATGCTCGACGCCTGGCTCGACTGGCACCGTGAGACGCTCGCGATCAAATGCGCGGGCCTGACCGACGACCGACTGCGCGAGCGCTCGGCGGCGCCGTCCACGCTGTCGCTGCTCGGCCTGCTGCGCCACATGGCCGACGTGGAGCGCAGTTGGTTCCGCAGGCACCTGATGGGCGAGGACGTCCCGCGCCTGCACTCGACGCCCGACCGGCCCGACGACGCCTTCGACGACATCGCCACGATGACGGGTGAGCAGGCACTGGAGGCCTGGCGCGCCGAGATCGCCTACGCCAGGAAGGTGTCGGCGGGCCTCCCGCTCGACACGATCGGCAGGACGCTGCGCCACGGCAACGAGGTGTCACTGCGCTGGATCATGGTGCACATGATCGAGGAGTACGCCCGCCACAACGGTCACGCCGACCTGCTGCGCGAGCGGATCGACGGCGTGACGGGCGAGTGACCTCAGCCTGACAGCTTGATCGGGTTGACCAGGTCGGCGTAGACGAGCAGACCCGCCATGACGATCATCACCATGGCGAGCGCGTACGTCAGCGGCAGCACCTTGGCGATGTCGACGTAGCCGGGCTCGGGTCGCCGCATGACCCGGGCGTAGGCCCGCTTGAGCCCTTCCCACAGGCCGCCCGCGATGTGGCCGCCGTCGAGCGGCAGCAGCGGGATCAGGTTGAACATGCCGATCGCCAGGTTGAAGCCGGCCAGCAGGTTGACCAGCTCGAAGAGCTTGTCCTTGACCGGAAGGCCCGAGGCGGCGATCTCGCCGCCGATGCGCCCCGCGCCGACGACGCCGATGGGCCCGTTGGGGTCGCGCTCCTCGCCCGAGAAGGCGGCGTGCCACACGCCGACCATCCGCTGCGGCAGGTTGACCAGCGACTCGGCCACGTGGCCCGTCAGCGTGGCCATGTAGCCGATCACGGTGCCGAAGCTCTGCTGCTCGTAGATCCTGGTGGCCTGGACGCCGAGGAAGCCCTCGCCCTTGGTCTTGGCGGTGGGGTCGTCGATGGCCTCCCTGCCGATGAGCGTGACGTTGAGCGTCATCGGCCTGCCGTCGCGGATGATGCCGACCGTGACGGGGCCCGGGCCGTTCTTCCTGATCTTCTGGGTGGCCTCTTCCCAGTTGGCGACCTTGACGCCGTTGAAGGCGACGATCCTGTCGCCCGCCTTCATGCCCGCCTTGGCGGCGGGCGTCGGCTGGTCGCCTGCCGCGCAGACCGTGCGGGTCTGGCCGTGGGGGACGACGCAGGCGTTGGTGTCGGGCGAGACCACGGGCGACAGGCCCGGCAGTCCGATGCCGACGAGCAGGATCGTGAACAGCACGAAGGCCAGCACGAAGTTCATCAGCGGGCCGCCGAACATGATGATGACCTTCTGCCACCACTTCTTGCGGTAGAAGACACGGTCCTCGTCGCCGGGGCCGACCTCCTCCTGCGCGACGTCCCTCGCGGTGTCGATCAACCCCTGGAACGGCCCGGTCGAGGCTCTCCGCAGCTTGGTCGGATCGTCACCGGGACGGGGCGGCAGCATCCCGATCATCCGGATGTAGCCGCCGAACGGGATCCACTTGATCCCGTACTCGGTCTCGCCCCTCCGCCTCGACCACATGGTGCCGCCGAAGCCCACCATGTACTGCGTCACCCTGACGCCGAACAGCTTGGCGGGAACGAGGTGACCGATCTCGTGCAGCCCGATGGAGGCCATCAGGCCGAGCACGAAGATGACGATCCCCGCGATGTAGAGCCAGATCATCTACGCGCGCTCCATGGCTGAGGAGAAGGTCCGACAAGCCCAGAGTAGTCGAACAATCCGATGCTGAACGGCTTGCGCGTCCTTTGCGGAATCCGGAGACCGCGTTGACAGTACGCAGTCACACGATCACTCTAGGAGATGTGTCGCTTCGGATCCTGGTAGCCGAGCACCTCCCGCTGGTGCGAAGGGGCCTGGTCGCCTCGCTCGACGTGGAGGCCGATCTCGAGGTGGTCGCCGAGGTCGGCACGGGCGCGGGGATCGTTCCCGCGGCGCTCGAGCACGATCCCCACGCCGCCGTCGTCGACCTCGACCTGCCCGATCTCGGCGGCTTGGCCGCCGCCGCGCTGCTGCGCGAGCAGGCTCCCCGCTGCAGGGTGCTGATCCTTTCCGCCCAGCCCAACCCCGGTCAGGTACGGCGGGCCTTCGAGGCCCACGCGGCGGGCTTCATGAGCCTCGACGTGGCGCCCGAGGTGCTGGCCGAGGGCCTGCGTGCGGTGGGCGGGGGACGCAGGGCGGTCGACTCGGAGCTGGCGCTGGCCGCGCTGGAGTCGGTCGCCAACCCGCTGACCCCGCGCGAACGGGACGTGCTGAGGGTCGCGGCGGGCGGGGCCCGCTCCACGGAGATCGCCGACGAGTTGTTCCTGTCGGTCGGCACGGTCCGCAACCACCTGTCACGGATCATGTGCAAGACGGGCGCCCGCAACAGGATCGACGCGGTGCGCATCGCCAGCGACTCCGGCTGGCTGTAGCGGTCCGGCTGGCTGTAGCGGCTTGCCGCGCGGATGATGACCGGGTCCCGGCGGAACCGCGCCGCTCCTACCGGGACCCGGGCTCTGGGGGCGCTCAGTCCGCGCCGGCGCTCTCTTCGGCGCGGGGCCTGCAGGAAGGGAAGCGAGACCGGCTCCTCGTGCGGCGCCAGGCAGGCGAGGTCGCCCGCCCGGCCTGCGCGGTACGCGTCCATCCCCCTGGAGCGCGCCTGGTCGCATGGACGAACTCGGGCGCGCCGTCGATCACCGGTGAGTCGCAGAACAGGGGATCGACAAGGCAGTAGAGCTCATACCGGTTGTCCACGCCTTGAGAATCTCAAGGCCGCTCCACCGCCAGACAGTGACTCAGCTCACGATCTGACCGTGTGATTCGTCATGGGCGCCAGATGAGGACGAGCGCGCAGTCGTCGTTGTGTCCTGACGCCATCGAGTTGACCAGTGCCCTCGCTCCGTCGCGGAACCCCGAGGGCAGCAGCCGCTCGGCCTCGCCCAGCAGCCTGTCGAGGCCGGCGTCGATGTCGCGGCCAGGCTGTTCGATGAGCCCGTCGGTGTAGAGCAGGAGCGCGTCGCCCTTGCGCAGCACCCCGCTGTCGGGCTCGCAGTGCAGGTCGGGCACCACGCCGAGGACCACGCCTTTGGCCGAGGCGATCTCCCAGTTGCCCGTACCCGAGTCGAGCTTGACCACAGGCGGATGGCCGGCGGAGGTGATCGTGTACTCGCCGGTGCTCAGGTCGAGGCGCAGGTGGACGGCGGTGACGAAGCCCTCGTCGCCGCGCTGGCGGTGGAGGTAGCCGTTGCAGGCGGGCAGGAAGTCGTCGACCGAGCCGAGCAGCCCGCCGAACGTGCCGGACAGCAGCAGCGCCCTGGTGCCGGCGTCGACACCCTTTCCCGACACGTCGACCAGCGCGATCTCCACGTTGTCGCCGTCGCGCATGGAGACCAGGAAGTCGCCGCCGAAGGAGGAGCCGCCGGCCTGTTTGAGCACCACCTTGGCGCCCCAGTCCTTGGGCAGCGAGGGCAGCTCGCTCTGGCTCTTGAGCCTGTCGCGCAGCTCCAGCAGCATGGCGTCGCCGCGCAGGCCCTGCACGCCCAGCTTGCCCCTGGTGCGGGCCATGAGCACGGCCAGGACCGTGGTGAAGCCGATGCTCACCATGAGCCCGAGACCGATCCTGTTGACCCCCAGGACCGCTCCAATGTAGGCGAGGGATGCCAGGACGGAGACCAGCAGGACCGCCAGGCTGCGCAGCCGCAGTTGCAGCCCGCCGACCAGGGTGATGAGGATGAACAGGGAGGGCGAGAACCACTCGGTGGACACGCGGGCGGCGAGCCCGCCGACCATCAGGGTCAGCACCGACAGAGTGATCAGCAGGTTGCGGTCCCTGGCCAGCGGCCCTCTTCTGAGGAACCTGACCGCGGGCACCAGACCAGGCACTTTGACCAGCACCGCACGGAGCCGAGGCGGGATCTGCGGCACCGGACGTGAGTTCATGATGCGCTCGACTGTATCGGTCTCTCCCGGGTTTGGGCAGCCCACTTGACCAACGCCTTGATCATTAAGCACGGATATTGGGTGGCCGTCCGGCTTTGCCCGCTCCTACCGTGGACGGATGAGCTATCCGATCCGCCCCATCTCGGAAGAGCAGTGGCCCCAGTTCAGCGGCGTGCTCGCCGAGGCCTTCAACTGGACGCCGCACCCCACCCAGTCCGAACGCTGGAAGGCGAACACCGAGTTCGACCGGACCCTGGCCGCCTTCGACGGCGACCTCATCGCCGGCGTCACCGGCATCCACAGCTTCTCGATGGCCGTACCGGGCGGCGCCCTGCCCGTCGCCGGGGTGACCGCGGTCAGTGTGCTTCCCTCGCATCGCCGTCGCGGCATCCTCTCGCAGATCATGCGCCGCCAGCTCGCCGACGTGCGCGAGCGGGGCGAGGCCGTGGCCGCGCTGTACGCCTCCGAGGCGATCATCTACGGCCGGTACGGCTACGGCAGGGCGGCCGACAACCTGGCGGTCAGCATCCCCACGCACCGGTCGGCCTTCACCCCCGCCGCGCCCTCCGACCCCTCGCTCAGGGTCCGCGTGGTCAAGCCCGCCGAGGTCAGGTCCACCCTGGAGGAGCTGTTCGCCAGGGTCATGACCGAGCGGCCCGGCCGGTACGCACGCAACGAGCACTTCTGGAACATGAGCCTGGCCGACGAGGAGTTCGACCAGCAGGGCGCGGGCAGCCTGCGCGGCTTCCTCGTGGAGGACTCCTCAGGGGCGCGCGGCTACGCGCTGTTCAGGGTCAAGTCGGCGTGGGGCGAGAACGGCGGGCCTGACTGCGAGCTGCAGTTGCGTGAGCTGCACGCGACCGACCCCGCGGCGCACGCGCTGCTGTGGCGCGCGGTGCTCGACCGCGACCTGGTCACCAAGGTGACGGCCGACATCCCGGTCGACGACCCGATCACCCAGCTGCTGGCCGACGTCCGCCAGCTCCACTCGCGCTGGGGCGACGAGCTGTGGGTCAGGCTGGTCTCGGTGGACGCCGCGCTGGTCTCCCGCGCCTACTCCGCGCCCGTGGACCTGGTGATCGAGGTGGACGACGACGTCTGCCCGTGGAACGCGGGCCGCTGGCGGCTGACGGCCGACACCGGCTCGGCCTCGTGCAAGCCCACCGACGAGACCCCTGACGTGTCGCTGCCGGTGTCCGCGCTCGGCGGGGCCTATCTGGGCGCCGGCTCGCTGACCGCCCAGCAGGCGGCGGGTCTGCTCACCGAGCACTCGGCGGGAGCGGTCCGCGCCCTCGCCACCGCCATGTCGTGGTCGCCCGCGCCGTGGGCGGGCCTCGTCTTCTGACCGGGGCCGCCCGCCTTCGGGGACCGCGGCGGCGGGCTACAGTCACAGGTATGGCGCTGCAGAGTTTGCAGATCACGGCGATCACCGCGATGCGGGCGAGGGACGTCTCCAAGCCCTCGCAGGAACAGCAGGACGCCGCCGACCGGCGGCCGTTGCGCGACGAGGCACCACGGCGCGAGACCCGCCGCAAGTCGTAGCCCGCGGCGGGCTCGCATCCGCGCGGCTAGGGCAGCGGCGGGAGCTGGCCGATGGTCTCGTAGGAGACGAGCTGGGCGATGCGGCGGCTGTGGCGCTCGGCGCCGGAGAACGGCGTGTCGAGGAAGACCTCGACGAACCTGGTCGCCTCCTCCTCGGAGTGCATGCGCGCGCCGAGGCTGACGATGTTGGCGTTGTTGTGCTCGCGGGACAGGCGCGCCGTCTCCTCGCTCCAGGCCAGGGCCGCGCGGATGCCGCGCACCTTGTTGGCCGCGATCTGCTCGCCGTTGCCCGAGCCGCCGATCACGATGCCGAGGCTGCCGGGGTCGCCCGCGACGCCCTCGGCGGCGCGCAGCACGAACGCCGGGTAGTCGTCCTCGGCGTCATAGACGAAAGGACCGCAGTCGGTCACCTCGTGGCCCTGGTCCTTCAACCAGGTCACCAGGTGGTTCTTCAGCTCATAGCCGGCATGGTCGGCACCGATGTAGACACGCACGGGACCAGTTTCGCAGGTTCGCGGGGCGCGAGCCACGTCGGTCCCACGCTAGAGTAAGAGGCTCTTGCCCCATTCAGTCCTTACAGGAGTGCAGCGCCCATGCGTGAGATCCGGTACATCGGCGATCCCGTCCTGCGCACCCCGGCCGAACCCGTCGTCGACTTCGACAAGGAGCTGAGGAAGCTCATCGACGAGATGTTCGAGGCGATGTACGCGGCCGACGGCGTGGGCCTGGCCGGGCCGCAGATCGGCGTGTCGCGCAGGCTGTTCGTCTACGACTGCAGCGGGCGCAAGGGCCACCTGATCAACCCCACGCTGACGATCGACGACGCCGAGGAGGTGCTCGACGAGGAGGGCTGCCTGTCGGTCCCCGGGCGTGACACCGGCAAGCCGCTCTACGCGGCGACGCCCCGTGCGGCGGGCGTCAGCATCGAGGGCATGGACAGGCTCGGGCGGAAGGTGAAGCTGAGGGCGCGCGGGCTGCTGGCGCGCTGCTTCCAGCACGAGACCGACCACCTGGACGGCACGCTCTACGTCGACAGGCTGCCGAAGAGCGAGGCGCGCAAGATCCTCCAGCGCACGCACTGACGCCCGCGGCTCAGAGCTGGAGCGACTTGATCTCGAAGTACTCCTCGAGGCCGTGCTCGCCCAGCTCTCTGCCGATGCCCGAGTGCTTGTAGCCGCCGAAGGGCGCGTGCGGGTTGAACTGGCCGCCGTTGACCGAGACCTGCCCCGTGCGCAGCCGCCTGGCCACCGCCAGCGCCCGCTCCTGCGTGCCCGCCCACACCGCGCCCGAAAGGCCGTAGCGGGTGCCGTCGGCGATCTGCACGGCCTGCTCCTCGCTGGTGAAGGGGATGATCGACAGGACGGGACCGAAGATCTCCTCCTGCTCGATCGTCATCCCCGGCTCCACGCCGGCGAAGATGGTCGGCTCGACGTAGTAGCCGCGGTCCAGAGGACGCTCGGTGCCGCCGATGATGAGGCGCGCGCCCTCCTCCTGACCAGTGTTGATGTAGCGGACCACCCGGTCGCGCTGGGCGGCCGACACCAGCGGGCCGATCCTGGTGGCCTCGTCGAAGGGGTCGCCCACGAGGTACTTGCGGGCGGCTTCGACGGCCATCCTCACCGCCTGGTCGTACTGGTCGCGGTGGACGATCATGCGCGACCACGCCGAGCACGTCTGCCCCGCGTTGACGAAGGCGTTGGCGACACCGGCCTTGACCGCGACGGGCAGGTCGGCGTCGGGCAGGATCAGGTTGGCCGACTTGCCGCCGAGCTCCAGCGCCACCCGCTTGACGCCCTCGGCCGCCAGCGCGGCCACCCTGCGGCCTGCCCCGGTCGAGCCGGTGAAGGAGATCATGTCGACCTCGGGGTGGGCGGCCAGCGCCTCGCCGACGACCGGGCCCCTGCCGCTGACCAGGTTGAAGACACCACGGGGCAGGCCGACCTCGTGGAAGATCTCGGCCAGAGCGTAGGCGGCGAGCGGGGCCACCTCGCTGGGCTTGAGCACGACCGTGCACCCCGCCGCCAGCGCCGGCGCGACCTTGCAGACGATCTGGTGGAGGGGGTAGTTCCACGGGGTGATCGCGGCCACGACGCCCACGGGCTCCTTCACCACGACCGAGTTGCCGACCCTGCTCTCGCGGGGGTGGCTCTCGGCCATTTGCGCGTAGGAGGCCAGCACGCCGGCGGGCATGAGCGTCTGCACCTTCAGCGCGAAGCCATACGGCGAGCCCATGTCGGTGGAGATCGTCCTGGCGACGCTCTCGGCGCGCTGTCTCAGCAGGTCGGCCGCGGCGGCCAGCAGCTTGCCCCGCTCGGCGGGCGCGGTGTTCGCCCACGCGGGGAACGCGGCGCGGGCGAACAGGACCGCCGCCTCTGCGTCATCGGGAGCGCCTGCGGGAACGGTATCGATCGTCTCCTCGGTGGCCGGATTGACGACATCGATTCCTTCTCCCGAGACCGAGGCCGTCCAGGCCCCGTTGATATAGAGATGACGCATGTCCCCCATCCTCGCGCGCCGAAGGTCACAAAGCGAGAACCTTGACTCCCCGAGGGTACGGCGAACCGCCCAGGTTAGGGGGACATGTCCGAGATCTCGGATCCCTTAGTCGAAGACGGGGCGCCGGGTGCGGGTCCGCTTGAGTTCGAAGAAGTCCTCGAAGCCCGCGACGGTGCGCACGCCGTCCCAGAGCCTGCCCGCGTCCTCGCCGCGCAGGATCTTCGTCAGGACGGGCCCGAAGAAGGCGACGCCCTCGACCTGGATGACGGGGGTGCCGACCTCCTGCCCGACGAGGTCCATGCCACGGAAGTGCGACTCCCTGATCGCCTCGTCGTAGTCGGCGGAGTCCATCGCGTCGGCCACCTCCCTGTCGAGCCCCGCGGCTTCCAGGGCGTCGGCGAGCGTGTCCCTGATCGTGGGGCCCTCCTTGGGCCTGCCCTCGTTGTGGAAGCGCGTTCCGAGCTCGGTGTAGAGGGGGCCGACCACGTGCTCGCCGTACTTCTCCGCCGCGGCGGCGACGACGCGGACAGGGCCGATCGCCGCGGCGATCATCTCGCGGTACTCGGGAGAGATGTCCTTGTCCTCGTTGAGGACGTTCAGGCTCATGATGTGCCAGCGGGGTTCGATCTCGCGCACCTTCTCGACTTCCACCAGCCAGCGGGAAGTGATCCAGGCGAAGGGGCAGAACGGGTCGAACCAGAGGTCTACGGGGGTTCGCTCAGCCATGTTGGGGGTTCTCTCATTCAGGTGACCTTGCCGTCGGCCATAACCTGAGTGAGAGTCAGGACTATTCCTGGCATGGCAGGATTCAGACAAAACCCCAAAGATGTGGTGAAGAGGAGCGGATCTTGGCAGGCAACCTGACCCGTGACGAAGCTCGCGAGCGGGCCCGGCTGTTGAAGGTCGAGTCGTACGACGTCAAGCTCGACCTGACGGAGGGTGAGGAGCGGTTCGAGAGCGTCACGACCGTTCGCTTCTCCGCCGCGGAACCAGGCGCGACGACGTTCATCGACCTGCACGGCGCGCATGTGCGCACGGTGGAGCTCAACGGAGTCGCGCTCGACGTCTCCGCCTACGACGAGGACAAGGGCCGCTTCCCGCTGCCCGGCCTCGCCGCCGACAACGAGTTGACCATCGACGCCGACTGCGTCTACATGCGCACGGGCGAGGGCCTGCACAGGTTCGTCGACCCGGTCGACCAGAAGGTCTACCTGCACACGCAGTTCGAGACGGCCGACGCGCACCGCATGTACGCCTGCTTCGACCAGCCCGACCTCAAGGCGACGTTCGAGCTGACCGTGCTCGCCCCCGCCGACTGGGAGGTCGTCTCCAACGGCGCGGCCGACTCCGTCGAGCAGTTCGAGGAGCACGCGGGCCGTCACGGCACCACCCAGGCGGCCAGGCGGCATCACTTCACGCCGACCCCGCGCATCTCCACCTACATCACCGCGCTGGTGGCCGGCGGCTACCACAAGGTGACCTCCGAGCACGACGGCATCCCGCTGGGCATCTACTGCCGCGCCTCCCTGGCCGAGCACCTCGACGCCGACAACATCTTCGAGATCACCCGCCAGGGCTTCGACTTCTTCCACAAGGTCTTCGGCGTCCGCTACCCGTTCGGGAAGTACGACCAGCTGTTCGTCCCCGAGTTCAACGCGGGCGCCATGGAGAACGCGGGCTGTGTCACCTTCCTCGAGGACTACGTCTTCCGCTCCCGCGTCACCGACGCCATCATCGAGCGCCGCGCGGAGACGATCCTGCACGAGATGGCGCACATGTGGTTCGGCGACCTGGTCACCATGCGCTGGTGGGACGACCTGTGGCTGAACGAGTCGTTCGCCACCTACGCCTCCGTGCTGTGCCAGGCCGAGGCCACCCGCTGGGGCAAGGGCGCGTGGACGACGTTCGCGAACGTGGAGAAGGCGTGGGCCTACCGCCAGGACCAGCTTCCCTCCACCCATCCGATCGCCGCCGACATCCCCGACATGCAGGCGGTCGAGGTCAACTTCGACGGCATCACCTACGCCAAGGGCGCCTCGGTGCTCAAGCAGCTGGTGGCCTACGTCGGGCTCGACAACTTCCTCGCCGGCGTGCGCGACTACTTCAACGAGCACGCGTGGGGCAACACCGAGCTGAAGGACCTGCTCACCGCGCTGGAGCGGACCAGCGGCCGTGACCTGTCGTCGTGGTCGAAGGAGTGGCTGGAGACCTCGTGGGTCAACACGCTGCGTCCTTCGTTCGACGTGGACGCCGAGGGCCGCTTCACCCGCTTCGAGGTGCTGCAGGAGGCCCCGGCCGAGTACCCGACGCTGCGCTCCCACCGCGTCGCGATCGGCCTGTACTCCCAGGTCGACGGTGAGCTGGTCAGGACCCGGCGGGTCGAGCTCGACGTGGTCGGCGCGCGTACGGCCGTCGCCGAGCTGATGGGCGAGACGCAGCCCGACCTCGTTCTGATCAACGACGACGACCTGACCTACGCCAAGGTCAGGCTCGACGAGCGCTCCCTTGCCACGCTGGTCGACGGGGGCATCTCGCGGTTCACCGAGTCGCTGCCGCGCGCCCTGTCCTGGTCGGCGGCGTGGGACATGACCCGCGACGCCGAGATGGCCACCCGCGACTACGTCAAGCTGGTCATCTCCGGCATCTCGTCGGTCAAGGACATCACGGTCGTCCAGACCGTCCTGCGGCAGGCCCGCCAGGCCGTGCAGCAGTACGCAGACCCGGCCTGGCAGGCCGAGGGCCTGGCCCAGCTCGCCGCCGCGCTGAAGTCGTGGATCGGCACGGCCGAGCCGGGCTCCGACCACCAGCTCGCCTACGTCAACGCCTTCTGCGCGGTGGCCACCTCGACCGAGGACCTGGCCTTCGTCAAGGGCATCCTCGACGGCACGTCGGCGCCCGAGGGCCTGGCCGTCGACGCCGACCTGCGGTGGACGCTGACGCACGCGCTGGTCTCCGGCGGCGTGCTCGGCGCGGACGACATCGAGGCGGAGCTGAAGCGCGACGCCACCGCCTCGGGCGAGCGCTCGGCCGCCCTGTGCAAGGCGGCCATCCCGACCGCCGAGGCCAAGGCCGAGGCGTGGGCGGCGATCACCGGCGGCAAGCTGGCCAACGCGATCTTCAGGACGACGATCGCGGGGTTCCAGGACCCGCACCACGTGGACCTGCTCGTGCCGTACAAGGAGAAGTACTTCTCCGAGGTCGGGCGGATCTACGAGGAGTGGACGTTCGACATGGCGCAGAGCTTCGCCGTGGGCTGCTTCCCCTCGCTGCTGATCGAGCAGGAGACCGTCCAGGCGGCGGAGGACTACCTGGCCTCCTCCGGCGCGCCCCAGGCGCTGCGCAGGATGGTCATGGAGGGCGCCGACGGCGTGAGCCGCGCGCTGCGCGCCCGCGCGAAGGACGCTTCCTGACGCACGGCTGATCTGACGGGCGCCCCTCTGCCGAGGGGCGCCCGTTCGTGTTTCAACCCGGTTGCGAACTCTTGACAGTGGGACACCTGCGGACTCATATTTTCACCACTAACTTTATTTCCAAAGAAAGTCCGGTCCCTGTATGGCAGGCAGTGATCGCGGCGACCTGACCAGGACGGCGATCCTCGCCCTCCTCGGCACGGTCGGTCCGCTCAGCCGTACCGAAATCGCCCGGGAGCTCGACCTCAGCCCCGCGTCCGTCACCCAGCTCACGCGCGAGCTCATGGGGCACGGCATGCTGGAGGAGCTCGACCTCAAGCCGTCACGCGGCGGCCGTCCCGCGCAGCGGCTCGGTCTTGTGGGCACCGCGGGACGCGCGCTCGGCGTCAAGGTGACGGCAGACCACCTGGTGATCGTCGACGTCCGGCTCGACGGCGTGGTGCTCGGATCGTGGGAGCACCCCTTCGACCCCTCGGGGCCACACGCGCTCGACGACCTCGCGAGCACCGTCGAGGCCACGCTGGCGCGGATCGAGCAGGCTCCCGCGCTGCTGGGCGTCGGCGTGGGCGTTCCCGGGAGCGTCGACGACCAGGCCGTAGGGACGGTCAACGCGCCGACGCTCGGCTGGCAGGCGATGCCCGTCGGCGAGCGCCTGCGCCGCCGCCTCAGCCTTCCCGTGCTGGTGGAGAACGACGTCAACGCGCTGGCGGCCGCCGAGCGCCTGTACGGCAGAGGCCGCACGCACCGCGACTTCCTCGTCCTGACGATCGGGCGGGGCGTCGGGGCCGCCATCGTCACCGACGGGCGCGTCTACCGAGGCGCCAGAGGCGGCGCGGGCGAGTTCGGCCACGTGCCGGTCGACCCCTCGGGCCCGGTCTGCGGCTGTGGCACCGCCGGATGCCTGGAGGCGTTCGTCGGCTCGGCGGGCCTGGTGGCGTCCGCGAGGGAGAAGGGGCTGCTCGAAGACCACGCGGCGCAGGGCGACCCCGGCGCGCGGGACGCGGTCGACGAGCTCGGCAGGGCCGCCGCGGCCGGCGACAGGGCCGCCCAGGACGTCTTCGACCAGGCGGGCAGGATCCTCGGCAGATCCACCGCCGGGCTGATCAACGTGGTCGACCCCGAGGTCGTGGTCATCCTGGGCGAGGGCGTCGCGCACTGGCCGTACTGGCAGGTGGGCTTCGACAGGGCGGTCCGCGCCCAGCTCATGCCCGGACGGCGCGACATCGCGATCGAGGTGGAGAGCTGGGACGAGACGAGCTGGGCGCAGGGCGCCGCGGCGCTGGTGCTGGCCACGCCGTTCGACGCGGCAGGCGCCGCGGGCGAGCAGGGAAGGCTCGTGCGCGCAAGGCTGATCGGGGCGACCCCATGACGCTCACCGCCGACCCGCCGCGGACCCGCGCGGCGGCACACCGGGCGGGGCCGCCGCGCAGGAGGCTGCGCTACGCGGGCACCGTCGCGGTCTTCCTGCTGCCGAGCCTCGTCCCGCTCGTGCTGTTCACGCTGGTCCCGATGGCCGGATCGCTCTGGGTGAGTCTGCACGAGTGGAACCTGATCGAGCCGATGCGCTGGGTGGGTCTCGACAACTACGGCGAGGTCCTCGCCGACCCGAAGACGCGGGCCGCCTTCCTGCACACGCTGTACTTCATCGCCGGATACCTGCCGCTCGTCTACGCGGGAGGGCTCGGCCTGGCGATGCTGCTCAACAGGGCGATGGGCGGGCGCAACCTGTTCCGCGCGATCTACTTCCTGCCGGTCATCACCAGCTGGGTCGTCGTCGCGCTGATGTGGAAGTGGCTGCTCAACCCCGCCAGCGGCATCGTGAACTGGGCGCTGGGCCTGCTCGGCGTCGAAGGGCCCGGCTGGTGGACCGACCCGTCCTGGGCGATGCCGTCGATCATTCTAGCCTCGGCGTGGAAGGACCTCGGCTTCGTCATGATCATCCTGCTGGCGGGGCTGCAGGCGATCCCGCACGAGTACCACGAGGCGGCGCGGGTGGACGGCGCGTCGGCCTGGCAGCGCTTCCGCCGCATCACGCTGCCGCTGCTGTCGCCCTCGACGTTCTTCGTCGTCGTCATCTCGCTGATCAACGGCTTCCAGGTCTTCGACCAGGTGCACGTCATGACCGCGGGCGGTCCAGGCGGCGCCACCGAGGTCGTGGTCGAACAGGTCTACCGGCTCACCTTCCAGTACGGCAGGGCGGGCGCGGCCTCGGCGCTGTCGTGGCTGCTGTTCGCGGTCGTCCTGCTGGTGACGCTGATCCAGGTCCGCGTGCAGCGCCGGTGGGTGAACTATGGGTAAGGCTCTGAAGTACCTGCTGGTCGTCGCGGGCGCGCTGGTGATGCTGTTCCCCTTCGCGTGGGCGGTGATCACCTCGATCACGCCGAGCGGGAGCGTGCTGGCCACCCCGCCGGACTTCACTCCCGACGGGGCGAACCTGGGCGCGTACGGCAAGCTGCTCGAGGTCACGCCGTTCTGGCGGATCCTGCTCAACAGCGCGTGGATCGGGGCGGCCTCGACCATCCTGCAGCTGGTCACCAGCGCGATGGCCGCCTACGCCTTCGCCAGGCTGCCCTTCCCCGGCAGGGGCGCGCTGTTCGCGGTCTACCTGGCGACCCTGATGGTGCCGCTGCAGGTGCTGATCGTGCCGCTGTTCATCGAGATGCGGACCTTCAACCTCATCGACACCTACTTCGCGGTCCTTGCCCCGACCATCGCCTCGGCGTTCGGCGTCTTCCTGCTCAGGCAGGCCATCGCCCAGGTGCCGAAGGAGTTCGATGAGGCGGCGGTGCTGGACGGCGCCGGACATTTCCGGATTTTTGCGCTGATTGTGGTGCCACTGATCAGGCCCGCCCTGGCGACCTTCGCCATCTTCGGGTTCATGGCCAGCTGGAACGCCTACCTGTGGCCCCTGGTGATCATCAAGTCGCCCGAGTTCATGACGCTCCCCCTCGGCCTGGCCGAACTGCACGGCCGCTTCACCACCGAGTGGAACGTCGTCATGGCCGGGTCGGTGGTCAGCGTCGTGCCCATCCTCATCCTCTATCTCTTCGCCCAGAAGCACGTCATCGCCTCCGTCGCCCAATCAGGGCTCAAGTAAAGGATCACCCCCCATGACCAGGACAAGGCTCGCCTTCGCCGCGCTGGCCACCGCGGTCCTCGCCACCGCGTGCTCGCAGGGCTCGGCCACCAGGGACACCTCCGCCGCCGGTGAGGGCGGCAAGGTGACAGTGAGGTACTTCACCTTCTCCGCCGCGCCCGACCACGTGAAGGACCTCGACAAGATCGTCGCCGCCTTCGAGAAGGAGAACCCGAAGGTGAACGTGGTCGTGGAGACCGCGCCGTACGACCAGTACTTCACCAAGCTGCAGACGAGCATCGCGGGCGGCACCGCGCCCGACACCTTCGAGCTCAACTACGAGAACTTCGTCACCTACGCCGACGCCGGCTCGCTGCTCGACCTGGGCCAGGTCTCGGGGGACTCCGCGCCCACCGGGTACGCGCAGGAGTCGCTGGAGGCGTTCAAGCACGAGGGCAAGCAGTTCGCGCTGCCCGCCTCCTTCTCCACCGTCGTCCTCTTCTACAACAAGGACCTGTTCAAGAAGGCGGGGATCGACGAGCCGACCGCCTCGTGGACGTGGGCGGAGGAGCAGGCGGCCGCCGAGAAGCTGACCGACAAGAAGGCGGGCGTGTTCGGCGACTTCCAGCCCGTGCAGTTCTTCGAGTTCTACAAGACGCTCAAGCAGACGGGCGGCGAGTTCCTCTCCGCCGACGGCAAGAAGGCGGCCTTCAACAGCCCCCAGGGCGTCAAGGCGGCCACGTGGCTGGTGTCCAAGGTGGGCAAGACCATGCCGACCGAGGCGGAGATCGGCGGCACCGCCGACTACGACACCAACCTGTTCAAGTCGGGCAAGCTCGCGATGTGGCACAACGGCATCTGGCAGTTCGCGGGGCTGAAGGACGTGCCGTTCGAGTGGGACGTCGTCGTCGAGCCCGGTGACTCGGCCAAGGCCAGCGCCGTCTTCCACAACTCGGTCGCCGCCTCCACCACGACCAGGCACGGGAAGGAGGCCTACGCGTGGGCCAAGTTCCTCAGCTCGTCGGGCGTGGCGGCCTCGACCAGGATCGAGTCGTCGTGGGAGCTGCCTCCGGTCTCGGACCAGGGCGTGCTCGCCGGGTACCTCAAGGACCCCAAGCCGGCCAACCGCCAGGCGGTCTTCGACTCGCTGAAGTCGATCGCGCTGCCGCCGGTGATCAAGCGGCAGCAGGAGATGCAGGACGCGGTGACCCAGGAGTTGGCCAACGCGGCGGCGGGCCGGGCCTCCGTCGAGGAGGCGCTCAAGACGGCGGCCGCCAAGGTGGACGAGCTCCTCGGCTGACCCTGTCCCCGAGTCCTTCGGCACCATTCACTCACCAGGAGATCTGACCAAGTGATCGTAGGAAGCGACCTGGCGCGGGCGCAGCTCGTGTCGCGCAGCGTCGATGTGATCAGCACGCACCAGTCGCCCTCGGGGGCCTACCCGGCGTGTCCCACCTTCTCCGCCTACCGCGGCTACGCGTGGCTGCGCGACGGCGCGTTCATCGCCGAGGGCATGAGCCGGTCCGGCGTGCTCGAAGGGGTGACCGCCTTCCACGAGTGGTGCGCCGGCGTCGTCGGCGCCCGCCAGGCGCGCGTGGACGCACTGGTCGGGCGGGCCGCCGACGGCGAGAGCGTCTCCCCCGCCGAGATGCTGCCCACCAGGTTCACGCTCGACGGCGGCGAGGGCACCGACGAGTGGTGGGACCACCAGCTCGACGGCTACGGCACGTGGCTGTGGGCACTGGCCGAGCACGTCGGACGGCACGGCACCGAGGTGAAGGGCGCGCGCACGGCGGTCAGGGTCGCGGCGAAGTACCTGTCGTGGTTCTGGGACCAGCCCTGCTACGACTGGTGGGAGGAGCACGTCGACCAGCGCCACGTCTCGACGCTGGCCGCGATCCACGCCGGCCTGAGGGCGGCGATCGGCACCGGTTTCCTCGACGAGCAGGAGGAGAGGGCGGCGGCCGAGGCGGTCGAGGGCATCGCGGCGCTGGTCGCGGCCGAGGGGATCGCGCAGGGCGGGCACCTGCGCAAGTGGCTCGGCAGCGACGCGGTCGACGCGAGCCTGCTGGCGTGCGTGTATCCGTTCGGGCTCTACCCGGTGGACCACCCCGTCTCGGTGGCCACGGTGGCCGAGGTGGAGCGGCGGCTCGCCCACGAGGGCGGGGTGTACCGCTACCTGGCCGACACCTTCTACGGCGGCGGCCGCTGGGTGCTGCTGGCGGGCTTCCTCGGGCTCAACCACGCCGCGGCGGGCCGGCGCGAGGAGGCGCTGCGCTACCTCGACTGGATGGGCGCGCAGGCCACCGCGACGGGCGAGCTGCCCGAGCAGGTGTCGGACGTGCTGCTGGCGCCGGGCAGGTTCGACGAGTGGCTGGCCCGGTGGGGCTCGGTGGCGACCCCGCTGCTGTGGTCGCACGGGATGTACCTGATGCTCGCCGACGCGCTGGAGGTCCGCGCATGATCCGCCATCGTCCTCACGGGTCGGGGCACCCGTACGCCGAGTCGGAGGACCAGCGGGTGCCCGTCCTGCCGATGGCAGGCGAGAGCGTCGAGCTGCGGGTGCGGGCGTCGGCGAACGTCGACTCCGTGGTGTGCGACTGGGTCGACATCGGCTTGCCCGCGCTCGAACTGCCGCTCAGCCGTCCCGCGGCCGAGGAGGAGTCCGCCGCGGTCGACGGCGGGCATCTCGCGGCGGCGCAGGCCAAGGCGGCCAGGGCCGCCTCGGGGTCGTGGTCCGTCGTGACACCTCCGCTGGAGGCGGGCCGCCGCTACAGCTACCGGTTCCGCGGTGGCGGCACAGGTTCCTCACGTTCGTTCGCCACCACGTGGTTCCATGTGACGGCGGCGGAGTGGAGAGACGAGGGCGGGCGGCTGACGGTCGTGGGCCGCGACCGGGTGGTGCCGGGCAGCGTCCGGTGGCTGGCCGACGGCGACGAGGTACGGCGGGGCCGCTTCGAGCTGGCCCTGGAGCCCGGCGCGCACGTCGTCGGGTTCGGCGAGCGCTTCGACGCCGTCGACCAGCGGGGCAGGACGCTGGACGCGGTGGTGTTCGAGCAGTACAAGTCGCAGGGCGCCCACGGGCGCACCTACCTGCCGATGCCGTTCGCCATGGTCGTCAACGGCCCGCGCAGCTGGGGCCTCCACCTCGACACCTCCCGCAGGACCTGGTACGAGATCGGCGAGAGCATCGTCGTCGAGGCCGAGGGCGCCGACCTGACGTTGAGGATCCACGAGGGCTCGCCCGCCGAGGTGCTCGACGCCTTCCTCGGCACGGTGGGCAGGCCGGCCGAGCTGCCCGACTGGGTGTTCAGGCTGTGGGCCAGCGGCAACGAGTGGAACACGCAGGACCGTGTCATGGCCGAGATGGACCGGCACCGCGAGACCGACATTCCCGTGGGCGCGCTGGTCATCGAGGCGTGGAGCGACGAGACGACGTTCACGGCGTTCAGGGGCGCGGAGTACGAGCCCTCGGAGGAGCCGCACACCCTCGCCGACTACCGGTTCCCCGCCGACGGTCCGTGGCCCGACCCCAAGGGCATGGTGGACGAGCTGCACGCGCGCGACATCAAGGTGCTGCTGTGGCAGATCCCGCTGCAGAAGATGCGCCCGCACCCCAGGCACCAGGCGGCCGTGGACGCCAGGCAGATCCTCGACAGGTGCGTCAGGGAGGCGGACGGCAGGCCGTACAGGAACAGGGGCTGGTGGTTCCCGCTGGCGCTGATGCCGGACCTGAGCTCGCAGGAGGTGCGCGACTGGTGGACGGCCAAGCGCCGCTATCTCGTGGAGGAGGTCGGGATCGACGGGTTCAAGACCGACGGCGGCGAGCACGCGTGGGGCCATGACCTGCGCTACGCCGACGGGCGCAGGGGTGACGAGGGCAACGGGCTGTTCCCTGTGCACTACGCGCGCGCCTTCGGCGACCTGCTCAGGCAGGCGGGCAAGGCGCCCGTCACGTTCAGCAGGGCCGGTTTCGCGGGCTCGCAGCCGCACGGCGCCTTCTGGGCGGGTGACGAGGACTCCACGTGGGAGGCTTTCCGTTCCTCGATCAGGGCCGGGATCACCGCTTCGGCCTGCGGGATCGTCTACTGGGGCTGGGACCTGGCCGGGTTCTCCGGCGAGCTGCCGAGCGCGGAGCTCTACCTGCGCGCCGCGGGCACGTCGGCGTTCATGCCGATCATGCAGTACCACTCGGAGTTCAACCACCACCGCAGGCCGCTGCGTGACAGGACGCCGTGGAACATCGCGGAACAGACGGGCGACTCCCGGGTCGTCCCGGTGTTCCGGCGGTTCGCGCAGCTGCGGGAGCGACTGGTGGGCTACCTGGCCGACGAGGCGCGCAAGACCATCGCGGGCGGCGCGCCCCTGATGCGCGGCCTGTTCTTCGACCACCCAGGCGACCAGGACATCTGGCGCCACCCGTTGCAGTACAAGCTCGGCGACGCCCTGCTGGTCGTGCCCGTCACCGACCCCGGCGCCGACAAGGTGGAGGCCTACCTGCCCGCGGGCGAGTGGGTCGACGTCTGGACGGGCCTCGCCATCGACGGCGGGCAGACGCTCACGCTGCCCGCTCCCCTCGACCGGCCGCCGGTGCTCTGTACGGCAGAGCGCTGGCCCGACCTCTCTCCCGTCTTCACATCCTGAGAGGAGCACTCATGGCCGAGCTCGCCGAGGTCATCGAGAAACACAGCACCTGGTTACGGTCGGGCGTCATCGTCGCTGTGACCGTCCTGCTGGCCTCCCTCGTCGCCGCTCCCGCCTACGCGCTGGACGGCGTCTACCACCAACCGACCGGAATCGACGACCTCTACTCGGCCGAGCCGACCGAACGCTCCCCCCGCGACCCCATGGCGGGGGAGAACGTCCAGATCAACGCCACCACCTGGCCGATCGAGCCTGGTCAGACCGTCTGGGTCACGTGGACGAAGAACGGGGTGAACCAGACCCCCGTCGGCGCGGCGTGGGATCACAACAACGGCAACAACAGCTACTGGAAGATCAACCTGGGGTCCTTCGCCAGGGGCGACCAGATCAGCTACACCGTGAACGCGGACGTGAACGGGGGCGGGCAGAGGAGCACGGGCCCGTTCGCGTTCACGGTCACCTCGTGGAGCACGGTGACGAACGTGACGGGCTTCACGAACAACGGCACATCAGTGGATGTCACGACCGGTGATAGCTCGGGGTCGTTCACGCCGAAGATTCGGTTCGCCTTCCCCGCGCTCGACCGTTTCAGGACGCAGATCGCACCCGCGGGCTCCGGCCTCGCCATCTCGGGCGTGTCCGGCTACACGGTGTCGGACTCGGCGGGCACGCTGACGATCTCCACGAGCTCGCTCGTCCTGAAGATCCAGAAGTCACCGTACCGGCTGTCAATCTACAAGGGCGACGGCACGACCCTGATCACCAGGCAGGACAGCACGAACAACATCCGCTGGGCCAGTGACGGCGCCACCACCGTCACCAAGATCGAGGACAACTACGCCTCTCCCGCGGGAGAGCGGTTCGAGGGGTACGGCGAGCGCTACGACCGGCTCGACCAGCGCGGCACCAGCGTGCACAACTACGTCTACAACCAGTACAGGGACCAGGGCGCGACCCGCCGCACCTACCTGTCGGTCCCGTTCTTCACCAACTCGGCCGGCTACGGCATCTATCTGCCCAGCACCCGCTACGCCCTGTTCACCCCTGGCGACAGGGCCGGCTTCGCCGTGGACACCGGCGGCGCGCTCGCCTCCACCCTCGACTACCACTTCTTCGCCGGAACCCCCGCGAAGATCGTCGACGACTACACCGCGGTCACGGGACGCCCCCAGCTGCCGCCGAAGTGGGCCTTCGGCGTGTGGATGTCGGCCAACGAGTGGAACACCCAGGCGGAGGTCACCGCCGAGCTGGCCAACGCGAGCACGCACAAGATCCCGCACACGGCGATGGTGCTGGAGCAGTGGAGCGACGAGGCGACCTTCTACGTCTGGCACGGCGCGACCTACACGCCCACGTCCGGCAGCGGGAAGCTGGCGTACTCGAACCTGACCTTCCCCGCCGGCACGGCATGGCAGAACCCGAAGGCGATGGTCGCCGACGCGCACAGCAAGGGGATCAAGATGATCCTCTGGCAGATCCCCGTGCTGAAGGAGAACTTCGACGCCAACCCGCCGACGGCCCCCCAGCAGCACCTCAACGACAAGGCGTACGCCGAGGCCCAGGGCTACGTCGTGAAGAACCCCACCAACGGGCCCTACCGCATCCCCACGGGCCAGTGGTTCGGCGACAGCATGGTGCCCGACTTCACCAGCACGGCGGCCACCAACTGGTGGATGAGCAAGCGCGACTACCTCATGGACGAGGTCGGGGTCGACGGCTTCAAGACCGACGGCAGCGAGGCGATCTTCGGTAGGGGCGTGAAGTTCGCCGACGGCCGCAAGGGCGACGAGATGCACAACGCCTACCCCAACAGCTACACCAAGGCCTACAACACCTACGTCAAGGGCAAGAACGCGCAGAACACGATCTTCAGCAGGGCGGGGACCTCGGGCGCCCAGACGAGTTCGATCTTCTGGGCGGGCGACCAGAACTCGAGCTTCTCCGCCTTCCAGGAGGCCGTGCGGGCACAGCTGTCGGCGGGCCAGTCGGGCGTGCCGTACACGGCGTGGGACCTGGCGGGCTTCACCGGCGACTTCCCCAGCGCCGAGCTGTACCTGCGCTCGGCGGCCCAGGCGACCTTCTCGCCGATCATGCAGTACCACTCGGAGAAGTCCAACCCCTCCGCCTCGGAGGCGCGCACGCCCTGGAACGTCCAGGCGCGCACCGGCGACACCTCCGTGATACCGGCGTTCAGGAAGTTCGCCAACGTCCGGATGAACCTGATCCCCTACCTCTACACCGAGGCGAAGGCGAGCTCGGCGACGGGCGTGCCGATGATGAGGGCGATGAGCTTCGCCTTCCCCGGTGACGCGACGGCGGCGCCGCTCGACCAGCAGTACCTGTTCGGTTCGCAGCTGCTGGTGGCGCCGATCACCACGCAGGGGGCGACTTCCAAGAGCGTCTACCTGCCCGCGGGCGAGTGGTACGACCTGTGGAACGGCGGCAGGTTCACCGGGCCGGGCACGAAGACCTACAACGCGGGCCTGGACACGATCCCCGTCTACGCCAGACCCGGAGCGATCATCCCGCTCAACCTCAACGCCGACTACCAGCTCGGCGGCGAGATCGGCAACAGCGTCACCTCCTACACCAACCTCGTCTTCCGGATCTATCCGGCGGGCAACAGCTCCTACGCCTACTTCGAGGACTCCGCGGGCGCCAGCCGTACCGTCTCCTCGGCGGAGGACTGGGGCGCGCACCAGGTGGCGGTGACCGTACCGGCGCTGACCACGACGTCGACGCTGCAGGTGGCCTCCACCAAGCCCACCTCGGTGACCGGCGCCACGGCGCGGGCCACACTGGCCGATCTGAAGTCGGCGGCCGAGGGCTGGTGGTGGGATCCGGCGCAGCAGCTCACCCACGTGAAGCTCGCCGGCGGCGCCGCCAACAGGACCGTGACGCTCAACGGCGTCGACAAGGCGGGCTACGAGGCGGAGTTCGCCACCGGCACCGGCACCTCCACCAACACCGACCACCCCGGCTACACGGGGACCGGGTTCGTCGACCAGTTCTCGGCCTCGGGCGACGCCGTCACCTTCCAGGTGAAGGCTGACGCGGCCGGCGGGCACCAGCTCAAGCTCCGCTACGCCAACGGCGCGGCCACGGCCGCCTCGGTCACGGTCACCGTCGACGGCGTCTCGGCGGGCACGCTCTCGCTCCCGTCCACCGCCAACTGGGACACGTGGGGGACGGCGACGCTCACCACGTCACTGGCCGCGGGCGCGCGATCCATCAAGATCTCGTACGCCGGCGGCGGGGTCAACCTCGACAACCTGGTGGTGGCGCGGCCATGAGACGAGCACTCGTGATGGCGTTCGCGCTGATCGTTCCCCTGCTGGTCGCGCTGCCCGCGCAGGCGGCCGTGCAGCGGGTGCAGTTCACGAGCGGGTCGACCTATCTCGTCGTGGAGTTCCTCGACGACGACCTGGTCCACTTCGAGCTGGCAGACGGCACCGCTCCCGGCACGGGGGCGGCGCTGTTCACCACGCCCCAGGTGGCCAAGAAGGACTACACGGGGCCGACCAGCTTCAACCAGACGGGCAACACGCTGACCACCGCCTCGATGAAGGTCGAGGTGACGGCGGGCACGCTGTGCGTGAAGGTGTCCGACCCCACGCGGCTGCTGTACGAGGCGTGCCCGCGCAACCTCTCGCAGGCGTGGAAGGGCCTGACGATCACCAAGGGCTCGATCCAGAACGCCTACGGGCTCGGCGAGCAGTTCTTCATGGGCGGCAGCGCCGACGGCGACTGGGTGGGGCGCACCCGCACCCCCGGCGGCCAGTACGGCAACGCCATGGCCTACGACACCGACAACGGACCGGTCGGCAACGCCCAGATCCCCGTCCTGTTCGCGGTGGGGGCGGCCAACCTCAACTACGGCCTCTTCCTCGATCAGGTCTACAAGCAGGAGTGGAACCTCACCGGCGACCCGTGGACCGTCGACACGTGGGGCGACCAGCTCCGCTGGTACACGATGACCGGGCCCGACCTGCCCGACCTGCGCAAGGACTACATGGAGCTGACCGGAAGGCCGCCCGTGCCGCCGAAGAAGGCGTTCGGGATGTGGGTCTCGGAGTTCGGCTACGACAACTGGGCGGAGATCGACAACCGGCTGTCGGGCCTGCGCGCGGGCACGTTCCCCGTCGACGGGTTCGTGCTGGACCTGCCATGGTTCGGCGGGGTGACGGCGGGCTCCGACAACACCCGGATGGGGTCGCTGTCGTGGGACACCGCGGCCTTCCCCAACCCCTCGGCCACCATCGCGTCCCTGGCCTCGAACGAGGGTGTGGGGCTGATGACGATCGAGGAGTCGTACATCGGCAAGAACCGGCCCGAACACGCGGACATGGCCTCCCGCGGCTACCTCAACAGGGCGGGATGCTCCTCGTGCGCGCCCGTCTACCTGACCACCAACGACTGGTGGGGCCGCGGCGGCATGATCGACTGGACGCAGGACGCCGCCGGCGACTACTGGCACGCCACCAAGCGCCGGCCCCTCGCCGACCAGGGTGTCATGGGCCACTGGCTCGACCTCGGCGAGCCCGAGATGTACGACGGCTCCGACTGGACCTCGGGCGTGCTGCCCGGCAAGCACGCCCACGCCGACTACCACAACGTCTACAACCTCAAGTGGGCCGAGAGCATCGCCCGCGGCTACGCCTCCGGCACGAAAAGGCCGTTCATGCTGGCCCGTTCGGGCGCGGGCGGCATGCAGCGGTACGGCGTGGCGATGTGGTCGGCCGACATCGGCTCCAAGCTGACGGCGCTGGCCCAGCAGCAGAATGTCCAGATGCACCTGTCGATGTCCGGGATCGACTACTTCGGCTCCGACATCGGCGGTTTCAGGCGGGAGATGCTCAACTCCGACCTGAACGAGCTTTACACCCAGTGGTTCGCCAACGGCGCCTGGTTCGAGGTGCCGATCAGGCCGCACACGGAGAACCTGTGCAACTGCGCGCAGACCTCCCCCGACAAGATCGGCCACACCGCGAGCAACCTGGCCAACCTGCGGCAGCGGTACGAGCTGACGCCGTACTACTACTCGCTGGCGCACAGGGCCGCCGCGTTCGGCGAGCCGGTCGTGCCGCCCCTGGCCTACTACCACCAGAACGACCTGAACGTGCGCGAGATGGGGCACGAGAAGCTCATCGGCAAGGACCTGCTGGTGGGCGTGGTCGCGGCGGCCAACGAGCGCAAGCGCAACATGTACCTGCCCGCGGGCACCTGGTACGACTACGCCACCAACGAGAAGCTGACGAGCACCGGGCAGTGGTTCAACGACCGGCCGCTGTGGGTGAACGGCTCGTTCAGGCTGCCGGCCTTCGCCCGCGCGGGGGCGATCATCCCCAAGATGTTCGTGGACGACAAGACCATGAACGTGATGGGCAAGCGGACCGACTCGACGACGAGGAACGAGCTGGTCGCCCGCGTGTACGCGGCCCCGGCCTCCTCGTCCTTCACCCTCTACGAGGACGACGGGACCTCCACCGCCTACCAGGGCGGGGCCGTCCGGACGACCCTGCTCAGCCAGCAGCTCAGCGGATCGACGGCCACGGTCACCGTCGCCGCCTCCAGCGGCACCTACACCGGCGCGCCCGCGAGCCGGGCGAACGTCGTGGAACTCGTCGCGGACACGCAGGCGTCGGCGGTGACGCTCAACGGGACGGCGCTCACCCAGCACGCCACCAAGGCGGCCTTCGACGCCGCCGCCAGCGGCTGGTACAACGCGGGCGGCAACCTCATCGTGGCCAAGTCCGCCTCGCTCGGCGTGACCACGGCGAAGACGTTCGCGTTCACGCTCGGGCAGGCGCCGGTGTCCGTCACCTTCTCGTGCGCGAACGGCACGACCACCGCGGGCCAGTCGGTGTACGCCGTGGGAAGCGTGCCGCAGCTCGGCGGCTGGTCGGTGGCCAGCGCGGTGAAGCTGTCGCCGACGGCGTACCCGACGTGGACGGGCACGATCGGCTCGTTGCCGCCGAACACGGCGGTCGAGTGGAAGTGCGTCAAACGGAAGGAGGCGAACTTCCCCGACACCGCCGACGCGTGGCAGCCGGGCGCGAACAGCACGTTCACCACGCCCGCGTCGGGAACCGGCGGCACGACCACCGGCTCCTTCTGACCGGCCGCACGTTGTGGCGGGCGCTCCCACCGGGGGCGCCCGCCCCCTTCGTTCCCGCCTTCCCCGCACGCTTCGGCCGCCCGCCCCCGGACGCGGACCACTTTCGCCCGCCCGCCCCCGGACGCGGATCGGGTTCGTCCGCCCCAGGACGCGGACCACGTTCGCCCGCCCGCCCCTGAACGCGGATCGCGTTCGCCCGCTCGCATCCGGACGCGGACCGCCCGGAGGCTCCCCTTGCCGGTACCCCAGCCGCTTCGCCGCGAGACCTCCTTCGGCCGTCCGGCGCGCGCGTGAACGGAGTGCGGGCGGTGCGGTTCGAGGGGTTATGCGGAGAACCTCCCGACACACCGCCGACCTGGCCCCCTACCCCGTCGGCTGTTTCCCCGATGGCGCGGGACCTGCGGTGTTAGCCTCGACAGGTGCTCGACTCGGGGACCACGCTCAACGATCGCTACCGCCTCATCTCCAGGCTGGGTGGTGGCGGCATGGGCGAGGTCTGGCGTGCCGACGACGCGGTGCTCGGCCGTACCGTCGCGGTGAAGGTCCTGCTGCCCGCCCTCATGGAGGACCCGCGCTTCGCCCAGCGCTTCCAGAACGAGGCCAGGGCGATGGCCACACTCACCCATCCCGGCGTCGTCGACGTCTACGACTGCGGCGCCTGCGAGCTCGGCGACGGGCGCAGGGTCTCCTTCCTGGTGATGGAGTTCGTCGACGGGGAGTCGCTCGACCGGCTGCTGCGCCGTTCGGCGCTCACGGCCGAGGAGACGATGCGCCTGGTCGCCGAGGTGGCCGACGCGCTGGCCGCCGCCCACGAGCACGGCATCGTGCACCGCGACGTCAAGCCGGCCAACCTCATGATCAAGGCTGACGGCAGCGTCACCCTCACCGACTTCGGCATCGCGCACTCGGCGTCGGGCGGGCAGCTGACCGTGACGGGCACCGTCATGTGCTCGGCGGGCTACTGCGCCCCCGAGCAGGCCTCGGCGGGCGACATCACCCCCGCGGTCGACGTCTACGCGCTCGGGGTGGTCGCCTACCAGTGCCTGACCGGCAAGCTGCCCTTCGACGGCGAGACGCCCGTCCAGATCATCTTCAAGCACCTCAGGGCGGCCGTTCCGCCGCTTCCCTACGACGTTCCCCCGGGGCCGCGGTCCCTGGTCGCCTGGGCGCTGGAGAAGGATCCCGCCATGCGCTGGTCCTCGGCGGCCGACATGGCGGCCGCCGCCAGGCACGCCGCCGCCCACCCGATGGACGACCTCACCCCTGTGACCGACCGCGAGACGGCCGCTGAGCGGTCCGCCTCCTCCGCCGACAGCGTGGCGTCGCAGGAGGGCGAGCCCGGCGTGGAACGGGTCGCCGAGCCCGTCACCATGCCCGCCGACCGGCAGCGCCGCGGTCGCAGGCGGGCGCTGCTGATGGCTGGCGCCACCATGGCCGCCCTCGTGGCGACGCTGGCGGCCGTCGGGTGGCCGTGGTTCCAGCAGCCCGTCCCCGTCAGCGGCGTGCAGCAGGAGCTGCCCGTGCCGGCACCGGTCGAGGGACGCACGGTGCAGGCGCGCGTGCCGGGCAAACAGGAGCAGGGACACACCCCGGTGGTCGGCGGCAAGACCAGAGCCACGCCCAGCCCCGACCAGGCGGCCACCGTCCCCCCACCCACGACACCGCCGACCGTCCCCGTCACGCCCCCGGTCACCCCTCCCACCGAGCCGACCCATGAACCGAGCGCAGAGCCTTCACAGGAGCCGACGACACCGCCCGGGCCGCAGGAGCCGACCACCGAGCCGACCGTCGACCCGCCCACCCCCGACCCGCAGACGGGGCCTGGCGGCGACGTCCAGTGCATCAAGGCCCCCTGCCCGTAGCCGCCGACCCACATCTCGCGCTCCGACGCCACCGCCGACGACACCTGAGCGAACCCCTGGCACATCGGCCCGCACAACCCGAGCCCACACAACCCGAGCCCACACAACCCGAGCCCGCACAGTCCGAGCCCACACAACCCGAGCCAGCCCCACCCGAGGCCGCGCAGACCGAGCCCGCGCAACCCGAGCCAGCCCCACCCGAGGCCGCGCAGACCGAGCCGGCGCCACCCCGGACCGCATCACCCGAGGCCTCGCCACCCGCGCCCGCACAACCCCGGACCGCACGACCCGAGGTGGGGCGCCCCCGCGGCGGAGTGCCCTGAGGCGAGGCGATCCCGGGGCGGTAGAGCCCTTTCGAGGGGACACCCGGGTCGGAGCCGGGTCGCCGGGTGTTGTCCCCGGAGTTCGCAGCGGGCCCAGCGGGCCGGAACCGCGGAGCGTGGGGCCGGACGTCACGGTGCTCGGCAGGACCCGTCACCCCGGGGAGAACGGGCAACCGCGGATGCGGGCGGCGAGGCCTGCGGAGTCCAGAAGGCGCGTCCCGAAGGCCGGGAGACAGCGGTTTCCCGGGGGTTGGTGTGGAGGCCGGCGGCAGGTTGGTGTTGTGTGGGTGGCGTGGGTCCCAGCACCCTCCCCCACACCACACCGAACGACACATGAGAGAGTGATCACGTGGAAACGACTCGTGATCTGCTCGTCGCGCTGGCCAATCGATACGCGTTCGCCGATCTCGGCGCGTTGGCCCCGACCGAGGAGATCGCCGAGGTCTGCGAGTTCGGCCAGCGGTTGCTCTCGCTGGACGCCGAGGACTTCGCGGTGGGCGCGCCCGCCGTACCGAGCGATCTGCGGCGCAGAGCCCGTGACTGCCACATGCCGCAGACGCCGCGCGAGCAGCCGAGAGGCGCGCTGGAGTCGCTGCGGCCCGCCTATGGCCTGCTGCTGGAGGTCATCGCGATCAGGTGGTTCCGTCGCGAGCTGAGCCCGATGATCGCGGCCGTGCACATCGCCAGCGAGTACCTGCCGCTGCTGGCGTTCGAGCCGCACCTCGGCCACGCGGGCGATCCGGCGCGCTGGCCGGAGGGGCTGAGCGCGCCCGGCAGCAGGTTCGGCGTGATCGGCGACAGGGAGTGCGACCACACCAAGTCTGAGCAGTCGGCGACGAACAGGACGCTGCGGGTGGCCAGCGAGCCGCCAGAGGGCTGGCGGGCCTACTTCGACAGGCAGCACAGCCAGGTCGCCGGCGCTCTGGCGGTCTGCGTGGCGACCTGCCGCAATCCTTGCTCGGCGATGGACTGGATCGCTCCGGAGGCTCGCGAGGACCTGCACGTGCGGGCCCGCACCGCGCTGGCGTTCGCGGAGACCCCGCTGGTACGGCTGCGCCACGCGGCGCCCGTCGGCCACGGTTTCGGCGTTCCCTCGCCCGAGGAGGTGCTCGACGCGTGGGAGCGCAGCAGGCTGGCGCTGGACAAGAACGAGGTGGGCTCGAAGGCGCTGGTCGACGACGGTTTCCCGATCCCCGGCCTGCCTTCGCTGGTCTCGGCCGTGGCGGGGACGCACCTGGAACCCTCCACGCTCCTGCACGACGTCAGCGCGCATGTCGCGAGCCTGCTAGTCGCGCAGGGCGATCTGGCATGATTCCTGATCGTGTGGACCTTCTCCCCTGACGCGGCGGAGTTCGCCGCGCACGCTGAGGCCTTCCTGGGAACGGATCCGGCGGCCAACACCGTGCCGCTCACCGTGCTCGCCGGGTTGCGCGACGGCATGCCCGGCGACGACGCCTCCTTCGGCTGGTGGAGCGAGGACGGCGAGGTCAAGGGAGCGGTCTTCCGCACGCCTCCCCGGCCCTTCTATCTGGCTCCCATGCCGATCGCCGCGGTGCGACCGCTGGTCGACGAGCTGCGCGTGCGCGGCGTCGGAACGCCGGAGATCTCAGGACCCGTCGACGTGGTCGACGCGTTCATCGCCGCGGCGGGCGCGACCCCTTCGCGCCGCAGGCCTGAGCGCCTCTACCGGCTCGGCACGCTCGAGGCTCCCGCCGTGGCCGGCAAGGGCCGCCGCGCGACCATGGGCGACTTCCCGCTGGTGATGAACTGGTTCGACGCCTTCGCCACCGAAGTGGGCCTGCACGGCGACGGCGACACGGCCGAACTGGCCCAGCGCCGCATCGCGCGGGGCGACATCATTCTCTGGGTGGACGGCGACGTGCCCGTCGCGCTCGCGGGCATCTCGCCCGAGGCGGCGGGGATGTGCAGGATCGGGCCCGTCTACACGCCGCCGTCGAGCCGACGTCGCGGGTACGGCGCCGCCGTGACCGCCTACGCCAGTCGGCTCGCGCTCGCCGAGCGCTGCACGATGACGGTGCTGTTCACCGACCTGAACAATCCCACCAGCAACGCCATCTACCAGAGCATCGGCTACCAACCGGTGTCCGACTATGCCCACGTGGTGCTCGAACCCGTACCCTAGGTCCATGCCGCGTTACGACTTCCGCTGCCGCGCCTGCGGTTCCACGTTCGAGCTGACCCGTCCGATGTCGGCCTCCGGTGACCCCGCGGCCTGCCCTGAGGGCCACACCGACACGGTGAAGCTGCTGTCGACGGTCGCCGTGACGGGCAACGCCTCCGCGCCCTCGGGCGGCGGTGGCGGCGGATGCTGCGGCGGCGGCTGCTGCTCCTGATCCGCGAGGCGGGATGACGCGGCGGTCTCGCCGTTGATCAAGCCCCGCCCGTTGACGACGTTCGTGGGCGATGCAGCTAGCCCGCGAAGGCGCGGCCTGCCGTCAGGGTGCGCGCGGACGACGGGCCTGCGCCGGTGAACGCGCGGACGGCCAGCCTGGCCGCCCGCTCGACCGTCTCGATGCCCGCCCCCATGTCGGGGCTGCGCTCGGACAGCACCGACACGAACAGTTCGTGGCCGGGCAGCGCGAGCCTTCCGACGCTGTTGATCGTCCACAGGCCGTCGTGCGCCCGGACGGGCAGCCAGCCGTTCTTCAGCGCCACCTGACCCTGTCCTGCCGCCGCGCTGACGCCCCAGGCCTGCTCGGGCGTGACGGACGACATGAGCCCGAGCGCGTATCGCTGGTGGCGGGCCGTGAGCGGGCCCGCGGGGTCGGTCAGGCGCTCGAGCACCTTCACCTGGTCGGACGGCCTGCTGAGGGTCTCGCCCCAGCTGTATCCCGGCACGGTGTGGGTGATGCCGAGCTCGCGTAGGACGTCGCTCAGTCCCTCCGGCCCGCCGATGGCGGTGAAGAGCCGCTGGGCGCTGGCGTTGTCGCTGTTTTTGATCATCAGGGCGGCGTGCCGCCGCTCCTGCTCTGTCAGGCTTCGTGCCTCGCTCTGCGCGCGCAGCAGCAGCGCGAGCAGGATGTCCACCTTCGCCACACTGGCCAGCATGAATGGGTCCTGCTGGCGGAAGGTGTAGCGGACGTTCTCGGTCCTGTCGTGGACGGCCACCGCGAACCGCCCGGGACGGCCGGCGAGATAGGCCGCGAGCGCGCGGTCCAGCCGCCGCCGCGTCTCGGCGGGCAGACCCGCCGGCGGAGCCGATCGTCCCACGGCCACGAACGGGTCGCGTTCCCCTCCATCGGGCTCGGACCCCGCCGCCCGGTGCTCAGGCGCTGACGGTGCCGCGTCCGCGTGTGCGCACCCGACCGTGACGATCGCCAGTACCGCGACGAGCGCGATCCCCCGAAAACGCATGCAGCGGAGCCTGCCAGCCGTCCGGTAAGCACGGAGGCCGCCGAAGGTCAAGCGTCCATCAGTATTGCGCCTGGGGTACCGGGCCGGACTCCGGCCTGGTCCTCTCGGAGGAGCCGCGGATCGGGAGGCGAGGCGATCCGCGCCGGGCCCTGCGTACCTAGCGTCGATGCCATGGACTCGATCACCGCGCCGCCCGTGCGGCGCCTGGCGGCCCTGGACACGCTGCGGGGCTTCGCCCTGGGCGGCATCCTGATGGTCAACATGCTCGGCATGGCGTTCATGACCGGCCCGCCGGACTCGGCCGCCAAGAACCTCGTGCACCTGGTGTTCGAGGGCAAGTTCTACGTGCTGTTCTCGTTCCTGTTCGGCTACTCCTTCACGATGCAGTTACGCGCCGCGAGCAGGGGACGGCGCCGGCGCCGTCGCCAGGACGCTGCGCCGCTGCCTGGCGCTGATGGTGCTCGGCGCACTGCATCTGGTCTTCCTGTGGCTGGGCGACATCCTCCTGGCGTACGGCGTCGCCGGCCTCGTGCTGCTGCTCCTGCACCCGCTCAGGTCGAGGACGGCGTCGGTCGTCGGCGCGGTCATGCTCGGCCTGCTCAGCGCCCTCATCATGGTGACCGCGGGCGGCGACCAGGCGCCGCCGGTGGACGCGGCGGGGCTGGCCCGCCTCCTCGACGACTACCGAAGCTCCTTCCTCGAGGCCGCGCAGGCCAGGATCGAGGTGTACGGCCTGATCGGCGGCGTCACCTCGACCCTGCTCAGTGCGCTGATGGTGGTGCCGCCCTGTTCGGGCTGGCGGCGGGCAGGAGCGGGCTGCTGGAGGAGCCGGAGCGGTACGCCCACCTGCTGCCCCGCGTCCAGCTCTTCGGCTTCGGTCTCGGCGGCACGGCGACGGTCGCCGTGAACGTCGCGGGACGGGCACGCTGCCGGACGGTGTCGTCGACGGCGTCGCCCTACTCGCCTCCCCGCTGCTGGCCGCCGGCTACGCCGCCACCGTGCTGCGGCTGAGCCGCGCCGACGCGTGGTTCGGCCCCGCCGGCAGGATCGCCGCGTCCAACTACATCGGGCAGTCGCTGATCACGGCGATCCTGTTCACCGGGCTCGGCTTCGGCCTTGCCGAGAAGGTGCCGGTCTGGGGCACGCTGGTGATCGCTCTGGCCATCTACGTGACGCAGCTGGCCGTGAGCGCCTGGTGGACCAGACGGCACCGCTACGGCCCGGTCGAGTGGCTCCTGCGGACGGTCACCTACGGGGTCAGGCGGCCTTCCTCCGCTGGAACGGCAGGAACCGATCGGCCAGGTGGGGGCGGGCGGGAGTCAGCGTCGGCTCAACCGCGATGATGCGGTCGAACCTGAACGCCCTGATCGCGCGGCGCATCCTGCACACACCGACCAGGTACCAGAATTCGCGGTGGACCAGGCAGGTCACGGGGTCGACGTCGCGGATCGTGACGTGACCCCCCGCGTCGCGGTAGTGGATACGGATCACGAGCCTGCTGGTGATCGCCTCGGCGATCACCCTGGCCCTGGAGGCCACCTCCACGGGCAGCGGGTCGGTGAGCGTCGCCAGCGTGGTGGCGACGACGTCGTCGTCGAGCTCCAGGTGCTCGAACGCGTGGCGCAGGCCGCGTCGGGCGGTGACGGCCTGCGGGCCCGCTCCCAGGTGCGCCAGGGAGAGGGCGAGGGCGGCGATCTCGGCGGTCGTCAGTGGTCGCGTGGGGGACTTCACGACTGTCGTCATACCCATAGAGTACGGCCTCGCACCGACAATTTTCGAAAGAGTGTGCGCCTACCGACGTGGTTCCAGCACCTCGGCGAGCACATCCATCGCGGGTATCGCAGCCGTGAACGACTCCCTCTGCGCGGGGCCGAGATCAGGGCCGCGCCGCCCATCGGAAGCTCCTGGCCTTCGGGCGGAACCGAAGGAAGGAGCCGGCGGCCCCGGAGAAGACGCACGGCCCGCGTCCCTGGGGCGGGACGCGGGCCGTGCGGAATCAGCGAATCGGCGAATCAGCGGGACAGCTGGGACAGGTCGCGAGAGGCACCCGTGGAGGCGGAGGTCGTCATCGCCGCGTAGGCCTGCAACGCCACGCTCACCTGGCGCTGCCGATCGCGCGGCCGGTAGCCGCCCAGGTCGGCCAGCAGCCGCTCGCGCCGCTCGGCCAGCTCGGCCTCCGGCACGCGCAGCTCCAGCACCCTGTTCGGGATGTCGATCTCGATGAGGTCGCCGTCCTCGACGAGCGCGATCGTGCCGCCCTCGGCCGCCTCGGGCGAGGCGTGACCGATGGACAGACCCGAGGTGCCGCCGGAGAAGCGCCCGTCGGTCACCAGCGCGCAGGCCTTGCCGAGCCCCTTGCCCTTGAGGAAGGAGGTCGGGTAGAGCATCTCCTGCATGCCAGGGCCGCCCTTTGGGCCCTCGTAGCGGATGACGACGACGTCGCCCTCCTTGACCCTGCCGCCGAGGATGCCGTCGACGGCCTCCTCCTGCGACTCGAACACCACGGCGGGCCCGGTGAACTTCCAGATCGACTCGTCGACGCCCGCGGTCTTCACCACCGCGCCGTCGCGCGAGATGTTGCCGTAGAGGACGGCCAGGCCGCCGTCCTTGCTGTAGGCGTGCGCCAGGTCGCGGATGCAGCCCTCCGCCCTGTCGATGTCGAGGTCGTCCCAGCGGTTGTCCTGCGAGTACGGCTTGACCGTGCGGACGTTGCCCGGCGCGGCGTGCCACAGTTCCACGGCCTCGGGGAGCACCTTCTCCGAGGAGGGGTCCCACGCGGCGATGACCTCGCCGAGCGTGCCGCCGTTGACGGTGTGCACGTCACGGTGCAGCAGGCCCGCCCTGTCGAGCTGGCCCAGGATGCCCGGGATGCCGCCGGCGCGGTGGACGTCCTCGATGTGGTACTTGTTCGTGGCCGGCGCGACCTTGCACAGGCACGGCACCCGCAACGAGATCTCGTTGATCTCCTTGAGGCCGAAGTCGACCTGCGCCTCGCGGGCGGCGGCCAGGATGTGCAGGATCGTGTTGGTCGAGCCGCCCATCGCCACGTCGAGCGTCATCGCGTTCTCGAAGGAGTCCTTGGTGGCGATCGAGCGCGGCAGCACCGTCTCGTCGTCGTCCTCGTAGTAGCGCTTGGCGATCTCGACCACGCGCCGGCCCGCGTCCTCGAACAGCGTCTTGCGCGCCTTGTGCGTGGCCAGGATCGTGCCGTTGCCGGGCAGCGCCAGGCCGATGGCCTCGGCCAGGCAGTTCATGGAGTTGGCGGTGAACATGCCCGAGCACGAACCGCAGGTCGGGCAGGCGTTCTCCTCCATCTCCAGCAGTTCCTCGTCGGAGACGGAGGCGTCGGCCGCGGCGATCATCGGGTCGACCAGGTCGAGCTTGCGTCCCGGCGTCTTGCCGGCCTCCATCGGCCCGCCCGAGACGAAGATCGTCGGGATGTTCAGCCTGAAGGCGGCGAGCAGCATCCCCGGGGTGATCTTGTCGCAGTTGGAGACGCAGATCAGGGCGTCGGCGCAGTGCGCGTTCACCATGTACTCCACCGCGTCGGCGATCAGCTCGCGACTGGGCAGGGAGTACAGCATTCCGCCGTGGCCCATCGCGATGCCGTCGTCGACGGCGATCGTGTTGAACTCGCGCGGGATCGCTCCGGCCTCCCTGATCGCGCCGGCGACGAGATCGCCCACCTCGCGCAGGTGCACGTGCCCCGGCACGAACTGGGTGAAGCTGTTGGCGACCGCGATGATGGGCTTGCCGAAGTCACTGCCGGCTACGCCCGTCGCCCGGAGCAGGGCCCGGGCGCCGACCATGTTCCTGCCGTGCGTGACCGTACGAGACCTGAGGGCGGGCATGAGCGCATCTCCCATCATGAGCGAGTCTTCACATCGTACGACCCTCGCTCGGTGGCTGAGACATGTGTCCACGAGGCGGACGACGTCCCGGCGCATGCGAAAGCCGCCGCACCCGGGGCGCGGCGGCTTGTGCGGAACGGACGACGGTGCCGCTAACCCTCGCCGTAGCGGGGCGGGAGCACCTGGGCGGCGATCTCGTAGAGCCGCTCGATCTCGGCGTCGGTGAGCGCGCGCTCGCGTTTGGTGATCCACTTGCGCGCCCTGGCGCCCTCGTAGACGTCCACGTCGCGGATCGTCATGATCTTCCAGGGGACGGGCGGGCCGTAGATCGCCAGCGACGCCACGACGGTGACCTCGCGGCCGTAGGCCTTGCTGATCAGCTCGCTGGCCTGCGTCGCCTCCCACCTGGCCTCGGTGAGGCGCGGTTTCATGTCGAAGGGGCCGTGGAAGAGCTTCTTGCCCATCTGCACGCGCACCGGCAGGCGTTTGTCCCATTTCTCCGAGTCGACCGCGTAGACGCCCGTGGGGCCGATGACCAGGTGGTCGATCTGCGCCTCACTGCCCGGGATCGCCCTGGCGTGGAGCGTGCGGTAGCCGCTGCGCTCCAGCCGCTTCAGCTGCGCCTCGGTCTTCCGCTCGGCGACCGACGAGCGCCGCCACGCGGGGACCGTCGAGTGCGACTTGGCGCGGTAGATCGTGTCGGCGATCGCGGCGAGCACGGCCGCGGTGATCCCCACGCGCACGTCGGAGACGAGGAAGCCCACCACGACACCGACGGCGACGGCGATCAGGACGCGCGTGCGCAGGTGCCGGTACCTGGGCTGTTGGAGCAGGCTGAGCAGGGAAGCGCGTTCGACGGGAGCGTACGTTGACGTGGGTGCGGAGTGTTCGGGGGCGGCGCCCTCGTCCTCGGCAGGCCTGTCACTCACCCAGATCGGTGACGTAGTGTTACCGTCTTCTCGCTGCTTAGCGGAGTCCACGCTACAAACGGTAGCCGAGCCATAGGCCGGTGCCTACTGTTGGCGCGTCCATAGTTTTATGGCCCACGTCACCGCGTTTGTGACCCCAATTCGGGGTATCTACATCTTTTCTTCTCTAGACAACTCTGCCTACTCTGCGGTTCGTGGCGCACATACATGATCTCACCGCTCTTGAGCAGGCGGAAGCTGTCCGGCGCCGGGAAATCTCACCAGTTGAGATCACCGAGCACTACCTCGACCGCATCGAACGGATCGACCCGCAGGTCGGCGCCTACGTCACCGTGACGGCCGAGCGCGCGCTCGCGCAGGCGCGCGAGCTCACCGACCCGCACGGCCCCCTGTACGGCGTGCCGATCCCCGTCAAGGACCTCAACCTGGTCAAGGACGTGCCGATCCGGTTCGGCTCGGCGACGTACGAGGGCTTCGTCGCGCCCGTCGACGACACGGTGGTGGAGCGGCTGCGCGACGCCGGCACCGTCATGCTGGGCAAGACGGCGACGCCCGAGTTCGGCCTGCCGTGCTACACCGAGACGTCGGTGTCGCCGCCCAGCCGTACGCCGTGGGACCTCTCGCGCTCGGCGGGCGGGTCGAGCGGGGGCGCCGCGGCCGCGGTGGCGGCCGGTCTGGCGCCGGCGGCGCAGGGCAGCGACGGCGCGGGCTCCATCAGGATCCCCTCCTCGGTGTGCGGGCTGTTCGGCATCAAGCCGACCAGGGGCCGCATCAGCTTCGCGCCGATCATCCCCGATCTGGCGGGCCTGTCCACCAACGGGCCGATCGCCAGGACCGTCGCCGACGCCGCGGCGCTGCTGGACGTGATGGCGCACAACAACCCCGGCGACCTCTACCTCGCGCCTCCGCACGAGGGGACGTTCCTCGAGTGCGCTGCGCGGGAGCCTGGCCGCCTGCGGATCGCGCGCTACGCCACGCCCGTCGTGGACGGCGCGGAGGTCCATCCCGACGTGCTGGCGGCCTACGAGGAGGCGAGCAAGACGCTGGAGGAGCTCGGGCACGAGGTCGTCGACATCGCCTCGCCGTTCGGCCCCGACCTGGTGCCGCAGTTCGTCACGATGTGGTTCGCCTTCGCGTGCATGCATCCCGTCGCGCTCGACCGGCAGGACCGGCTGCGCCCGCTGACCGCGTGGCTGCGCGAGCGCGGCTTCGCCGTGCCGGCTCCGACGTTCCTGCAGGCGCAGTCGTCGCTGCAACTGGCCACGCGCATGGCGCTGATGGCGACCGACCCCTACGACGCGGTGCTCACGCCCACGGTCACGCGGCCGCCCGTGCCCGTCGGATGGTTCGAGGACGCCGGCGACCCCGAGGAGACCTTCGAACGCATGAAGCGCTTCGCGCCCTTCCCGCCGATCTACAACGTGAGCGGCCAGCCCGCCGTCAACCTCCCGCTGCACTGGAACGCCGACGGCCTGCCGATCGGCGTCATGCTGGCGGGGCGGGTGGGCGGCGAGGGCACGCTGATCTCGCTGTCGGCACAGGTCGAGGCGGCAAGGGGCGGATTCTGGGGCGACAGGAGACCGCCCGTGTGGTGAGGGGTCTGGCCGGGGCGTCCGCTCGGGTCTACGGTCATGGTGTGGACAGCGCGCTGGAGATCTTCGGCTTTCTCATCGGAACCTCGCTCGGGCTGTTTCTCCTCATCAGTCTGGTGGTTCTGCTCCCGGCCAGAACGGCGGAAAAGGACGACGCGCCAGGCGTCGTGTGGCTGGGCGGCCCCCAGCACAGCGAGCACGGGGTCAGCACCTCCGCGCTGGTGCTGGCCGACCACAGGGCACCGTGGGCACCCGCCCCTGAGGTCGACTGGCTGCGCGCGGCGCAGACCGCCGAGCCAGGCGGCCGGCTCGGCGGCGCCTCGGCGGGGTGGTGAAGGCCATGCGTGCTCTCACCGCGGCCCAGGCCGACGACGTCCGCGCGGCTCTCGTGTCCGCCGAACGGCGCAGCGGGCTGCGCTTCGGCGCCTTCCTCGGCACCCCTGTCGGCGGCAGGCGCCACTTCGCCGAACGGCTGCACGCCGCCTTGGGCGCGGAGTCGCCCGACGCGGTGCTCCTCTTCGTCGACGCCGTGGGCCGCGCCCTGGAGATCGTCACAGGCGAGAACGCCAGGCGCCGGCTGTCCGACGGGTCGTGCCGCCTGACGGCGATGTCGATGGCCACCGCCTTCAGCGCCGGCGACCTCGTCGGTGGCCTGCTCTACGGGATCAACTCCCTCGCCGAGCAGGCCACGCGACAATAGAACGGCGGGCTAGGCCGCCGTCTCCGACAGGTAGGGCGCCCACTGGGGATCGCCGACGAGCTGGGCGCCGATGAGCCGCCAATGGGCGCCCCTTGGCACCGCCGGGGCGACGCGCAGCGTCCACCCCAGCTCCTCCAGGTACTTGTCGGCCTTCCTGTGGTTGCACGGCATGCAGGAGGCGACGCAGTTCTCCCACGTGTGCGTGCCGCCCCGCGAGCGCGGGATGACGTGGTCGATGGTCTCGGCCCGCTGGCCGCAGTAGGCGCAGCGGAAGTCGTCGCGGCGCATGAGCGCCGCACGCGTCAGGGGGATGCGGGACCGGTAGGGAATGCGGACATATCTTCGGAGTCTGATCACCGATGGGACGTCGACCGTGCAGGTCGCGGAGCGCAGGACCGCTCCCCTGCCGTCACGGTGGACGACGTCGGCCTTCTCCCTGAGCACGAGCACGACGGCTCGGTGCAGCGAAAGCGTGGTCAGTGGCTCGTAGGTGGCGTTGAGCAGGAGTACTTGGCGCATCAGGGGGCCACCCCCCGACGCACGGGTATCAGAGGGGCCATGGCCCCTGTTGGCGGTCCCTCCTGGGACCCGGTCGCTTCCGTCACGTGGACCTCCGCCGGACGGTCCAACGGATGGTCACCACGGCACCGTCCTTCACCAAGTCTGGCGTTTACGGCATGTCCCCGCCACCCATTACTGATGACCATAGGGACACGCGATGTCATTTATGCCCGTTCGACCTCGGCTTTACGCGTCACAGGTAGGGTTCAGGCATGTATCCAGCCGCTCGCCGAGACGAGATCGTCGAGAACCTGCACGGCACGCCCGTGCCCGACCCCTACCGCTGGCTCGAGGACTCCGACGACCCGGAGGTGAAGGGCTGGCTGCTGGCGCAGGAGGAGCTCTTCCAGGCCCAGGCGGAGCCGCGAAGGTTCAAGGAGCGGATCGCCGAGCTGTTGCGGTCGGGCTCGGTGGGTGTGCCCGTCTGGCGCGGCGAGCGTCACTTCTTCTCCCGCCGCACCCCCGACCAGGAGCACGCCGTCTACTACGTCGTCGACGCCGACGGCACCGAGCGCGCGCTCATCGACCCGATGGCCATCGACTCCTCGGGGCTGACCACCCTCGACGCCGTGCAGCCCGACAAGGAGGGGCGCCTGCTGGCGTACCAGATCTCGGTCGGCGGCGACGAGGAGTCCTCGCTCTACATCATCGACGTGGCGACAGGGACCAGGGTCGAGGGCCCGATCGACCGGTGCCGCTACTCGCCCGTCGCCTGGCTGCCGGGTGGCGAGGCCTACTACTACGTGCGCCGCCTGCCGAGCACCGAGGTGCCCGAGGGCGAGTCGCAGTTCCACCGTCGCGTCTACCTGCACCGCGTCGGCACCTCCACGGAGGACGACGTGATGATCTTCGGCGACGGCATGAAGATGACCAACTACTACGGGGTGTCGGTCTCCCGCGACGGCCGCTGGCTGCAGATCTCCGCCTCCGAGGGCACCGCTCCGCGCAACGACCTGTGGATCGCGGACCTGTCCGCCTCCCCCGCCGAGCGCCCCGCGCTGACCGTGGTCCAGGAGGGCGTCGACGCGCAGACCGGGCTGGTCTTCGGGCGCGACGGGCGTATCTACGTCCACACCGACCGCGACGCGTCGCGCGCGCGGGTCTGCGTGGCCGACCCCGCCGACCCGTCGGCGTGGACCGACCTCATCCCCGAGGACCCCGAGGCGGTGCTCACCGACTTCGCCATCCTCGACGACCTCGAGCGGCCGGTCATGCTGGTCGGCTGGACCCGCCACGCGCTCAGCGAGATCAGCCTCCACTCCCTGGACAGCGGCGAGAGGATCGGCGAGGTGCCCACACCGGGCCTCGGCACGATCGGCGGGATCTCCGAGCGGCCCGAGGGCGGCCACGAGGCGTGGTTCGGCTACACCGACAACACCACGCCGCCGACCATCCAGCGCTACGACGCGCTCACGGGAGAGACCACGCTGTGGGCCGCCTCTCCTGGCGCTGTCGAGGTGCCCCCCGTCAAGACCTCGCAGGTGGTCTACCAGTCCAAGGACGGGACGCCCGTCCACATGCTGGTGATCGAGCCCGTCGACCGCGAGGGGCCGCGCCCGACGATCCTGAACGGCTACGGCGGCTTCGGCATCTCCATGACGCCCGGCTACTCCGCCTCCGTCCTGGCCTGGGTCGAGGCAGGCGGCGTCTACGCGATCGCGGGCCTGCGCGGCGGCGGCGAGGAGGGCGAGGACTGGCACCGCGCCGGCATGCTCGCCAACAAGCAGAACGTCTTCGACGACTTCCACTCCGCCGCCGAGCACCTGATCGCCACCGGCGTCACCACCTCCTCGCACCTGGCCATCTCGGGCGGCTCCAACGGCGGCCTGCTGGTCGGCGCCGCCCTCACCCAGCGGCCCGACCTCTACGCGGCCGTCGCCTGCTCCGCTCCGCTGCTCGACATGATCCGCTACGAGCTGTTCGGCCTCGGCGCGACGTGGAACGTCGAGTACGGTTCGGCGGAGGAGCCCACGCAGTTCCCGTGGCTGTGGGCGTACTCGCCGTACCACCACGTGCGCGAGGACGTGTCGTATCCCGCGACGCTGTTCACGGTCTTCCAGTCCGACACGCGGGTGCACCCGCTGCACGCGTGGAAGATGTGCGCGGCACTGCAGCACGCGCAGGCGGGCGACGCCCCGATCGTGCTGCGCAACGAGACCGAGGTCGGGCACGGGGCCCGCTCGGTGAGCCGCACGGTCGACCTGGCCGCCGACCAGCTCACCTTCCTGGCCAGGCACACCGGCCTCTGACGGTCCTCTCTCCGGTGGACGGGATCTCCGGTGGTCCCGTCCACTGGTCCCGTCCACCGTGGCCCCGTCCACTGTGCCCCCGTCCTCGTCCGAGGGCTTCTCGGCTTCGGTCCCGCCCGTCGGGGCGGTCTCTGGCGGGCCGTCCGGGGTTCCTTCCTGCCGCGTCCGCGGGTGGCGGGTATCGTCAGGGGATGGGGTCGACGGCGGCCGACCGGCCCGCACACGCGCCGGGACTCAGCATGACCCGGCGCACGCCGGGACCCGCCCTGCGCCCCTACGTCACCAGCCTGTGCGCCTACAGGGAGCACTACGACCGCCCCGTCATCCGCACCGAGGTGGCGCTGCCGGGTGCGGTGCTCATCCTCGCCTTCGGCGCACCCATGGAGGTCGGCGGCACGCGGCTCACCTCGTTCACCGGCGGCCTCGGCGACCGCTACACGGTGACCCGCATGTCGGCCCCTACCGAGGGCGTGGAGGTCCTGCTCACCCCGTTCGGCGCCCGCCGGCTGTTCGGCGTCCCGATGAACGAGCTGGCGAACCTGGTGGCTCCGGTCGACGACCTGCTGCCCGGCTGGGGTTCCGTGGCGGTCGCCAGGCTCGGCGAGCTCACCTCGTGGCAGGACCGGCTGACGGCCGCGGAGTCGCTGCTCGCCGCCCGCATCCTGCCCGCACCCCCGCCCGACCCGCGCGTGGTGTGGGCGTGGGACCGGCTGGTCGAGTCGTCGGGGTCGGTCAGCGTGGCGTGGCTGGCGGGTTCGCTCGGCTGGAGCCACCGCCACCTCGTCTCCCGCTTCCACGACCACGTGGGACTGACCCCGAAGGCCTCGGCCAGGGTGATCCGCTTCGACCGGGCCATGAGCCTGCTCCGCTCGGGCGCGGACCTGGCGGACGTGGCGACGGCGTGCGGCTTCTACGACCAGCCGCACATGAACCGCGAGTTCCGCGCGATGGCGGGCACCACGCCAGGTCAGATTCGTCCAAGACCGCAGGCGGTCCACGGCGCAGACTCGGACTCATGAAACGAACCGTTTTCGCGCTGGCCCGCTACCAGGACGTCCTGGCCGCGGCCGAGTTCCTGAGCACCGCCTTCGGGTTCGTCCCGCACGAGGTGGCGAAGAACCACGTCGAGATGCTCGTCGGCGACGACATGATCATGCTCGGCGAGGGCAAGGCGGGCGGGCCCGGCATCTACGTCGCCGTCGACGACCCCGACACGCACCACGACAAGGCGGTGGCGGCCGGAGCCGTCGTCACCATGGGGCTGGTGGACCAGCCCTACGGATCGAGGGAGTACGCGTGCAAGGACCCCGAGGGCAACCTCTGGTTCTTCGGCACGTACCGGCCCTGATCCCCGCCGCGTCCGCGCGGCCGGCCGGAGTCCGCTGGAGGACGCGTGGAGGACGGGCGGTCAGCGGTGAGGGACAGTGGCCTTGGGCCCGCCTGCCGTACGGGCCGGGGGTCAGCGGGGGAAGACGATGGTCTTGTGTCCGTCGAGCAGCACCCGCTGCTCGGCGTGCCACCTGACGGCGCGCGCCAGCGCGACGCACTCCACGTCGCGGCCGATGGCGACCAGGTCCTCGGGCGAGTGGCTGTGGGAGACGCGCGCCACCTCCTGCTCGATGATCGGCCCCTCGTCCAGGTCGGAGGTGACGTAGTGCGCGGTCGCGCCGATCAGCTTCACCCCCCGGTCATGGGCTTGGTGGTACGGCTTGGCGCCCTTGAACGACGGCAGGAACGAGTGGTGGATGTTGATCGCCCTGCCCTCCAGCTTCTCGCACAGCTCGCTCGACAGGACCTGCATGTAGCGGGCCAGCACCACCAGGTCCACCTGGTAGTGCTCGATCAGCGCGAGGATCTCCGCCTCCTGCCTGGGCTTGGTGCCGGGCGTGACAGGCAGGTGGTGGTAGTCGATCCCGTACGACTGCGTGAGCGGCCGCAGGTCCGGGTGGTTGGAGGCGACGGCGACGATCTCGATGTCGAGCAGCCCCGAGCGCACGCGGTAGAGCAGGTCGTTCAGGCAGTGACCGAACTTGCTCACCAGGATGAGCACCCGCGGCTTGACCGACAGGTCGCGCAGCTTGATCTCCATGCCGAACTCGGGGGCGAGCGCGGCGAAGGCGGCGGCGAGCTCGTCGTGCGGCAGTGCGGCCCTGAACTGCACCCGCATGAAGAACCGCTCGGCATCCTGGTCGCCGAACTGCTGGCTCTCGGTGATGTTGCATCCGCTGCGCGCGAGCAGACCGGAGACGGCGGCGACCACGCCGGGGCGGTCGGGGCAGGACAACGTCAGGACGTACTCGGCGTTCATACCTTGACTCTCGCGGAGGTGGGATCGTAGGGCGCCTTGCGGCTGATCTGGGCAGAGTACCTCTCTCCCGCGCTGTTCACCTCGGCCTTCACCAGTGTGCCGTCCTTCACGAAACCGAGCGCCACCGTCCTGCCGATCGTGGGGCTGTAGGCGGCGGAGGTGACGTGGCCGACGGGTTCGCCGTCCGCGAGCAGGGATTCACCTCCCCACAGGTGGGCGTCGGTGGTGATCGAGACGATCGTCCTGCGGGAGTCGTGGATCCGGTCCATGCCGCGGAAGGGCGCGGTCTTCTTGCAGGTGAACAGCAGCCCGGCTTCCGCGGGCGTGACCTCGGGGCCGAGCTCGCGACCCCACGCCCGGTAGCCCTTCTCCAGCCGCATGGCCTCGATGGCGTAGTAGCCGGCCTGCGTGACGCCCGTGGCCAGCAGCGTCTCGTAGACGGTGACCGCGAACTCGGCGGGGACGTAGAGCTCCCAGCCGAGCTCGCCGACATAGGTGACGCGGCTGGCCCTGACGGTGGCGTGACCGAGGTCGATGAGCTGGGAGGTGCCGAACTCCCCCAGCTCCGCCTTCGACACCTTTTGCAGGATATTTCGGGATTCGGGGCCCATGAGGCCGAGGACGGCGTAGGCGCTGGTGACGTCCACGAGCACCGCCCTGTGCTCGCCGATCCCCTTGGAGATGTGGTCGAAGTCGCGCGTCGCCTGCGCCGAGCCGGTGACGATGAGGTACTCGTCCTCCGCCACCCTGGTCACCGTCAGGTCGGTCTCGTATCCGCCCCTGTCGTTGAGCATGCCCGTGTAGACGACCCGCCCGATCTCCACGTCGACGTCCGCCGTGCACAACCACTGCAGCGCCGTACACGCTTCATGGCCCTTCAACGTGAACTTGGCGAACGACGTCTGGTCGAACAGCGCCGCTCCGCTCCTGCAGGCGTCGATCTCCGCATCTACCGTCTCCTGCCACTCCGGCCGGTCGAAGGTGTACGGCACGGCGGGGCCGAAGTAGTTGACCCGCTCCCAGCCCGCCTTGGACCCGAAACAGGCGCCCGCCGCGGCCAGCAGGTGATGAACCGGCGAGCGACGAAGCGGGCGGGCGGTCTCCGGTTCCCTGTTGGGCCATGCCATGGCGTAGTGCAGGCCGAGCGTCTCGGTGACCCTGTCGCGCAGCCACGTGTCGTTGCCCGCCCACGGCGCGAACCTTCGCAGGTCGGCGGGCCACAGGTCGCCGGTCGGCTGGCCGTTCACGATCCACTCGGCCAGCGCCCTGCCCGCGCCGCCGGCCGACGCGATGCCCGCCGAGTTGAACCCCGCGGCGACGAAGTAGCCGCGCACCTCGGGCGCCTCGCCGAGCAGGAACATGTTGTCGGGAGTGAAGCTCTCGGGGCCGTTGTAGAACATGCGGATGCCGGCGCTCTCCAGGGCGGGCACCCGCTGGACGGCGTTCTCCATGATGATCGAGAACTGGTCCCAGTCCTCGTCCAGGAGCTGGAACTCGAAGGGGTGCGGGATGCCGTCCATGCCCCACGGCTTGGCGTCGGGCTCGAACCCGCCGACGACCAGGCCGCCCACCTCCTCCTTGAAGTAGGCGTAGCCGTCCGGGTCCCGCAGCACGGGCAGGTCGGGCCGCACGCCCGCGATCTGCTCGGTGACCACGTAGAAGTGCTCGGCCGAGTGCAGCGGCACGGTCACGCCCGCCTGCCTGGCCAGCTCCTTGGCCCACTGTCCCGCGCAGTTGACCAGGACCTCGCATTCGATGAAGCCCTCCGAGGTCCGCACGCCCCGCACCCGACCGCCCTTGACGACGGTTCCGGTGGCCCTGACGCGCTCGGCGACCTCCACGCCGCGACGCTGGGCGCCACGGGCCAGAGCCTGGGTGAGGTCGGAGGGGTTCGCCTTACCGTCGCCCGGCAGCCACACGCCGCCGACCAGGTCGTCGGTGCGCATCGCCGGCCACAGCTCGCCCGCCTCCCCTGCGGTGATGACCTCGGCGGTGATCCCGTACGCACGGGCCTGCGCGGCCGTCCTCCTGAGCTGGACCATCCGCTCGGGGGTGCGGGCCACGCTGACGCTGCCGCACTGCTTCCAGCCGGTGCCGAAGCCCGTCTCCTTCTCCAGCCGCCCGTACAGGTCGGTGCTGTACTGGATCAGCCTCGTCATGCTCTCGGTACTGCGCAGCTGCCCGACCAGGCCGGCCGCGTGCCAGGTGGTGCCGCACGAGAGCTGCCCCTGCTCCAGGACGACGACGTCGCTCCAGCCCAGCTCGGCCAGGTGATAGGCCACGCTGCAGCCGACGATGCCGCCGCCGATGACGACGACCTGCGCCCGGCTCCTCAAGACACGCTCCTCAACCTGGGCCATGTGCGCACCGTACGCAGCATGGTGATGAACGCCTGCTCCGCGGGGCCCAGCAGCCGGTCGCGGCGATGGGCCAGCACGATCGGGCGGGGTCTGGGCGCGGGAGTGACCTCCACCGCGGCCAGCCGCCCGTCGGCGAGCTCCTGCTCCACACAGTGTTCCGACACCAGCGAGACCCCCAGTCCCGCCGCGACCGCCTGCTTGATCGTCTCGGGGCCCCAGATCTCGGTCCTCTTGTCGAGACCCCACGTCTCCATCGCCTGCTCCTGCAGCTCCCGGGTGGAGGAGCCGGGCTCGCGGATGAGGAAGAGCTCCCCCTCCAGCGCGGACGGCTCCGCCGTACCGCTGCGGGACAGGACGTGGCCCGGCTCGGTGATCACGACGAGCCTGTCCTCCAGGATCGGCTCGCTGACCAGCTGCGGGGCCGACGGCTGCCCCGCGAGTACGGCGACGCCGATCTCGCCGTCCACCAGCCCCCGCTCGACCTGCTGGCCGTTGCCCACCTGGATGCCGATCTCGATGCCGGGATGGCGGTCGCGGAAGGCCGCCAGCAGCGGCGGCAGCAGGTAGGTGCCGACCGTGGTGGTGCCGCCCGCGACCAGCTTGCCCGTCTGCAGGCCCGAGACCTGCCTGATGGCGGCCACGGCCTCGTCGGCCAGCAGGAACACGCGCTTGGCGTACTCCAGCATGACCTCGCCCTCCGGGGTGAGCCTGATCCGCGCGCCGCTGCGGTCGATCAGCGTCGCCCGCAGGGCCTGCTCAAGCTGCCTGACCTGGTGCGACACCGACGGCTGGCTGAGGTAGAGCTTCTGCGCCGCGGCCGAGAACCCGCCGCACTCCACCACCGTCATGAAGATCCACAGTCGGTGCAGGTTGAGCTGCATACCCCGTTAACCCCTTGCTGCCTCGATCGACTCGCCGAGCGCCCGTTCGAGCTGCTCAAGCCGGTGCCAGGGGATCTCCCCCATCGTGCAGATGCGGAAGAAGTCGTTCGACAGTTGGCCCTGACCGGCGTAGACAACGTAGCCACGCTTCTTGAGCTCATCGTGAAGCGACTGGTACGTCACACCGTCCGGCAGATGAAGCATCGTCACGGTATTGGACCTGAAACGTTCATCAACGAGGATCTTCAGGCCCAGCCGCTCGAACTGCCCGCGCACCAGCGCGGCCCGCTCGCGGTACAGCTTCGTCCGTGCCGCGAACCCGCCCTGCGCCTCGAACTCCTCGATCGCCTCGTCCAGGGCATAGCAGACCTGGACGGCAGGCGTGAAAGGCACGTCGCTCTTCAGGTAGCTCGCCGCGTTGAGGTAGAGGCTGCGTTCGGGAACCTCCTGAACCCGGGCGATCGACGCGGGGCTGCACAGGATGAACGCCATGCCCGGCAGGCCGTGCAGGCCCTTGTTCGCGGTGCCGCAGACCACGTCCACCCGAACCTCCGCGAGGTCCTGGTCCTCGATCGCGGTGCCGGAGATCGCGTCGATCACGAACAGTGCGCCGGAGCCAGCGACGACCTCGCCGATCTCCTTGATCGGGTTGATCAGGCCAGTCGTGGTCTCGTGATGGACGCAGACGACCGCGTCGACGTCGTCGTGCTCGGCGAGGGCACGGCGCACCGCCTCGGGGTCGGCGGGCACGGTCCAGTCGCTCCTGACCTCGTGAACGGTGATGCCGTGCGACCTGGCGATCTTGATCATGCGGTCGCCGTACACGCCGTTGTTCACGACCAGCACCCCGCGGCCCTCCCGCACGGAGCTGATCACCGCCATCTCCATCGCGGCGGTTCCCGACCCCGTCACCAGGATCGCCTCGTGGGTGCCGCCGAGGTTCAGGCAGCGGGGCAGCGCCTCGCGGATCCTGAACAGCAGATCCGTGAACTCCGGCTCGCGGTGGCAGAGATCTCCGCGCAGCAGGGCGTCCTTGACCCGCTGGGAGGTACAGGCTGGTCCGGGATTCAGCAGAATGAGCTCTTCGTCCATCATCCACTCGATCTTCTGGAGATATCGGGCGTTATGGACGCTAGTGGGGGGCCCACGGCACGACCAGGCCGGATTTCACTATGGGCGCCATAGGTGGGCGTCTCTGGACGAGCTCCCAGGCCCCATCCGCCGGTCACCGGCACCCCAACCACGGCAAGGGCCGTCGCCCACCCATCCCTGCGCTCCCCGCCGCCCCGAGCGCGCCCCTCTTCGCACGTGCCACGACGCCCGTACACCCCCACGGATACGGATGAGACCACCCACCACCAGGACCAACCAGAAAGCGGAAGCCATCGACCGACGGAAGGTATGGCAGCGAAGCCATCGGGTGACACGAAGCAGATCAGGGAAGCCATCGGGTGGCGGAGGGCAGGACAGCGAAGCCATCGACCGACACGAGACAAATCAGGGAAGCCATCGGATGACAGAGGGCAGGACAGCGAAGCCATCGACCGACACGAGACAAATCAGGGAAGCCATCGGGTGACGCGAGGCAGGACAGAGGGAGGGATCGACCGACGGAAAGCCAGCCGAGACCGTTACTCCTGCTATATCCGGCATCACGGATTGGCGGGTTGTGATCCCTCGACAGGTCGGATTGGGTGGAGCGCATGCCCCTTGAGGTGCTGGTCGCCTGCCTGTTCGCCGTCGTGTCGGGAGTGAACGACGGCGGTGCCCTGCTGGCCACCGGCCTCAAGCTCTCCACGATCAAGCCCGTCGTCGGCGTCCTCACCCTGGTCCTGCTGACCGGACTGGTGCCGCTGGTGTCACAACAGGTCGCGCTGACGTTCGCGACCCGCCTCGCCGCCTTCGAAGGCCCGAACGCCACTCGTGCGATGATCACCGCCGTCCTGTCCGCGATCGCGGTCGTCCTGGTCCTCAGCCACCACGGACGCCCCACGAGCCTCACCCTCGCGATCGTCGGCGGCCTGACCGGCGCGGGTCTCGGCACCGGACTCCAGGTGTCGGCGGGTTCGGTCGTGCTGGTGCTCGCCGTCGGCCTGGTCGCCCCGTTCCTGGGAGCGTTCGCCTCCTGGGCCGCCACCCGGCTGCTCGTCGCCGTGACCACCAGCGAGGGGCTGCGACGCTGGCACTGGGCGGGCTTCATCCTCCAATGCATCGCCTACGCCTCCAACGACGGGCAGAAGATGCTGGCCATCTTTCTGATCGCCCTGGGCTCCACGGGTCCGTCCGTCTCGTTCGCGGCGGCGCTGCTGTTCGGTCTCGGCACCCTGTACGGCATGCCCAAGGCGGGCCGTACCCTCAGCCGCGAGATCATCGTCTCCCGCCCATTGCACGGCGTGGCCGCGGAACTCGGATCAGGCGTCACGGTGATCGGGTGCTCGGCGGCGGGGATGCCGGTGAGCATGACCCAGGCGATCGCCGGCGGGCTCATCGGAGCAGGCGTCGCGCAGGGCGGCGGCAGAGTGCGCTGGTACGCGGCCGTCAAGATCGTCGTCGCCTGGCTCCTCACCCTGCCGGTCACCGGACTTCTGGCCGGATTCATGGCCTTCGCCCTGCGAGAGATCGGATGAGATTCATGGCCTTCGCCCTACGAGAGATCGGATGAGGAGGAAACGGTCCCCCGTCCCAAACAGAACATGAACGCGGTGGGCATGAGAAGCACATCGGCGAGGGGCGTGCACGGGCAGGGGCGAGCAGCGAAAGCGGGAGGTCCAGGTGCCGGAACGCACCAGTGCGCGGCCTGGTGAGAGTGTGGTGGGAGCGGGCGGAGGTGGCATGAAGCGGCTGAGTCGGATTCGCGATCTGCTGGCTGGGAGGATGGACGGCGCGCTGGCGCACGCGCTCGCCGGACAGTTGGCGGCGACCAAGCAGGGCGCCTGGCTCGCCATGGCGATGATCGGCGGCGAGGTGGGCAGAACCGGAGCACACGAGCAGATGCGCTCCATCGAGCACCTCGGCGACACCGAACGCGCCCGTCTCGTCGAGGAGCTCAAGAACGCGCTGGTCACACCCATCGACAGGGAAGACCTGTTCCGGCTGTCCCGCTCGATCGACGACGTCCTGGACTCGTTGCGCGACTTCGTCCGAGAGTCGCACCTGTATCGGGTGCCGAACCAGATCAGGTTCGCTCCGCTGCTCGACCAGGTGATCGTCGGCATCGAGGCATTGGAGAACGCGGTGCGCGACCTCGCCTCCCGGCCCTCTGCGGTGGTCCAGGACGCGCTGGAGGCGAAGAAGGCCGGAAGTGCTGTCCGGCGGATGTACCAGTACGAGATCGCGCGGATCTTCTCGGGCGAGGTGACGGCTGAGGCGATGAAGGAACGCGAGCTGGTCCGGCGGCTGGAGATCGTCGGCATGGCCATCGGCGACGCGGCCAACGCCATCGCCGACGGCGCCATGAAGCGCTGACCCCGACACCCCCGACACCCCCGACACCCCCGACACCCCCGACACCCCCGACACCCCCGACACCCCCGACACCCCCGACGACATGGTCAGGTGGGACTCTCCATCCGACAAGTGCCCGATGTACACGAGCCAGGGTCTGGTGGGCCGAGGATGCCCTCCTACTCGTATCCGCACGGCTCGGCTCAACTGCGCGGGCGGGCCGACCGAAGACGCAGAGCCGGCTGGAAGACGCGGCGCGGGCTGGAAGACGCGGCGCGGGCTGGAAGGTGCGGCGCGCACGTCAAAGCGAAGCGCAGGCCGCGAGACGCAGCGCAGACTGCGAGACCCGGCGCGAGCTGGAAAACGCGGCGCGCACGGGAAAGCGAAGCGCGGACCGCGAGCTGGAAGACGCGGCACGCGCGGGAAAGCGAAGCGCAGGCCGCGAGACGCAGCGCGCACCGGAAGACGCGCAGACCGCAAGACACAGCGCAGACCGCGAGAGGCAGCGCGCGCCGGAAGACGCAACGCGGACCGCGAGACGCAGCGCGGACCGAAAAGCGGGGAGGTCGGAGCCCGGAAAGGGTCAGAGGTCCAGGGTGTCGGAGAGGCGGCTGAGCTGTGCCATGCCGTCCGCCATGTCGTGGCCGCCCGCCGTCAGGGGTTGCAGAGCGACATGGTCCGCGCCGGCGTCGAGGTGGGCTCGGACGCGTTTGGCCACCGCCTGCTCGTCGCCCCACGCCACGATCGCGTCCGCCAGGCGGTCGCTGCCGCCGTCGGCGAAGTCGGAGTCGGTGTAACCGAGGTCGCGCAGGTTGTTCACGTAGTTGGGCAGGCCGAGGTAGTACGCCATGTGTTCACGTGCGACCTGACGAGCCTTCGCGGGGTCGGGTTCGAGGACGACGGCGAGCTCGGGCACGAGCAGCCGATCCTTGCCGAGGCTCTCGCGGGCGAGCGCGGTGTGCTCGGGCGGGACGAAGTACGTGTGGGCGCCCTCGGCCCTGTCACGCGCCAGCTCCAGCATCCTGGGCCGGAGCGCCGCCAGCAGCGTGGGGGCCTCGCCGCCGGCGACCATGGCCGTGGCCGCCTGGTCCATGCCGTCGAGGTAGGCGCGCATCGCCGTGAGCGGCTTGCCGTAGTCGTGGCCGCGCCCCGCGACGAGGCCGCCGTGGCTGACGCCGATGCCCAGCAGGAACCTGCCCGGGTAGGCCTCACCGAGCGTGGCGCGCCCCGCCGCCATCGCGGTGGCGTCGCGGGCCCAGATGTTGGCGACGCCTGTGCCTACCGCGATCTGTCGGGTGGCCGCGAGCAGAAGGGCGGCACCCGCGAACGGCTCTCTGCTGGTGGAGGTCTCGTTCACCCAGAGCGTGGAGTAGCCGAGCTCCTCGAGCTCGGCGGCCGCCTCGCGAACGACCGCCGCCGGCGCCCTGCCGAACAGGGGATACCAGACGCCGATCCGACCGTTGTCCATCATTGTCGTGGCCTCCCGGGTAGACTGTTCGATCGAGATGGAACATTACACGAGTGTTCGACCGGCGTCGAACAGAGCGCGCGCCCTGACCCACGGCTCCCCGATGGAGGCGTCCCTCCAGGCGGCGCTCGACGCGCTGTCCGACCCGATCAGGCGGTGCATCGTGCGCGAGCTGGCGGTGGCTCCCGACTGGGCGCTGCCGTGCGGCACGTTCAAGGAGTTGCCGGTCGCCAAGTCGACGCTCAGCCACCACTTCACCGTGCTGCGCAACGTCGGTCTGCTGGAGCAGCGCGACGAGGGCGCCAGGCGGCTCAACAGGCTGCGGCGAGAGGAGTTCGACGCCCGCTTCCCCGGCCTGCTCGCGCTGGTGCTGTCGGAGCCCTGACCCCTGGCGCTGTCGGACCCCGGACCCCTGGCGCTGCCGGACCCCCGACTCCCTTGGTCCCCAGTACGGGGGCCCGGTACGGCGGGCGGGGTGGTCCTGGCACGTGGGGCGGGGTGGTCCTGGCACGTGAGTCGAGTGGTCCCGGTACGGCGGGCGGGTCCCGGCACGTGAGTCGAGTGGTCCCGGTACGGCGGGCAGACGGGCCCGCGGCGATCCCGACCGCGCCTTCATCACCTACGGCATGTGGCGCACGGCCCGACGGGCGGCAATCGGCGAGCGACCCTTGCGTCGCGCAGCGAACTCGAAGCGGCCGTCCGAATGGCACGGGCAGGCGACGAGACGACGAAACGAGGTCCGCGAGCAACCGGGCGAGGGGCGTGAACGACCACATCGGCTGCACGAGCAACCAGACCAAGCGCGTGAACGGCCACACCGGCTGCACGAGCAACCAGACCAAGCGCGTGAACGGCCACACCGGCTGCACGAGCAACCAGACCAAGCGCGTGAACGGCCAGGCGAGGTGCGCGGGCCGCCGGACGAGGCCACTGGGCGACGCGTCCGATTGAGGCGTCCGTTTGGGGCGTCCAGGCACGGGGCGAGGGAGGCGGGCCACCTGGGCAACCGGCGAGAGGGGCCAGACGAGCCTGCGAGCGGCCGGAGAGCCGGCTGGACGCCCGGGCGAAACCACTGGGCGACGCGGCTGAGTGATGCGTCCCAGGCAAGGTGCGAGCTGACCGGACAACATGTCCTGGCGAGGTGTCCGGGCGGCAGGAGAGGTGAGCGGGCGGCTCGGAGAGGAAGCCCGGCGGGGTCGGGCGCCTGGGGTGTCAGGGGGCATGTCGGCGGGGGACGCGGAGTCCTGCTGGAGTAGCGTGATCGACGGGTGGTCACCGGGTGACCACGGTGGCCCCTGTGGGGCTTGCCGTACACAAGCCGGCAGGGACCGTAAGGAGCCGCGGCCGGGCGGGAAGGGGAACGCCAGTGAGCAGTGACCGGCCGGCAACGAGAGTGGTGTGCCTCGATCGGGACGGCAGGGTCCTGCTGATGAACTGGTACGACAGGGTCAGCGACGAGGCCATATGGGAGCCTCCTGGAGGGGGGCTCGATCCTGGCGAGACGCCGCTCGAGGCGGCCAGGCGTGAGCTGACCGAGGAGACGGGCCTGCCGGGCGCGGCCGTCGAGGACAGGTGGGTCGCGGTGGACCGGGACTTCACGTGGCTGGGGGTGCGCTACGTGAAGGTCGAGCCGTTCTTCGTGGCCCGTTTCGACGAGGCGAGTCCGAGGGTGAGCCCGGACGAGCTCACGGAGGAGGAGAGCGAGGCCCTCCTCGGTTATGGCTGGTTCGGCACCGAGGAGCTGGGCTCGCTGCCGGGCCGTCTCGACCCGCCGGAGCTGCCCGAGGTGATCAGGAGACTGAGCTAGCGACGTACGCGGCGACTTCGTCGGCGCCGAGGAAGTCGGCGGTGCGCCCGTCGGTGTGTTCGATGTGGTATCCGCCGTCGACGCTGATCTTCATCGATCCTGCGATGAGCACGGGGCCGCCGTGCTCGGGCGGATCGTACCTGTTCTGGAGTAGCGTCAGCCGCAGGTGTCTGACCAGGAGGGCGCGTCTGCCTGATTCGGCGAGCCGGTCCTGTACCCATCCCAGCTGCTGGATCTGTTCTTCTTCCACCCTTTGTGTGTAAACGGCACCCATAAGTACCACACGTCCTTCGATCGGTGAGATTCCCCTGTCGTGACCCCAGCCTGCATTCAAGTGACTACTCTAGGTACGGATCCGGGTGGCACACCTGGAGTGCGCGAACCCGGAGAGCTTTTGTAGAACCTCTGTAGAACCGGAGCCCCCGATGCCTGCTGCACGCGAGCTCGATCCGAGCTCCAGCCCGCTGGCGTTCTTCGGCTCGGAGCTGAGAGAGTTCCGCACCCGAGCGGGCCTTTCTCAGGAGCAGCTGGCCGAGCGGTTGAGCTATTCGCTGTCCCTGGTCTGCGCGATCGAGCTGGCCAGGCGCACGCCGTCCCGTGACTTCGCCGAGCGCGCCGACGTCGTGCTCGACACCGGCGGGTCGCTGCTGAGGCTGTGGCCTCTGGTACGGCAGGCGGCCTACCCCGCCTGGTTCCGTCCGTGGCTGGAGATCGAGCAGACGGCGCGCACGCTGCAGACGTGGCAGCCGCTGCTGATCCCCGGGCTGCTGCAGACCGAGGACTACGCGCGGGAGGTCTTCCGCAGGGAGCCCGCCGCGACGGCGGAGCAGGCGGAGGAGGCGGTGTCGGCGCGCATGACCAGGCAGGCGGTCCTGCGCCGGCCCGATCCGCTGAGGTACTGGGTGGTGCTGGACGAGTGGGTGGTCCGCAGGCCCATCGGTTCGGCGGCGACGATGCGCGGGCAGGTGCGCGCGTTGCTGGAGTCGGCCGAGCTGCCGAACGTCACCGTGCAGGTCGTCCCGGTGGACGCGCAGGCGGTGCCGGGGTTGACGGGTGCGTTCGTCATCGCGAAGGTTCCCGGCGAGCCCGATCTCGTCTATCTCGAGTCCGCGGGCGCGGGGTACGTCACGGATCGTCCGGCGGATGTCGAATCCATCGCTCACAGATATGACGTGATCAGGTCACTCGCCTTACCGGTTCACGCAAGTCTAAATTTGCTGTCGAAAGTGGAGGAGAGCATATGAATGACCTCACATGGCGCAAGGCCCGTCGTAGCGGAGGCAACGGCGGGGATTGCGTCGAAGTCGCCGTCCTCGACACGCCCGGGGACGCCGCCGCGCACAAGCCGGAGCAGGACAGACTCTTCGTCCTGCGCGACTCCAAGGACCCCGACGGGCCCAGGCTGTTCTTCACCGAAGCCGAGTGGGAAGCCTTCAGGCTCGGCATGAAGGACGGCGAATTCGACGACCTGTCCTGATCGAACACCGAACCCCGACCACACGACAACGGTGACCGCACAGCCGGGCCCGCGGAGGCGTGCCGCCCGCCCGGCTCAGATCACTCCTGGCACGGCCACGGTGATCTGACCCGTGAATCCCCTGCTCGCCGCCTCGAGCGCCGGCTCGGCGGGCGTGCCGGGCCACAGGTGCGTGAGCACCAGGTGGCCGACGCCCGCCTTTGCCGCGTTGGCGCCCGCCTGCTCGGCCGTCGACAGGTACGGCGCGTCCTCGTCGGGCACCACCTCGGGATAGGTGGCCTCGGCGAGGAGGACGTCGGCGTCCCTGGCCAGCTCGACGAGGTCGGGGGTGGGTCCTGTGTCGCCGGTGTAGGCGAGCACCCTGCCTCCCGCTTCGAGCCGCAGCCCCGCGTTGGGCACGTGGTGCGGCAGCGACCAGGCCTCGACCGTGAAGGGTCCCAGCTCGTACGGCCTGCGCGGGGTGAGCTCGTGCGTGACGTACTCCAGCATGCCCGGCCGGTCGAGGGCGAGGACGGCGTCGAGCGCCCCCGGCGGCGCGTGCACGGGCAGCGGCGGCGGTGACTGGTCGCCGAGCGAGCGCGCCCGCAGCAGCGGGTTCAGGTCGGCGCAGTGGTCAGGATGCCCGTGGCTGACGAGGACCGCGTCGATCTCCTCGGCCCCGGTCGTGGCGAGCAGCAGGGGCAGCGTGGCGTAGCCGGGGTCGATCAGCACCCTGAACCCCTCATGCTCGACGAGGTAGCCGCTGCACGCCTGGCCGGCGGCGGGCCACGCGCCACACCCGCCGAGCACGGTCACCCTCATCGCGTGAGGCCCCTCAGGGGCAGGGCGCGGGCGGGCAGGGCGCGGGGCGCCGGCGCGGGCAGCGGGCTGTCGCGGGGCGGCAGGGACCGGGCGGGCAGCGCACGCGCCGGCAGGGAGCGGGCCGGAAGCGGTCGCGGCGGCAGGCCACACCGCTCGGAGCCGGCCGGAAGCCGGAGTGGCGGCAGGTCGGACCGCTCGGAGCCGGCCGGAAGCGGGAGCGGTGGCAGGTCGCGCCGCTCGGAACCGTGTGCGGGAGTCAAGCGATCACCTCGTTGTGTGCGGTTGACATCAGACTGCGGAGCAGCGGCCCGCAGGCGCGCTCGTGCTCCGCCTCCACCGGCAGCCCGTCGGCCACCCTGGTCTGGTAGATCTCGCGTTCGAGCTCGTCGGTGTAGAGCTGCGCGGTCAGCCCGACGACCACCGTCACGCCGGTGCCGCCGCGCGGGATGACGGCGACGGCGTGGGTGCGCAGCCAGCTCTCGTCGGCTCCGCCGTACCAGCCGCACTTGACCGCGGCGTCGGGTACGCCCAGCGCCTCGCGCACGCCGAACGCCTGCCCCTCGGGCACCTCTCTCATCCACGACAGCACGTCGGAGGCCACGGGATCGCCGGCGAGCGCGGCCTGAGCGAGGGCGGTGTAGGCGGCGGCGACCTCGGCCGCGGCCACCTCGACCGAACCGAAGCGGGAGGGGTCGCCGTTGCCCTGGGTCCAGGCGGCGCCGGTGCGCCGCTGGATCTCGGCGAGGATCACCGCGGGGCCGACCGCCAGCCACAGCGCGCGTGTGTCGCTGTTGGAGGAGGTGACGACGGCGGGCTCGGCGTGGCCGCGCCAGAAGTCCTGGTCGGTGACGTGGGCGGCGGCGGCCCAGCAGTACAGGGGCTTGAGCAGCGAGGCGCAGCGGAGCCTCTCGAGGCCGTGGGTGAGCGTGATGGTGCGCGACGGCACTGTCGCGGCGGGCCCGCTCACTCCCCTGGTGATCGCGGCGGCCTGTGCGCTGGCGCCCGGGCGCAGGTCGCGGAGGGCGGCGGCGAAGCTCGTGCTCATCGGCCGATGCTACAACGGCCGGTGACGCGTGAGCGGCGCCCGCTTCTCGCGGGCGCCGCGCGTCAACGTGAACAGGTGTCGGCGACCGTCAGCGGGAAACCACCGCCGGCGGGGAAGCGGACACCGGCGGGAAACGGACGACAGCAGGAAGCCGACGCCGGCGAGAAGCGGACGTCAGCGGGAAAGCGTCCGGTCCGCGGGCCCGTCGTAGTGGTCGGGGCCCTGCATCGACAGGTCGAGCGGCTGGACCATCGGGGAGTTCGACGAGGCGCGCCAGCCCTTCTCCCTGGTCACCTCCTCGATGGAGTGCGCGCAGAGCGACAGCGACCTGCACACGATGAACAGCGCCTTCAGCTGGAGCGGCTCGTAGCCCATGTCGAGGCCGATGCACCCCATCGCCCCTGGGCCGTTGATCCAGACGCGCCGGCCGAAGACGTCCTCGGTGGCGTCCTCCATCGCGCGGGCGATCTCGACGTACCTGCCGGTGACGCCCAGGGAGTCCGACAGCTCCATGAGCCTGACGGTGCGGGGGTCGCGGATGTGCTGGGCGTGGTGGAAGCCGGGCATCCGCTCGCGCCGCTCGCGCATCTCGGCGACGACCTTGGCGGCGGCCTCGCGGTCGCTCAGTCCGTCCTGCTCGGCCCTGGCCGCGACTCCGAGGAACATCTCGGCGGGACGGTCGGCGGTGCCGTGCAGGCGGCCGATGCCGGCGACGCCCGCGGCGACGGCCGCGTTGAGCTCCGCGCCGCCGGACGTCGCGAACCTGACGGTGGCGGAGGAGGGCGACATGGCGTGCTCGGCCATGTTCACCATGATCGCCTCGGTCATCCTGCCGACCTCGGGCGTGGGCAGCTCGCCCCTGAGCACCAGGTGGAAGTGCTCGCCGAAGGAGATGTTCCCCGTCAGCTCGTTGACGTCGTAGCCGCGGATGACGATGCGGTCCTTGTTCTTCCACGCAATGGCCGTCTCCCACGCGAACGGCTGTTTCATCGGGCGATCCTTTCGGGAAAGTACACGCACGCCGGGTCGATCTCCTCGCGCAGCAGGCGAAGCTCCTCGGGGTCCGGCGGCAGGACGGTGTCCAGGGGGTCGGCGAACGCGGGCGTGAAGCCCGTGTTCTCCAGTACGGCTCGCGCCGTGGCGCCAGGCATGAGCGCGGTGACGGTGAGAGCTGAGTCCTCGGCCTCCATGACGCACAGGTCGGTGACGACCTTCACGCGGAGCGGCCCGAGCCCTGCCTTGGCCCGCTCGCCCGGGCCGCCGAGGAAGCCGGGGCTGGTGACGTAGCCGCACCGGGCGGGAAAACGCCGCCGCTCGTGGTCGGTGAGGATGACGACCTGCGAGCAGTGGCTGGCGATGTCGTTGGCGCCGCCGCTTCCCGGCAGGCGCTTGCCCGCCACGGTGGTGGAGTTGATGTTGGCGTACTGGTCGACCTCGGCGCCGCCGAGGAAGCCGGTGCGCACCAGCCCGCGCTGGACGAGCCCGCCGAGTGCCTCGAACAGCGAGCCGTGGCGGGCGGCCCCGTGCATGAGCCTGGGGTCGACGACCGAGACGGGTGTGGGCACGACCTTGGGGAACATCACGCCCGACTCGATCACCAGCTTGGCGCCTGGGGCGTGGGTCCGCTGGGCGAGCGTGGCGGCCAGCAGCGGCAGTCCCGTGCCGACGATCACCAGGTCGCCGTCGCGGATCTGCCGCGCGCCCTCGACCACGAGCAGTTCTCTGGGCAGCGCGGTCACACGAGGCTCCTCATCCGGTCGGCGAGCGTCCTGCGGAGGGTTCCGCCGGCGTCTCTGGTGGCGAGGTACTCCTCGAAGCAGGCACCGAGGTTGGCCGAGATCCATGCGCGCAGGTGCTCGTCGCCCGCGCGGCCGAGTCCCTGGTACTCCTTGATCTCCGACTCGGCGAAGTCGTAGGCGCGGTAGACCGAGGTGGGGAAGGCCCCGAAGGGCTGCTCGACGACCGCCGTGACGTACGCCTCGGGGATCGTCACCTGCTCGGGGCGGTCGGCGAAGGCGCCGGCGGGCAGCACCTGTTCGGCGGACACGATCGTCACCTTGGCGGCCCGCACCATGTCCACCTCGTGCGAGGTCACACCCTCGATCACGGTGTTTCCCAGCGTGTCGGCCCTGTTGGCGTGGATGAGCGCCACATCCGGCGCCATCGCCCTGACGAGCACCAGGGGTTTGCCGCCGAACGGGTCCACCGACTCGACGGCGACTCCCTCGGCCACCATGTCGGCCAGCAGGTCGGTGCCGAGCAGGCTCCTGGTCGGCAGGTACGGCAGGCCGAGCGCCGCCGCGGCGAACCTGCTGGCCATGGCGAGGTGCGAGTGGTCGCCCACGCTCACCTCGCCGCGTTCGACCGCCCTTCGCCAGGCGAACAGCGTGCCGTACCGCTCGAGGTTGCCGGTGCCCTGCTCGGTCCGCACCACGAGCCCCGCGGCGACGAGCATGTCCAGCGGGAGCGACAGGTTGCAGCCGACGACGGTCAGGCCGCCGACGCCCTGCCTGATGACCTCGTGGACCAGGGCCATGGGGCAGCGGTTGATGTTCTGCCCGCCCATCCCGACGACGGATCCGCGGGCGACGAACCGGGAGACCGCCTCGCCCGCCGTCAGGAGCTTCACCGGGACCTCCGCTGGTGTTCCGCCTCGGGCCCGTTCGCGGGGGTCGCCACCGCGTCACGGGTGAGAGGCCGGCCGGCCGTGTCGCAGGCGGTCAGTAGCTGATGCACGCCGACCGCCACTCGGTGTAGAAGTCCCAGACCTGCGGCGAGCATTCGGGCGGGCCGAACTGCGACAGCTTCGCGCCCATGTGCGGCAGGTGGGCGTAGGCGCCCACGCCCGGCCTGTTCACGTGCAGCATGCCCGCCTCGAAGCGCTCGAGCGCCTCGAAGATGGTGGCGGGGTCCTGGGTGAAGACGGTGCCGCTCATGCCGTACCTGACCGAGTTGGAGATGCGCATCGCGTCGTCGAAGCCGTCGCAGTCGATCACGGAGAGGACCGGGCCGAAGATCTCCTCCTGGGCGATCTCGCTGTTCCACGGCACGTCGCGCAGCACGGTCGGCTGGACGAAGCAGCCGTTGCCCGGGGCGCGCCCTCCGCCGACGACCACCTTGGCGCCCGACTCCTGGGCGGTCTTGACGGCCTCCAGGCAGGCGTGCATGCGGGCCTCGTCGACGACGGGGCCGATGGAGGCCTCCTCGTCGGCGCCGGAGCCGACGCGCAGCGCCCCGACCTGCTCGACGAGCCGCTCCAGGAACTCCTCCTTGACGGCGACGTCCACGACGACCCTGGAGGTGGCGCTGCAGCGCTGCCCCGACTGGCCGAACGCGCCGAAGACCGTGGCCTTGACCGCCTTGTCCAGGTCGGCGTCCTTGAGCACGAGCACGGCGTTCTTGCCGCCGAGCTCCAGCTGGGTGCGCAGCAGGCGGGGCGCTCCGGCCTGGTGGATGGCCAGGCCCACGGGCAGCGAGCCGGTGAAGCTGATGCCTGCCACGCCTTCGTGCGCGACGAGCGCCTCGCCCGCCGCGATGTCGCCCTGGACGAGGTTCAGCACGCCGGCGGGGACTCCCGCGTCGGCGAAGACCTCGGTGAGCATGGCCGCCGTCAGCGGCGTGAGCGGCGAGGGCTTGAAGACCGCCGCACAGCCCGCGAGCAGCGCGGGCGCGACCTTCCACATGGGGATGGCCAGGGGGAAGTTCCACGGCGTGATGAGGCCCACCACGCCGATCGGCGCACGGAAGGTGTAGGAGAACGTACGCGGCTCCTCCGCGGGCAGCGTCTCGCCCTTGAGCCTGCGGCCCTCCCCCGCGGTGAAGTCGAGGATGGCCAGCGCGCGCCTGACCTCGCCCCGCGCCTCCTTCAGCAGCTTGCCCTGCTCGCGGGTGATCGCCTGGGCGAAGTCCTCCGCCCTGTCCTCCAGGAGGCGTTCGGCGGCGCGCAGGTACTCCGCGCGCCTGATCGGGCCGAGCGCCTTCCACGCGGGCATCGCCGCGGTGGCGGCCTCGACCGCCAGCTCGACGTCCGCCCCGCCTGACTCGGCGAAGTCCCCGAGGTGGTCGGAGAGGTCGCCGGGGTTGAGGTTCGGCCGGGTCTGCCCGCTCTCGGGGGCACGCCATTCGCCTCCGATGTGGTTGAGCAGGTATCGACTCCCCATCGGGTTCCTTTCCAGTCTGCTTCTCGTACGGCAAAGCCTCACGCCCCACCACGATTCGGACAAGTGGGATAAGACCGATGCCGCTCATAGACAGGCGCTATACGGCTCCCCCTATAGCGCCGATAGACAAATGCGCATTGGCCATCCCGAATCACTGCACTAGACATTCGAGAAAAGCCCGGCCTTGTAGGAGTTCACCCCGAATTCACCCGGGGGCCGTCGCCGAGATACCCGACAAAGGCCATCATTCGGTGCGAAAACGGCTGAGAAGGGTAAGAACTATGACTAATCTCCGTTCAGGAGTGGTGGCGGCAGCGTCCGTGCTGGCGCTGACCGCGTGCGGGTCCGGCGCGGGAGACTACGACTGGCAGGCCGCACCGGACACCAGCAAGATCGCCGAGCAGGGAGCGGAGCTGCCCACCTACGGCCTGGCCCCCGACTGGGCCAACTACGGCGAGGTGATCAAGGCCTTCTGCGCCAAGCACAACGGCACCTGCGCACACAAGGACACCGACATGTCCTCCTCCGAGGAGATCGTCAAGTTCGACGCGGAGAAGGACAACCCGGTCGGGACCGCCAGCGACATCGGCCTGATGTGGGGCCCGATCGCCGAGGCCAAGGGCGTCGTGCCCGCGTACCTGCCGCCCTCGGCGAGCAGGCTCAAGGACTGGCAGAAGGGCAGGGGCGGCTGGGTGGCGACGTTCGTCGGCGCGCCCGCGTTCGTCGTCAACACCGACAAGGTGATCAACCCGCCCAGAAGCTGGGCCGACCTGCTCAAGCCCGAGTACAAGGGCCAGGTCGCCATCAAGAACCCGACCTCGTCGGGCACGGGCCAGGCGATGGTCGTGGCCGCCGCGATCGCCAACGGCGGCTCGGTGGACGACCTGGCCCCCGCCTACGACTACTTCAGGAAGCTCACCGACGCCGGCAACATCAGCGCGGTCAAGATGAGCGAGGAGACGCTGGAGAAGGGCGAGGCCCCGATCCAGATCAACTACGACTTCAACGGCCTGGCGCAGAAGGCGGCGCTGAAGGAGAAGAACGTCAACGTCGAAGTGATCATCCCCAGCGACGGCTCCGTCTGGTCGCCGTCCGGACTCATGATCAACAAGTACAACGCCGGCAAGGGCGACTTCCTCAAGGCCTTCCTCGACTACGTGCTCTCCGACGAGGCGCAAACCATGTTCGCCAGGTTCGGCGCGAGACCGATCCGCGCGCTCAACGGCGACCTGACCCTGTCCTCTGACGCCAAGGCCAACTGGCTCCCCGAGTCCGCCTACGCGTCCGTCAAGGAGATCGAGATCACCAAGGTGAATCCCGAAAGCATCGTCGCCGACTGGGAGTCGAAGGTTCTCGCGTGATCGTGGGAGAAGAAACGTCCGCCCCAGTGGCAGCTTTGCCAGCCCCGGATAAAGAATCCTCCCCCGCTCGGGCTGGGGGAGGATTCTCCACCCGAAGATTTCTCCCGCGGTGGGGTCCGGCGCTGCCGCTGCTGGCGTTCACGTTCGCGATGCTGGTCCTGCCCGCGCTGCGCCTGGTGCACGACACCTTCGCGCTGCGGGGCGGCGGCTACGGCCTCGACAACATCATCAGGGTCGTCGAGAGCCCGCTGGACCTGCGCGCCATCGGCGGCTCCCTGGCCCTCGGCCTCGTCCAGGCGACGCTGGCCACGGCGCTCGGCGCGCCTGCCGCGTGGCTGATCACCAGGATGCGGCTGGGTGGCAGGGCCTTCTGGCTCTCGCTCATGAACGTGGCCTCGAACTTCGCCGGGATCGGGCTGGCGTTCGGCTTCGTGGCGCTGATCGGCGCGACCGGGATGCTCACGCTGCTCCTGGGGATCTCCTTCCCGTCCGTGGGCTCCTTCAGCGGGATGAACGTGGTCTACCTGTACTTCAACATCCCGATGTTCGTGCTGCTCACGCTGCCCGCGCTGAGCGTGCTGAAGGACGACTGGCAGGAGGCGGCCGAGGTCTGCCGTGCCACCCGATGGCAGTTCTGGCGTCATGTCGGCATTCCCGTGCTCGCGCCGTTCGTCATCGCGGGCTGGTTGCTGATCTTCACGTGGACGATCGGCGTCTACGCCGTCGCGTACGCGCTGGCCTCCTCCCCCGGCTCGCAGAAGCTGATCACGCTGCAGATCGGCACCACGCTGGAGTCGTCGGTGTTCGGCTTCGAGCGGGCCGCCGTGCTGTCAGTGCTGCTCATGCTGCTGGCCGTCGGCGCCACCGCCCTGTACCGGCTGTCGCTGCGACGCGCTGCGAGGTGGCTGTGAGCCGGAGGATCCTCCTGACGCTGCTCGGCGCCTACTTCGCGCTGCCGCTGCTGGCCGCGCTGCTCTACTCCCTGGCCACCAGGTGGACCGACACCCCGCTGCCCGACGGCTACACGCTCGCCCACTGGGCCAAGCTCTTCACCAAGCCCGAGGTCGCGGGGGCGCTCGGCAGGTCGCTGCTGCTGGCGGCGGTCGTCGTGGCCGTCGACATCCTGCTGGTGGTGCCCGCGGCGTACTGGTCGGTGGTGCACAACCCGCGCATCGGCTCGCTCATCCAGACGATCGCGGTGATCCCTTTCGCGATCCCGTGGGTGGTGGTCGGCGCGGGCATCCAGCTCGTCACCGCCTCCGTCGCGCCGCAGCTGTTCCACACCTTCTGGCTGCTCGCCGCCGCCACGGCGGCGATCTCCTTCCCGTTCATGTACTGGGCGGTGGAGAGCGCGCTGCTGGCGGCCGGGGCCGTACAGCTGAGCGAGGCGGCGGCCACCTGCGGCGCGAGCTCCGCGCAGGCGCTCGTCAGGGTCGTCATGCCCGCCATCAGGGGCGGGGTGGTCTCGGGCTCGCTGCTGGTGGTCGCCACCGCGATGAACGAGTTCGCACTGGCCAAGATCCTGGTCGGGGTGAGTTTCGAGACGCTGCCGCTGTGGTCGGCGCGCCAGTTCGTCTCGCGCACGCTCAGCGACCCCAACGCCCTGGCGGTCGTCACCGTCTTCACCTTCGGCTTCCTGTTCGCCCTGTCTGCCCTGGTCGTACGGCTGGGCAGGGGCCGCGTCACCACCATCGGAAGGACCTTTCGTTGAGCCACGTCGTCCTCGAAGGCATCACCAAGCGCTACGCGGGGCACCACGCGCTGAACGGCGTGACCGTCAGCGTCGAGCAGGGCGAGCTGCTCGCCCTGCTCGGCCCGTCCGGCTGCGGCAAGACGACGCTGCTGCGGTGCGTGGCGGGGCTCACGACGTTCGACGGCGGCCGGCTGCGCATCGGCGGCACGGACATGACGGGCGTACCCGCCCGCAAGCGCCCGATCGGCATGGTCTTCCAGTCGTATGCCCTGTTTCCCAACCTCACCGTGCGCGGCAACATCGCCTTCCCGCTGACCGTACGGAAGGAGAAGAACGCCCAGGAACGGGTGGAGGAGATGCTGGAGCTGGTCGGCCTCACCGAGCAGGGCGACCGGCTGCCGAACCAGCTGTCAGGAGGGCAGCAGCAGCGCGTCGCGCTGGCCCGCGCCCTGTCACCGCGCCCCGAGGTGCTGCTGCTGGACGAGCCGCTCTCGGCGCTGGACGCGCAGGTGCGGCACCGGCTGCGCGACGAGGTGCGGCGCATCCAGCACCAGGTGGGGATCACCACGATCTTCGTCACCCACGACCAGGCCGAGGCGCTGGCCATCTCCGACAGGGTGGCGGTGATGAACCGCGGCGAGATCGAGCAGTGCGCCCCTCCCGCCGAGATCTACAGCTCCCCCTCCACCAGGTTCGCCGCAGGGTTCGTCGGCAACAGGAACGCGCTGGAGCTGGACGCGGTCGACGGCGAGGTCTTCGACGTCCCAGCGCCGTCGTCGCGGGTGCTGTGCATGTTCCGGCCCGAGGACGTGTCACTGTCGGCCGAGGGCACGAGGGCGACGGTCGACGTGAGCGTCTTCCTCGGCGCCACCACGCGGCTCTACCTGCGGGCCGAGGTCAACGGGCAGCCGGTGACGGTCTTCGCCGACCTGCCCTCGCGCGCGGCTGCCGCGATCTCTCCCGGAGCCGAGGTGTTCTTCCGCGTCGACCCCGACCACGTGCGGCTCTTCCCTCAGAACCCGTAACGCGTCCACACCAGCGCGAGACCGGTGACGGGCAGTGCCAGGACGGCGAGCCAGCCCAGCACCCGCCAGCGCCTGGCCAGGCCGGGTGTCGCCAGGAAGGCGGCCACCGTGCCCGCGGCCGTGAAGGCCAGGCCCGCGCGCAGCACCTCGACCACCTGGAACGGCGAGGACGGCACGGCCTCGCCGAACCCCCTGATCGCCAGCAGCACGGCCGCAGCCGTCAGCGCCACGCGGCGGGCCGGGTTCACCTCCGCCCGGTCGAGCAGCGGCACCGCCGCCGCCAGCGCCGCGACCGTCACCATCAGATAGGCGCCGAGCGTGGGATACAGGCACTGCCAGTCGCCGCAGCGCGTGGCCGTCCTGGTGGCGTTGATGGCCACCCACCACAGCGCGCCGAGGCTCCCGTAGATGGCCGCCACCCGCCCCAAGAGCCGCACCATGCCCCCATTGTGTGCGATCGACAGCGCTCGCGCGCGATCAGTCCATACCCATCGCGCGCAGCGCCATAGCCCTGTTCGCGTAGAGGTCGGGGTGGGGTTCCAGCTCGATCGCCCTGGTCAGGTCGGCGACTGCGCCCGCCATGTCGCCGCGCTCGTACCGCAGCGCGCCCCTGGCCGCCCACGCCGTCGCCAGTGCGGGCGCGGCGGCCAGGGCGGCGTCGAGCGCCCGCGCCGCCTCCTCGTGCCGTCCCGCCGCCGTCTCGAGCTGCCCGAGCACGGCCAGCAGGTACGGGTTGCCCGGCGCGATGGCGAGCCCCGCCCGCACGTCGGCCATCGCCTCCGCGTCCCTGTCCAGCCCCGCCAGCAGTCCCGCCCGGTTGATGTAGGCGTCGAGGTAGCCGGGGTCCAGCTCCATGACATGCCCGAAATCGGCCAGCGCCGCCTCGTCCTCGCCGAGCGCGACCCGCAGCTCCGCCCTGTTGTAGTACGCCTCGGGCAGCGGCGGGCTCAGCGCGATCGCGCTCTCGTAGTCGGCCAGCGCCTCCGGGTGCCTGCCGAGTGTGAACCACAGGTTGCCGCGGTCGAGGTAGTAGTCGGGGAAGGCGGGATCGATCGCGATCGCCGCCGCGTAGTCCTCCAGCGCCTCCTTGGCGTGGCCGAGCGCGGCCATGAGCTGCGCCCTGTTGGCCAGCAGCACCATCCGGTGGACGGGGTGACTGTCACCCAGCTCGCGCGTCGCGAGCTCGATCGCGGATTCCACCAGCTCCAGCGCGGTCTCGAGCCGCCCTTCGCGCAGCTCTATCAGGGCGAGCCCGTTGCGGTCGAAACCCAGTTTGAAGGCCCGGTCGGGAACCAGGGTGGAGATGGCGATGGCCTGGTTGATCCAGCCTCTGGCCCTGCCGAGGTCGCGTCGCGCGGGATCGGGGTGGCGCGCGTCGAGCATCGCGGTGCCGTACGCGGCGGCGGCGTGCATGGCGGGGTCCTGGCTGCTCCTGCGCACCCGTTCCCAGATCTCCCTGGCCTCCTCGTGACGGCCGAGGCCGCCGAGGGCGGTCGCCGTACGCTGGGCGAAACGCCACCACCCCCTGCCGCCGGGCTCGGTCATGGCCATCCCGCGCAGGCCGAGCTCGGCCACCGCGTGCAGGAAGCCCTCGCGGACGCAGTGGTCGACCAGCTCCCACAGCTCTGTCGTGCTCCTGCGGTCGTCGGCGGGCGCGGGCCCCTCGTCATGGACCTCGATGCGCAGGTGCGCGGCGGGGATCCGGCGTGCCATCACCTCCAGCAGCTCGACGTCGGTCGGGTCGGCCTGCGCGGCGTTGTGCACGAGCAGCGCGCTTCCCTCGGGGACGGCGCGGGCGACGAACTCGGCCAGCCCGTTGGCCAGGCGTAACGTACGCCGGGGCGCGGGCACGAGGATGCGTTCCTCGTCGGGCAGGTCCATGTCGATCGTGATCCGCCTGGCGGGCACCAGCGGGCGCAGCGCCGGGGCCGCCGCCCTGATCTCGATGTCGTACGCCGACACGAGATCAGGGGAACGTTCCAATGCGCCTGGTACCAGCCGGCCCAGCAACGCCGCGGCCACGGTGTAGGGACCATGGGGTCGCCGGTGCGCGTCGATCGGCGGCATCAGCAGCGGCGTCGATCCCGCGCCGGACGGGAGGCGCATAGCGTCAGGTCACCCCTTGTGGATGACGGAGGCGGTGCCGGTCAACCGGGCGGTGCCCGGCTTCCGGACGACGATCCTCTTCATGCGTCCTCCCCTGCTCGGTAAAGACACATGTAGTTGAGATGTCGACAAACTTCAATACCTATAAGAAAGAGGTCTGAATTACCGCACCACACCGATATCTGGCATCTCGTGGGGCTCAGTTTCCTTGACAGGGGCGGGCCGCAATGCGCACAAACAGCGTCCGCTGAGCGGGAACGTCAGGCATCCCTCCTGGCCCGGCATCTCGTGCCTGGCTCTGACGATCTCCGTGGCGTGCTCGATCAGCCGGTCGATGCCCGGCCCGCCGCCAGGGCGCGCCAGCGAGCACCAGGGCTCGGCGTCGGGGTCGCGCTCCGCCGCCCTGATCCAGCAGTCCCTGACCTGCTCGAGGTTCACAGGGACAGGCTTGGGCGGGGACGCGCGCTCGGGCGTGCGCAGCGACGCGAGCGCCTCCGCCGCCTGCTTGGCCGCCCAGCGCAGGCCCTCGTCCGCCTCCGGCGCCTGCGGCACCCGAGCGGGTGGGTCGCCGACCACGACGGGCTCGCCCTTCGACGGTACGGCCAGCAGCATCGCCGCGGCCATGAAGGGCCCGCCCACCAGCACGCTCATCCCGACCGGCTCGTCGCACAACATCGCGATGACGGCCACCCACAGCGGTTGCGACGACAGCAGGACCGCGCTGGGCACCGCGTGCAGGTGGCGCTGGCCGAAGGAACGAGCCAGGAAGCCGAGCGCGCACGAGACGATCGCCAGGTGGCCGAGCTTGAGCCAGCCGTACGGCCCCGGCGGCGCGTCGAGCCCGTCGGGCACCGCCATCATCCCGGTGAGCAGCCCGATGGTGAGCAACTGGATGACCGTGATGGCGTAGGCGTTGTAGTTGGACCTGGAGAACTTGGCGAGCACCAGCGTGTGGCACGCGTACAGCGCCGCCGCGCACAGCGTGAGGCCGAGCGCCACGGGCGCGAACTTGACCCCGTCGCCCTTCATCAGCGCGAATATCGTCACCCCGACGAGCGCGAGGGCCACCCCGTACCAGATGCGCCGCGGCACCCTGACGCGGAAGAGAACGAGCGCGAGGAGAGGAGTCATCACGACGTTGCAGCCGACGGCGAACCCTGACACCGCCGATGAGAGGTCGTCGAGTGCGAAGGCCTGCATGGTCTGGCCGACCCCGAACATGATCCCCAGCACGATCCCCCGCGACCAGGTCCCCTTCGCCAGGCCGGTCAGGCACCTCGGTCTGATGAGGAAGAGCGCGATGGCCGCGATCGTGTACCGCTCGGCGAGAAGATCGGTCACCGACATGTGCAACGGCTCGTCGATGAGACTCTTCATCAGCGGAAAGGCCGACCCCCAAGCGGCGCTGACGAACAACAGAAGCACGGCTCCCATGAGGGGTCGGGGAGCGGGCACCACTGCCATGCACCGCAGCATCTCACTACCGTTCGCGCGCGGTGGCTCACCGCGAGAAGCCGGAGGGGCTGCTGTTACACGCAGGGGGAAGACCATACCTCGCGGGCTCCCCAATACCCCTCCGACCGAAAACGGCAAAATGGGCAATCACCTCAGACCCTTACGCATCACACCCCTCTTTTCGATGGGCGTCAGGTCTCGTCGCGGAGCGTCGCCGGGGGCCGCCGATCGCCCGGCAACGGGCCGCGCGGGCGCTGTTCCACGATCCGTCCCGCCTCCATGACGATGGTCAGGTCGGCATCCCTGATCGTCGAAAGGCGATGCGCGATCACGAAACAGGTACGGCCCCGCCTGAGCTGCCGCATCGCCCGCAGCACCAGCGCCTCCGTCCTGGTGTCCAGCGAGCTGGTCGCCTCGTCGAGCACGAGGATCGCGGGGTCGGCGACGAACGCCCTGGCGATCGCGATGAGCTGCCGCTCCCCCGCGCTGAGCACTCCGCCCTCCTCGTCGACCACGGTGTCGAGCGACCGCTCCACGCAGGCCAGGCGGGCCGCTCTCTCGACCTGCTCCCTGCTCGCGTGCGGCGCGCCGTAGGCGATGTTCGCCTCGACGGTGCCGCCGAACAGCCAGGTGTCCTGCAGCACCATGCCGATGTTCGCGCGCAGCTCGGCGCGGGGAACCTCGGCGAGGTCGACGCCGTCGACCGTGATCCGGCCCTCGCTCACCTCGTGGAAGCGCATCAGCAGGCTGACCAGCGTGGTCTTGCCCGCGCCCGTCGGTCCGACGATGGCGGCCGTCTGACCGGGAGCGACCTCCAGCGACACGTTCTCCAGCAGCGGAGCGTCGTCGGCGTACCGGAAGCCGACCCGGTGGAAGACGACGTGCCCGCGCGGCGCGTCGCCGGTGCCGCGCGCGGGCTCCGGCGGCTCCTCCTCCGCGGCGAGCAGCTCGCTCACCCGCCCGGCCGAGGCGATGCCCGCCTGCACCAGCGCCGACAGGCCGGCGATGTTGGACAGCGGGCCTGCGAAGGAGCGGGCGTACTGCACGAACGCCTGCACCGCGCCGATCGACAGCGTGCCGGAGGCCACCTGGAGCCCGCCGAACACCGCTACGACGACGTAGCCGAGGTTGGCGACGAACGCGAGCGCGGGCTGGATCAGACCGCTGACGAACTGCGCCCGCGAACCCGCCTCGAACAGGGCCTGGTTGAGCTCGCGGAAGGCCGCCGAGGACTCCGGCCCCCTGCCGAACTGCCGCACGAGGTCGTGGCCCGTGTACGCCTCCTCCACCTGCGCGGTCAGCTCACCCATGGCCTGGCCCTGCCGGTCGAAGAACGGCCGCGCGCGCCTGCCCGCCGCCGTGGTGATCGCCGCCGAGACCGGCACGGTGATCACCGCCACGAGCGCGAGCGGCGGCGAGATCCGCACCATCATCGCCAGCGTCCCGACCACGATGAGGGTGGAGTTGATGACCTGACTGACCGACTGCTGCAGCGCCAGCGTGATCGCCTCGACATCGCCTGTCGCCCTGCTGAGCAGCTCGCCGCGCCCGCGCCCCTCGACGTACGAGAGCGGGAGCCTCGCGAGCTTGGCCTCGATGTCGGCGCGCAGCGTGAACGCCGTCCGCTGCACGAGCCTGGTGGTGAGCCGGCCCTGCGCCGCCCAGCACGCCCCGGACACGACGTAGACGGCCAGCGTCACGCCGAGCGCGGGCGCCAGCTCGTCGAGGTCACCCGCGACGACCAGGTCGGTGGCCCTGCCGAGCAGCAGCGGTCCCGCGACGACCAGCACGACGCTCACCAGACCGCAGCAGAACGAGCCCGCGAGCAGCACCCGGTGCCGCAGCACCAGCCGGATCACGCCGGCTCCTGGGAGAGCGCGATCTCCCTGTAGACACCGCTGTCGCGCAGCAGCTCGGCGTGCGTGCCCGCGCCCGCCACCCGGCCCGCGTCCATGACGACGACGTGGTCGGCGGCCATGACCGCGCTGACCCGCTGGGCGACGATCACCACGGTCGCCCCGCGGGTCTCCTCTGCCAGCGCCGCGCGCAGCGCCGCCTCCGTGTCGTGATCGAGCGCGGAGAAGCAGTCGTCGAACAGGTAGATCAGGGGGCGGCGCAGCAACGCCCTGGCGATCGTCAGCCGCTGGCGCTGGCCGCCCGACAGGTTGGCGCCGCCCTGGGTGACCGGGTGGTCGAGGCGTCTGACGAAGTCGCGGGCCTGCGCCACCTCCAGCGCGTGCCACAGCTCGGCGTCCGTCGCCTGCGGCGTGCCGTACCTGAGGGTGGAGGCGACGGTGCCGGAGAAGAGGAAGGGCCGTTGCGGTACGAGCGTAACGGTCGCCGACAGCAGCGCGGGATCGAGCTCGCGCACGTCCACCCCGCCCACCAGCACCTGCCCTCCGGTCGCGTCGAACAGCCGGGGCACCAGGGCGAGCAGCGTCGACTTCCCGCTGCCCGTGGGGCCGATCACGGCTGTGGTCTGCCCGGGGCGGGCCACCAGGTCCACCCCGCGCAGCGCGGGAGTCAGCGAGCCTGGATGGGTGAAGCTCGCCGCGCTGACCTCCACCCGCCCCTTCGCGGGCAGCGCCCGCACCGGTACGGCAGGCGGAGCGAACCCCTCCTCGGCGTCGAGCACCTCCCTGATCCGCGCCGCGCACGCCTCGGCACGCGGCATGGTCATCAGGACGAACATGCCGGAGGTCACGGCCGTGACGATCTGGGTCAGGTAGGCGAGGAAGGCGATCAGCTCGCCCGCGCCGACCCGGCCCGCGCCGAACCAGACGACCGCGACGCTGAAGACGTTGACCAGGGCCGTGGACAGCGGCAGCAGCAGCGTCTGCAGCCTTCCCGCCCTGACCGCGAGGTCCGCCAGACCGCGGTTGGCCGCCTCGAAGCGCAGCCGCTCGTGCTCCTCCCTGACGAAGGCCCTGATGACGCGGACGCCGGTGATCTGCTCGCGCAGGATCCTGTTCGTGGTGTCCACCCCCTGCTGCGTGGCCGACGACAGCGGCCGCAGCCCGCGCACGACCAGCGCCAGCGCGCCGCCCAGCAGCGGGGTCATGACCAGCAGCGTCGCCGACAGCGGCGCGTCGTGGCCGAGGGCCAGCGCCACCGCGCCCACGCACATGATGGGCACAGGGACCAGCACGACGCAGGCGGACAGTGTGAACTGCTGCACCTGCTGGACGTCGTGGACGGTACGGGTCACCAGGGAGGACGTGCCGAACCTGGCCAGCTGCCCGCCGGACAGCTCCTGCACCTTGGCGAAGACCTCGGACCTGACGTCCCTGCCGACGGCCGTGGCCGTACGGGAGGCCAGCCGGATCGCGACCGCCGCGCCCGCCGCCTGGGCGAGCGTGACCGCCAGCATCGCGCCGCCGAGCCTGAAGACGTGTTCGAGGTCGCCCTTGAGCACGCCGTCGTCGATGAGGGCCGCGTTGAGAGCCGGAAGGTAGAGCAGGGCGAGCGTCTGGACGGTCTGAAGGACGGCCAGCACGGCGAGCGTGCGGCGATGCGGGAGCAGGTGCGCCCTCAGCAGTCGGATCAGCACACTCGACGACGCTATAGCCGCCTTCGCGCCTGGCCCATGATGTTATGCGGGGGGCAGAACACCCGGTTTCACGGAGCCATGACGGGCGCGAGGCTCTTCTCGCCGTAGATCACGATGTGGTCGCCCACCTGCTGCCTGGACAGCTCGGTCCAGCCCTGCCGTTCGTAGAGGGCCAGCGCCGCGTCCTGGCCGACGGTCGTGTCGCCTCTCAGCCGGGTGAAGCCGAGCATGATCGCCCGCTCTTCCAGCGCCTCGAGCATCGTCGCCCCGAAGCCGCGCCGCTGGTAGTCGGGATGCACCCGCAGCCTGCACACCTCCACGGCGTCTCCGCCGACCGGGCGCAGCCCGCCCATCGCGACCAGGCGCCCACCGCTCTCACCGACGAGGAACTCCCCGCCGCACCCCAGGTAGACCTGGTGAATGCGGGGGAAGTCGTCGTCGTAGTAGACCCCGTCGCCAGGCACGATGCCCACCTGCGCCAGGCACACCTGGTGCAGGGCGTAGATCGCGTCGAGGTCGGACCAGCGGTATCGCCGGATGACCAGAGTCATGCCTTCTTTCCCCCGATTCCCATGAGCTCATAGAACTCCTGGAGGGCGGGGTAGTCCTTGCCACCGCTCGCCTCCACGGACCTGGCGAACTCGACGGCGGGCCGGAGGATGAAGTCGGTGCGGTACTCGGGCTTGAGCAGGCGTGCCGCGTCGATGGCGACCTCCAGCGCCTCGTCGATGTCGCCTTCGATCAGCCTGCACTGCGCCCTGTCGAGTCTGATGAGCGTCTGGTCGAGGATGTGGTCGGAGTACTTCTCCAGCGCCTGCTCGAGCACCACGTCGGCCTCGATCGTCTGCCCCAGCTTGGTCAGCACGTCTCCCTGGTAGAAGTAGAGCTGCCGTTCGGTGTAGCCGAAGGCGACGTCCTCCTGCTCGTGGGCCTTCATGTGGGAGAAGGCCGAGCGGGCCTTGGCCAGCGCGCGCTTGGCCTGGTCGACCACTTCCTTCTTGCCGTTGTTGCCTGCCAGCAGCGCGAGAGCGCGGGCCTCGACGACCGGGGCCATGGCCTGCGCCGCGCAGGGGGTCGCCCCCGCCAGGTCGCGGCTCTTCTTGGCGAGGTTGAGCGCCTCGCGGGCGTCGCCGTAGTAGAGCGGCACGAGCGATTCGCGGGCGGTGATCCACGCGCGCAGCGCGCGGTCGCCCGTCTCGTCGGCGGCGGTGCGACCGGTACGGAAGAAGGCTCGGGCGAGCCTGTGGTCGCCTATGTTGATCATGATCATGCCGCTCAGCCCTGACAGCTGGGCGGCCATCCTGCACAGCCGTTCGGCCAGATCCGTCGGCTGGCGGCGGGACATCGCGGCGCGTACGGCGCTCAGCTCCAGCAGCACGTCGCACAGCAGCCTCAGCGGCGGCGTGCTGGTGTACTGGCGGCCGAAGCTGAGCGTGGCCTCCTCCCACTGGTCGAGCATCGCCGGCGAGACCGTGGCCATGACGAGCGTCTCGTCCATGCGCCGTCTGATGCCTTCGACGGCGCCCAGGATCTCGGGAGCCAGTTCGCCGATCGGCCCTGCGCTCGCCGTGTCGAGAAGCGTTAACAACGTCCTGCGCAGGACGTTCTCGTCCTCCTCCGCGGCAGTCTCGCGCCCCTGCGGATCGCCGTTGGCGGGGACGAGCCAGAGGTCCCGCGGCCGCGCGGGCAGATCCGCCCTGTCCTCGTCCGCGCTGCCCGTGCGCAGGCCCGGCATGCGGTGCCCGTGCCCGCAGATGCAGGGGCCGTCGTAGCCGAGTGAGATCGGCTCGACGCGGTAGACGGTGCACAGGTAGTGGAGGTACTCGGGCCCCGGGCGTTTCAGACCGCTCTCGTAGGCCGACAGCAGCGTCTCGCCGATCCCGGGGGCCGGCTTCTGGTCGCGCTCGAACAGCGCTCGCACCTGTTCGATGACGTCGGCCAGCGCGATGCCGTGGGCCAGTCGATGCCCCTTGATCTTCGTCGTGCCGAACTGGGGGCTGCATGTCTCGTGGATCTCTTCGGCGATCTGAGCACATGAGCGGCCGCTGGCCAGACCCTTGGCCCGGATCCGCCTGGCGATCTCCGTTTCCCTGTGCTGCCTGCCGGACATCCCGGCCCCTCTCTCTGAGCCGCAAGGCACCTTACTGACGCAGAGTAGCGGGAGGGATGCACTCTGCCTCAAGAAAACTATGAACCATTAGTGACAGGAAGAAAATGGCCCCTTGAAGCTTACGGATAAGGATCGTCCTCCAGAGGACTGTTTCTTACAACCCACGAGGGTCAGGGGCACTCCCGGAGGGGGTCGCGGGTGCGTTGACCCCCGCCATGGTCATGAGTCATCTTTCTCTCACCAGCAAAGATTCGGCTAGAGGGAGGCTGAGAGGGTGGGCGATGACTTCGGGCACCTGGAGCGTTTGGTATCCGAGCTAGACGCTCGCGGAATGCTCGCGAGGGTGGTTCGGACACACTCCGGACGCCTGTTCGTGAGAGTGATCAACCCGAACGCGACCAGCTTGGCCGAGAACGTCACCTGCCGGCCCTCCGACGAGGTCCGCGACTGGGACTACTGCTGGTCGTGGGGCGAACCGATGCACAAGGCCGACGATCCCGCAGGCGCAGCGACCAAGATCGCGCGCGTGCTCGCCGCGGTAGGGGAGTGACCCGTGACGGTGACCCCGGTGGAGCGCAGCCACCGCGGCTCACCGTCCCGACCGCGGCCCCACGGGGCCGGCGGGGTGTCCGGTGCGGAGGGTCTCCCATCCAGGGGGTCCCTGGGCATCCCGTCGGTTCCCGTGCGTCACTCGCTGCGCGCGGGCTCCCGCCTGCTCCACCACAGTCTTGTACGGCACGGCCACTCGGCCGCTCGCCGTACGCGTAGAAGCGTTCTCCGGGCTCGCCCGAAGGACGGTCGGGGGATCCCTCCCGGAAACGGTCGGGACATGCTTCCGGGTGTGTGTCTCGTCCGAGTCGTTCGTCACCGGTTCGTCGGCTCCCGCCCCCCGCGGCCCCGGGAGCCGGCGGACCCGTCTTCCCCGGCGTGATGTGACGGCGGCCGGTTCGGTCGGCAGTATCTTTTGGGACGTAACGATCCACAAGATTTGTCGGCCGAGCCGCTTCCGGAGGGGGATCTACCTCGTGTTCCTGCTTGTCTCGCCATCACCGGCCCCAACGACGACTGGCTCCTTCGACCCAGCCTCGGTGATGAACGACCTCGGCGAGGCTTGCAAGGCAGACACGATCTTCTGCCAGGGCATTCGCGACTTCCTGCCAGGTGGGGCGTGGGCTCCGGTCCTCGCCAGCATCATCACGGTGGTGTTGATCCTCGTGATCGCCGTCGTGGTGAGAAATGTCACCCACCGGCTCATCACCCGCGTCGTCAACAGGGCCGGCAACAGCACCTCCATCTCGGGGCGGCTCCGGAGGGGCGGCCCCTCGACCGACGGCATCGACATCCTGCTCAACGAGCGGCGCAAGCAGCGTGCCGAGACCATGGGGTCGGTCCTGCGCCACGTCGCCTCGATCGTCATCATGGGCACCGCGGTCCTGACCGTCCTCGATCGGCTGACGATCCCCATCGCGCCGCTGCTGACCAGCGTCGGCATCCTGGGCGTCGCGATCGGCTTCGGCGCGCAGGAACTCGTCAAGGACTTCATCGCCGGCATGTTCATGCTCATGGAGGACCAGTACGGCGTCGGCGACGTCATCGACTCCGGCGCCGCCATCGGCACGGTCGAGGCCGTCACGCTGCGCGTCACCAGGCTCCGCGACGCCGACGGCCGCGTCTGGTACATCCGCAACGGCACCATCACCCGGGTCGGCAACGAGTCGCAGGGCTGGTCGCGCGCCTACATCGACGTGCCCGTCGCCTACGACGCCGACGTCCCCGCCGTCCGTGCCCTGCTGGGACGGGTGGCCGAGGACCTGTGGAACGACCCCGAGTACCGCGAGAGCGTGATCGTGGAGGAGCCGGCGGTGTTCGGCATCGAGCAGATCTCCGACACCTCGGTCATCTTCCGCGTCTCCGCCAAGACGCTGCCGTCCAGGCAGGCGGAGGTGGCGCGGGAGCTCAGGATGCGCGTCAAGGCCGCGCTCGACGGTGCGGGAATCGCGCTGGTCGCGTGAGCGCTTATCGAAGGGAGCGGTCGACTCCCCCGAGGGGAGCGGTCACCGTCCACGACGTGACGGCGGGAGGCGAAGTCCCGCTGGAGCGGCGTGGGAGGACGGGCGACCAGCGGTGAGACCGTGACAGTGCCCGTGACCGTGCTTGCCGTAGGCGCGAGCTGTGGAGCTTGCGACGATGAAGAATGGATAGCCTGAGATCGTGACCAAGGGTTCGTTTTATGAGGCCGTGGGCGGCGAGGAGACCTTCCGCCGGCTCGTCCACCGCTTCTACGAGGGTGTCGCCGAGGACCCGCTGCTGCGGCCGCTCTACCCGGAAGAGGACCTCGCGGGGGCCGAGGACCGGCTGCGCGGCTTCCTCGTCCAGTACTGGGGCGGCCCCAAGACCTACAGCGAGCAGCGCGGCCACCCACGGCTGCGCATGCGGCACGTGCCGTTCGTGATCGGCGAGGCCGAGCGCGACGCGTGGCTCAAGCACATGCACGACGCCGTGCAGGACCTGTCCCTGCCCGAGGAGCTGGAGAACCGGCTCTGGGACTATCTCGTGATGGCCGCCCACAGCCTGGTGAACTCACCCGTATAACGGGCAATACACGCCACATGGATATCCCCTGGTGGCGTGACGCCGTCGTCTATGAGATCTACGTTCGCAGCTTCGCCGACGCTTCGGGAGACGGCGTCGGCGATCTGACCGGGGTCAGGGAGCGCCTGCCGTACCTCTCCGGGCTGGGCGTGGACGCGATCTGGCTGACCCCGTTCTATCGCTCGCCGATGGCCGACGGCGGCTACGACGTGGCGGACCACCGAGGCGTGGACCCGCTGTTCGGCTCGCTGGCCGACTTCGAGGCCCTGGTGGCCGACGCGCACACGCACGGCATCAGGGTCCTGGTCGACATCGTCCCCAACCACAGTTCCTCCCTGCACCCGTGGTTCCAGGCGGCGCTGGGGGGCGAGGGCCGCGACCGCTACGTCTTCCGCGACCGGCCCAACAACTGGCAGTCGACGTTCGGCGGTCCCGCGTGGACGCAGGTGCCCGACGGGCAGTGGTACCTGCACCTGTTCGCGCCTGAGCAGCCCGACTTCAACTGGCGCAACCGCGAGGTGCACGAGGAGTTCCTCGACGTGCTGCGGTTCTGGCTGGAGCGCGGCGTCGACGGGTTCCGCATCGACGTGGCGATGGGCCTGTACAAGGCGGAGGGCCTGCCGGACGTCGACGACCAGTCGTTCACGTCCATCTCGCCGGTCTGGGGCAGACCCGAGGTGCACGACGTCTACCGCGAGTGGCGCAAGCTGCTGGACTCCTTCCCCGGCGAGCGGATGGCGGTCGGCGAGGTGTGGACCGACAGCGCCGCCGACCTCGCCCTCTACGTCCGGCCCGACGAGCTGCACCAGAGCTTCAACTTCGCCTGGCTGCAGGCGCCGTGGTCGGCGACGGCGTTCAGGAAGGTCATCGACGACACGCTGGGGACCGTCCCGTTCGCGACGTGGGTGCTGTCCAACCACGATGTCGTACGGCATCGCACCCGCTACGACACCGCCGATCCCGGAACCGGACTCTCCAGGGCAAAAGCCGCATTGCTCGTCATGCTCGCGCTGCCCGGGTCTGCATATCTCTACCAGGGGGAGGAACTTGGCCTCCCTGAGGTGAAAGATATTCCACCCGAGGCGCGCCAGGATCCGATCTTCTTCCAGTCGGAGGGGAAGCTTCCAGGACGTGACGGATGCCGGGTGCCGATTCCCTGGTCGGGTGACGCGTCGCCGTACGGGTTCTCGGCCGACGGGGTGGCTCCCTGGCTGCCGCAGCCGCCGGCTTTCCAGGAGCTGAGCGTCGCGGCGCAGACCGGAGACGGCGACTCGACGCTGGAGTTCTACCGCAGGGCCCTGGCCGGCCGCCGCGACCTGGTGCGGTCGATCCCCTACGAGCTGGAGTGGCGGGACTCCCCCGACGACGCGCTCTTCTTCGCCCGCGGGCCGCTGACCTGCGTGATCAACTGTGGCACCGAGCCCGTACGGCTGCCGCCGCACGATCACGTGCTGCTGTCCAGCGGCGCGCTCACCGGTGGTCTCCTGCCGCCCGACACCGCCGCCTGGCTGCGCGCCGAGTGAGTGAGGGAGGTTCGGCCGGACCGCACAGCCCGGCCGGACGCCCCCGTCAGGCGAAGCGCTTGAGGTAGGCCATCTCGTCCTGCCGCAGCCTGCGTGGCGCCGCATTCTCCACGTCGTAGGCGACGATCACCGAGCGGGCCCGCACGAACACCTCGTTCTCGTCGCGGATCTCGTAGTCGAGCGTGAACCGCACCGGCCTGATCTCGGTGACCCACGTCTCCACCAGCACCGGATCGGCGCGAAAGGACAGCGGACGCAGATAGTCGATCTCGTGCCTGGCCACCACCAGGCCCTTGAACGTCTCCTCGCCCTCCTTGTGGAGGTCGATGTGCAGCATCCCGAACCTCGCGTCCTCCAGATAGTCGAGGAAGCGGACGTTGTTCACGTGCCCCTGAGAGTCGATGTCCGCGAAACGGACCGTGCGGGGGAAGACGTGCTTACCGGCATGCGCGAGGGATCGTTCAACCACGCCCACACCGTATCCGCCCGCCGCTCATGACCCGACATCGGGCGGCTCCACCCTGGCGACCGGATCGAGCCGCCTGAGCAGCACCACCGCCGCCTCGATCACCTGCCGCGCCTCCTCCTCGGTGTCACAGGTGGCCACCTCCCTGGCCGCCTCCCCGATGACCGAGGTCAGCACCGCGACCGTCAACCGGTCGATCGGCTCGGAGCCCGCGCCGAGCAGCACCGCGTTCTGCCGCAGCCACTGCCGTCCCCTGGTACGGCGCAGCAGCTCGAACCCCGGGGGCCCGTCACCGTCCATGAACAACCTGACCAGGTCCCGCCGGTCCCACGCGCCCTCCAGATAGGCGCGCGAACCGGTGATGAGCAGCTCGACGGGGTCGTCGACGCCGTCCTGCTTCGCCTTGGCGACGCTGGAGGCCGACGCCTGCTCCTGGGCGACCTGGTGGTCCTCCCACAGCGCCATGAACAGCTCCGCCTTGCCGCCGAAGTGGTGGTAGAGGCTGCCCACGCTCGAGCCGGCCCTGGCGACCACGTCGGCCACGTTCGCCTCGGCGAAGCCGTGCTCGCCGAACACCTCTCTGGCCGCCCGCAGCATGACCTTGCGTGTCTGCGCGGTGCGGCTCCATTCCCACGCGCTGGAGGACTTGCGTGCCATGACCACCATGCTAAGGAGAATCGGCCCACAGGTGCTGTGTGGCGTAGGAACGCCAGGGGCGCCAGGTTTCGCGCACGCGGCCCGCGAGGTGCGGCAGCAGGACGTCGGGGTCGCGCAGCGCCCGCATCATGAGGCAGGCGACCGCTTCCTCACTGAGGCCGGGAAGGTCGAGAAGCCCTTTGCGGACGTGCAGGGGATCGGCGCCCACGTCCATGGTGACCGTCCCGTCCGCGAGCGCCCGCACCGTCTCGCCGTGAACGCCCTGCTCGGCGAGAGTCGCCAGGTCGGGGAACGTGTGCGTGACCGCCCCCTGCGTCGTCGTCAGCGGCCTGCCGTACCGGTGGACGAGCCGTGCGGCCTCCTGGCCGCCCACGAGCGCGCGCACCGCCAGCTCACCGGGGTCCGCGCACCCCGGCACCCGCAGCCCAGGGTGGGCCGCGACCAGCGGCCCCAACTCGGGGTCGGCGCCGAGGAAGGCGTCGATCGCCTGCTGGTCGGCGTCGAGGTCCAGCAATCTCCTGCACCGCTGGACGGCCGCCGTGAGGTCCCGGAGGTCGTCCAGCCTGAGCTCGCACAGCACGTGGTCGGCGCGGGGAACGTGCCGCATCGTCACGACCGCCGCGCCCCGCGGCAGCGCCAGCGACCTGCTGTAGACACCGTCCCTGTACTCCTCGATCCCCCGCACGGCGCGCTCCCCCAGGAAACGCAGCATCGCGGGAACGTCCATGGGCGGGCGGAAGGCGAGGCGCAACACCGTCCCGCCCGGCGTCGGCCCCGCACCGTCCCGCAACCTGCTCGGGGTGGTGGCGTACGCCTGCCTGAAGCTGTCGTTGAACTGCCTGATGCTGGCGAACCCCGCCGCGAACGCCACGTCGCTGATGGGCAGGCTGCTCGACTCCAACAGCATCCTGGCCGTCTGCGCCCGCTGCGCCCTCGCGAGCGCCTGCGGCCCCGCGCCCACCTCGGCCACCAGCTGGCGGTGCACCTGCCGCTCGCTGTACCCCAGCCGGGCCGCCAGCCCCGCCACCCCCTCACGGTCGACGACGCCGTCGGCGATCAACCGCATGGCTCGGGCGGCCAGATCGGTGCGGACGTTCCATTCGGGCGAGCCCGGGGCGGCGTCCGGACGGCACCTCCTGCAGGCCCGGAAGCCGTTCACCTGGGCGGCCGCGGCCGAGGGGAACAGGCGGACGTTCTCGGGCTTCGGCATGACAGCGGGGCAGCTCGGCCTGCAGTAGACGCCGGTGGTGGTGACGGCGACGAAGAACCAGCCGTCGAACCTCGGGTCCCGGCTCTCCATGGCCGCGAAGGCGACCTCCTCGCTGATCACCCCTCCGAGCCTGCCACACTCCCCCTTCACGCACCGGCGCCCATCGGACGCCGACCTCGCACACAGGACAGCGCCCAGGGCAGGACCCGCCGTGCCGACTTCCCGCACCGGCGTCCCACCGGACGGCTTCCTCGCGCACTGGGACGCCGCCAGGAACCGGACTCCCTCAGCCGCTTTCCCGCACGTCGGACGGCTTCCTCGCGCACGGGACACCGCCCGGAGCCGTCGCCGGGCCGTTCGTGGGCGGTCAGGCCGTCTGGTGGACGATGCGCCCGCCGACGGCGACGACGTCGGCGCGGACGTGAGGAATGGCCTCCACCGGAATGGCGAACAGGTCGTCCGAGAGGATCGTGAAGTCGGCCAGCTTGCCGGGGGTGAGCGAGCCGCGGTCGTGGTCGCGGAAGTTGGCATACGCCGACCCCAACGTGTAGGCGCGGATCGCGGCCGCCAGGCTCAGCCGCTCCTCCGGCATCCACGCGGGACCGCCGGCCAGCCCCCGCCGGGTGACGGCCGTGTAGATACCGACCATGGGATCCATCTCGGCAACGTTCCAGTCGCTGGAGAAGGCCAGGACGGCGCCCGCCTCGTGCAGCGAACGCATCGGCCAGGCCTTGGGCCACCTGGCCCGCCCCACCGCCTCCGCCCAGTCGCGTCCTGGACCTGCGATGTCGGGCGAGCAGTGCCGCGGCTGCATGCAGGCGACGACGCCCAGCTGAGCGAAGCGCGGCACGTCGGCAGGGTCGAGGCACTCCACGTGCACCACCTGATGGCGGGCGTCCCGCGGGCCGTTGACCCGCCGGGCGTGCTCGACGGCGTCCAGGACCGTGCGGATGCCCCGGTCCCCGGTGGCGTGGACGAACGCCTGGAAGCCCGCCGCGTCCAGCGAGGCCAGCAACTCGGCGAACTCCTCGGGAGCGTAGAAGGTGTCGCCCCTGTGCTCGCCGTGCCCGCAGTACGGCTCCAGCAGCGCGGCGGTGCGCGGCTCCACCACGTCGTCGATGTACAGCTTGAGCGGGCCCGCGCTCAACCACTCGTCGTCGTACCGCGAGGCGGCCCGCGCGAACGCCGCCAGATCGGCGGCGCCCGTCCCCTTCGGGTGGAACAGCGCCGCGATCAGCCGCGAACGCAGCCGGCCCTCGGCACGGGCACGCTCGAACAGCTCCAGATCGTCCAGCGAGTTCTGCGGCTCGACGATCGTCGTGATGCCGTACCCGGTGGCCATGTCCAGGCTGCCGAGCAGCCGGGCGTACCGCCGGTCGGGGCCCGCCCACGGGACCCCGAGCGCGGCCAGCGCGCGGTTGCCGTCGCGGGACAGGCCACGCACGGCGAACTCGGTGACGAAGCCCGTGGGCGTCCCCGACCCGTCCACCTGAGCAACGCCGAACGGCAGCTCGGTGTGGTCGCGGTCGATGCCGAGCCGGCGCAGGCCCGCGGTGTTGGCCCACAGCGTGTGCACGTCGTAGCCGAAGACGATCGCGGGAAGGTCGCCGACGAGCGTGTCCAGCTCCGCGGCCGTGGGCAGGCCGGGAAGCGCGGAGTAGTCGAAGCCCTCGCACTCGACCCAGGCCGCCCCTGGGTGCGCGGCGCGCCAGGCGTCGATCCTGCGGCCGATCTCGGCCAGGTCGGCGGCGCCCGCGAGCTGCACGCACGCGTCGTCAGAACCGAGCCGGACGTGGTTGTGCGCGTCCACGAAGCCGGGCAGCACGAGACGGCCTCCGGCGTCGATCGTCTCCGCCGCCGCGGGCGCGTCGGCGTCGGCGCCGAGCCACACGATCCTGCCCTCCCGTACGGCCAGCGCCTCCGCTTCGGGACAGGCGTCGTCGACGGTGTGGATCCGGGCGTTCCGCACGATCAGGTCGGCGGTCATCGTCATCCGTCCTCCTTGACGGGGTTCTTCATGATCGGTCAGTCTTCGGGGGCGGGTGTCGACGGGCCGTCATGACCCGCCGATCCTCCGGGGGGCGCCGGTCGCCACGCCGCGTCCCTCCTCAGGAACAGCGGCCCTTCACAAGTCGCCACGACCCTGAGGAGCAGCGGGCCCCACGAGTCGCCATGCCCCCAGCTCTCAGGGACAGCGGTCTTTCGCAGGGCGCCACAACCCCCAACCCTCAGGAGCAGCGGACCCCCACGAGTCGCCATGCCCCCAGCTCTCAGGGACAGCGGTCTTTCACAGGTCACAACCCGCCAACCCTTGAAGACAGCGGGTCCCTCACGGGTCACAACTCGCCAACCCCCAGAGACAGCGGTCCTTCATCGGTTGTCATTGGCCGGTCAGTCCTCAGGGACGGTGACGAGCCAGTGGGTCGCGCGCCGTGGCCGCAGGTACAGGACGTGGTAGGCCGCGAACAGCACGACGATGCCGGCCGCGATGAGCAGATCCCCGAGGTCCTGCTCGAACAGCGCGTAGCCCAGGGCCCCGATCACGACCAGCGGCGGGACCGGCCACAACGGCATCCGCCACGCCCGCTCCCGCCGGTGCTCCGCCGTACGGGATCGCAGTGCGGCCGCGGCGAGCAGCAGCGAGACGACCGTCACGATCACCGACGTGAGGCCCAGCAGCTGCTCGATGTCGAGCAGCGCGGCCATCACGACTCCAGGCAGGGCGATGACGAGCGTCGCCACGTAGGGCGAGCCCCAGCGCGGGTGGATCCGGGTGAGCAGCCCGCTGACCGGCGCGGGCCACGCGCGGTCGCGCGCCGAGGCGAACACGACCCGGCCGTTCTGGAGCACCATCACCAGGACGGCATTGAAGATCGCGATGGCGATGCCGAGGTCCACGGCGGTGGCGACACCGTCGCCGCCCCAGGCCCGGACATAGTCGGAGAAGGAGCCGTTGACCAGGTCGTCGAGGGAGCCGACACCCAGCACCGTCGCTGTCACCGGCACGATGATGACGACGGCCGCCAGACCGAGGGACCAGAACACCGTGCGGGCGATGTTGCGTCGCGGCTCCTTGATCTCCTCAGCGAGGTAGGTGGCCGTGCCGAAGCCGTTCACGACGAACATGGCCACGGTCAGGCCCGCCATCAGGGCGGCCACCCCGAAGGGCGAGGTGCCGCCGTGCCCGTCCGGCAGGACCGGCGAGACCAGGACGTCGACGCCGCGCCTGGTGTTCGCGAGGCCGAGCACGGCGACCACTCCGGCGGCGACCACCTCGATGGCCAGGAAGATGCCGGTGATCAGGGCGTTCGACCTGATGTCGAGCACCGCGAACGCGGCGGCGGCCAGCATCACGACGGCGCCGGCGACGGCCCGGTCCACCGAGAACAGGTCGCTCAGGTAGTCCGCCGTGCCCAGCGCGATGATCGGCGGGATCACGATCAGCAGGGAGATGGACAGGCCGAAGGTCAGCCAGCCACTCAACCGGCCGAGCATCGCCGTCACCATGGCGTACTCGCCGCCGGAGCTCGGCTTGAGCGTGCCCAGTTCGGCGTAGCAGCAGCCGACGGCGGCCGAGACGACCACCCCCGCGAGCAGCGTGAGCACCGCGCCGCTGCCCTGCCCTGCGAGCACCTCGGGAACGATGATGAACAGCGAGGACGCGGGCGTGATGCATGACAGGGTGAGCAGGACGGCGCCGAACAGGCCGAGCATCCGGGCCAGGGAGGGCGAGGCTGGAGCGGCCGTGGGGGCCACATGCGGCTGGATCATGGAGGCTCCTCGAGCCAGTCTTTGAATGGCGTTCAAAGCGATTGAATGGCATTCAAAATGCACTGCCGTACAGTGGTCCGTCAAGGATTCGTCAACGACCGTTATCGCAAGGTGAGCAATGGCGCGGGAGCATCGCCGGCTGGATCGCCCACGAGAGCAGGTACTGGAGGCCGCGATGGCCGCCATCGCCGAGCACGGGCTCGCCGACCTCACGATGGCGGGACTGGCCAGGCGGCTCGGGACCAGCGGCGGCCACATCCTGTACTACTTCGGCAGCAAGGACCAGGTACTCCTGGAAACGCTGCGCTGGAGCGAGGAACGCCTCGCGCCCAGGCGAGCCGAGCTCATCGGGCGGAGCACACCCGCGGGCGACCGGATCGCCGAGTACATCGACCTCTACCTGCCCACCGGCACCGCCGACCCGCGCTGGTTGCTGTGGGTCGACGTGTGGAGCCGCACCCTCGCCGTGCCCGAACTACGGAACACACAGGCCGAGCTGGACCGGCGCTGGCACGAAGACCTGATCCGGTTGCTCGACGACGGCATGCGGTCCGGCGAGTTCGCCCCGATCGACGCGGAGGCCTTCTCGGTACGGCTACGCGCGATGCTCGACGGGTTCAGCACCCAGATCGTCATCGGAGTACCGGGCGCGTCCCGCGCGGCCTTCGCGACGCACGCCCTTGACTACACCCGCCACACCCTCTCCACCACCCACCCCTGACATCCCAACACGCCACCACTGAGACCTCACCACCCACCCCTGACATCCCAACACCCCACCGCTGAGACCCCACCAACCACCCCTGACTCCCGACGCCGCACCCCCACCAGCCACCGCTAACATCTCGGCGCCCCACCGCTGAGACCCCGACGCCGCACCGCTGAGACCCCACCAGCCACCGCAGACGTCCCTCCACACAGTCGGCGAGATCCCCCGGCGGTCTCGCCCGCGCCGCCAAGGGAGCCGTCATCTCCACCTCCGGCTCCTCGACCGCCGCACCGTCATGATCCCGCCCGCCCCGGCAAGCTTCTCCACACCTCCGCCACCCCACTGCTTCACGCCCCACCTCCTCCACCGCAGCCGGTCTCCACGCAGATCCACAACCTCGCCCTGTCCCAGCAAGCGCCCGCGCCGAACTCTCACAACCTCGCCCCCCACACACCCCGGCCCACCACTCGCTCAGCCCATCCCCGGCAGGCCCCCAGGACCCTCTCACCACCTCGCCCCCCCACCGGCCCACACACCCTCGCCCCATCCCCAGCAAACGCCCACGCCCCCTCACCACCTCGTCCCCGCACCCTCGCCCCATCCCCAGCAAACGCCCCTCCGACCTCTCATCACCTCGCCCCCACACCGACCCACACCCCTCGCCCCATCCCCAGCAAACGCCCCTCCGACCTCTCATCACCTCGCCCCCCACGGAACCCTCACCCCGCTCAGGCGGCCCTGCTCCTGGTCGACAGCGCCAGGTGTTGCCGCTTCGCCGGGCCGGCGTTCATGAACCTCGCGATGCCGATCAGTCCCGCTCACGTTGAATCCGTCCACGTGAAGCCCCGAGCAGATCTCCCGCTGAAGACGGCGACCGATGGCCGCCAGCGTTCGAGAACCTCGTCAGGCCACGCTGGTCCGCATGCCTGCCAACCACTCCGTCCAGAGCCGGCTGGGCGCCTACCGCCGCGCCCTGTCCGGCCGCGACTTCCGCCTCCTGTGGCTGGGCTCGTCGCTCTCCCTGGTCGGCGACGGGATGACCTTCGTCGCCCTCACCTGGCTGGTGCTCTCCCAGCCAGGCGGCACCGGGCGGCTCGGCCTGCTGACCGTCTGCTACACGCTGCCCGTCTTCGTCGGCGGCCTGATCGCCGGCCCTGTCCTCGACAGGTTCGACAAGCGACATGTCCTCGCGGTCGACAGCGTGGTGCGCGGCGCCGCCATGGCGTCCATCCCGATCGCTGCGGCTGTCGGAGAGGTTCCCGCCGTGCTGCCCTTCGTCGTGGCGGGCGTCTACGGGTTGTTCAAGATGGTCCCGCTTGCCGGCTTCCCCTCCGCGATTCCCGACCTCGTCGAGCCCGAGGACCTGGACGCCGCCAACGCCCTGGAGTCGCTGGCGTTCAGCCTGGCCGGAATGGTCGGGCCCGCACTGGGCGGCCTGCTGATCGCAGGCCTGGGCAGCGAGGCGGTGCTCGCCTTCGACGCGCTGTCCTATGCGGTGTTCGCCCTTACGGCCCTGGCGGTCCGCCGCCCCCTCGCCCCCGACTCCCCCTCCGTGCCGGCGAATACGGCAGGCCCGCCTCCCGCTGACGAACGCCGAACCGGAGGTGACGCGCACGGCCCCGGCGTGCGGCTCCGGATCGGGACGTTGCTGCGAGATCGGGTGCTGGTCGGGACCACGCTGGCGTTCATGGCCTTCAACGTCGCCGCCGGGATGCTGCTCGTCGTCGGCCCCTGGCTGGCCAAGACCCAGCTCGCCGGCGGCGCGCAGACCCTGGGCGTCCTGCTGGCCGCCCTGTCGGCGGGTGAGCTGGCAGGCGCCGCTGCCGCGGGAGCGTGGACGCCGAGATCCCGCCCGGTCAGGACCATCGCCCTGGTCCAGCTCGTCGCCGCCACGGGGTTCCTCTTGGTGTTCACCTCGCCGCACACGATCGGCGTGGCCGCGGGATTCCTGGTGATCGGCCTGTTCAGCGCACCCATGACCGTCTGGGCGCAGTCCCTGCGGATGGCGCGGATCCCCGCCCCACTCCGTGGCAGAGGGTTCTCCATCCTGCGAACGCTCATGCAGGCCACCCCACCCATCGGTGCCGCGTTGGTGACGCCGCTCCTGGGTTCGGGGCGGCTCGGCACGGCGGCGATCGCGATGGCGCTCATCGCCGCGCTTCCCGCCGTGCTGCTCCTGGCCGACCGGCGGTCGTAGGGGCCCGCTGGCGTCGCCTGCCGCGTAACGGCGGGCCGGCCGCGCGCTCGATGAACGTCTCCCTGGACAGACGCCGGCCGGCGGCGGCGGGTGGGCTTGGGGCGGCTCGCCGTACAGAAGGTGGGCAGAACTAAGCCCCCTCCGGGACGAAGAAGTGTCCGGGAGGGGGCGGAGGTCTTGCTGCGGGGTTAGTCGCGGCGGAGCTGGCGGTAGGTGACGCGGTGCGGGCGGGCCGCGTCGGCGCCCAGGCGCTCCACCTTGTTCTTCTCGTAGTCGGCGAAGTTGCCCTCGAACCAGAACCAGCTCGAGCCCTCTTCCCACGCCAGGATGTGCGTGGCGATGCGGTCGAGGAACCACCGGTCGTGCGAGGTGATCACCGCGCAGCCCGGGAAGTCGAGCAGCGCGTTCTCCAGGCTGGACAGGGTCTCGGTGTCGAGGTCGTTGGTGGGCTCGTCGAGCAGGAGGACGTTGCCGCCCTGCTTGAGGGTGAGCGCGAGGTTGAGCCTGTTGCGCTCGCCGCCCGACAGGACACCGGCCTTCTTCTGCTGGTCGGGGCCCTTGAAGCCGAACGCCGCGATGTAGGCGCGCGACGGCATCTCGACGTTGCCGACCTTGATGTGGTCGAGCCCGTCGGAGACCACTTCCCAGACGTTCTTGTTCGGGTCGATGCCGCCACGGCTCTGGTCCGCGTAGGAGATCTTGACCGTGTCGCCGATGACGATCGCGCCGGTGTCGGGCGTCTCGCTGCTGGTGATCATGCGGAACAGCGTGGTCTTGCCGACGCCGTTGGGGCCGATGACGCCGACGATGCCGTTACGCGGCAGGTCGAAGGTCAGGTCCTCCATCAGCAGACGGTCGCCGAAGCCCTTCGTGAGGTCGTCCGCCTTGATCACCGTGGTGCCCAGGCGCGGGCCCGGCGGGATCTGGATCTCCTCGAAGTCGAGCTTGCGGTACTTGTCCGCCTCGGCGGCCATCTCCTCGTAGCGCTGGAGACGGGCCTTGCTCTTGGTCTGGCGGGCCTTGGGGTTGGACCTGACCCACTCCAGTTCGTCCTCCAGGCGCTTCTTGCGCTTGGCGTCCTTCTGACCTTCGACCTTCAACCGCTGGGCCTTGGCCTCGAGGTAGGTCGAGTAGTTGCCCTCGTAGGGGTAGGTGCGGCCGCGGTCGAGCTCGAGGATCCAGGTGGCGACGTTGTCGAGGAAGTAGCGGTCGTGGGTGACGGCGAGCACGGTGCCCGCGTACTTCTCCAGGTGCTGCTCCAGCCACTGCACGCTCTCGGCGTCGAGGTGGTTGGTGGGCTCGTCGAGCAGCAGCAGGTCGGGGGCTTCGAGCAGCAGCTTGCACAGCGCGACGCGGCGACGCTCACCACCGGACAGCTTGGTCACGTCGGCGTCGGGCGGCGGGCAGCGCAGGGCGTCCATGGCCTGCTCGAGCTGGGAGTCGAGGTCCCACGCGTTGCGGTGCTCGAGCTGGTCCTGGAGCTTGCCCATCTCCTCCAGCAGCTCGTCGCTGTAGTCGGTGGCCATCTGCTCGGCGATCTCGTTGTAGCGGTGGAGCATCGCCATCGTCTCGGCGACGCCCTCCTGCACGTTGCCGAGGACGGTCTTGGACTCGTTGAGCGGCGGCTCCTGCTGAAGCATGCCGACGGTGAACCCCGGCATGAGCTTGGCGTCGCCGTTGGAAGGCTGCTCCAGGCCGGCCATCATCCGGAGCAGCGTCGACTTACCGGTGCCGTTCGGGCCCAGCACGCCGATCTTGACTCCGGGCAGGAACGACAGGGTGACGTCGTCGAGGACAACCTTGTCGCCGTGCGCCTTGCGCACGCGCTGCATCGTGTAGATGTACTCCGGCATGCCCTCTAGCTTAGGGCGTGCGCGAACCGGCTTCCGCCGTACCGGATGGGGTGATCTTCCCTTTCACCTCCGCACCCCGCCCCTTTCCGCGTACGGCGGGCAGACGTCGGCCAAGAGGGTGCCGCGGTACGGCACGCGGTAACCCCTTCGACGGCGGCGATGGGGCACATCCGCCGGACGACACCTGGCGGTTGACGGTCCGGGGCCGGACCGCAGGGACGGATCCGCTCGATGCCACGACCAGGCAATGGCTTCAGGCCGCGTGGGGTCCGCGCGGACGGCGGCCCCGGCACCGCAGCGGCACACGACGACAGGACGGCCCCGAGCACCCGCGACGACGGAAGCCGAGCGCATATACGAGCGCAACAGCGCCGAGACATGCGTGACAGCCGCCCCTCGAGGAGGAGCGGGCTCGGACATGTGCGATGGGCCACACCCCGCGGCGCCCTGGCGAGGGTCAAGCCCGCGGCACCCAGATGAGGGTCAGGCCACGGCACCCTGGTGGAGGGGTCGGGCCACGCGCCCAGGTGGCGTCAGACCGTGGAGCCCAGGTGGGGTCAAGCCGCGGCACGCTGGTGGGGGTCAAGCCGCGGCACCCTGATGGAGGGGTCGGGCCGCGAGCCCAGGTGGGGTCAAGCCGCGGCGCGCTGGTGGGGGTCAGGCCGCGGGTGGCGGGTCCATCGGCGCCGGAGGGGGCGCGGGCTGCACGGCGGGGATGCAGATGCGGTCGCGTCCCAGCTCCTTCGCCCGGTAGAGCGCCAGGTCAGCCGCGGCGAGCAGTTCTATCAGGTCGTCGCCGTGGATGCTCATGATGGCCACACCAGCCGAGATCGTCACCGTGATCAAGGCGTCGTCGGCGGGAACGGCCATGCGGCCGATCCTGTTGCGCAGACGTTCGGCCACCCTGCGGGCCTCGGTGATGTCGGCGCGCGGCAGCAGGACCACGAACTCCTCGCCGCCGAACCTGCCCACCACGTCGTAATCACGCAACTGGCTGCGCAGCGTCGCCGCCACCCCGACCAGAACCTGGTCGCCGACCAGGTGGCCGTGCTTGTCGTTGACGCGTTTGAAGTGGTCGATGTCGATGATGAGAAGGGCCAGAGTCTCTCCCGTACGGCGGGCCCTGACGATCTCGGTGTCGGCCTCGCGCTGCCATGCGGCGGCGTTGAGCAGGCCCGTTTTGGCGTCGGTGCGCGCCGCGGCCTGGAGCTGGGCGTGGAGGAGGCTGCGTTGCAGCAGCACCACCGGCGGGAGCGCGAGCGCCAGCAGCGCCAGGTTGAGACCGCACGCGATCGCCACGATCACGCCGAGGCACAGCTCGACGACGTCGAGGATCGCGCTCTCCCTGTCCCACAGCACGTCGCGCCAGCGGGTGTCGGGGTCGGCGGTGTGTGCGGCGATCACGATCAGTGCGGTGTTGAGCAGGGCGAACAGCGCCGCGCACCCCACCGCCAGCATGATCGGGACTCCCGCCCCCTTGGACAGCGCCGAAATGTCCGGCACGACGGCATGGAACACCACCGAAGCCACGCAACCGGCGAGACCGATGGCCGCGGAGCTGAACACGCGCCGGTAGAGCACCGTCGCCCTGACCCGTACCTGCATCAGCATCTGCAGCAGGATCGGCGCGAGCAGCGCGTAGATCGGGGGAAGCAGCAGCGCGACGGGCAGCCACCACGCTGACAGCAGGTCGCGGGAGACGCCCGCGGGCATGCCGAGGCGACGCGTCGCCTCGATGCACACCGCGCCGCAACCCATGAGCGCGGCGAACATCAGGACGTCCGGCCATCGATAGGGGCCGGATGCCGCGAAGAACGCGATCGCCACGAGATCCAGCGTTACGATCCCGCAGAGGTAGGCAACGAGCGGCCCACGTTGCGCCAGCAACGGCCACCGGCCCGCGAGTGTGGACACACTGTTACGAGGCTTGATCGAGGTATGACTGGTCGCTGCCATCTCGCCTCCTCCCTGACTAACGATGTGTAACACAATAGTTGCGGAGTGTGCGTCGCGCGACGGGAACCGCTACCTTGGGCACCGTGGCCATCTGCGCTTGATGGTCCGAGAATGGAACCGCTCACTCCGCGAGCGGGCCGTGCTGGAAAGGAGCAGCCATGGTGCGGGGCGTCACCTGGACCTGACAGATGCTCTAGTCATCTGACACGGAACGCCATCGGCCGACCCCTCCCGGCAAGCTCGAGCGAAGACTCGTGACGCCAACCACGCGGCCGGTGCCCCCTCCGCCTCCCCATTTCCTCCCTGCGCACAGCATCGTCATCCGGTCATCCTCGTTTTGAATCGAACAATCCAGAACGCCCTGATACGCCCGACCAACGAGAACCGCCGGGGGCCTTGACCTTCCGTGGTGACCGGCATCACGCGGCACGGCACCGGCCCGACGCAGAGTCGTCAGCCACCGCACGCATCGCTGACCTGCAGGTCGTCAGCCACCGCACGCACGAACTGACCCGGTAGGCCGCCAACAACCGCACGTGGGCAGCACAGCTGACATGCAGGCCCCGGCCACGCGGGTGTCAGCACAAGTCGCGCCACCGAGAGCACACCGGGATGACCCGCCCCCTACGTGCCAGGAGGTCAGCCACCAAAGCTGGGCCACACGGTCCACACGCGGCCGGTAGCCATCCCGCCGGAATACACAGTCCAGACGTGGTGGTCGGCCCACGGAGGACTCACGTGGCGGTCGCCCTTAGATGGTGGTCGGCCTCCAGGTGGTGGTCGGCCCTTAGATGGTGGTCGGCCCCCAGGTGGTGGTCGGCTCCCACGTGGTGGACTCACGAGGTGGTCGGCCCTCAGATGGTGGTCGGCCCTTAGATGGTGATCGGCCCCCAGGTGGTGGTCGGCTCCCACGTGGTGGACTCACGTGGCGGTCGCCCCTCAGATGGTGGTCGGCCCTTAGATGGTGATCGGCCCCCAGGTGGTGGTCGGCTCCCACGTGGTGGACTCACGTGGCGGTCGGCCCTCAGATGGTGGTCCGCCCTTAGATGGTGATCGGCCCCCAGACGGAGGTCGACGACCGCGCCTGGGTGGCGCGGTCTCGACGAACGGGCGGTCGGCGCCATGACCATGTGACATGTGGCATGCTCCTGCACGAATGCGGTCAGTCACCACGCTGGTTTACACAGTGCTGACCCTCGCGCAGCGGCCACTCCGCACGCAGGGTAACCAGAGGCCCCTCGTGAGATGGTCAGCGACCGCGCTCGGAAAGCGCGGTCTGACGTTTGGTGCCGCGTCTGGAAGCCGCATCAGCCCACGTCTGGAGGGCGCGGGGGTGATGCGGGAGGGTGCCGGTTAGGCGGCCTTGGCGCGCCGGGAGCGGGGCGTGGTGACGCGGGCCGCGTCTTCGGTGTTCAGGATGCGGACCTTTCCTGGGCCACCGCCCGGGTGTCCTGCGCCGCGGTCCTCGTCCCGGCCTCTGAAGGCTCCACCAGCATCCGCGTCCCCTCCCTCGGAGGGTGTGCCGGAGCCCGTGTCCCCTCCCCCGGAAGGTGCCCCGGAGCCCGCGTCCCCACCTTCGGCAGGTGCATCGGGGCCCGCGTCCCCGCCTTCGGAAGGTACGTCCTGGTCTGTGTTCTTTCCCTTGGAAGGTGCGCTGCGGTCCGCTTCCCGCCCTTGCTTCTCAGACAGGTCATGTGGGAGTTCCTCGGAGCGGGTGCGGTATTCGTCCTCCGAGGAGCCGGGCGGCACGAGGATGATCGTGTCTCCGCTGCTCGAGGTCGTCGCAGAAGCAGCCGGGACCGCGGACACGGATGCGGCCTCTGTTCCTGCCTCCGATGCGGGTACGGCTGGGAGGTCGGCAGAGGAGACGGGGAAGGGCCAGCCGGTCGTCTCCTGTGCCGCCTCCTCCGCTGACAAGGCCGACGAAGCCGACGAGGCCGTCGAGGCCGTCGAGGCCGAGAACGGCGAAGACAGCGAGGACGCCGAGGGGGGCGAGGCGGGTGAAGGGCGTCCGTGGAGAGGGTGGACGTTCGCCGAGCCCGACATGGCCCAGTCCTGCGTGGACTCGTCGAGGCTCTCCCTGGTCTCCCTGCTCAGCGTGCCGATGCCGCCCGAGCGTTCGGGCTTGGAGAAGGCGCCGACCCCCCAGCGTAGGTCGTGGCCGATCGAGCTGGCCTCGATCTCGGGCATGAACCGGCGGTCGCCGTCGGGACCGAACTCCCTGATCCGCAGCTTGCCGCACACGACCACCGGGTGCCCGACCTGGAAGGACTGGGCCACATTGTCGCCGAGGGTGCGCCAGCAGCGGACCGCGAAGAACACGGTGTCGCCGTCGGACCACTCCTGGGTCTTCCTGTCGAAGAAGCGGTGCCTGGTCGCCACCCTGAGCGAGGTCACCCGTGACCCGTCGGCGAAGGCGTGCTGGCGGGGTGGGGCTGCGACGTTGCCGGTGAGCGTGATGTAGATGTCGTTCATCGTGCCTCCCATGTGGCGGGCCGGGTGCCCGCTGCATGAGGAAACGGTGTCGTGTGGGGGTGGGTGGGGGACGGACCGAGCGTGGTTCTGTGGATGAGGGCTCGGCGTGGCTCGGTGCTGTGGACAGGGTGACGAGGTGGACGCCCCCAGACCGAGGGGTACACGCGCCGTCCTCAAGACCGAGGCCGGCGAACGCCTGCTCAAGACCTAGGCCGGCGAACGCCGTACCCAAGACCTAGGCCAGCGGAGGCCGTGCCCAAGGACGACACGCTTGCTCAAGGGACGACGCGCTTGCCCAAGGACAAGGCGGCGCCGCTGTACACAGGCCGAGGCAGGCACCCGCCGCACGGAAGCCGGCAGAAGGCAGGCGAACGTCAGCCCGACAGGGCCTTCATGGCCGTGTAGAACTCGTGGTGACGGGTCAGTTCCCGCTCCACAGGTTCCACCACCATGGACTCCGCGATGGCGCCCACCCGCTTGCGCATCTCCCGCTCGAGCCGGTCTCGCTCCTTCGCCGCGCCGAGCGCCACGAAGTTCTTGGACGCCATGGCCGACAGCGCCCCCAGCCCCAGCACCGAGGCAGTCATCAGCCCCACCCATGGCAGGGTCGCCGCGTCACCGAACACGGCGAGCGACTCGGGCAACCGTCCGGCGGCGAACACGCCGAACGCCAGCGCCACCCCGATCCAGGCGAGGCCCGCGACGAAGGCGAGCACCAGCAGGTACTGCCAGAACTTCAGCAGCCGCCACCACACCGGCACCCGGTCGAGCTGGGGCGCGACCTCGGTCAGCTCATCCGACAGCGCCTCGGGCAGTTGCGCCGCCCGTGATCCGGCCGCATGGTGGACGGCCGAGCGCCACACCTCGTTCATCCCGACCGTGATGCCGTCGCTGAGCGCCTGGATGGCGTTGTCGACCTCGGCGGACTGCGCGGTGACCGACCCTCCGGCCAGCGAGCGGATCTCCTCGCGCAGGTCACCGAGCTTGAGGCTCTTGAGCGGATCGCCGCCGAACACCGAGCCGATCCTGGCGAACGGCCACGAGATCCAGGTGGCCGAGCGGGTGGCGTAGGTGCTCTCCATGGCCTCGCCGACCGCGGGAACGCCGACCGCGTCGCACAGCGCGTCGGTCAGCCCGACCCTGCGGGCGGCGTCCACAGAGGAGGAGGCCGACAGGGCGGCGCCGACGGGCATGGCCTGGACGAGGCGGCGTTCGATGCGGTCGATGTCCGCGTCGATGCGCTGGACCGCGGCCCTGCGCTTGGAGACGGCGTCGGCGATGACGCCCTTGAGGCTGTCGATGCCGCGCCCCGTGACGGCCGAGGTCGGGACCACGGACGGCTGGGTGACGTCTTCGCGGCGCAGCAGGTCGTTAAGGTCGATGACGAGCTCGGCGACCTCCTCGGTCGAGAGCCTGTCCGACTGGTTGAGCGCGAACACGGTGACCGCGTCGTGCCCGGCCAGTTCGGTGACGTAGCGGCGGTGCGTGGAGGCGTCGGCGTACTTCTGCGGGTCGAGCACCCACACCACCATGTCGGCCAGGCCGATGAGCCGGTCGGCTTCGGGGTCGGTGAGCGCCCTGATGGAGTCGTGGTCGGGCAGGTCGAGAAGGACCAGGCCGTGGAGCTGGCTCTCGCCCTTGTCCAGCGCGCTCGCCCTGGCGAAGCGGTGCCTCCACTGGATCTGCAGCCAGTCGAGCAGCGGCGCGGCGCCTTCGATGCCCCAGACGCAGGCGTGGGTGCGCGCGGTGGTGGGACGGCGCACGCCCGTGGGCGACAGTTCGAGCCCCGAGATGGCGTTGAACAGCGAGGACTTGCCGCTGCCCGTTCCTCCGGCCAGCGCGACGACGGTGTGCTCCGACGACAGCTTGAGCCGTTCGCCCGCCCTGGTCAGCAGGTTGGTGGCGTCGGCCAGCAGCTTGGCGTCCAGCCGTGCCTGGCCGAGCTCCGCGACCTTGGACAGCGCGGCGAGCCTGGCGCCGAGTCCGGGCTTGGTGACGGAGTGGATGCTCATCGTGCGACCTCGAGGTTGTACGTGGCCTGGTAGAGGCGGGTCGCGGCGGCCTCGTCCGGGATCCCGGCGGCGTCGAGCGCCCGCACGTACCGCATGGCCTCCTCGTCGAACAGGATGACGATCCTGGCGCGGAGGTCGCTGAGCGCCTTCGCGCTGATGCTGCGCAGCGCCTCGGCGCCCAGCAGCCCCTTGAGCAGCTTCTGCGGCAGCTCGTCGGCGCTGAACAGCCCCACCATGAAGATCAGGGAGAGCGATTCGGCGTCGAGCGCGACGACCTTGGCCGACCGCTTGGTCACGCCGTCGGTGCGGAGGAGCTCGGTGACGTGCTCCTGCCAGGCGGCCACCGCCCTGCCGGTGCGGCGGACCAGCTCGTCGGAGGGCCGGTCGAGCCCCGCGCCCAGCTCCGAACGCCGCCGCCACCGCGCGCCCACCTCGTCGGAGGCGTGGTGCGCGGCGGAGGTGATCAGCGACTCGATCGCGGTGCGGAGCGAGGCCCGGAAGGCGGTGATCCGCTCGGGCGGCACCGGCTTGCCCTTCCTGCGGAAGCTGCGGGTCAGGTCGCCGGAGCCGGCGAAGTCCTGCCACCTGGCGCGGACCTCGCCGTGCAGCAGGTTCCCCTCGCGGATGGCGGTCTCGATGTTCGTGAGCGCGCCCGAGTAGGCCACGTCGACGTCGGTGCGCAGCTCCGCGCGGAAGGCCACCTGCCCTTCCAGGTGCCTGGCGAGCGCGGGCACGCGGGTGCGGAAGCTGTTGAGGACGCCGTCGAGGGTGTCCTGTACGGCCTGCGCCCGCCGTTCCTCGTCCACCGACAGCTCGGCCAGCCACATCCGCAGCTCGGTCATGTCACCGTGGGGCAGCTTGCCGTCGGCGACGGCCGACTCCTCGATGACGAACCGCTCGACCTCGCCCAGGCCGTACTCGGTGAGCATGCGCACGAAGTGCTTGAGCACCACGTCCTTGGTCTTGGGCTGCACGCGGGACAGCACGATCGCGATCCTGGCCGCGCGCTCCTTGGCCAGGCGGAGCAGGTTCCACGCGGGGGCGTCGGCGTAGCGGGCGGCGGTGGTGACGAACACCCACAGATCCGCGGCGTCGAGCATGCGGCGCGCGATCTCGTGGTGCTCCTCGACGACACTGTCGATGTCAGGGGTGTCGAGCAGCGCGACGCCCTGCGGAAGGCGTTCGGTGGTGACGAGCACGAGGCTGTCAGGGGCGGCCTCCCTGCTCTGCCTGTCGATCCGCTCCAGGCCGGCGAGCAGCTCGCCGTCGGCGAACCACGCCTCGTCGTCGGGGTGGCAGGCGAGCACCGGGGTGCCCGTGGTGGGACGGCGGACGCCCGTGCGGCTGACGTTCTTCTCGGCGAGCGTGTTGACCAGCGTGGACTTGCCCGCGCCGGTGGAGCCGGCGACGACGATGAGGGCGGGGGCGGCGCTCATCCGCACCCTCGGCAGCACGTAGTCCTGCAGCTGCGTGAGGATCTCGGCCTGCGCCTTGCGGGCCTCCTCCGCGCCGGGCAGCTCGAGCCCGAACCGCAGGTCGGCTACGGCCTCCTTCAGCGCGTCCAGAGCGGCGGCGAGCGCCTGCGCCGCGGCGTCCGGCAGGTCCTCTTCGAGGACCCTCTCTGCCCGGTTCGGTACGGCGGAGCGCGCACCGGCCACTTCGCCGCCGGAACCGGCGCGGTCGTCGTCGTCGACGTGACCGTCGTCGGTATCGGCATCGGTATCGGCGTCGGCGTCGGCATCGGCGTCGAAGACGGCTTCGACACCCCACTCGATCTCGCCCCAGTCGATGTGCTCGGATTCGGACGCGTCGGACTCGACGTCTCCGGCCTCGAGGACGTCCGCATCGTCGGCCTTGAGGGCGTCGGCGTCGTCGGCATCGCGCTCGGAAACCCCGGACACGGCGACGTCGGAGACCGAACCATCGGAGACCGGACCATCGGACACCGGGACGTCGGAGACCGGACCATCGGACACCGGGACGTCGAACACCGGGACGTCGGAGACGGCGACGTCGGAGATGGGGACGTCGGAGATGGGGACGTCGGACGCGATGTCGCCAGGCTTGGCGACGTCGGCGGAAGCTGCCTCGTCGTCAGTCTCGATGTCACCGGTGTGGACGGCCTCGGCCTTGGTGCCGATCTGCGGCTCGGCTGTGTCGTCAGCGGAACCGGCCTCGTCCTGCGGCTCCTGGGACTCGCCTTCGGTAGCCTCGCCGACGCCCTCGGCAGCCTCGCCGGTCTCTGAGCCGGCGGCAGTGTCCTCGTCGGATTCCGAAGCAGCGGCCGTGTCCTCGTTCCCGACGGGCTCGAGCTCGGCGCCGCTGTGCTGGACGTCGTCGAAGCGGCCGTCGGCTGGGTGACCGACGGACAGGTCTTCGCCTGGGTGACCGACGGACAGGTCTTCGGCGATTTCAGCGTCGCCGGTCGCCGACACGTCCTCGGCGACGCCGGCCTGACGACCCTCGGAAAGCTCGTCGGTCGCGACGGCGGGCTCGCCCTCGGACGCGGCGCCCCCGGAATCCTGGGCGTCGGGCAGGTCGTCCGTCTGGGGGTCCTCCGCGAGGCCCTCCGCCACGCTGGGCTCTAGCTCCTCGGGCGAAGCACCCTCGTGCTCGTCGGACACGGTGCCGGTGCGCTCGGGTGAGATACCGGCCCGCTCGGGCGAAACGGCGACCTCGGGGTTCGCAGGCAGCGCACCGGGATCCGGACGTGCGGACGCGGCGAGGTCCGAGCTCGCGGGCGGCGCGGCGCGATCCTCTTTTGTGAGCTGGGCAGGGGCCTGGACGGTCGGAGGCGTCTCCCGTGCGGGTGTGACGGCGCGGAAGGCGTCGAACGTCGCGGGTGTCGCGGGAGTGAACGCGTCGAAGGCCCCGGAGGCGGGCCCGACGAGGGCGTCGGAAGCGGGCATGACGTGGTCGAAGGCCGGCTCGGGGTCCAGGGTGGAGTGGTCGTCCGGCCGGGGCAGGTCGTGCGCTGCGGGACGGGCGAAGGCGAAGAAGGTGTCCTCCGCGCCGCTCTCGTGGTCATCGGCCATGGAGGCCGTGTGGGCGTCCGGAGGGGAGGCGTGGGGAGGCGGCGAGGCGCCGTTGGCCTGCCGTACCCGCTCCTCGTCCTCGGCCGCGCGTTCGGGACCGTCGTCGTCCCTGATCGCGCGGAAGTTGAGAGTCTGTTCCCCCAGCGACTCGGGGGCGTCACCAGCCGATCTCACGGCACGCGCTCCGCTCGAACCATCTCGACCTCCTGGCCGACCCGCACGACGTCGCCCACGATGACGATCGCCGGTGGCCTGATTCCGGCCGCTGCCACCCGGTCGGCCACGGTGGAAAGCGTGGCCGAGACGGCCCGCTGGGTCGGAAGAGTACCGTCCTGTACCACCATTACGGGAGTTTCCGGCGAACGTCCGTCGCGGATGAGTGTTTCCGCAATCGAAGCGATACGTTCGACGGCCATCATGAGCACCAATGTCCCCTTTGACCGGGCCAATCCTGGCCAGTCGACGGTGGACTGAGGGTTGTCGGGCGCGACGTGCACGGAGATCACGTGGAACTCCTGGCTCACCCCCCGATGGGTGACGGGCACTCCGGCGGAGGCAGGCACCGCGACGGCGCTGGTGATGCCGGGGACCACGATCACGGGGATGCCCGCGCGGGCGCAGGCGAGCATCTCCTCGCCGCCCCTGCCGAAGACGTAGGGGTCGCCGCCCTTCAGCCTGACGACGAACTTCCCCTCGCGGGCGTGCGAGATCAGCAGCTCGTTGATCTTCTCCTGGGACAGCGACCTGCCGTACGGCACCTTGGCCGCGTCGACCAGCTCGACGTCGGGGGCGAGCTCGTCGAGCAGGGCGCGTGGCGCGAGCCGGTCGGCCACCACCACGTCGGCCTGGGCGAGCAGCTGACGTCCGCGCACGGTGATCAGCCCGGGATCGCCGGGGCCACCGCCGACCAGGGCAACGCCGACCGGTTTGGTACGGCTGCGGCGCGCGTCGACGGTGCCGTCGCGCAGGGCGCTGACCACGGCGTCCCTGATGCCCGCCGCCCTTCTCGGGTCGCCACCCGCCGTGACCGCGATGCCGATCTCGTCGACCTTGCCGCTGGCTGGCGTCCAGGCGGCCGAGGCGTCCTTGTCGTCGGCGCGCACGCACCAGATGCGCTTGGCCTCGGCTTCGGCGGCGATGGCCGTGTTGACCGACTTGTCGCTGGTGCAGGCCTGCACGAGCCAGGCGCCGTCGCAGTCGCCCACCTGGTACGGCCTGGCCTCCCAGGTGACGCGTCCGGCGGCGATGAGGTCGTCGAGGGCGGGGGTGACGCTCGTCGAAACGATGGTGATCTCGGCACCGGCTTCGAGCAGGGCCGGAACGCGTCGCTGAGCGACCCGTCCGCCGCCCACGACGAGCACCCGGCGACCCGAGAGGCGCAGGCCGAGAAGGTAGGGGCTCATGTCGGCGGATCTCCCGTTCGCGAGGATTGGTATGTAGGAGGCAAACCTACCGGGTCCGGGTTACTAGGGCTGCTTCTCCGTGACACCTGCGGAGTCGAAGGTCGCCACCTCGTGCATCACCCGCACGGCGGCGCAGACCATGGGGTGGGCGAGCAGGCCTCCGGTGCCTTCGCCGAGCCGCAGTTCGAGGTCGACGAGGGGACGCAGGCCGAGGTGGTCGAGGGCGGCGGTGTGACCCGGCTCGGCGGAGCGGTGGCCCGCGACGCAGTGGTCGACGGCGGCGGGAGCCAGGGCGGCGGCGGCCAGGGCGGCGGACCCGGCGATGACGCCGTCGAGGATGACGGGGACCTTCGCGGCGGCGCCGCCGAGGATGAAGCCCGCGATGGCGGCGTGCTCGAAGCCGCCCAGGGCCGCGAGGACCTCGAGGGCGCTTCCGGAGTGGACGGCGCCGGAGCTCGCCGTACCGCCTTCGGCGTCCTCCGGCCGGGGCTCGCCGGAGTGAATGCCGTTGGCGTGGAGGGCCCGGCGGACGACGGCTATCTTGCGGGCGTGGGTGGCGTCGTCGATACCGGTGCCGCGGCCCGTGACCTCGGCCGCGTCCCTACCGGTGAACGCGCAGATCAGCGCGGCCGAGGCGGTGGTGTTCGCGATGCCCATGTCCCCGGTGATCAGGCAGCGGGCGCCGCCGGACACCAGCGACTCGGCCACCGAGATCCCGGTCTCGACGGCTTCGACGGCCTGGGCCACGGTCATCGCGGGGCCGGCCGACAGGTCGGCGGTGCCGTAGGCCACCTTGCGGGAGATCAGCCCGTCGGCGGCGGGCAGGTCCGCGGCGACGCCCACGTCGACGACGGTGACCGAGGCGCCTACCTGGGCGGCGAAGGCGTTGGCGACCGCGCCGCCCGCCAGGAAGTTGGCGACCATCTGGAGCGTCACCTCCTGCGGCCACGGGGAGACGCCCTGGGCGTGGACGCCGTGGTCGGCGGCGAAGATGGCCAGAGCGGCGGGTTCCGGCATGGGCGGCGGGCAGGCGGAGGCCGCGCCGGCCAGCCGTACCGCCACCTCCTCGAGGACGCCGAGCGAGCCCGGCGGCTTGGTGAGGCGGCTCTGGTGGTCGCGGGCTTCCGCCATCGCGGCGGCGGAGGCGGGCGCGATCCGGGCGAGCACGTCCTGCAAGGTCATGCGGAGACCCCTTCGGCCAGTTGGAGCGCTTCCTCGTAGCGGTCGATGACCACGTCGGCCAGCACCTCGCAGTCGCCGATCACCTCGGCGCAGCGGATGTCGAGGTCGGGGTGCCCGGCCCCGTAGGCGAGGGCCTGCGCCCAGACGCGCTCCAGCAGGCCGCCGGCGAACAGCAGGTACGGCACGACGATGACGCGGCGGGCGCCCAGGCGTCGGCAGCGTTCGAGGCCGCCGGGCACGCCGGGCGGCGTGACCGAGACGAAGGCGGTCTCCACGGTCATGAAGTCGTAGGCGTGGGTCTCCCAGAACAGCCGTGACACCCGGTGCACCTCGGCGTTGGCCGCAGGGTCGGTCGAGCCCTCGCCGACGAGCACGACGGCGGTCTCGGCCGGCTCGATGTGCTCACTCGGCTCCTCGACGGGGATCGAGGGCACCACGCGCAGGCGCGGCTTGACGTCGTCGAGCGAACGCAGCCTGGGCATCTCGGCGGCGGCCTCGGCGAGCCGTTCGGCCAGCAGCGACAGCACGCGGGGGTCGGGCCCGAGCGGGCGCCCGTAGTCGTACATCAGTGTGGGATGCCGCTCCTGCTCCAGCGCCATGGCGGCGGGGAACTCCTCCATGCGGCTGAGACTGAGCGGCAGCGCCACCAGCCGGTGGTGGCCTCTGGCCACGAGGGATGCGACGGATTCGCTGAGCCTGGGTTTGGCCTTGGCGAGGTAGCCACCCGAGACTTCGGCGGAGCTCTCCTCGAGTCGGCAGCGCAGCCTGTGGACGAACCTTCCGAACTCGGCGGCGCCTGTGTCGTCGTGCGAGCCCTGCCCGATGAGCAGCAGCGGCGGCTTCATGAAGGGGATCTCCACGCCTGTGACCTGGGGGTATTGAGACAAGACACGCGAGGATATCCGATGCACGCAGGTCATGCACAGATCACTCTACGTGCATGCACGACGAATACGGGGTCCTCCGCGGTGAGTGAGTGGGAGCCGTCAGGCTGGATGACCAGCCGTGATGCCTGGATTTGAGTGCCTTCGGCACGGTATCCGTGTTCCTTGAGCCTTTGCAATACGGCCGGCACCTGTTCGACCGTCTTGAGTGCGCAGACGAGCCTCGAGGGGGTGCGTGCGGCGCAGGCGACGATCACGTCGGGGCCGCCGCCGCCGACGAAGACCGCGTCGGGGTCAGGAAGGGGTTCGAGCGCGGGAGGCGCCTGTCCGCGGGTCAGCGCGACCTTGACGCCGTGGCCGATGACGTTGGCGCGCAGCCTGGCGCAGGCCTCGTCGTCGCGCTCGACGGCCATGACGGCGGCGCCGAGCCTGGCGCACTCGACGGCGATGCCGCCCGAGCCCGCGCCGACGTCCCAGACGAGGTCGCCGAGGCGGGGGCCGAGCTTGGCCAGCACGTAGGCGCTGACCTCGGGCGTCAGGTCGCCTCCGACGGCCCACTCGTCGGGGCCCGGCCTGGCTCCTGCCACCCACGAGCGGTGCTCGGCGCGGTAGAGCGGGTCGACGACCAGGACGACGTCGGGGTCCTTCCACGGCCTGGTCGTGGCCTCGCCCATGCGGCTGTGGGTGACGCGCTCGTCGGGCCCGCCGAGGTCCTCACAGACGATGAGCGCGCGCGGGGTGGTAGGGGCGAGCTCCCTGGCGACCTCGGCAGGGCCGACGCCGGGGGTGACGATGAGGCCGACCTTGTGGTGGGCGCGGCAGGCGTTGACGACCCGGTTGAGCTGCTCGGGGCCTTGGGGGGCGACGACCAGCGCGTCCTCCCAGCTCAGACCGGCCCGGGCGAAGGCGCGGGTGATGAGCGAGCTGGCGGGGATCACGGCCGGCTTCAGCCCGTGCCCGCGCAGCGCGCGGACGACGCCGAAGAAGCCGGGGTCGCCCTCGGCGAGGACGACCGCGGGCCCCTCGCCCTGTTCGAGGTGCTCGTCGAGGGTGTCCAGCAGCTCGCCTGCGGGGACGGGGAGCTTGAAGCGTCTGAGGATCCGCTCGGGGCCGGTGACCAGCGTGGCCTGTTGGAGACAGTCGGTCGCCCTGGCCGACAGCGGCGATCCGTCCCAGCCGATAACTGTGATCATCCGACTCACCGTCCTCTGGACCCAGTGTGTACGGCAAGCCGGGTCGCGCGCCATCCTCCGCGAGGGGCGGGCGTCAGTCCAGGGACACGCTCACCGGGCGCGCGTGGCCGGGGTTGGTCACGAAAGGTCCCCGGGGATCAGCCCGAACACGACGAGGTCCTCGTCTCCTCCCCCGTTGCGCGCCACGCCCTCCCGCGTGAACCCCGCCTTCTCCGCCACCCGCTGGGAGGCGAGGTTGGAGACGGCGGCCCGCAGCTGGAGCCGCTGGAATCCCTGCTTGTCGAACAGCCATCCGGCGATCGCCAGCACCGCCTCGCCCGCGTAACCCTTCCCTCTGGCCCAGGGGGCGGTCATGTACCCGACCTCGGTCGAGCGGTTGCCCCACTCGGTGCCCTTGAGGTCGAGGCCCGCCACGAACCTGCCGCCGTCCCTCTCGACCGCCGCCCACGCGATCCCGCCGCCGCTGATCCGGTGCTGCTCGGTGATCATGAGCGCGTAGAGCCTGCCGTGCTCCTCGGTGTAACCACGGGGGACGCTGGTGCGGCTCTGGGTGAGCTCGTCGGCGGCGGTGGCGGTCAGGTCGGGCACGTCGGCGAGGGTGAACCTGCGCAGCAGCAGGCGTGGGGTGACCAGGTCCTCCTGGGGGAAGACGTTGGGTGCGCCGGTGGAGCCGCGCAGCAGCCCGAACACCACCAGGTCGTGGGCGCCGTCGTCCTCCAGTTCGGCGGCGCGCAGCACGCCCTCGTAGGTGTAGCCGGCCTTCTCGGCGACGCGGAGGGAGGCCGTGTTGTCGAGGTTGGCGCGCAGTTCGATCCTGCGCAGCTCGGTGGTCCCGAACACCCACGCGGACAGGCCGCGCACCGCCTCGGGGGCGAAGCCCCTGCCCCTGTAGAGGGGGTGCACGCCGTAGCCGACCTCGGTGATGCCCGCGCCCCACTGAGTCTTGAACAGGCTGATGGCGCCGACGACGCGGCCTTCGCCGTCGATCATGGCGAGGTGGACGCCCTGGCCCGACCGCTGGAGCTCGTGGACGCCCGTGGAGAGCCAGTGCGCGATGGCGGCGACGTGATCGGGGGCGCCCGGCGGGAGGAACTGGTGTCCGGCCTCGACGACGGCCCTGATCCTGTCGGCGTCGTCGGGCTGGAACGGGCGGAGGGTCAGGCGGTCTGTCGTGATGTTGAGACGAGGGTCGAAAACGCTCACTGTTCCCCTAAGAGCTCAAAGCTGTGCCGAAACCCTACAAGCCTCCGTTCGCCGTCCGTCAGCAGGCGGCTCAGGGCCGCGGAGAATCCCGACCCGGAAGATCTACCGGCCAATGCCGGCAAGGCGATCCACGGGGATGTTTGGTGAGGTTCGCGCGGGTAGGTCGGATATTTGGGCAGCTGGAAAGGGGTGGGGAAGATCATGGGGCGTGCGAGCGACAAGCACGGGCCAAGGCTGGACGAGCGACGGACGGACGGGGAGCTGGGATCGAGCCACGTGGAGGAGCGGCGGCGGCAGGAGGAGGACGTCCCCACGATGGGCGGCTACCCGCCGGGCCACGCGCCCGGCACGCCGGAGGGCATCACCGCGGAGGGCGTGGGTCAGCGCAGCGAGCTGGCCAGGTGGTTGAGCGGCGTGGACTATGCCGCCGATCGGGACAGGCTGATGGCTCACGCGCGGCGGATGTCCGCGCCGGACTTCGTGCTGGAGGCCGTGGGCAGGCTGCCGCGCGGCACCAGGTTCGCCAACGTCGCGGAGGTGGCCGAGGCTCTCGGACTCGGCATCGAGCGAAAGAGGTGGTGAGGTGAGGCTGGACTTCATTCGTCCGCTGTACGAGCGGCACAGCCCCTACGCCTCGCTCTACCTCGCGGGGCTGAGCGCAGAGGCCGAGCGGCGGCGGTGGCGTTCGTTCAGGGAGAGCATGGAGGAGGCCGATCAGGACTCTCTCGACGCGCTGGAGGCGGCGGTGGCGGTGCCGGCCCCCGGAAGGGCGCTGTTCGCCACGGGCGGCGAGGTCGTGCTCGCCGAGACGCTGGCCGACCCGCCGCGGCTCGAGCAGGCGCGCTGGTCTCCCCTGCCGCACGTGACGCCGTTGCTGATGGCGCGGGGCGAGAACGTGCCGCATCTGCGGGTGGTGCTCGACCGGGACGGGGTCGAGCTGATGGCGTTCGGCGGCGGTTCCCCGCGCGTGGCGACCGAGGCGGCCCAGAAGTGGCCGTTGCAGCGGACCGCGCAGGGCGGCTGGTCGCGCAAGAGCTACAAGGGGGCGGTGGACGAGTCGTCGGAGCACGACGCCGAGACGGTGGCGCACGAGGTGGACGAGCAGGTGCGCAGGATCAGCGCCGAGCTGGTCGTGGTGGCGGGCGAGCCGAGGTCGCGCTCGCTGCTGTGCGACCATCTGGGCACGAAGGCGGCCGACCGGGTCATGATGGCCGAGCAGGGCAGCCGTGCCGACCACGACGAGTACGAGCATGACGTCGAGTGCACGCTGGACGCCTGGCTCGAGCAGCGCAGGTCCGAGTTGCTGGACCGGCGCCGCGAGCACGAGGAGGCGGTGGGCTTCGAGCGGGTGGCGCGGCTGCTGCGCGAGGGCAGGGTGCACGCCGTGCTCTCCCCCGGCGAGCTGCCCGACCTGGTGTGGATCGGGGCAGGCGGCACCCAGTTGTCGGCCGACGCCGACGAGCTGCGCCGGTGGGGCGTGGAGTCGCCGGTCCGCGAGCGTGCGGACTCGGCGATCGCCAGGGCGGCCGCGATGACCGACGCCGAACTGTGGTTCTCTCCGGAGGTGAAGCAGGTCTCGGCCGTGATCAGGTACTGATGATCACCTCGAGCGTGCGGGGGCCGTGGACGCCCTCCACCCTGTTGAGCTCGATGTCACTGGTGGCGGACGGCCCGCTGATCCAGGTCAGCGGCCTCGCCGGGTCGAGCCTGGCGACCGCCTCGGGGACGCTGGAGACGATCTGGTCGGCCCTGACGACGCACAGGTGGTAGTCCGGCACCAGCGTCAGCGCCCTGCGACCCTGGTCGGGCCCCGCGTCCAGCACGATGGTGCCGGTCTCCGCGATGGCGACCGCGCACCCCGTGGCGACGCCGTCGGCGGTCAGCAGCTCGTCCTCCTCCACCGCCTGCGCGACGGTCAGGGGCCCCTCCCCTCGTACGGCCCGCGGGACGATCATGCGTTTGCCCTCCGTCAGCGTGGCGACCAGTGCGGGCACCTCCGCCGAGGGGACGACGTGCACGATCGCCCGGTAGTCGTCGACGCGCTCGGCGAAGTGGGCCACCAGGTCGTCGACCGGGATCGAGGTGCGGTAGTCGCGGCGGATCTCCACCTCGGGGGCGCCTTCGACGGCTCGCCGTACCCTGTCGAGGATCTCCTTGCGAGCGCTCATGAGGTCGCCTTTCCTTCGTCGCCCTGCCCGGTGCGCGCCCACCAGTCTCTGAAGGACTCCTCGGGGATCTCCGGCAGGTCCCTGGTGTCGGTCCACGCCGACAGCGGCCCCGGCAGGCGTCTGGGGGCCAGCTTGCGGAAGCGCGTGGCCAGGCGCTGCGCCTTGGCCAGCCGTACCTCCTTGGCGAGGACCCATCCCGCGGCCCGCATGCCCAGGCGCTCGGCTCGGGGGTGGGCCACCTTGGCCCGCAGGTCGACCAGCACCTCGGGGATGTCGATCGCCACCGGGCAGACGTCCAGGCACGCCCCGCACAGCGACGAGGCGTAGGGCAGGGACGCGTCGAGGTCGGAGTCGAGGCCGCGCAGCTGCGGCGTGAGGATCGCGCCGATCGGGCCCGGATAGACCGAGCCGTAGGCGTGGCCGCCCGCGCGCTCGTAGACGGGGCAGACGTTGAGGCAGGCCGAGCAGCGGATGCAGCGCAGCGCCTGGCGGCCGACCTCGTCGGCCAGGACGGTGGTGCGGCCGTTGTCGAGCAGCACCAGGTGGAAGGTCTGGCCTTCGGCCGAGCCTGTCCACGTGGAGGTGTAGGGGTTCATGCGCTCGCCGGTGGAGCTGCGCGGCAGCAACTGGAGGAAGACCTCGAGATCCCGCCAGGTGGGCAGCACCTTCTCGATGCCGACCACGCTGATCAGCGTCTCCGGCAGGGTCAGGCACATCCTGCCGTTGCCCTCGGACTCCAGGACCACGCAGGTGCCGGTCTCGGCGATCATGAAGTTGGCGCCGGAAATGGCGACCTTGCTGCGCAGGAAGCGTTCGCGCAGGTGGAGCCGGGCGGCCTCGGCCAGCGCGGCGGGCTCGTCGGTGAGATCCTCCGGCGCGTCGCCCATCCTGCGCAGGAAGATCTCACGGATCTCCGCGCGGTTGCGGTGGATGGCGGGCACCAGGATGTGGCTGGGGAAGTCGTCGCCGAGCTGGACGATCAGCTCGGCAAGGTCGGTCTCGAACGCGCTGATGCCCTCGCCCGCCAGGTGCTCGTTGAGTCCGATCTCCTGGGTGGCCATCGACTTGACCTTGACGACCTCGGTCTCGCCCGTCCGCTTGACCAGGTCGGTGACGATCCGGTTGGCCTCGGCCGCGTCGCGTGCCCAGTGAACGTGCCCTCCGGCCTTCTCGACCGCCTCCTCCAGCTGGACGAGGTAGCGGTCGAGGTTGCGCAGCGTGTGGTCCTTGATCGCCTTGCCCGCCGCGCGCAGCTCGAGCCAGTCGGGCAGCTCGCCGACGACGTTGGCCCGCTTGCCGCGGATCGTGTGGGTGGCCTTGCGGAGGTTGTAGCGCAGCTGGGAGTTCTGTACGGCCTGCGCGGCGTTCGTCGGGAAGTCTCCCGGCATGCCGATGAATACGCTCATCTCGCGTCCAGGATCTCGGCCAGGTGCATGATGCGCACGCCGTTGTTCTGGCGGCGCATGGTGCCGCCGATGTGCATGAGGCAGGAGTTGTCGGCCGCGCAGAGCACCTCGGCGCCGGTGTCCATCACGTTGCGCACCTTGTCGGCGCACATCGCGGCGGAGATCGCCGGGTTCTTCACCGCGAACGTGCCGCCGAACCCGCAGCATTCCTCCGCGCCCTCGAGCGGCACCAGTTCGAGCCCCCTGACCTGCCGGAGCAGCCGCGTCGGCTTGTCTCCGAGGTGCAGCCCCCTGAGCGAGTGGCAGGTGGGGTGGTAGGTCACCCGGTGCGGGAAGGCGGCGCCGACGTCCTCCACCTCCAGCACGTCGATGAGGAACTCCGACAGGTCGTGGACGGGCGGCGGCTCGACGCCGAGGCGCGGGTACTGCTCGCGCACCATCGCCGCGCACGATCCCGAGGGCGCCACCACCGCGTCGTAGCCGTCGAACACCTCGGCGAAGTGCCGGGCCAGCCGTACCCCCTCGGCCCGGTAGCCGGTGTTGACGTGCATCTGACCGCAGCAGGTCTGGGCCCGCGGGAAGTCGACCTCGCACCCGAGGCGGCGCAGCAGTGACACCACCGCCTTGCCCGTGCCGGGAAAGAGCGTGTCGTTGACACACGTGATGAACAGGGCGACTCGCACGGCACTCCCTTCAAAGTATGGTCTGACCATAGTATGGTCTGACCATATGAGGAAGCCCCGGACCTTCGAGGACGTCATCGCCAAGATCGAGCGGCGCATCGCCGACGACGGGCTCACCGTGGGCGACCGCCTGCCCGGCGAGCGGCAGCTGGCGGAGGAGCTCCAGGTCGGCCGCTCGTCGGTGCGCGAGGCGCTGCGCGTGCTGGAGACGCTCGGGGTGGTCTCCTCGCAGGCGGGCAGGGGCCCTGACGCGGGCGCGGTGCTCACCTCCAGGCCGGAGAGCGCGCTGGCCGACCTGCTGCGGCTTCACCTCGGCACGGCTTCGCTGTCGCTCGGCGAGGTGATCTCCACCCGGTTGATGATCGAGCAGTGGGCGGTCCAGCACGTCGACGCGCCCGAGGGTCTGGAGATCATGCGGGCCGCGCTGGAGGAGATGGAGCGGGCGAGCGACGCCCGCTCCTTCGTCGACCACGACGTGACCTTCCACCTGGGGGTGGCGCTGCTGTCGGGCAACAGGCTGCTGGCCGCGACCATGCGGGCGCTGCGGCAGACGATCCACGCCTACTCGGTGGCGGCGGTGGAGGCGGCGGGGCGCACCGACGTGCTCATGGCCGACCACTGGCGCATCTACGAGCTGGTCACGGCCCGCGACGGGCACGGCGCCGCCCAGGCGGTCGCCGACCACCTGGGCCACGCCTACCCGTCGCTCGCCGTTCCCCCGTCCTCCGACACGCCCGCCCCCTGACATGCCGGCCCACGGGCCGGTCCCCGCGGGCGGCCCGGTCCCCGCGGGCGGGAGGTCACTCGAAGGCGGCGCGGTGGTCGCGCACCCAGTCGGCGAAGCTCAGCGGAGGCCGCCCGAGCACGGCCGCCACGTCCCCGCTGAGCCGGCTCGCCCCGCCCGCCGCGACGAACGCGAACCCCGTCATGGCGACCTCCACGAAGAACGGATCCGCCCCGGAGGCGAGCATCCCGTCCTTCGCCGCCTCCAGCGGCACCTCCACCGTCTCCACCCTCCTGCCGAGCACCCGCCCGAGCTGCTCGGCCTGCTCCGGCACGCTGATCACCTCGGGCCCCGTGAGCTCGTAGGTCCTTCCCTCGTGCGCGCTTGCCGTCAGCGCCTCGACCGCCACCCGCGCCACGTCGCGCGGGTCGACGACGCCCTGACCGCCCCGGCCCGTCATGTTGGGGATCGGCTCCCCCGCCCTGACCGCGTGCGCCCACATCAGCGCGTTGGAGGCGAACCCTGCAGGGCGCAGGATCGTCCACGCCATCCCGCTCTCCCTGACGGCCTGCTCGCCGTGGTGATGCCAGGAGCGCACGTCCTTCTCGTCCGCCGTCTCCCCCGTGCCGAACGCCGAGATCTTCACGATCTTCTTCGTGCCCGCCCGTCCGGCCGCCTCGACCAGGGCGAGGTCGTGGTCGGCGAGCGCCCGCCCGAACGCCGTCAGCGCCAGCACGGTGTCGGCGCCGTCCAGCGCCCTGTCCAGCGACGCGGGGTCGGCGAAGTCGCCCGCCACGCCGTACGCGCTCAGCTTCGAGGGGTCGCGGGTCATCGCGCGGACCGGCTCGCCCTTCGCGGTCAGCAGCCTGAGGACTTCACTTCCGATGGTGCCCGTGGCACCGGTGACCAGGATCATGCGTCCCACGCTGCCGTCCCGAGGCCGGCCGTCTATAGGAGAAATCGGCACCTAGGGTGGAGGCCATGAGCGTCTGGGTCGAGGAGAGCAGCGAGGCGGCGGCCGACGGCGGGGGCGAGGTGCACGTGCGCGAGCCCGACCCCGCGACCACGCTGGCCTTCCGCACCACCCTCGAAGGCCGCAGCGACCTCATGGTGCTCGGCCCGCGCACCCGTGCCTCCTACCTGGCTCCGAAGGAGCTGTCCCGCTGTGTCACCGTGCGGCTGCGCCCCGGCAGGGCGCGGGCGGCGCTCGGGCTGCCGGTCAGCGAGCTGGTGGACAGGATCGTGCCGCTGCGCGAGCTGTGGGGGGTTTCGGCCGATCGGCTGGCCGTGCGGCTGGCGGCCGCTCCCGGCGGCGAGGCGGCCATGATCGAGGCGGCCGTGCTCGAGCGGCTCTCCGCCGTCTCGCCCGCCGACCTCTCGCAGGCCGCGCTCCTGCACGCGGCCGCCGACCGCCTGCCGTACGCCAGGGTCCGCGAGGTCGCCAGGGGCCTCGGCATCAGCGAACGCCATCTGCGAACGCTGTTCACGAGCGGGGTCGGCATGCCGCCCAAGCGGTTCGCCCGTCTCGACAGGGTGCGCGGCGTGCTGGCCCGCGCCACGACGGGCGGCTGGGCCGCGCTCGCCGCCGACGCGGGCTACTACGACCAGTCCCACCTGACGGCCGAGTTCCGCTCGGTGATGGGTGTCTCCCCCGCCGCCTTCGTCGCGGGCGACCTGCCCGCCGCCGTCACCTGCTCCGCCTAACCTCCCCAGGCGTCGGCCGTACGGCAGGTCGCGCCCGAGCAGGTCCGCATCAGGTCCAGCCGCGCCTGCAGGTCGCGCACCAGCCCGGGGTCGGCGGTGGCGGCCAGGTTGTTCAGCTCGTAGGGGTCGGTGGTCAGGTCGTAGAGCTGCGTCTCCCCCGTCACATACTTCACATAGGTGTGCGTGGCGGTGCGCAGCGCCGAGTAGGCGGGCACGAGCGTCTGGCTCTCCAGGTCGGGGTTGGTCGGCCTGGAGAACTCGATCAGCGCGTTGCGCCGCCAGTTCGGCGGCGTGATGCCGCGCAGCAGAGGCGCGAGCGAGCGTCCCTCGGCGAAGCTCGGCGGCACCACGCCGGCGAGCTCGGCGAAGGTGGGGGCGTAGTCGACGGTCTGGGCCATGGCGCTGATGGTGGACCCGGGCGCGACGCCGGGGCCGCGCACGACCAGAGGCACCCTGATCGCCTCCTCGAACGGCGTGGTCTTGCCCTGGCGCAGGCGGTGCGTGCCGAGGTGGAAGCCGTTGTCGGAGCCGAAGAAGATGTAGGTGTTGTCAAGCTTGCCCGCCTGCTGGAGGGCGCTGACGAGGGTGTCGACCATGTCGTCGACGCCGAGCATGGCCCGCAGCCTCGCCCTGTAGCGCTCGTCGATGCGTTCCTCACCGGTCGTGCCGACCCTGGGCAGATCCCGCAGCCAGAGTGGCTCCTTCGTGAGGTCGGGCTGGTCGAAGGACGGAGGCCGGGGCGCCTTCGCGTTGGGGAAGGCGTCCGCGTGGCGGCGAGCGGGGTTGGCGGGGCTGTGCGGGGCCACGGGGGCCAGATACAGGAAGAACGGCTGGGTGCCCGGAGCGCTGACGAAGTCCTTCGCCTTCTCGGCGAGCACGTCCTCGAGGTAGTCGTCCTCGCCCCAGCCGTACTCGACGAGCCTGCCGTTCTCGTTGAGGGTGTAGTCGTACTCCTCGTAGAGCCGTTTGACCGGCACGGCCCACTGGTCCCAGCCCGGTGGGACGTACGTCGCCGGGGCGACGCCGCCCGGATAGTGGTTGAGGTACTTGCCCATCAGGGCGGTCCGGTAACCGGCGCCGCGCATCCAGCTGCCGATCGTGGAACGATCCAGACCGGCGGTGTAGAAGCGGCTGAAACCGCCTTCTGGCGCGGTGTTGGTCCACACGGTATGGCTGTGCACGTACTGCGAGCGCAGGATCGACGCCCTCGAAGGACAGCACCACGAGTTGGTGACGAAGACGTGGTCGAAGGAGGCGCCCTGCCGTACCAGCTGGCTGGTGATGGCAGGGAAGTGCTCCAGCACGCCGTACTCGAGGTCGTCGGCCAAGATCAGCACGATGTTCGGACGTGTCTGACTTCCCGCGCTCGCCGGAACCGCCACGAGCGGGAGCAAGAACAGGACCACTGCCAGACGACGCAGCCGCTTCATCAGCACAGGGCTCAACTTCCCCGAACGCACCTCATTGACACCCCTCTGGACAATATTAGAACCTGTTCTCATTTAGGGAGGTATCGCATGAAGTTAGGCCTGAACCTGGGCTACTGGCAGCGTCACGCGGACGACGCGACCGAGCTCGTGCAGGCGGCCGAGCGGCTCGGGTACGACTCGGTATGGACCGCCGAGGCCTACGGCAGCGACGCCTTCACCCCGCTCGCCTGGTACGGCGCGCGCACCAGAAGGATCAAGCTCGGCACCTCGGTCGCGCAGCTGTCGGCCCGCACCCCCGTGGCCACCGCGATGACCGCGATGACGCTCGACCACCTCACCGGCGGCCGGCTGCTGCTCGGCGTCGGCGCCTCGGGGCCCCAGGTGGTGGAGGGCTGGTACGGCCAGCCGTTCCCCCGCCCCCTGGCCAGGACCCGCGAGTACGTCGAGATCATGCGCAAGGTCTGGCGGCGCGAGGAGCCGGTCACCAACGAGGGCCCGCACTACCCGCTGCCGCTGCCCGGCGGCCTGGGCAAGCCGCTGAAGCTCATCACGCACCCGCTGCGCCAGGACATCCCCGTCTACATCGGCGCGGAGGGGCCCAAGAACGTCGCGCTGGCCACCGAGATCGCCGACGGCTGGCTGCCGCTGTTCACCTTCCCCTCGAAGATCTCCGAGCTGTACGGGACGTTCCCCACGGGCTTCGAGGTCGCGGCGATGGTCATGGTCGTGATCACCGACGATGTCAGGACCGCGCTCGACGGGGTGAAGATGATGCTCACCCTCTACATCGGCGGCATGGGCGCGAAGACCCGCAACTTCCACGCCGACATCATCGGCAGGATGGGCTACGCGGCCGCCGCCGAGCGCATCCAGGCCCTCTACCTGGAAGGACGCAGGCAGGAGGCCTTCGACGCCATTCCCGACGAGCTGGCCGACGGCATCTCGCTCGTCGGCCCGCCCGCCAGGATCAGGGAACGGCTGGAGCTCTGGCGGGCCTCGCCGGTGACCAACCTGCTGGTGATGGGCCCGCGCGACGAACGATCCCTGACGATCATCCGCGACCTGGTCCTCGGCTAGATGATTGATGCAAAGGCATAGCTGCAGGGATAGGGCGAGGGTGTCGATGCTCGATGTGTGACGAACGA
>NZ_JBHUFV010000020.1:0-247542 GCF_042681425.1 Nonomuraea mangrovi | reverse complement strand
ACTCGTTCGTCACACATCGAGCATCGACACCCTCGCCCTATCCCTGCAGCTACGCCTTTGCATCAATCATCTAGTACGGAAGCAGTCCGGCGATCTGGTCCCGGGGCGTCTGCCTGCCGCGCCGGTACAAGCGGTCGAACGCCGCGTCCCCCAGCTCGCTGCGCGCGTCGCCGGCCGTTCGCGCCACGTCGGGCCCGTCGGGCAGGCAGACGCCGCGCAGCGACTCGGCCGCCCCCAGAAGGAAAGCCGCCCGGCCCGCCGCCCCCTCGCGCAGCGTCAGCTCGGCCATCGCCTCGACCGCTCCAGAGGCGCCCGGCAGGTCGAGCACCTTGACCAGCAGGTCGTGGGCCTCCCGCAACGTGGCACCCGACCTGCGCAGGCGCCCGAGCCCGATGAGGATCCGTCCGCGCGTCTCGCCGGCACCCAGCCAGTGCACCGAACAGGCTTCGAGCGCCGTCGCGTACAGCGTCTCGGCCTGCGCGCCGTCGCCGGTCAGCCGCGCCAGCTCCGCCAGACCGTACATGACCACGGCCGCCGCCTCCGAGCCCGGCAGGCGGCCCACCAGCGCGGCGGCCTGCTCCAGCTCCGCCCGCGCCGCTGCCAGGTCGCCCGCCCTGGCCAGCTCCGCGCCCCTGCGCGAGAGCACCAGCGCGGTGTCCTCTGCCGCGCCGAAGGGCGCGATCACCTCCAGCGCCTCCTCGGCCGTGGCGATCGCCGCCGCGTGGTCGCCGCGCCAGCCCGACAGCTCGGACAGCTGCAGCATCGCCTGACCCACCCCCCATCTGTCGCCGGCCACGCGGAAGGTGTCGAGCGCCATGCGCAGCTCGCGCTCGCCCGCGTCGACCTCGCCCGCGCCGAGGCGCAGGAAGCCGACGAGCAGCCTGGCGAAGGCCCTCGTCCACGGGTCGGAGTCGGTGGTCGCCGCCAGGAGCGCCGGCAGCAGCATGGCGTAGTCGCCCTCGGCGATCGACGGGTACGGCCTGACCATGGCCACGAGTGGGTTGCGTGGCGGCCCGCCCAGCCCCTCGGCCAGGCGTTCGGCGTTGGCCAGCAGGTCACGAAGCGTGTCCTCCTGCGCGGGCCTGCCGCCCCCTGCCAGTTGCAGCGAGCAGACGATGTAGTCCTCGACCAGGTTCGCAGGCGGCTCCGGCCCTACGAGCTCGAGCACCTCCACCGACGCCGCGGCCCCTTCCGACCTGATCCCGCGCAGCCACCAGTACATCCACAGGTCGGCCACCAGCCGCAACGCCAGCCCGCTCCTGCCGGTGTCGATCGCGAACCGTATCGCGGTGCGCAGGTTGTCGTGCTCGGCAGCCAGCTCGGCCAGGCAGCGCAGCTGGTCCGGGCCCCTCAGCTGCGGCTCGGCGGCGGCGGCCATGGCGGCGAAGCACTCGGCGTGCGCCAGCCGTACCCGCTCCTGCTGGCCGGACTCGGCCAGCCGTTCGGCGCAGAACGCGCGGACGGTCTCCAGCATCCTGAATCGCCCGCCGTCGGCCTGCAGGATCGACTTGTCGACCAGCGCGGCCAGCAGGTCGAGGTCGCCGCCGCAGACGCGCTCGGCGGCGTGCGCGGTGGCGCCGGAGGCGAACACCGACAGGCGGGCGGCGAGCTCGCGCTCCGCCGGGTCGAGCAGGTCCCAGCTCCACGCGACCACGGCCCGCAACGTGCGATGACGCGGCAGCGCGGTGCGGCTGCCGGCGGTCAGCAGGCTGAACCTGTCGTCGAGCCGCGCGGCCACCTCCTCGGGGGTGAGCGCGCGCAGCCGGGCCGCCGCCAGCTCGATCGCGAGCGGCAACCCGTCGAGGGCGCGGCAGATGCGCAGCACGGCGTCGAGGTTGGCCTCGGTGACGGCGAACCCGTGGCGTACGGCGCCGGCCCTGTCGGCCAGCAGCCGCACCGCCGGATGCTCGCGCGCCTCTGCAGGCGACAGGTCCCGCATCGGCCGGGGCAGGGGCGGGACCGGCAGGACCTGCTCGCCCGGGATGTTGAGGGGTTCGCGGGAGGTGGCCAGCATGCGCACCCGTGGGCACTCGGCGAGGATCCTGTCGGCCAGCAGGGCGGCGGCCTCGACGAGATGCTCGCAGTTGTCGAGGACCAGCATGACGGAATGGCCCGCGAGCGCCGCCACCAGCACGTCGGCGGGCGTCTGGGCCTCGGGGAGTGTCAGCGGACCTGGGGTCAGCGGGCCGGGAGCCTCGGTGTGCGCGTGGGTCAGGCCCAGCGCGGTGAGCGCGGGAAGGGCGACGTCGGAGCCGGGGCCGAGGGGGGCGAGCTCGACGAAGCACACCTCGCCGAGGCTCGCGGTCGCCTCGACCGCGAGCCTGGTCTTGCCCGCGCCGCCCGGGCCCGCGAGCGTCAGCAGGCGGCCCTCGTCGAGCAGCTCGCGGACCAGGCGCACCTCCTTCTCACGGCCGACGAAGCTGGTGGGCCGGGGCCGCGGCCCTCTGGGCCGCAACACCGCGCCCGCGCAGGCGGTCTCGCCCGGCGCGGGCGCGGCGGGGGAGAGGCCGGCAGGGGAGTCCGCGGACAGGGCAGCCCGAGGGACGGCTCCGGGAACGCGGGCGGCAGAAGGCGAGGAGGGTGAGAGCAGACGCACGTGAAGCGCGGCCAGCTCGGGGGAGGGGTCGGCGCCCAGCTCCTCGGCCAGCGCCCTGCGCGCCTGCTCGAACGCCTCCAGCGCCTCGGCCCTGCGGCCCGCGCCCGCCAGGGCCCGCATGTGCTGGCCGCGCAGCCGCTCCCGCAACGGGTGCCGCCTGACCAGCTCGCCCAGCTCGGCCACCAACTCGCCGTCCGGCGCCGAGCCGTCGAGCAGGTCGGCCTCGACCCTGTCCTCCAGCGCTGCGAGCCGCAGCTCTTCCAGCCTCACGGCCTCCCCCTCGGCGAACGGCAACCCCAGCACGTCGGCCAGCGCGGGGCCGCGCCACAGCCCGAGCGCCCGGCGCAGCAGCCGTGAGCGTTCACCGGCGGCGGAGGCCCGCCTCGCGTCGGCGACCAGGCGGGTGAACAAGTGGGCGTCGACCTCCAGCGGATCCACCACCAGCCGGTAGCCCGCGGGGCCCAGCTCCAGCGGCACCCCGACCACGCCGCGCAGCCGCGACACCTGCGACTGCAGCGCGTTGACCGTGCCGGAGGGGCCGTAGACGTCGTTGATCAGCCGCTCGACCGAGACGACCCGCCCCGCCTCCAGAGCCAGGAGCACGAGCAGGCCGCTGAGCCTGGCGCCCCGCACGGGGACGCCGGCCACCTCCGTGGGGCCGAGCACGCCGAATCGCATATCTCGATTGTCGGCACCGGCGCCCCCTCCGGCGTTTTAGAATCCGATTCTGTGGATAACAACGGGGCGTTCTTCGCCTTCGCCGAAGGCGCGTTCGTCCCAGCCGCGCACGCGCACAGCCCATGGGCGACCGACATGCTGCACGGGCGGCTGCTCGGCGCTCTCGCCGCCAGAACACTCGAGGCCGAGCACGGTGAGGAGGGGCTGCGCTTCGCGCGGCTGACCGTCGACCTGTTCCGCAACACCCCGCTGCTGCCGATCACGGTCGAGACGGTGAGGGTCAGGGACGGCCGTAGGATCAGGGTCGCCGACGCCGTCCTGTCCACCGAGCAGGGCCCGGTCGCCAGGGCCGGCGCGGTGCTGCTGCGCGAGGGCGGGCAACCGCCGGGGGAGAGCTTCCGCACCGCGGCGTGGGACGCGCCCGTGCCCGACGGCCCTCCGGGGAACGACGGGCCGCGCCTGCCGTTCGACCTGTGGCGGCTCACCACGTGGGGCGTCGACCCAGGACCGCACAGGGCGTGGGTCAGGGAGACGTACCCGCTGGTCGAGGGCGAGGAGGTCACGCCGTTCACCCATGCCGCGCTGGCCGCCGACTTCGCCAGCCCGCTCAGCAACGTCGGGTCGGCAGGTCTGCACTTCATCAACGCCGACTACACGCTCACGCTGAGCCGCCTGCCGAGAAGCGCCGAACTCGGCCTGGAGGCCACGGGGCACCTGAGCGCCGACGGCATCGCGACAGGCCAGTGCGTCATGCACGACACGCAGGGACCGATCGGTTACTGCGTGGTGAGTGCCGTCGCCAACCCCGCTATCCGAGCGTTGCGGTGACCAGGGTCCAGTCGAGGAGGGCCTCGGCGCCGCCGCTGACCCAGTGGGCGGCGTGCGGTCGCTCGCGGTTGTCCTGAACCACCCAGCTCGCCCCGGTGTCGGCGCCGTCGGCGAACAGGCGGGCCACCCCCGCGCTGTCGACCGCGACCCGCCAGAGCCCCGCACTGCCCCTGTGCACCCGTCGCCACCTGGTCGATCCCTTGGTCATCGCCCAGACCTCGTCCCGCTGCACGGTCATCATGAGCCTGCGCGCGCCGTTGGCGACCTTCGTGCCGAGGCTCACGCCGCGTCCCGTGACCGGGTCGAGGGTGGCGGCGGTGACCACCCTGCCCCGCAGTTCCACGGTGAAGTCGCATGATTCGGCGATCTCCAGCGGGACGCTCGCCGAGCCGCGCAACCTGAGTCTGTCGCCGGTGACCGTGCTGGTCGACAGCTTCCAGTCCGCCCACGACAGGCCCGCGAGATTGTCGGTGACCTCCGCCGTGGCCTGACCCGACAGGGTGGTCTCCCGAGGCCCTTGCCCCGAGGGCGGCGTCCCCTGTGTCGCCGATGTCTCTGGCGTCCCCAGTGTCCAGCGCACCCCCGTGTCCGCGTCCTCGCGCCACAGGGCCGCGCGGCCGCGCCGGTCGGCGACGACGCGCCACCGGGCGCCTCCGGGACCGAGGACCCGCCGCCCGTCGACGAGGACGCCCTCGGCTCCCACGGTGAGGTCCAAGCGGCCGCCGACCGTGAGCCGGAAGTCCTCGCCCTCGACGGTGGCGACGAACCCGGCGTCGGGTGCCTGCGGCACCGATCCAGGGCCTGCCAGCCGTACACCGGTGAAGGCGCGGGTCAGGTCGAGCCTGGCCACCCTGATCCCGATCTGGTTGTGCTCCCAGACGACGAAGAACCGGCCGGGCTCGTACTCCTCGGCGCCGGCGTAGACGTCCCAGCCGCGGGCCGCGCCGGCGGTGAGCCTGGTCCCGTCGGCGAACAGCCGTCCAGGACCCCAGGGCAGGCCCTGCGGCTTGACCTTGTAATGCAGCACCTCCCGGTACTGCTCGGGCTTGTCGCCGCGGAACGGCCCCGCGAGCGTGTTGTAGATCGTCAGGTACCGGCCCTCGCCATCTCTGGCAAAGAAGCCTTTAACGTAATAATTCGGGATCTGGGGGTCCAAGGTCATCGGTGCCCAGGTGAGCCCCCCGTCCGTGCTCGTCGACACCGCCGCGTAGGCCGCATGGGCGCGGTATCTCGCGTCCCTGTCCTCCGGGGACGTGCCGCCCCGCAGGTCGAGCGCCCTGGCCACCATCACCAGGCCGCCCTCCTGTGACGGCGCCACCTGCGGCTCCTCCACCCCGATGCCCGGCGGCGGCTGCGCCGATCCCCCTGGGCGCCAGGTCCGCAGGTCCGTCGAGCGAAGCACTCCCGCCCTGGTCCCGCCACTCGTCTGCCGCCAGTACGGCAGCAGCCACACCCCGTCGTACCTGATCGGTTTCCCCGCGACCACCACACCCCGGCTGTTGGGCGGCACGTCGACCGTGATGGGAAAGTCGTGCCAGGTGGCACCCGCGTCCGCACTGCGTTTGGCGACCATGCGCACAGGGAAGCCGTCCACGTTCCCCGCCTGGTCGCGGTCCTCGGCGATCGTGATGCGTCCCAGAAGGGCGTAAAGCACACCAGAATCGTTGAGGAAGATCACGTAGTGGTAGCGGTGCGTGTCCGTCGCTTCGGCCAGCGTCCCCGTGACCCAGGTGCGCCCGCCGTCCGCCGATCGGGCGTAGCCGATCGAGCCCTGGTCGTTGGGCGTGGGATCCAGGGAGTCCTTCACTCCCGCCCGCCATCCCACCACCAGCCGGTCGGCGTCCAGCACCGCGATGTCCGGCACTCTGTTGCCCTCGTGCGCCAGTTCCCCGTCGGCGCGCCTGCTCACCGTGCTGTAGACCGTCACGGGATCGCTCACGCACGGCCCCACCACGTCCGACTCCGGCCATGTCACCCACCCATCTTCCGCCGCCGGCCCGCCGTCGGGTGACCGTGATCACCCGACGTTCACGTGCCCGCCGCCTTACGGCAAGCACCAGGAAGCCCACCGTAGTCACCGGTGACCCTCCGTCCATGCACGCCACTCCAGCGGGACTTCGGCGCGCGCCGTCACATCGGGCTCGTACCCCTCCACTCCTACAGGACGTCATGTAAAAACGCGGAAAACCACACAAGCCCCGCAGCGCAGGCGCTGCGGGGCAAAAAATCTACAATGTAAAGGCGTCCGGCCGGGCGAGGCGGCCGCCGCTCACCCGACACGTCGAGGATGACGAGCCGCCGGCCCGGTCAGCGGGCGGGGGCGATCACGCGGAGCGCTCGGCCCTGTCGCCCGACCAGTCGGTGTGGAACGCGCCCTCCTTGTCGACCCGGTGGTAGGTGTGGGCGCCGAAGTAGTCGCGCAGTCCCTGGACGAGGGCGGCGGGCAGCCGGTCCCTGCGCAGCCCGTCGTAGTAGGCCAGCGCGGAGGAGAACCCGGGAGTGGGCACGCCGATCCTCACCGCCGTCGACACCACCCGTCGCCAGGCGTCCTGGGCGGCGGCCAGCGCGCCCGCGAACCCCTCGTCGGCCAGCAGCGTGGGCAGGGCGGGGTCGGCGTCGTAGGCGGCGCGGATCCTGTCGAGGAAGCGTGCCCTGATGATGCAGCCGCCCCGCCAGATCGTGGCCATCGCGCCGAGGTCGACGTCCCAGCCGTACTCCTTCGAGGCCGCGGTGATCTGGTCGAAGCCCTGCGCGTAGGCGACGATCTTGGAGGCGTACAGCGCATGCCGTACGTCCTCGATCAGCTCCTTGCCCGCGACGCCGGACAGCGAGGGCCCCTGCAGGCCGCGGGCGGCAGCGCGCTGCTCGGGGTGGCCCGACAGGGCGCGGGCGAAGACCGCCTCGGCGATGCCGGTGACGGGGACGCCCAGCTCCAGAGCGCTCTGGACGGTCCAGCGGCCGGTGCCCTTCTGCTCGGCGCTGTCGACCACGACGTCGACGAAGGGACGCCCGGTCTCGGCGTCGACGTGGTCGAGCACCTGGGCGGTGATCTCGATGAGGTAGGACTCGAGCTCGCCCTCGTTCCACTCCCGGAAGACCTGGGCCAGCTCGGAGGGGGAGGCGCCGAGCGCCTGGCGCAGCAGGTCGTAGGACTCCGCGATGAGCTGCATGTCGGAGTATTCGATGCCGTTGTGCACCATCTTCACGAAGTGGCCCGCGCCGTCGGGGCCCACGTAGGTGGCGCAGGGAACGCCGTCGACCTTGGCGGAGATGTCCTCGAGCATCGGGCCGAGCGCCTCGTAGGACTCGCGGGAGCCGCCCGGCATGATGCTGGGACCGAGCAGCGCGCCCTCCTCGCCGCCCGAGATGCCGGTGCCGACGAAGTGGATGCCGCGCTCGCGCAGCGCCGCCTCCCTGCGCCTGGTGTCCTCGAAGTGGGCGTTGCCACCGTCGACGATCATGTCGCCCGGTTCCATCAGGTCGGCCAGCTGGTCGATGACGGCGTCGGTTCCCGGCCCCGCCTTCACCATGATGATCGCCCTGCGCGGCCGCTTGAGCGAGGCGACGAACGCCGCCATGTCCTCGGAGGGCAGGAACGTGCCCTCACCGCCGAACTCCTTGACCAGCGCCTCCGTACGGCTGTGCGAGCGGTTGTGCACCGCGACGGCGTAGCCGTGGCGGGCGAAGTTGCGGGCCAGGTTGCGGCCCATTGTGGCAAGTCCGGTGACGCCGATGTCTGCCAGATCCATGTCAGCTCCTCTTGCGGAGATACGCATCCTTCACGTGATCGGTTTGGCGGTGCGCGCTTATTCCCCCAGGCGCACGCCCAGCTCGTCCAGCCGGTTGAGCATGTCGGCCGGGTCGGAGTAGACGCGGAAGGCGCCTGAGCGTTCGAGTTCGTCCCTGCCGTACCCTCCGGACAGCAGGCCGACGCCCAGCGAGCCCGCTCTCCTGGCGGCCAGCAGGTCCCAGACGCTGTCGCCGACGACCATGGCGTGGTGGGGGTCGACGCCGAGCAGCGCGGCTCCGGCCAGGAAGAGGTCGGGGTCCGGTTTGGCGCGCCGTACCAGGTCGCGGGTGACCATGGGGGTGTCGTCGGGCAGCTTGAGCATGGACAAGGCCAGGCGGGCGGTCATGGCGTACCCGCTGGTGGCGATCGCCCAGGGAACCTGGCGGGCGGTCAGCTCGCGCAGCAGCTCGACCGCGCCGGGCAGCGGCCTGACCGTGCCGATCTGCTCGGTGTAGGCGGCGGCGTGGGCCTGCTGGAGGTCGTTGATCTGGTTCTGCGTGAGGGTGAGTCCGGTCTCCCTGAGCAGCGCGGTGACGAACAGGCCGCCGCTCATGCCGATCCTGCGGTGGATCCGCCACACCGAAAGGTCGATGCCCATCCCCGACAGAGCGCTGCGCCAGGCGATGACGTGCTGGTAGACGCTGTCGATCAGGGTGCCGTCGAGGTCGAACAGGAAGGCGGGACCAGGTGGTTCGGTGTAGTCCATCTGTCCATTGTGAGCACCTCACACGAGGAAGATGACCGTGAGGCCGATGACTGCGTCAACTACGGCGCACCACTCGGCGTAGCCGCGGGGGACGACGGCGTTCGCGCGGTGGTGGGCGAGGTCCCACAGCGCGTGGGCGAGCCATCCGCCGCCGATAAGGAACCGGGCGAGGTTCTCGTCGGCCGACAGCGCCACGAGGGCCAGCACGAGGTAGGCGGCGAGCCCGGTCAGTTGCAGCGCCAGGACCCTGCGGTCGCCGAGCGTCCTGCGGTAGACGCCGATCGCCAGGTAGGCGCCGGGCAAGGCCAGGAGGATCAGCGGCGGCGGGACGAAGGGGTCGGTCCAGACGCCGAAGGTGAGCAGGAGGGCGATCCACGTCGGCCGGCGGCGCTTCAGCGCGGCGACGAGGGGGTGGGAGGGCTGTTGCGGACGGCGAGCAGACGGGTGGGCAGACGGATGAGCATGGTGGGCGCCGTACTCCTCGCGCCGCCGGAGCATGACCGCGAGCATGGCGGGGAGCATGAGCACGTGCCCGGCGATCATCACCGTGTCGCCGGAGACCAGCCCGAGCCAGAAGGGTGGCAGGAGCAGCAGGAACGGCACGTACATCGCGGCGCCCATCTCGGCGACGGGCTGCCAGGAGTGGCCGCGGTGCCGCATCCACACGGTCATGGCCGCGGTCATGTCGGTGGCCATGATCAGAGCACCCACGTCGGCCCGGCCGAAGACGGCGGCAAGGCCGAGCCACTCGCCCGCCGCTGCCCAGACGGGTGCCAGGAGCAGCATGCCGATGATCATCGCGAGCAGCATCTCGCCGTAGTGTCTGGCGAACAGGAGGGTGGAGGTCTTTGGCATGGCCTCAGCCTCGCGGCGGCGCCGCGGAGGCGGCAGGTGCGCGGCGTCACCTGGTCACCGTGTGGAACGCATGGCTCACTCGTGTGAAACGCTGGAGGCATGCGGGTTGTGATCGCGGGTGGACACGGTAAGATCGCGCTCCGGCTGGAGCGGAGGCTGGCCGACCGGGGCGACCAGGCCGTCGGGCTGGTCCGCAATCCCGATCATCGGGCCGACGTGGAAGCTGCGGGCGGGCAGGCCGTCGTCTGCGACCTGGAGAGCGCGGGCGTCGACGAGGTCGTGAAGGTGCTCGAGGGGGCCGACGCGGTCGTGTTCGCCGCCGGCGCGGGTCCCGGCAGCGGGGCGGCCCGCAAGGACACCGTCGACAGAGCCGCATCCGCGCTGATGGCCGAAGCGGCGGAGCGGGCGGGCGTGCGCGGGTTCGTGCAGATCTCCTCCATGGGCGCGGGCGCGCCGCCTGGCGAGGACGCCGACGAGGTGTGGGCGGCCTACATCGCGGCCAAGACCGCCGCGGAGGTCGATCTGCGCGGGCGCGACCTGGACTGGACGATCCTGCGGCCCGGCGGTCTGACCGACGAGCCGGGGACGGGAAGGGTGCTGCTCGGCCCGCCGCCGCTGCCCAGGGGCAGCGTGTCGCGTGACGACGTGGCCGCGGTCGTGGTGGCGCTGCTCGACGAGCCGCGCACCGCCGGCAGGACGCTGGAGCTGGTCAGGGGAGATGTACCCATCGACACAGCCGTTCGGGCACTCTAGGAAGAGTGACTGAACACCGCGTACTCGGCAGGACCGGTCTCAAGGTCAGCCCGCTGTGCCTCGGCGCCATGATGTTCGGCGCGTGGGGCGAGCCGTCCGTGGAGGAGTCCACCAGGATCATCGGACGCGCGCTCGACGCGGGGATCAACTTCATCGACACCGCCGACGTCTACTCCGGCGGCCAGTCGGAGGAGTTCGTCGGCCACGCGCTGGCCAAGTCGGGCAGACGCGACGAGGTCGTGCTGGCCACGAAGGTGCACGGCGTGATGGGCGAGGGGCCCAACCAGCGGGGCAACTCCAGGCGCTGGATCTTCCAGGCCGTTGAGAACAGCCTGCGCAGGCTGGGCACCGACTGGATCGACCTGTACCAGATCCACCGTCCCGACCCCGACACCCACATCGAGGAGACCCTCGGCGCGCTGACCGACCTCGTACGGCAGGGCAAGATCCGCTACCTGGGCAGCTCGACCTTCCCCGCCCATCAGCTGGTCGAGTCGCACTGGGCGGCCGATCGGCGCGGCCTGGAACGGTTCGTGTGCGAGCAGCCGCCGTACTCGCTGCTGGTGCGCGGCGTCGAGGCCGACGTGCTGCCCGTCGTCCAGAGCTACGGCATGGGCGCCATCGTGTGGAGCCCGCTGGCGGGAGGGTGGCTGACCGGCGCCTACCGTGAAGGCGCCGAGCCGCCGCGCTCGCGCAGGGCCGACCGGCTGCCCGAACGCTACGACCTGTCGCTGCCCGGCAACCGGCGCAAGCTGGAGGCGGTCGAGGCCCTGGCGATCCTGGCGGAGGAGGCGGGGCTGACGCTGATCCAGCTGGCGCTGGCGTTCACGCTGCGGCATCCGGCGGTGACCTCGGCCATCATCGGGCCGAGGACGATGGAGCACCTGGTGAGCCAGCTCGCCGCCGCCGACGTGAAGCTGACCGATGACGTGCTCGACAGGATCGACGAGATCGTCCCGCCCGGCGTCACGCTCAACGAGGGCGACAGGGGCTGGCGCCCTCCCGCCCTGACCGACCCGCGCCTGCGCCGCCGCCCCGCATAGCCGCCGACAAGAGCACAGCCGCCGACAGGAACCGCCGCCCGATCGGCCCCGCACAGCCGCCGACAAGCACGGCCGCCCGATCCAGCCGGAGGAGGCGCGGAGGCGCGGAGGCGCGGAGGCGTGGGCGCGTCAGCAGGTCGACGGCCTCCTCCGCCGACAGCCCCGCGCGTGCGCCAGGCTTGCCGGCAAGCGCCTTGGCCGCCCCCTGCTGGACGACATACCGCGGATCGACGTCGTGGGGCCACAGCGCGGCGACCTCGGGGTCGCCCGCGGACGCCGCCTCCAGCACCCGGCCGATCGGCGCGACCCGCTCCAGGACCGAGGTCGTGCCCGTGACGTAGGCGCGCAGCATGTCCTGGGCGGTGCCGAGCGCCAGCGCGCCGGTGTACCAAGGACGGTCCATCGTGGCCACCGGCTCGTCGTCGCCCGCGATCGTCACGTCGACCAGCTCCTTGAGCAGGGTCCGCTTGTTGCCGAAGACGAAGTAGATCGTCTGTACCGCGACCCCGGCCCTGCGGGCGACGTCCTGGAGGTTCGTCGCGCCGTACCCGTCCCGGACGAACAGCTCGAGCGCCGCCTCCAGGATGCGCCGGCGCGTCTGCTGCGCCTTCTGGGCTCGTCTAGCTCGTCCGTTTGACATCTCTCATGATTAGAGTTTATCTCTAGTTATGAACACTAGATTTCAACTCTAGAGATGAGCTGTCATCACCGTCACCGCGTCCATGCCGGCCACGCCACCTCACCCGCCGACGCCATGGACCAGCGGTGACCGCAGTGTCCCGGCCATACGACCCGTGGCCGGATTCCCCCATCGAGGAGATGACGTGATCGAGATCGACGCGTTGACGAAGGTGTACGGGCCGGCGCAGGTCCGGGCGGTCGACGAGGTGTCCCTGCGCGTCCCCGCCGGATCGGTCTTCGGCTTCCTGGGACCCAACGGCGCGGGCAAGACCACCACCATCAAGATGCTGGCCGGGCTGCTGACCCCCACCTCGGGCCGGGTCAGGCTGGGCGGATTCGACGTGGCCCGGCAGCGTTCGGCCGCGATGGCGCAGTTCGGCGCCGTGCTCGAAGGCTCGCGCAACGTCTACTGGAGCCTGTCGGCATGGCAGAACCTGATGTACTTCGGCAGGCTCAAGGGCCTGCGCAAGGCCCGGGTCGCCGAGCGTGCCCGGGACCTGCTGACCGATCTGGGTCTGTGGGAGCGGCGCCACGACAAGGTCGGCGGCTTCTCGCGCGGCATGCAGCAGAAGGTCGCGATCGCCGCCGCCCTGATCGCCGACCCGCCGATCGTCCTGCTGGACGAGCCGACGCTCGGCCTCGACGTCGAGGCCACCCGCACCGTCAAGGACTGGATCGCCGAATGGGCCCGTGAGCTGGGCACCACCATCCTGCTCACCACGCACCAGCTCGACGTGGCCCAGGAGCTGTGCGACCGGGTGGCCGTCATGCGCGGAGGCCGGCTCGTGGCCGACCTGCCCACACGGGAGCTGCTGGCGCGCTTCCGCGAGCGCGACAGGTACGAGATCCGCCTCGAGGGGACGGCCCCACCTGGGTTCGACGCCGTCACGCGCGACGGCGTCACCACGATCAGCGTGCGGGTGAGCGAGCCGCGCGAGATATACGAGGTGGTCGACCGCCTGCGCGCCCAGTCGGTCGTCCTGGAGTCGCTGACCCAGGTCCAGCCCGATCTGGAGGACGTGTTCCTCGCCCTGGTGAACGAGGTCTCTCATGCTTAGCGTCCTGGGCGCGGAGATCGGCAAGGGCCTGCGCGTTCAACTGGCCCATCCGGTCGGCCACGTCATCACGCTGCTGATCAGCACCATGATGTACCTCGGCCTGCAGTTCGTCCTGGGGCAGGGCGAACTGCGTCAGGACCTGCTGCCGCCGACCCTGGTCGCGATCGGCGGCTACTGGTTCCTGCAGTACGCCGGCCTGGTGATGGTGGCCGACCTCATCGAGGAGAAACGCGCGGGCACCTTCACGCAGGCCCAGATGACCCCGGCGCCGCCATGGCTGCCGATGCTCGGCCGGCTGATCACCGCCTCGGTGTTCGGCCTGGCGGTGGCCGCCGTCGCCTGCCTCGTCCCCATGCTGGCGGCAGGGATCACGATCCCTGCGCCCGGGGCGGCGTTCCTGCCCGCCCTGCTGTTGGGAGTCGACGTGCTGGCCTTCACCTTCCTGATGGCCGCCCTCGCCCTGGTCTCCCCGATGATCGGCGCGCTGCAGTCGCTGTTCACCTCGCTGGTGCTGCTGCTCAACGGCTCGTTCCTGCCGCTGGCCCTCTACCCGGACTGGCTGGCAGCCCTGGCAAGAGTCCTGCCCACCACCCTGGGCGTCGAGGCGATCACCCAGACGCTGTTCGAGGGCCGCACCCTGGCCGTGCTCTGGAGCGGCGGCACCCTGCCCTGGCTGCTCGCCCACACCCTCGCGCTCACCGCCGTCAGCGGCCTGCTGTTCGTCCGCAACCACCGCCGAGCCCTGCAGGAGTCGTCGTGACCTTCGCCCGCGGATTCGCCGCAGAAGTCGGCAAGGGCCTGCTCAACCTGATCGCCGGATGGCGCGAAGTCCTCATCCAGATGATCACGTTCCCGCTGTTCTACCTGCTCATCGTGCTGTTCATGGGACGCGGGCAACTGCGCGCCGAACTGCTGCTGCCCGTACTGCTCGGCATGGTGGCGCTGACCTTCATCCACGAGCAGGTCAACCGGGTGTTCTGGAGCTATCTGGGCGACATCCAGTCCGGTGTGCTGGAACAGACGTATCTGACGCCGTTGCCCTCGGCGGCGCTCGTTCTCGGCCGCCAGGTCGCCGCCGTGGTCTCGGCCCTGCCCACCGCGCTGGCCGTCCTGGCCACCGGCGCCACCGCCATCGCCGTCCAGGGCGGGCACGTGCCCTTCACCGCGCAGGTGCTCGTGCCGCTGGCCGCGATCGCGGTGGGCACGTGCGGGCTGGCCCTGATCCTCTGCGGGCTGACCCTGGTGTTCAAACGCATCGAGATCATCACGCAGCTGTCGGTGGCCGTCTACGCCATCGCGGGCGGCACCCTGGTCCCCCTGGCCGCCATGCCCGACGCGATCGCCTTCCTCAGCCGGCTGGTCGTCCCCATCGCGCCCGGCATCGAGGCGATGCGCGACATCCTGCTCGGCGGGCATTCCCTGGTCGCCCTTCCGACCGGGTGGGGTCTGGGCTGGCTGCTGGTCCAGCCGCTGCTCATCACGGCCACGGGAGTGGTCCTGTTCAGGCGGCTCGAACACCGCGCCATGCGCCGCGGCACCCTCGGCCGCTACTAGAGAACCACGGCTGGAGACCGGAGTCCGGTCCGCGACCGGATCGGCTCCGGAACGGCGGAGCCGTCACCGGCGTCGGCCCGATTCCCACGCCTGCCGCCGCCGTCGGCCCGGCCATCCTGGGACGACACCGTCCGAAGACGTGAACCCCCGGCGGGCCATCGCGGCACGCCGGCCACCACGAGAACCTGGAGATCACCATGACCTCGGATCCTGTGACCTCGGATCCTGTGACCTCGGATCCTGTGACCTCGGATCCTGTGACCTCGGATCCTGTGACCTCGGATCCTGTGACCTCGGATCCCGTGACCCTGCGACCCGTCGGCAGGGTCGTGGGCGGTCGCGGCGAGATGTTCGAAGACGGCTGGCACGACGTGCGCGCCGTGATCCGGCTGGACGAAGAATCCTTCACCGTCTCGGCGACGCTCGGCCTGGAGTACTTCTCCCACGTGGAAGTCGTCTTCCTCTTCGACCGGATCGACCCTGCGATGGTGCGTGCCGAGCCCCGCCCCCCGAGGGGAAACCCGGACGCGGCGCCCGTGGGGGTCTTCGCCCACCGCGGGCCGTACCGCCCCAACCGGCTCGGCGTCTCCCGCTGCCGGCTGCTCGCCGTGGACGGCCTGGAGCTGCACGTCGCCGACCTGGACGCGCTGTCAGGCACGCCGATCCTGGACGTCAAGCCGTACCTGGCCGAGTTCGGCCCCCGTCATCCTGTCGTCCAGCCGGCCTGGGCGACCGAACTCATGCGCCGCTACTTCTGAGGCTCCTGCCGACCGGCCAGCCGCCTGCACTCGGCCATCGTGTGCCCGGCCAGCGCCTGCCGTACGGCGGGCACGCTGACCGCCGCCATCGACAGGCTCGTGACGCCCAGACCGGCCAGCACCGGCGCCAGCCGCGGATCGCCCGCCGCCTCGCCGCACACCCCGACGGGCTTGCCCGCGGCGCGTCCGGCGTCCGCGCACATGCCGATCAGCCGCAGCAGGGCGGGCTGCGCGGGGTCGAGCAGGTCGGCCAGGTCGGGATGCTGGCGGTCGGCGGCGAAGGCGTACTGGCTGAGGTCGTTGGTGCCGATGCTGAGGAAGTCCACCTCCTCCAGCAGTTCGGCGGCCTGCAGCGCGGCCGACGGGATCTCGACCATCACGCCGACGTGCGCGATGCCCTTGCGCCTGGCCCTGTCGGCGAACGCGGCGGCCTCCTGCCGCGTGGCGACCATGGGCGCCATCACCCGGGGGCTCGCGCCCGTCCGCAGCGCCGCCTCGGCGACGGCCTCCAGCTGGGTGTCGAGGACGGCGGGCCGTACCCGGTCCACGCGCAGCCCGCGGACGCCCAGCGCGGGGTTGGGCTCGGGCGGCAGCCCGAGGAAGGGCAGCGGCTTGTCGGTGCCGGCGTCGAGCGTCCTGATGACGGCGTCGGGACAGGCGGCGAGCACCTCGGCGTAGGCGGCTACCTGCTCGTCGAAGGAAGGGGCGCTCCTGCGGTCGAGGAAGAGGAGTTCGGTGCGGAACAGGCCCACGCCCTCGGCGCCCTCGGCCAGGTCGGCGGCGGAGCCGATGTTGAGCAGCAGCTTGACCGGATGCCCGTCGGCGGTCCTGCCGGGGCCCCTGCTCCCGCCGAGCGCGGCGCGCCTCGCGGCCTCGCCCGCCCTGATGGCGGCGGCCTCCTGCTCGTCGAGCCCGGTGACGAGTTCTCCCGATCCGCCGTCGACGGCGACGATCGCCCCGTCCGGCAGGTCCTGCGCGCCCGCGCAGGCGACGACGGCAGGCAGCCCCCTGGCCCTGGCGAGGATGGCGGTGTGGCCGGTCGGGCCACCCTTGGCGGTGACCAGCGCCAGCACGTCGGGGCCGAGCGTGGCGGTGTCGGCGGGCGAAAGGTCCTCGGCCACCAGCACGAACGGATGGCCGGGGTCGGGAACGCCGGGCATGGGCAGGCCCATCGCGGCGGCCACGGCGCGGCTGCGCAGGTCGTCGAGGTCGGCGGCGCGCTCGGCGAAGTACCCGCCCGCCGCGACCAGGGCCTCGCGGTGCATGGCGAAGGCCCTGTCCAGCGCGTGGACGGCAGGCAGGCCCGCGCCGACGTGCGCCTGCGCCGCCTCCAGCAGCATCGGGTCGTCGGCCATCATCGCCTGGGCCTCGAGGATGTCGCGCTCCTGCCCCTCGCGCGCCCGCTCGGCCCGCCTGGCCAGCTCGGCCGCCACGGTCCGCAGCGCTGTGCGCACGGCCTGCTCCTCGGCCGCGCCGTCCAGGCCCCGCCCGTCGGCGGCGGGCAGGGGCGGGAGCGCCGGCGGCTCGGCCATGCGGACGACGGGTCCCGCCGAGCGGCCAGGGCTGACGCCGAGTCCCTTCAACCGCTCGGGAGGCTCAGCCATCTGCCGGCTCCTCGGCGTCCAGGTCGCGCGCGAGCAGCTCGGCCAGGGTGTCGACGGCCGCCTGCCCCTCCGCGCCTTCGGCCGAGAGTGTCACCTCGACGCCGTGCACCGCGCCGAGCGACAGCACCCCCAACATGCTGGTGGCGGGCACGGACTTGCCCGAGCCGACCGCGATCCGCACGGGCACGCCCAGCCTGACCGCCTCCTGCACGAAGAGCCTGGCGGGACGGGCGTGCAGGCCCGTCCGCGAGGCGACCACCACGGTGCGCTCTGCCATCACTTCTCCTTCACGGCTCGATCGTGACCTTGATCGCGGCGCCCTGACGCACCAGGTCGATCGCCTCCAGTACCCGCGGCAGCTCGAGCCGGTGGGTGATCAGATCGGCGACCGGCACCGCGCCGTCCGCGATCAGCGCCAGCGCCCGCGCGTTGTGGGCGGGGCTCGAGCCGTTCGCGCCGACGATCGTCAGCTCCCTGTAGTGCACGAGGTTGGAGTCGCAGGCGATGATCGGGTCGTCCTTCGGCAGTCCGCCGAAGAAGCTGACGCGCCCCTGCCTGGCCGCCATCCGCAGCGCCTGCTCCTGCGCGGTGCCCGACGCCGCCGCGGTGATCACCACGTCGGCCCCGCGCCCACCGGTCAGCTTCAGCACCTGCTCGACGGGGTCGGCGTCGATCGCGGCGTCCGGCTGGACCATGGCGGCGGCCAGCGCCAGACGTGCCGGGTTGACGTCGACGAGGAACACCCTGGCGGCGCCCCTGGCACGGGCCAGCCGGACGTGCAGGCAGCCGATCGGGCCCGCGCCCATCACGACCACGTCGTCGCCCTCGCCGACCCTGGCCAGTTCCTGGCCGTTGAGCACGCAGGCGAGCGGCTCGGCCACCGAGGCCTCGGCGAAGGAGACGCCGTCGGGGATGCGGTTGACGCCGTCGACGGCCAGGACCTTGGCCGGGACGATCATGTACTCGGCGAAGCCGCCGTCGTAGTGGTAGCCCATCGACTCCTGGTGGGGGCAGACGGTCATCCTGCCCCTGCGGCACTCCTCGCACGTCCCGCAGGGAATGGCGGCGATCACCTGGACCCGCTCGCCCGTGCCGACCACCTCTCCGGCGATCTCGTGGCCCATGACGCGCGGCGGTCTGATGTGGTGGTGGCCGTGGTGGAAGATCTTGGCGTCGGTGCCGCAGGTCGAGCAGTTGCGCACCCTGATCTTCAGCTCGCCGGGGCCCGCGGCCGGCTCGGGCGCCTCTTCGACCCGCAGGTCCCCTGGCGCGTGGAATCGGGCGACTTTCACGACAGCTCCTTCATGACGGTCTCGACCTCGCTCGCCTCGCGCAGCGCGCGGGCGCGTCCGGGGTCGAGCAGGATCTCGGCGAGCTCGGCCAGCAGCGCGATGTGGCCGTCGCCCCTGGCGGCGATGCCGACGCAGAGCGTGACGTGCTCGCCGTCCCAGTCGACGCCGTCGGGGAAGCGCACCACGCAGATGGCGTCGCGCAGGATGGCCTCCCTGTCGACGCCGTGCGGGATGGCCACCCCCTCGCCGACGTAGGTGGAGATGGAGCGCTCGCGCTCCAGCATGGCCTCGACGTACGGCTCGGCCACCGCTCCCGTCTCCACCAGGAGCCTGCCGCAGCGCCTGATCGCCTCCTCGCGCGTGTCGGCGTGCTCGTGCAGGAGCACGGCGCGCCGCTCCAGGACGTCACGCACCGACCGTCCCGCCCTTCTTGATCGTGGCGATGAGCCGGGTGACGGCGGGGTCGCCGAGGAAGATCTGGAACGGCACGAGCACCGCGCCGGGCGCCGCGGACGCCCGCGCGCGGGCGGCCAGACCGGCGTGGCACAGCACCACGTCGGCGTCGGCCGGGATGGCGTTGACGGGGGTGTGCTCGACCGTGACGCCGGTGTCCTTGAGCTGCTTGCGCACCGTGGTGGCCAGCATGACGCTGCTGCCCATGCCCGCGTCGCAGGCGATCACGATCTTGTGGATGTCCTTGCTGTCGATGCTGGTCATGACGCCTCCTGGGCGGCGGGCTCGGTCCTGTCCTCCGGTGCGGTCTCGTCTGGTGCGGCCTCGTCCTGGTCCTTCTCTCCGCGTCCGAAGCCGAGCAGGAGGGAGGCGACGGCGAAGCTGGCGGCAGTGGCCAGCAGGATGCCCGCGGCCACGCCGAACCAGCCGCCCTTGGGCGTGACGGCGAGGTAGGCGAAGATGCTGCCGGGCGACGGCGTGGCCACCAGACCCGCGCCGGTGATCATGAAGGTGAAGACGCCGGCCGCGCCGCCCGCGATGACCGCGATGATCAGGCGCGGCTTCATCAGCACGTAGGGGAAGTAGATCTCGTGGATGCCGCCGAAGAAGTGGATGATCATGGCGGCGGGCGTGCTCGGCCGTAGCGCCCTCGGCCCGAAGAACAGGTAGGCCAGCAGCAGGCCGAGCCCGGGTCCCGGGTTGGACTCCAGCATGAACAGGATCGACTTGCCGTGCTGCACCGCCTCGGCGACGCCCAGCGGGCCGAGCACGCCGTGGTTGATCGCGTTGTTGAGGAACAGCACCTTGGCCGGTTCGATCAGCACCGAGGCCAGTGGCAGCAGGCTGTGGCCGACGAGCCACTCGACCCCGCTGCCGGCCGCCTCGGTGACCACCTTGACGATCGGCCCGATGCCCCACACGCCGAGCAGCGCCATCGCGCCGCCGACGATGCCGGCGGTGAAGTTGTCGACCAGCATCTCGAAGCCGGCCCTGGTGCGCTGCTCGGTGAACCTGTCGACCAGCTTGAGCAGGTAGGCCGCCAGCGGTCCGATGACCATCGCGCCGAGGAACATGGGGATCGTCGCGCCGACGACGACGCCCATGGTCGCCACGGCGCCGACGACGGCGCCGCGCTGGCCGTGGACCATCCTGCCGCCCGTGTAGCCGATGAGGACCGGCAGCAGGGTGGTGATGATCGGGCCGACCAGGGCGGCGAGGGACGCGTTCGGCAGCCAGCCGGTGGGGATGAACAGGGCGGTGATGAGACCCCATGCGATGAACGCGCCGATGTTCGGCATGATCATGCCGGCCAGATGGCCGCCGATGCGCTGGATGGTCGCTTTCAGGCCGGTTCCGTAGACCGGGGGAGTGTAGGTGTCGGCCATGGGGGTGGCTCCTTACAGGGTGGTGGCTCCCAGAGGCATGGAGGGGTCGAAGGGGCGCAGGAGCACCCGGTCGCGGTGGATGTCGCAGGGGTGGGGCATGCGGCTGCCCGGCAGGCCGACGGCCGCCGCCGCCCAGGCCAGGGCCTCGACCAGGGCGCGTTCGCCGCTCGCGCCTGCGGCGAGGAAGCCCGCCAGCATGGCGTCGCCCGCGCCGACGGTGCTGCGCGGCTCGTCGACCCCGCACTCGCCGTAGCGGACGGCGCCGTCGGTGACCAGGATCGCGCCGTCGGCGCCGAGGCTGGCAAGCACCGCGCGCGCGCCGGCCGCGCGCAGCTTCTCCGCGGCCTCGACGGCCTCGCCCATGCGGGTGATGGGCATGCCCGTCGCCTCGGCGAGCTCCTCGCGGTTCGGCTTGACCAGCGCGGGCCCCGCCGCCAGCGCGGCCAGCAGCGCGGGGCCGCTGGTGTCGACGGCGACGTGGATGCCCGCGCTGGAGAAGCGCTCGCACAGGCGCGCGTAGACGTCGGGCGGCACCTCGGGCGGCAGGCTGCCGGAGGCGACCACCCAGTCGGCCGAGTGCGCCGCCGACAGCACCGCCTCGGCGATCGTGTCGAGCTCGGCGGCCGACAGGGCGGTGCCCGGCTCGTTGATCTTGGTGATGGTGCCGTCGGGCTCGGCCAGCGTCACGTTGGAGCGGGTGGCGCCCCGCACCGGTACGGTCACCATGTCCAGCCCCTCGGCCGACAGCAGGCCGATCAGCCGGCGGCCCTCGTCGCCCCCGTACGGCACGACCGCGCACGAGGCGACGTCGTTGGCCAGCAGCGCCCTCGAGACGTTGACGCCCTTGCCGCCCGGGTCGAGCCTGGCGGCGGCCGCCCTGATCACCGTGCCCCTGTCCAGCGAACTCACCTCGATCGTGCGGTCGAGGCTCGGGTTGAGCGTCAGGGTGAGGATCATGCCCGGACCACCTGGGGCCCCGCGGCCGAGACGTCGGCGGCGGTGGCCGCGTCCAGGCCCGTGTCGGTGATCAGTACGTCGATCTCGGCCAATGAGGCGAATCTGGCCAGATAGGTGTTGGTGAACTTGGTGTGGTCGGCCAGCAGGACGCTTCGCTGCGCCGCGGCGATCATCGCCCGCTTGATCGCCGCCTCCGCGGGATCGGGCGTGGTCAGCCCCTTGGCCACCGAGCAGCCGTTGGTCGCCATGAACGCCACGTCCACGTGAAGGTCGGCGAGAGGGCGCAGCGCCCAGTCGTCGACGGTGGCCAGCGTCCGGCCGCGCACCCTGCCGCCGAGCATGATGACGTTGAGGTTGGGCCTGGCGGCCAGGACGGAGGCCAGCGGCGGGGAGTTGACCACCACCGTCAGCTCCCTGTCGGCGGGCAGCACCTGCACCAGCCGCCCGGTCGTGGACCCGGCGTCGATGATGACCGATCCGTCCTCCGGCAGTTCGGCGAGCGCCGCCTTGGCGATGCGCTCCTTCTCGGCGGTCATCACCTCGTCGCGGGCGGCCAGCGCGGGCTCGAATCCCAGGCGCTCGACGGGGATCGCCCCTCCGTGCACCCGCCGTAGGACGCCCGCCCGCTCCAGCGCTGTCAGGTCGCGGCGGATGGTCTCGGTGGTGACGTCGAACTCCTCGGCGAGCGTCACCACGTCCACGCGACCGGCGTCACGGGCCATGCGCAGGATCTCCTGCTGGCGCTCCTCGGCGTACATGATGTTGATTCACCGCCGTTTCCGTTTGGTTTCCCCTTTGTTTATAGCCGGATGTGTGGGTACGTCAAGGTCTGGTAGATATGTGCGAATGCGAACCAAGCGCTGGGCAGCCGTGGCGGCCGCCGTCCCCCTGCTGATCGCGACACCCGCGCTGGCCGAGGCACCGCCGAAGGTCCCCGCGGGCACGACGGCCGGATACGTGGTCTTCGACAGGGTGGCGGGGAAGATCGTCGCCCACCGGCTGGCGCACAGGGCGTTCAGATCCGCGTCGGTGATCAAGATCTTGATCGCGATCGACTTCCTCGAGCGGACCGCCAAGCCGACCGTCCGCGACCTGGCCACGCTCAAGGTCATGCTGCGCTCCAGCGACGACGACGCGGCCTCGGCCCTGTGGGACAGGGGCGGCAAGGGGAAGATCGTCACCCGCATGGCCAGGAAGCTCGGCCTGGCCGACACCAGTCCGCCGCCCGCCGCCAAGCCGGGCTTCTGGGGCTACACCTCGCTGAGCGCCTACGACGTCGCCAGGACCTACCGCTACCTCATGGACAGAGCCGACGCCAAGGTTCGCGACCTGGTCATCGGGCACCTGCGCCAGGCGACCCCCTGTGGCACCGACGGCTTCGACCAGTACTTCGGCATCCCGCGCGCCCTGCCCAAGCCGTGGGCGGTCAAGCAGGGCTGGTCGGGTTTCGGCGCCGTCCCGCCCGTCAGGTGCTCACCCACCGGAGCCGGCGGCCCGCTGATCACCCCTCAGTCCCAGGCGCGGCTGCCGCTGGTGCCCGACCTCGGCAGGCCCGTCCTGCACACCACGGGTCTCGTCGGCAAGGGTGACAGGCTCATCTTCGTGCTGCTCACCGCCCATCCCGCGGGCGGCCGGTGGAACGACTCCGTCAAGCGCACCACCACGCTGGCGCGAGACCTCTACCGCAGCGTCTCCATGTAGGCGGCGTAGACCTTCTTCGGCACGCACATCCGCCACGCCTCGGTCACCAGCTCGCGCATCTCGGGGACGTCGAGGGCGGCCATCCGCGCCTCCACCCAGTGGAAGCGCAGGTCGCTCTCGCGCGGCAGGAAGAAGGTGGCGGGCTCGGCGGCGACCAGCGCCGCGCGCTCCTCCTTGGGAAAGCCGAACCCCATGGTCGTCTCATCCCTTGAGAAGGCGACGTAGACGATCGAGCCCACCCGGAACTTCACCCGGTCGCGGATCAGGTGCTCGGAGGAGCGTGGCAGCCGCGAGGCCAGGTCGCGCACGTCGTCGACGGTGATCACCAGTCCAATCTAACCCCGGTTTCAGCGGCGCACACCTGGGCAGTCGCGAATCATGAGAGTCATCGTGGTCGGCGCGACGGGCAACGTCGGCACCAGTGTCGTGCAGGCACTCGAGGCCGAGCCTCAGATCACCTCCATCGTCGGCGTCGCGCGCCGCCGCCCCCGATGGAACCCGGGTCCCAAGACCACCTGGCACGCCGCCGACGTGGCCGAGGACGACCTCACCGCCGTGTTCGAGGGCGCCGCCGCCGTCGTGCACCTGGCATGGCTGTTCCAGCCCACCCGCGACCCCGCCACCACCTGGCGCGCCAACGTCCTCGGCAGCATGGCCGTCTTCCGCTCCGTCGCCCAGGCGAGGGTGCCCGTCGTGGTCCACGCCTCCTCCGTGGGCGCCTACTCGCCGGGGCCGAAGGACCGTGCCGTCGACGAGTCCTGGCCCACCCACGGCTGGCCGCGGGCCGCCTACGGCAGGGAGAAGGCCTACGTCGAGCGCGTCCTCGACGTGTTCGAACGCGACCATCCGGACACCAGGGTCGTCAGGATGCGGCCCGCGTTCATCTTCAAGAGGGAGGCGGCCAGCGAGCAGCGGCGGCTGTTCGGCGGGCCCTTCGTGCCCGGCAGGATGATGCGCCGCGTGCCGGTCATCCCCGACATCCCGGGACTGCGGGTGCAGGCCCTGCACGCCTCCGACGCCGCCCAGGCCTACCGCCTGGCGGTCGTCTCCGACGTCTCGGGCGCCTTCAACCTCGCCGCCGAACCCGTCCTCGGTCCCGCCGAGCTGGCCGGGCTGTTCGGCGCGCGCCTCGTGCCGCTGTCGCCGTGGCTGGCCAGGACCGCGGTGGCGGCCGGCTGGCACGCGCGCCTCATCCCCTCCTCTCCCGGGCTGCTGGAGATGGCGCTCAACCTGCCCATCCTCGACACCACCAGGGCCCGCACCGAGCTGGGCTGGCAGCCCAGGTACGGCGCGGCGCAGGCGATGCGCGAGATGCTCGACGGACTGGCGGGCGGCGCCGGCATGGACACCCCGCCCCTGGCACCCGGCCACCTGAAGGAGGAGTTCACCACGGGAGTCGGCGCCAAGCCGTAGCCGGCGCCCGCCCAGAACCGTGAGCCCCGGTGCCATGGCCGGGGCTCACGAACGCCGCGACCGCCGGCGTTCCCCGTGAGCCGCGAGCATTGTCGGTGGCCTGTGCGAGGATGCCTCGTGCCTATCTCTCCCACCTTCGTCACGGTCAGCGACGGTCACCGGCTGGCGGTCCGCCGCAGCGGCCACGGCGGTGTGCCGCTGCTCCTCGTGCACGGTTTTCCCTGCACGAGCCTGATCTGGTCGCACAACATCGAGCCGCTGGCCGAGGCCGGGTTCGACGTCGCCGCGCCGGACCTGCGCGGCTACGGCGACTCGGATTTCGCCCCTGACGGCTTCTACGACTTCGCGGCGTTCAACGCGGACCTGATCGGCCTGCTGGACGCCTTCGGCTGGGACCGGGTCGTCGTGGCGGGCCACGACCTCGGCGCGATGGTGGCCATCGACATGGCCAACCGCCACCCTGACCGGGTCGACAGGCTGGTGGTGCTCGACGACTCGATGCCCGAGCTTCCCGACGCGTTCGCCGCGGCCGGGATCCCCGCAGGCACACCGAAGCCGGCGATCTACGACTACCAGCGCCGACAGGGGTTGCACGCCGACGAGCTCGTCGCCGAGCTGGACACGCCCGAACGGCGACGGCGCTACATCGCCGAGTTCTTCGGGCACCGGATGTGGTGTCCGCCCAACGCCTTCAGCGACGACGATCTGGCTCTGCTCACCGAGCCGTACGCGGACGCCGACCGGCTGCGCGCCTCCTTCGCCGACTACGAGGTGGTGATGGGCACCCGTCCCATGTCGGGTCCCGAGTTGACCGACCGGCCCGTGCTGCAGCCGACGCTGGTGCTCGTCGGCCCCGACCAGGTCACCGTCGGCGAGCATGTCGCCGAGCGGTGCGCGATCGCCTACCCGCAGGTCGTCGGCCCGTTCTGGGTGCCGGGTGCGGGCCACTTCATGCCCTGGGAGAAGCCGGTCGTGGTCAACCGCGCCATCCGCTTCTTCTGCGGAGACCTGCTGAAGGGGTGACCGAGGCCGCCGAGGCGTGCCCGAACGCTGGATCGCCGCCGTGCCCGGACCTCAGAGGGTGCCTGCCGCAGCCCTGCGGTGCAGGGAGGTGGCCAGCACCGAGCCGAACACGACGTGCGCGAGCCCCATCACCAGTGCCCTGCCGGGCTCGTCGCGATGGATAGGAGGCATCGGGGTCAGCGCGGGCACCCAGCCCTCGTAGCTGGCCAGCCAGATGGCCAGGCCGTAGGCGACCCCGACCGGCAGCGGAGCCCCTCGCCCTCTGGTCAGGAGCGCGAGCACCGCCCCCGCGCCCGCGCCGAACGCGTAGTGCGCCAGTGCCGCCATCGGCTTCTCACCCGCTTTGGGCCGGTGGGAACGGCCGGGCAGCAGCGCGCGGACGACGTGCTTGGGCGGCTGCTCGCGCATCAGCCCTGCCTTGTCGCCCGCGAGCATGACGGTGCTCATCGCCGTGGTGGCCGTGGCCCCGGCGAACGCTCCTCTGACGAGTTCGCGAATCATAGGGGCCGCCTGCCCTCGAGGGGTCAGGAGAAACGGGGCAGCGTCCTGCCGTACAGCCAGGCGGACAGCACCGGAGCGAGCGGGCGGGAGGTGTGCCGCTGCGCGTGGGCGACGAACGCGTCGGTGCTGACCGTGGAATGCCGGTTCTCGGCCGTCCACGCGCGCACCATCCCGAAGAAGGCGGGATCGCCCATCTCCTCCCGGAGCCGGTGCACCGTCAGCGCGCCGCGCTTGTAGACGCGGTCGTCGAACAGGCGCCGGGGCCCTGGGTCGGCGAGCGTGAAGTCCTGCGGCATGACCGCCAGCCGCTGGTGCCAGCGCTTGGCGTGGGCCGCGGCCGGCTCCCCTCCTGAGGACTCCGACCACAGCCACTCGGCATAGGCGGCGAAGCCCTCGTGCAGCCAGATGTCGTTCCAGCTCCCGATGGTCAGGCTGTTGCCGAACCACTGGTGGGCGAGCTCGTGCGCGACCAGCCGCTCGGAGCCTCGGCGCCCGTCGACGTGGTTGCGCCCGAAGACCGACAGCCCCTGCGCCTCGATCGGGATCTCCAGCTCGTCGTCGGCGACGACCGCGGTGTAGGCGTCGAAGGGGTAGGCGCCGAACCTGTCGCTGAACAGCGCCAGCATCTCGCCCTGCCTGCCGAAGTCGTTCCTGACACGGGCGGCGAGCCTGGCGGGGTAGGCCAGCCCGTCGCCGACCTGGTAGCGGCCGATCTGGACGCTTGCCAGATAGGTGGCCATGGGGTCGGTGCGGGAGAAGATCCAGGTGGTGTTGCCCCCCGCGCGCCGTTTGAGCACCAGCGACCCGTTGGTCAGCACCTGGTACGGCGAGGCGGTCGTCACCGTCATGGTGTAGGTGGCCTTGTCGTCCGGCCTGTCGTTGCAGGGGAACCACGAGGGCGCGCCGACCGGCTGGCTGGCCACCAGCGCGCCGTCGGTCAGCTCCTCCCAGCCCACGCCGCCGAAGGGGCTGGAGATCGGCTGCGGCTTGCCCGCGTAGGCGACCTCGACGCCGATCGCCGCCCCCGCGGGGCGCGACCTGCCGAGCGGCACCGTGAGCCTGCCTGCCCGGTGGACGTGGCGGACGCGGACGCCGTCGACCTTGACCGAGCTCACCGCGAACGGGCCCAGGTCGAGCTCCAGGTCGCTCACCTGATGCGCGGTCTCGACCGACAGCGTGGCCAGGGCGCCCAGCCAGTTCGTCGACACGCGGTAGCGCAGGTCGAGATCGTAGTGCGTGACGCCGAAACGCGGGTCCCCGTGGCCGGGGAAGTAGGGCGTCACCGCCATGGCGAGATGGGGTTGCCGAACCAGCGCGTCCTCTCGGGCACGTTCTCCCCCCGCATCACCAGTGAGGCGGGGCCGACCGTGGCGTGCGCGCCGATCGTCGCGGCGGGCAGCACGACCCCGTGGGGGCCCAGCGTAGCGCCCGCGGCGAGGTCGACGGTGTCGATGCTCATGACCCGATCATGGAACAGGTGCGTCTGCAGGACGCAGCCGCGGTTGACGCACGCGCCGTCGCCGAGGCTCACCAGGTCCGCCTCGGGCAGCCAGTAGGTGTGGCAGGAGACCCCATGCCCGATGCGTGCCCCGAGCGAGCGCAGCCACACGTTCAGCGGCGCGGTGCCCAGCCACGGGTCGGCGAACCACGGCGCGGCCAGCACCTCGACGAAGTTGTCGGCCAGCTCGTTGCGCCAGACGAACGAGCTCCACAGCGGTCGGTCACCGGCGGCGATGCGGCCCAGCAGCGCCCACTTGGCCAGGCTGGCCACCGCGGCGGCCACCACTCCGGCCGACAGCAGCACCAGGCCGCTCAGCAGGGCGGCGACGGGCGTGCCGTACGTCCAGGCGAGCCACAGCAGCACGCCGGCCGTCACCGCCGCCAGCGCCGCCGTACAGGTGGCCGGCAGCAGGCGGCACAGCTCGACCAGCGCGCGGGCGGCCTTCAGCCGCGCGGGCGGGTCGTAGGTGCGGCTGCGGTCGCCTCCCTGGCTGGTACGGCGCAGCTCCACCGGCGGCATGCCCAGGTAGGACGAGCCCGACTTGGCCTTCTTCGGTGTGGCCGACAGCACGCCTACCAGGCCGTCCTTGGGCACCTTGCGGCCCGGCGCGGTCATGCCCGAGTTGCCGAGGAAGGCGCGCTTGCCGATGCGGGCCTCCGCGATCCGCATCCACCCGCCGTCCAGCTCGTAGGGGGCGACCATCGTGTCGTCGGCCAGGAACGCGCCGTCGCCGACCGAGGTCATGGACGGCAGCGCCAGCACCGTGGACAGTTCCGCGTCGCGGCCCACCTTCATGCCGAGGGCGCGCAGCCAGCCCGGCGTCAGGATGCTGGCGTACAGCGGGAACAGCCACACCCGTGCCGAGGACATCAGCCTGCCGGTCGCCCACGCCTGCCACGCCGCACGGCTGTGCACGGGGTACTGGCCGGGGACCAGCCCGATCGCCAGCAGCCGCACGCCGGCGAGCGTGACGAGCGCGAACGCGGCCATCCCTGCGACCGTCGCCAGGGGGAGCGCCCACAACGTGTTCGTCGCCAGCAGCACCGCGAGGCCCGCGCCGATCCCGGCGGCGGGCAGCAGGCCCAGCGCGACCGCCGAGACCGCGTACACGCCCACCCAGAATCGGGACCTGGGTGGCCGCTCCTCTGCCCGGCGCGCCTTGCCCTGCCTGGTCGCGGGAGCGCCCGCCCACCTCGTGCCGGCCGGGACCGCGCCCTGGACCGCCGAGCCGGGCGCGATCTGGGCGTGCTTGCCGATCTTCGTGCCGGGCAGCAGCGTCGAGCGCGAGCCGACCGACGCGCCCGCGCCGATCCTGATCTCGCCGACGCGCACCCTGTCGCCGTCGTACCACACGCCGCTCAGGTCGACCTCGGGCTCGACCGAGGCGCCCCTGCCGAGCCTGAGCATCCCGGTGATGGGCGGCGCCGAGTGCAGGTCGGCGTCCTCGCCGACCTGGGCGCCCAGCAGCCTCGCGTACCAGGACATCAGCGGCGCGCTGCCCAGGTCGGGCAGCCCGAGCCTGGCCGCGAACTGCTCGGCGAACCACAGCCGCAGATGGACGGCGCCGCCGCGCGGATAGCGCCCTGGCTTGAGCCCTCGCAGCAGCAGCCGGGCGACGGCCGCCGACAGCGCGAGCCGTCCCGGCGGGGACAGCAGCACCAGCGCGCCCGCCGCGACCCACCACCACGACAGCACCGGCGCCCACAGCAGGTTGGCCAGCGCCGCCACGACGAGGAGGAAACGCAGCCCCGTCACGGTCATCAGCGGCACCATGAGCGCCGTCTGGGCCAGCGACGCGCGCACCGGCATGGGTGCGATCTCGCGCGCCTTGGCGTGGGCCTGCTGCGTCCGCTCGTCCCCCAGCAGCTCGTGGAGCGCGCCGAAGGTCGAGTGCTCGTAGAGGTCGGCGACGGTCACCGCGGGGTGGCGCACGCGCAGGGCGGACACCAGCCGCGCCGCCGCCAGGCTGCCGCCTCCCTCGGTGAAGAAGTCGGTGCGGGGGCCCTCGGGCGCCACACCGAGGACGGCGGCCCACTGCTCGGCCAGCCATCCGCGCTGCGCCTGCCGCTGGGGGAGCGGCCACGGCAGCGCATCACGGTCGATCTTGCCGGAGGTGCGGGTCGGCAGCTCCTCGACGACCGCCAGCCGGGGGACGAGCGCGGCCGGCAGCGACCCCCGCAGCAGTTCCCTGGCCTCGGCCAGATCGAAGTCCTCCGCGGCGACCAGGTAGCCGACCAGCAGCTGGCCGCGCACGGCCGCGGCCGCGCCCGCCACTCCAGGAAGGGCCTGCAGGGCGGCGTCCACCTCGCCGAGCTCGATGCGCCGCCCGCCCAGCTTGATCTGCTCGTCGGCGCGACCGGCGAAGACCAGCCCCTCGGGCTCGGCGCGCACGAGGTCGCCGCTGCGGTAGGCGCGCTCCCAGCCCATGCTGGGCAGCGGCGCGTACTTCTCGGCGTCCTTGACGGGGTCGAGGTAGCGGGCCAGGCCGACGCCGCCGATGATCAGCTCGCCGGTGGCGCCCATCTCGACGGGCCGGCCGTCGCCGTCGACGACCACCAGGTCCCAGCCGTCCAGCGGCAGCCCGATCCGCACCGGGCCCTCGCCGGTCAGCAGCGCCGCGCTCGCCACGACCGTGGCCTCGGTGGGGCCGTAGGTGTTCCAGACCTCCCTGCCGGGCACGGCCAGCCGCGCCGCCAGCTCGGGAGGGCAGGCCTCGCCACCGAAGATCAGCAGGCGCACGTCGTCGAGCGTCTCGGCCGGCCACAGCGCTGCCAGGGTCGGCACGGTCGACACGACCGTGATGCCGTGGGCCACCAGCCAGGGGCCGAGGTCCATGCCGGTGCGCACCAGCGCCCTGGGGGCGGGCACCAGGCACGCGCCGTGGCGCCAGGCCAGCCACATCTCCTCGCAGGAGGCGTCGAAGGCGACCGACAGCCCCGCCAGGACGCGGTCGCCCGGGCCCAGCGGCCGTTCGGCCAAGAAGAGGCCGGCCTCGGCGTCGACGAAGGCGGCGGCGTTGCGGTGGGTGACCGCCACCCCCTTGGGTTTGCCCGTCGAGCCCGAGGTGAAGATGATCCACGCGTCGTCGTCGACCGTCGGCCCGCCGTCGAGCGGCCAGGGGGAGGGCTCGCCGTGCACGGTGACGTGGTCGGTGACCACCGCGCGGACGCCCGCCTCGGAGAAGACCAGCTCGGCACGGTCGTCCGGGTCGTCGGCGTCCACGGGTACGTAGGCGGCGCCCGCGGTCAGCACGGCGAGGATGGTGATGTACAGCTCGGCCGTGCCCGAGGGCACCCGCACGCCGACCCTGTCGCCGCGCCGTACCCCCGCCTCGGCCAGCTCGCCGGCCAGACTCGCCACACGGGCGCCGAGCTCGCGGTAGGTCAGCGAAACCTGGCCGTCGTCGAGCGCGGACGCGTCGGGGTGCGCCGTCGTCGTCGCCTTGAGGATGTCGAGCAGGGTGCGCGGCGGCGCGGCCAGCGGGCCCGCGGCGTAGACGGCGCGGGTGGCGAGCTCCTGCGGGGCGACCACGGACGGTAGCAAGGCGCGACTCCTGGGATCGGGGACAACAGGACGCAACGAGGCATTGTCCTCCGCTATTCCCTATTCCATCGGAGGTTCGGCCAGTGCGTCTCTATATATGAGACATATCTTCTTAAAATGTGAGAAACGGGGCTAGGGTGCGTATCCATGAACGCCGTATATACCCATGGCCACCACGAGTCCGTCCTGCGCTCCCACCGCTGGCGCACCGCCGAGAACTCCGCCGCCTACCTGCTGCCTCACCTGAAGCCGCACATGGAGGTCCTCGACGTCGGCGCGGGCCCCGGCACCATCAGCGCGGACCTGGCGGCCAGGGTCGGCCGTCTGACCGCCTCGGAGGTGACCGGCGAGGCGCTGGAGCTGTCCAGGGCTGAGGTGACGGCGCGAGGGCTGACCAACGTCGACTTCGCCGTCGCCGACGTGCACGCGCTCGACTACCCCGACGACACCTTCTGCGTCGTCCACGCCCACCAGGTGCTGCAGCACGTCGGTGATCCCGTCCAGGCCCTGCGCGAGATGCGCAGAGTCACCAAGCCTGGCGGGATCGTGGCCGTGCGCGACAGCGACTACGCCGCCTTCGCCTGGTATCCGCGGTTGCCCGCGCTGGAGGAGTGGATGGAGCTGTATCAGCGGATCGCCCGCGCCAACGGCGGCGAACCCGACGCGGGACGGCGCCTGCTGTCATGGGCGCGCGCGGCCGGGTTCTCCGACATCACCGCCACGTCCTCCACCTGGTGCTTCGCCACCGACGACGACAGGCAGTGGTGGGGCGGGATGTGGGCGGAGCGGATCCTGCGTTCCGACATGGCGTGCCGGGCGCTGACCTCGGGCGCGGCCACGGCGGCCGACCTCCAGCGGATCTCGGACGGCTGGCGCGAGTGGGCCGCCTCGGGCGACGGATGGATGTCGATCCTGCACGGCGAGATCCTCTGCCGCGTCTGACCGGACTACACGCCCAGGGTGCGGACCCTCTCCCACGCGGGATCGCGGTGCAGGACGACCTCGGTGCCGTCGAGCAGTTCGTCGGGGGCCGACACCATCACGATCTCGCCCGCGGCCTCCATCTGGAGCAGCAGGTCGCGAACCCTTGGCCCGACGGGCAGCCGTCCTGCGGGCAGGTCGAGCATGGCCCTGACGGTGTCGGCGACCTCCGACAGATGGAAGGGGCCACGAGCCTGCCGGACGAGGTCGCGCACGACCGGTAGTGTGATCAGCTGCTCGGCCTCGAGGTGAGCCAGCCCCCAGATGAGCTGCTCGCGGCGGCGTCCCGTGCCGGCGCACGCGCGGCAGGCGCGGGTCAGGCCGGGCACGACCTCCTCCGTCGCGGAACCGAGGCATGCGGTGCACTTGTCATCGTTCGTCATCGCCCGACACTGTACTAAAACACATTAAACCTATGAGGTTTGCGGGTTATTGGCCGGGGTGGGAGACTGGTGCCATGAGCCCGATCGAGGCCCCTGTGCAGGCCGCCGTTGAGGCCGCACAGTGGATCCGCGCGTGCGCCGTCGACGACGCCCGGGGCCGCCACTGGCACGCAGGCGAACGCGCGGCACTCCCGCACAGGCCGGCCTCGCTCTACTCGGGCGCGGCCGGCATCGTGCTGTTCTTCCTCGAGCTGGCCGCGGCCACAGGGGACGACTCCTACCTGGAGGACGCCGCCGAGGGCGCCCGCTACCTGACCGCCGTCGTGCCCGAGCAGAGCGACCCCACCTTCCATGACGGCCTGGCGGGCGTGGTGTTCGCACTCTCGGAAGCGGGCTGGGTCATCGACGACGCCTTCACCGCCGCCGCCGCCCGAGCCGCCGACCTGCTGGCCGCCGCCGGACCCACCTGGACGGGCGATCCGTGCCAGCGCGGCGACGGCGGCATCATCCTCACCCTCCTGCACGCCTCCGCCCTGCTCGGCGAACCCGCCTACGAGCGCGTGGCCGTCGAGGCGGGCCTGCGCATCGCCGACCTGCCCGTCCCAGGGCACCGCTTCGGCGCCGAACCGCCCGCCGACCTGCCCGTCGACGCCGTCACTCCCGGCTTCCTCTCCGGTACGGCGGGCACCGCGTTCCTCCTGGCCCGCCTCCACGCGGTGACGGGCGACCCCCGCTTCCACGACGCGGCCGCCAGAGGCGCCGGCTTCGTCAGGTCGATCAGCGAGGTCAACGGTTCGTGCGCGCTGGTGCCCCACCACGTGCCGCAGGGCCGCCACCTGCACTACCTCGGCTTCTGCTCGGGCTCTGCCGGAGTGGCCAGGATGTTCCACGAGCTGGGCGACACCGACTGGGTGGAGCGTCTGGCGCACGGCATCCTCACCAGCGGCGTGCCGTACCGGCAGACCCCGGGGTTCTGGAACGTCATGTGCCAGTGCTGCGGCGCGGCGGGGCTGCTGGAGCTGTTCGTCGGGCTGTGGGCGGCCACCGGCCACGAGGAGTACCGCGCCTTCGCCCTCATCCTCGGCGAGCACCTGGTCGGGGCGGCGAGGCAGGGGCGGTGGTGGCAGGCCTACCGCAGGCTGCGGCCCGCCGAGGTCACCGCCGACACCGGCTACATGGTGGGCGCCGCGGGCATCGGCGCGGCGCTCCTCCACCTGGACGCGGCCGAGCGCGGCGACAGCCGCAGGCTCATCCTGCTGCCGGACAACCCCTTCCCGCTGACGGTGCGGTCAGGACTGTCGTAGCCGCGCCCGCCGGTCAGCAGAACCGCGAGGGCGTCCTGACCTGGCGTTCGTCGCCCGCGCCGAGCAACGCCCTCGTCAGCGCCTGGGCGTCGCCCGACATCGCCTGGAAGGCGGTGTCGAAGTGCTCGTCGGTCAGCGCGTGCTCGCCCGCCCTGATCGCCAGCAGGATCACCCGCCGCAGCAGCTCCTTGACGAAGGCCGCCGTCACCCCCTCGGTGGCGTCGACCACCTTGGCCACGTCCGCCTCGACCGGCCTGTTCCTGGCGTACAGGCGGACCAGCCGCTCCCTGTCGGGCGCCGACGGAGGCGGGACCTCCACCGCCAGATCCACCCGGCCCGGTCGCTGCACCAGCGCCCTCTCCAGCGTCTCCACCCTGTTGGTGGTGAGCACGAACGACACGTCGGCCTCGCCGGTGATGCCGTCCATCGCGTCCAGCAGGGAGAACAGCAGCGGCGAAGTCTCGAAGTGGCTGCGGTCCTCGGCGATCAGGTCGACGTCCTCGATCACCACGATCGACGGCTGCAACTTGCGGGCCAGCCCGACGGCGTAGTCGAGGTGGCGCATCCCCGGGCCCGACATCAGGATCGCGGTGTGCTCTCGCAGCCTGCCCACCAGGTAGCGCACGGTGTGGGTCTTGCCGGTGCCCGGCGGGCCGTACAGGAGCAGGCCTCTGCGCAGGTGCTGGCCCGCCTCGATCAACTGCTCCTTCAGCGCCGCGATGCCCACGACGTGCTCCTCGACCGCCTCCAGCCGGCCCTCGGGCAGCACCACCTCCTCGGCCGTCATGGACGGTCTGGGCAGGAAGGTGAGCAGTTCGTTCTCCTTGTGCTCGCTGAAGCCGAAGCTCATCACCTGTCCCTTGAACGGGTCGTGCAGGCGCTTGAGCCGTTCGATCTCGTCGCGCACCGCGGAGGCAGCGGTCCTGGAGGAGGACAGGACGGTCAGCATCGAGTGGCCCTGGTACTCGTCGACGCTGCTGACCACCAGCACGACAGGCGTGCCGTCGGGCGCGAGGCTCTCCACCATGCCGAGCTGCACCACCTCCATGCTCTCGGCGGGGCCGACGGGAGCGCTGCCGTAGTCGGGCCTGCCGAGCAGGCGGCTGCCGTCGCGCAGGGCGTAGAGCAGCATGTTGATGATGCTCTCCCACCGGCGTTCGCCACCCATCACGCCGAACCACTGCGCGCCGGGCGAGTGGGCGGCCAGGTAGTGATCGGTACCGGACTGGAGACCCGCGTGCTCCCACAGCCGGTACTTCTCCTCCACCACCACCGCCTCGGACAGGGGGCAGCCCAGGTGTCCCGTCACCCGGGCGACGAGCGGCGAGGAGGCGTTGTCCTCAACGATCCTGCTGGACACGGAGTCGTAGACCTTGGCCAGGCTCACCGCGAGAGCGTGCGCGGTGTTTTGATCGATTATGGTCACCCGCACACTCTGGCAAACCCCGGGCCCGACCGGAATGAGTAGCCTCTACTCAGGTCCGTCACCTGACGACCGGCCGGCGTGCCGCGAGGCGGCGCGGGCGCCGCGGCTGGTCGGGGGCGACGAACCCGGCCGCACTTTTGATACGGCCGGCCGAAGCCGCCGCGGCGGGGGAGCCCCACCATGGGGGTCATGGCTGACCTCACCGACCTGCAGAAGCTCATCGACCACGAGGCCGAGGCGCTCGGCGTTCCCGGCGCGGCCGTAGGGGTGATCCACGGCAGGGGCCGGCACGTCCTCACCACAGGGGTGGCCAGCGTCGACGCGCCCGCGCCCGTCACCGCTGACACCCTGTTCCAGATCGGCTCCACCACCAAGACGGTGACCGCCACCGTGATCATGCATCTCGTCGAGCGGGGCGAGCTCCGGCTGGACGGGCGGGTGCGCGCGTACCTGCCCGGCTTCGAACTGGCCGACGAGGCGGCGGCGGACGCGGTGACCGTCGAGCACCTGCTCACGCACACCGGCGGATTCCTCGGCGACATCGACGACGGCGAGAGCTGGGGGCCCTCGGCGCTGGCCGACGCCATCGCGGTGTACGGCGGCCTGTCGCAGCTGTTCCCGCCCGGCGCCGTCGCCTCCTACAGCAACGCCGGATTCCGGCTGCTGGGCAGGATCGCCGAGGTCGTCTCCGGCCTGCCGTACGAGGAGCTGGTCCGGCGCGTGGTCCTCGAACCGCTGGGCATGACCTCCAGCTTCTTCTTCCCGTGGGAGGCCGCGACCAGGCCGCACGCCGTCGGTCACGTCGGCGGTGACGACGGCCCGCGCGTGGCGCACACCTGGGGCCTCTTCCGCGAGAGCATGCCCGAAGGGGGACTGCTGTCGTCGGTGACCGACCAGCTCCGCTATGCGGCCTTCCACCTGGAAGGCGCCGCCACCGGCCAGGCCCCGCTCACCGGGGAGACCCGCGCGCTGATGCAGCGCGACCGGATCGCCGTCGGCGTCCCGTGGAAGGCGATCGGGCTGCCCTGGCTGATCGACGAGCGGGCCGGGCTGCGCCTGGTCACCCACGGCGGCAACGTCGGCAACCTCCAGCTGTCGTCGTTCGTGCTGGCGCCCGAGCACGGCTTCGCGGTCACCGTGCTCACCAACGCGGGACCCGGCAAGCGGCTCGGCGAGCTGGTGCTCGGCTGGTGCCTGGAGCACCTGCTCGGCGCGCCACAGGCCGAGGTGAAGCCCTCGCTCAGCAGGGACCCGGTCGCGAAGGAGTACACCGGCGGCTACTACGCAGGGCAGTGGACCTTCCAGGTGGCAGCGGAAGGCGAACGGCTGCGGGTCAGGATGGAGCTCGCCGAGGACCTGGCCGCCGCGGGGGTCGCGGCGCTGCCGGAGCTGGAGCTGGCCTTCCTGGACGGCGGCGAGCGCGACACGGTCGTCATGGTCACCGATCCGGGCCGGCCCGCCGGACGCTTCCTGCGCGACGAGAGCGGCCGTATCGCGTTCCTGCATCTCGCCGGGCGGGCGGCGCAGAAGCTCCCGGCCTGACCGGAACGCCGCAGAAGGGTGCACGATGGTGCGAACCAGGGCGGCCAAGCCGTCATCAAACCCGGTGGACGACTCACACCATAGGGGGATCACGATGACGCACAACAGGCTGGGCCGCTCGGCGCTGGTGGCCGCACTCGCGGGAGGGATGCTGCTGACGGGCCTCGCGCCCGCGGCGCTCGCGGAGCCGGCCGGGCGCGCGCAGGACGTGCTGGGGCCGTACGGGCTCGGTGGCGTCCGGCTGGGCATGAGCGCCAAGGACGCCAAGGCCACCGGGAAGGTCGTGCAGAAGAGGCGGGCCGGCGCCTGCTCGGGCTGGGACCTGAAGGCTCACCCCTCCGGCCGGGACCGCGTGGGCATGTGGATCTCCAAGAAGGCCGGGGTCGCCATGATCTTCGCTCCCGAGGGCGTCAAGACGCCCCAGGGCATCGGGCTCGGCTCCACCGGCAAGCAGCTCGACAAGGCCTACCCCAAGCTGAAGCGCGCCGCCAGCGGCTTCCCCATCGTCACGGTCCCCGGCAACCCGAAGGCCTACTACTACTTCCTGCTGTCCAAGAACAAGATCTACGAGATGGGCCTCGCGCTCGCCGACCAGGACTGCACCAACTAGCCGCCGAGCCGCGTCCGCACCACCAGGTCGTGCAGGGCCTCGCCCGCCGAGGGCGTCTCGGGCAGGCGCGAGGCCTCGCGTTCCTCCTCAAGCCGCGCCGTCATCCGCGCCACATCGTCGGCGGCCGAGGCGAGAGCGGGCGCGGGTCCGTGCTCGGCCTCCCGTTTGGCGGCCACCAGTTCGGGCAGGTAGGCGGGGCCGTAGTCCAGCAGCCTGGTCAGATCGGCCTCCAGCGTTCCCGTCCGCATCAGGTGGATGCCGGTGGCCAGCACCCTGAAGGTGTAGAGCAGGGGCTTGATCTCGCCGTTCCTGCCGAACAGCCGCCACTGCGTGCGCGCGAACCCCAGGTAGTGGTGGGCATGGCCGCGTGTCAGGCAGGCCGGCGCGAGCGAGACCAGCTCCTCGTGCACCGGCGAGGACGCCACCACCAGCGGGGACAGCAACTGCTCCAGCACGTACCCGTTGCGCCGCAGCAGGAGCGCGCAGAACTTCGCCAGGTCGTGCGTGACCAGGTCGACCTCGACACCCGAGCGGATCCACGACCTGTCGACCGTCTGCTCGCCGACCCGCAGCCCGACGACCTGTTCCACCGGCAGCACATGCACGCCGCGCAGGTCGACGTCGGAGTCGGCGGAGGGGAACCCGTACAGGTGCGCTCCGCTGACCGTCGCGAACGCCAGCGGGTACGGCTGCTCGCCGGCCACCTCGGCCAGCCACCCGGGAAGCGTCACAGGTTCGCCCTTCGTACCTCGACCAGGAACTCCTCCACCGCCGCGCGGTCGGGCGCGGCGGGCAGCACGCTGCGCGGCAGCGCCCGCTCGAAGGCGTCCGTCAGCGAGGCGCGCCACTCCTGCAGTTCGTCCCACGACAGCCGCCCCCGCCTGACGTCGAGCAGCCGTTCGCGGTGCGCGCCGACGTGCACGAGCGGCTCGCCGTGCTCCACCAGGTGGATGCCGCTCAGCAGCAGCCTGAGCATGTGCATGGCCTGCTTCCACTTGGGCGCGGCCGGATCGAGGCGGCGGAACTGCGCGTCGGCGTAGCGGGCGAACGTCTGGTGCGCCCGCCGCGACACGAAAGCGCCGCGCAGATCCAGCAGCCGCCTGCCCGCAGGGGCGGCCACCTCCACCAGCGGCGACCACAGCGTCTCCAGCACCGTCGGGTTGGCCTCCAGCGCCAGCACGCAGAACCGTTCCACCTCCCACGAGAACTGCTCGGGCAGCGGCCCGTCGCGGTGGGTGGGCGGCTTGTCCAGTCGCCAGAACGCCTGGGTGGGCGCCACGAACACGCCCCGCCTGTCGGTGTCGGAGGCCGGGGTGTCGAGCCCGTAGGCCCGCGACCCGACGACCACCGAAAGGATCACGTCGTCCTCGCTCACGTGCCCGCCCCCAGTCCGCTGACCAGGTCGGCGGCGTCGATCCTGCGCGCCTCGCCGAGCCCGCCGGGGAACAACGCGTACGCCTGGGCCCCGGCGCCGAGCTCCACGTCACCGGTGACCAGCGCGGCCCACTCCACCTCGGCGAAAGCGCCGGTGTCCTCGACGCCGCCCGCGCTGACGGCCAGTCGCCCGGCGAACGCGGCGACCGGCTCGTCCTCGCGCCGCAGGAAGCGCAGCACGCGTCCGCCGCCGCGCACCAGCACCGAGCCGGCCCGCGCGGCGGCGTGCCAGCACGCGACCTCCCACAGCGTCACCCGCGCGCCGACCCCGAACGCGCTCTCCATGGCCTCGCCCAGTCTGGCCAGCTCGGCCGAGCTGCCGGCCACGCTGTGGAACCGGCCGCTCGCCGAGAGGTTCAGGTCGGCCCAGCGCATCGTGCCCGCCCACAGGTCGGCCACCAGCGGGACCAGGATCTTGGCCTCGCCGGCCAGGTCGAAACGCTGCTGGACGGCCAGCGGGTCGAACAGCCCGTCCGGCGCGCGCATGAACCCGGCGAAGCCGCGCACCAACTCCTCGAACGGCACGTCGTTGTAGCTGAAGACGACCGGCACCACGTAGCGCCCGCCGAGCCTGGCCAGCTTGGACACGTCGAGGTCGACGAACTCCGAGGAGCCGAGCGGCTCGGGGGCGGAGGTCAGGTCGCCCGAGTGCACCGCCGCATCGTCGCCCAGCCGCAGGCTGGTGTAGTCGCACAGGCCGACGAACCGCCACCTGGTGTCGAACACCGCCGCCGACAGGTCGAGGTCGACGCGGGTGCCGGCGGGCTCGGCCCAGTGCAGGAACAGCCTGACCACCTGCTCGCCGGGAATCGGTTGCACGCTGCCGCGCGTCAGCCGTACCAGTGCCGTGGTGGCGGCCCGCTCGGAGGTGGGCGCGACCAGGTCGGCCAGGCCCTCGTCCAGCAGCGCGCACGACAGGGTGGGCAGCGCGGCCGCGCGCCGCAGCAGTTCGCCGCGGATGAGCTCGGCGGCGATGGCGGCCGCGTCCTCCGGCAGCGGGGCGCGCTCGTCGTCCCGCGTGTGGAAGCGCGCGCTGCCGCCCCTGGGCAGGAACAGTCGCGTGCCCCCGGGCGGCGTGCGCAGCTGGCCGAGCGCCGACATCAGCACGCCGGGCGCGATCGACCCCAGCGCGGGCTCCAGCGACCCTGTCACCAGCTCGGGCGACAGGCGCAGCAGCTGGCTCAGGCGGCGGCCCAGCTCGCCGGGGCGGCGCGCCAGCAGGGTGAGCGCTCGCTCGCCGTCCTTCGCGGCCAGTGCCTTCTCCACGTGCGAGGCGAACGTCGTCACCCGCAGCCGCCCGTCGCGCACGACCAGCAGCTCGGGGTGGGCGGCCGCGCGCTCCAGCAGCGCCGCGCCGAACGCCGACGCCGGGTCGAGCCTGGTGCCGCGCAGCGCGGCGAAGGCCAGTGCCGCGTCAGGGTGACGGGCGTGTTGCTCGTGCGGATGCAGCACCTCGGCCATGTGCTTCCACTGCTCGCCGTGGCGGTGCAGGTCCTCGATCAGGTACGGCAGCGCGAAGCCGTCCAGCGCGCCGAGCAGCCTCCTGCGCAGCGGCCTGGGCAGCGAGACGCGCCGTTCGGGCCGTATCCGGAGGCCGGGGTCGGCGCCCATGAGCACGTACATCAGTCGGAGCACGTCCGTGGCCGTGCCCAGGTGGCGGGCGAGCAGTTCCTCGGCCGCGCCGAGGTCGGGGCGGGCGACTCTAAGCGGGGCACGGACGCCGCGTGCGCCCGGCCCGACCCTCCTGGGCGGCGTGAGGCCCGGCGCCGTCAGCGCGGCGGCCAGCGCGATCGCCCTGGTCTCCTTGACCGGCACGACCTCGGGCAGCCAGCCCGCCGACAGCGGCCAGTACGCGTCGAGCAGCGCCATCAGGTCGTCGCGGTCCTCCACCGGCATGGGCGTCTGCCTCGACAGCATCGAGACGGCCAGCTCGCGGGCGGCGGCGGTGGCGTCGGGGCACAGTCGGAGCAGGGTGGTGTCGTAGGTGGTCACGCGGGCGCCGCGCTGCCGTCCGGCCGTGGGGATCAGGAACGGGTCGGCGGGGTCGATCCTGCGATGGCAGATCGGGCACGCGCTGAAATCGGAGCCGTCCCAGCAGGAGCGGCACACCAGGTGCGCGCACGGCGCGACGGGGTGCACGGTGCCCACCTTCCCGCACAGCACGCAAGGCCGCCGCGGCTCCTGCAGCAGCAGGGTGAAGACGCGGCGCACGAAGAAATCGCCGGTGTCCCTGGGCACGCTCTCCGGGAACTTCCTGAACAGCGGCACGTGGTGGACGTCCGCGCCGAGCCTGGCGGCGGCGGCGTGGAGCAGGCTCCTGCCCGCCCTGGCCAGCTCGGGCACCGGCAGCGCGGCGAGCGCGTGACGCAGCTCGGCCGACAGAAGGAACCCGTACTGCAACAGCTCGCCCTCCAGGGCGGCGACGCCGTCGGCGGCGCTCGCCTTCTGCTTGGGCGTCGTCCACCGCGAGTCGGCGGTCATGAGTTCGGGCGCCACCAGGTTTCTCCTGCGCAGCAGCACGTCAGCGGGTCCGATCACGGGAGGCACCTCCTCGGCAGGGCACGAAAAAAGGGTGGAGAGCGGAAGCGCTGGTTGCCTTGAGGTTAAGGAGAAGGAAGCGCGTCCAGGAGCCACCCTTGATCGTTCACCTTACTCGGCGGCGTCCGTTGATGTCGCCTGATATATGGCCGCGATCCTTCGGCCGTGGACTCCGGGCGAGGATCGAGGGCCACCAGGTCGCGCTCGACCTCGCCGTCCGCGCCTGGAGAGACCGAGGAGTTCGGACTCCAGGGCCCCTGACGCTTGCGCGCCCAGGGGCCGCCTTGATCTGATCGAAGGGTGAGCGAGCTTGACTGGGGCGCCGCCGCGCGCGGGATCACCTGGGACGTCGAACCACGCACCGTCTTCGAGGGAGGGCGGTGGTTCCCCGACGGGCGGCTCAACACCTGCTTCAACGCCCTCGACAGGCACGCCGACGGCGGCAGGGGTGAGCAGGCCGCGCTCATCTACGACAGCCCCGTCACCGGGGTCAAGCGCACCTACACCTACTCCGCGCTGCGCGAGGAGGTGGCCAGGGCCGCCGGCATGCTGCGCGATCTGGGCGTCGGCAAGGGCGACACCGTCGTGATCTACATGCCGATGGTGCCGGAGGCGGTCATCGCGATGCTGGCCTGTGCCAGGCTCGGCGCGGTCCACTCGGTGGTGTTCGGCGGATTCGCCGCGGCGGAGCTGGCCGCGCGCATCGACCACGCCAGGCCCAAGGTCGTGCTCAGCGCCTCGTGCGGGATCGAGGTCAGCAGGGTCGTGCCGTACAAGCCGCTGCTGGACGCGGCCCTGGCGCACGCCGCGCACCGGCCCGAGGCCGTCGTCATCGTCCAGCGGCCCGAGCACCCCGCCGAGCTGCGCGAGGGGGAGCGCGACTGGGCCGGCTTCGACGCCGAGCCCGCCGGCTGCGTGAGCGTCGCGGCGACCGACCCGCTCTACATCCTCTACACCTCCGGCACCACCGGCGCGCCCAAGGGCGTGCTGCGCGACAACGGCGGCCACGCCGTGGCGCTGCACTGGAGCATGTCCCAGGTGTACGGCGCCGCCCCCGGCGAGGTCTTCTGGGCCGCCTCCGACGTCGGCTGGGTGGTCGGCCACTCCTACATCGTCTACGGGCCGCTGCTGGCCGGATGCACCAGCGTGCTGTACGAGGGCAAGCCGGTCGGCACCCCCGACCCGGGCGCGTTCTGGCGGGTCGTGGCCGAACACGACGTGCGCACGCTGTTCACCGCGCCGACCGCGATCCGCGCCATCAAGAAGGAGGACCCCACCGGCTCCTACCTGCGCAAGCACGACCTGCGTCACCTGTTCCTCGCCGGTGAGCGGCTGGATCCCGACACCTACCACTGGGCGAGCGAGCTGCTCGACGTGCCGGTCATCGACCACTGGTGGCAGACCGAGACCGGCTGGCCGGTCGCCGCCAACTGCGTCGGCATCGAGACCCTGCCGATCAAGCCGGGCTCGCCCACCAAACCCGTCCCCGGCTATGACGTGCGCGTCCTCGATCCCGCCGGCGTGGAGTGCCCCCCGGGCGTCGAAGGCGCCGTGGTGATCAAGCTGCCGCTGCCGCCGGGCTGCCTGCCCAGCCTCTACCGCGACGACGAGCGCTTCCACGCCGCCTACCTCTCGCGCTTTCCCGGCTACTACCTGACCGGCGACGGCGGCTATTTCGACGAGGACGGCTACCTGTTCGTCATGGGGCGCACCGACGACGTCATCAACGTCGCCGGACACCGCCTGTCGACGGGGGCGATGGAGGAGGTCATCGCGGGACATCCCGACGTGGCCGAGTGCGCGGTGATCGGCGTCGCCGACGCGCTGAAGGGCCAGCTCCCGCTCGGCCTCGTGGTGCTGAAGGCAGGCGTCGACCGCCCTGAGCGCGAGGTGGAGGCCGAACTGGTCGCGATGGTCAGGGAGCGGATCGGCCCGGTGGCCGCCTTCCGCAGGGCGGTGGTCGTCGCCCGGCTGCCCAAGACGCGCTCGGGCAAGATCCTGCGATCCACCATGCGGGCCATCGCCGCGGGCGACGACTACCGGACGCCGTCCACGATCGAGGACCCGGCCGCCCTGGAGGAGATCGCCGAGGCGATCGGCGGGTAGCGGGCAGGAGACCCACCCAGGATCGAACGGCGGGCCCGGGGGATCGGGCAGGCTCGCTGTCGCCGGACCGGGCGGCCGAGCCGTACCCCCCGAACGCCTGCCGGAGATCCGGCACGCGCGCGTCCGGGCGGCTTGGGTCGGGCGCGACGGCGGGCGCCTGCCTCGCCACGCCCGGTCGGCCGCCGGATGCTCGCGCCCTTCGCCCTGGCCAGGACGCCTTTTGCGACGAGCCCTCCGTCGACGGATCCGGTTGTGATCGGGAGAACGTTGCATGTTCATGCGTGACACTGCATAATCTTCTTCATGTCCAAGGTCCTCACCTCCCTGCCCACCGGCGAGCGGGTCGGCATCGCCTTCTCGGGCGGCCTCGACACCTCGGTAGCCGTCGCGTGGATGCGCGACAATGGTGCCGTCCCGTGCACCTACACCGCCGACATCGGCCAGTACGACGAGCCCGACATCGCCTCGGTGCCCGGCCGCGCGCTGGCGTACGGTGCCGAGATCGCGCGCCTGGTCGACTGCCGCGCGGCGCTGGTCGAGGAGGGCTTGGCCGCGCTCACCTGCGGTGCGTTCCACATCCGCTCGGGCGGGCGTCCCTACTTCAACACCACGCCGCTCGGTCGCGCCGTCACGGGGACCCTGCTGGTGCGGGCGATGATCGAGGACGACGTGCAGATCTGGGGCGACGGCTCGACGTTCAAGGGCAACGACATCGAGCGGTTCTACCGGTACGGCCTGCTCGCCAACCCCCACCTGCGCATCTACAAGCCCTGGCTCGACGCGGACTTCGTCTCCGAGCTCGGCGGGCGCAAGGAGATGTCGGAGTGGCTGCTCGCCCACGACCTGCCCTACCGCGACAGCACCGAGAAGGCCTACTCGACCGACGCCAACATCTGGGGCGCCACGCACGAGGCCAAGACCCTGGAGCACCTCGACACCGGCATCGAGACCGTGGACCCGATCATGGGCGTGCGGTTCTGGGACCCGTCGGTCGAGATCCCCACCGAGGACGTGACCATCGGCTTCGACCAGGGCCGCCCGGTGACGATCAACGGCAAGGAGTTCGCCTCCCCTGTCGACCTGGTGATGGAGGCCAACGCGATCGGCGGCCGGCACGGCATGGGCATGTCGGACCAGATCGAGAACCGCGTGATCGAGGCCAAGAGCCGCGGCATCTACGAGGCGCCGGGGATGGCGTTGCTGCACGCGGCCTACGAGCGGCTGGTCAACGCGATCCACAATGAGGACACCCTGGCGAACTACCACAACGAGGGGCGGCGGCTCGGCCGGCTGCTGTACGAGGGTCGCTGGCTCGACCCGCAGGCGCTGATGCTGCGCGAGTCGCTGCAGCGCTGGGTCGGCACGGCGGTCATCGGCGAGGTGACGTTGCGGCTGCGGCGGGGTGAGGACTACTCGATCCTGGACACCTCCGGCCCTTCCTTCAGCTACCACCCGGACAAGCTGTCGATGGAGCGCACCGAGGACTCGGCGTTCGGCCCCGTGGACCGGATCGGCCAGCTCACCATGCGCAACCTCGACATCGCCGACTCGCGCGCCAAGCTCGAGCAGTACGCCAGGCTCGGCATGGTCGGCACCACCCATCCCGCGCTCATCGGCGCCGCCCAGGCGGCCTCGACCGGGCTGATCGGCGCGATGCCGCAGGGCGGCGCCGAGGCCATCGCCTCGCGCGGCACGGTCTCCGGCGACGACGAGATGCTCGACCGCGCCGCGATGGAGCTCGGCAACGACTGACGGTTCCTCGAACCGGCGGAGGGCTGGTCCGGCGGCGCCTGGCGCGGCCGACCGGACCCGCGACTGCGCCGGCCGGTCGAGGAGACCTTCGCCTGGCTCACCGAGCGGCTGGCCGGACTGCTGGCCGACAGCGGCCGGCTCGACGCGCTCGGCCGCGCCGTGCACGACGCCCTGGTCGAGACGATCGGGATCCCGCCCGACGACCGGTTCCAGGTCCTCGTGAGTCACGACGGCACCGGCGGCACGCTGCGCTACGACGACTTCCTCGCTGTGCACCGCGACGACGGCATCGTGTACGTCGCGATCACGATGCGCTCCGGGCGCACGCCCGCGCAGAAGCAGGCGCTGTACCGGCGCGGCGGGCGGACGATCTCCTGTCGGCTCGCGCACCCGTCCGTCCTGTGGGCGGCGTCACCTCATCAGTGGTCCGCAGTCGTGGTGGATCGTCCGAACCTGGAGCCCGCCCAGTCGGACATCTGGCGGATCCGGTAGTACAGCCGCGGCGGCATGTGCGGGAGCAGCCGGGAGTGCCGCTGGCCGAGCAGGGCGAACAGCTGTTGCGGGGGAAGGTTGATGTAGCGCGAGAGGTTCTCGTACCACTGGGCGCTGCAGCGTGCCTCCCTCTGGGTGGACCGGATCGCGTACTGGCGCTCCTTCTCGTAGCGGGCCAGGGCGGGCTCGAGGTGCGTGTCCCCGTGGAGCGCGGTGACCAGGAAGGCGGCATCCCCCATCGCGAGGGCGGTGCCCGCGCCGATGGAGTAGTGCGTGGTGTGCGCGGCGTCCCCGAGCAGGACGAGGTTGCCCCGGTACCACGTCCGGTTGGTCAGGGTGCGGAAGTTCAGCCAGTGCGCGCTGCCGTCGGCGTTCGCCCGGCCGATCAGCGGGTGCCCGTCCAGCGTCTCGGCGAAGATCTTCTCCAGGAGGGCCAGGCTGCCGGCCTCGTCGGCCTCGTGCAGCCCGAGCCCCTTCCAGGTCGTGGGGGAGCACTCGATGACGCAGGTGCTGTGTTCCTTGCCGTACCCGTAGCCGTAGAACCAGATCCAGCCGTGCGGGGTCTGCGCGAAGGCGAAGGTGAAGGAGTCGAAGATCTTGGTGGTGCCGAGCCAGATGTAGCTGTTCCGCCCGACCGTGACCTCGGTGCCGAAGTGGTCGGTGTGCCGCTCGCGCAGCACGCTGTTGACGCCGTCCCCGGCGACGACGAGGTCGGCGCCCGCCACCTCCTCCTCGCTGGTGATCTCGTGCTCGTACTCGAGGCGCACGCCGAGGGAGCGGGCCCGGTCCGCGAGGATGCCGAGCAGCTCGCGCCGGCCGATGCCGTAGCCCACGTCGCCTTCCTGCACCGTCACCGTGGCGCGGTCGTGGACCCGCACGATCCAGCTGTCCCAGCGGACCGAGTTCTCCCTGATGGCGCGCGCGGACTCGGCGTCGGTCTCGTGGAGGCTGTCGAGCACCCTGTCCCAGTAGGTCACGCCCCAGCCGTACGTCGACCCGGCCGGGTTCCGCTCGTGGACGGTGATGTCATGGGACGGGTCCACCAGCTTCATCATGATCGAGAAGTACAGGCTGGCGGGTCCGCCGCCGACGCAGGCGACCTTCACACTAGCTCCCAATGCTACGTAATGTAATCAATTAGTAGCATAGAGTAGCAGGCGAGGTGCAGAGCGGACGATCCCTTCCTGCTGAGGCACTGGTCACGAGATGACCAACGATCCCGCTGCGGAGTATCGGTGGGCCGTGGCAACGACCCTGCGGCGAGCGCCCGCCCGATGCCTCGCCGGGCCGGGCGCCCCTGTCCGCGGCGCCCGGTTAAACGCGTTGCCGTCACACGGTGCCGCCGTCAGGATCGGGACATGTATCTGATCGCATTCATCGGAGCGTGCGTCCTGGTGGCGATGGTCCCGGGTGTCAGCACCGCGGTCATCCTGCGCCAGACCATCAGGGCCGGCAGGGGATCGGGGCTGGCCGCCACGCTCGGCAACGAGACCGGCATCCTGCTGTGGGCGCTGGCCGCCGCGTTCGGCCTGTCGGCGCTGGTGCTGGCCTCCGAGCTGGCCTACGACATCATGCGCGTCGCCGGCGCGGTGGTCCTGGTCTACATGGGCGTGCAGTCGCTGCGGCGCAAGGACCACGCCGAGGTCGAGGTCAAGGCCGTCGACGGGTGGCGCAAGTCCTACCTGGCGGGGTTCGGAACGTGCCTGGCCAACCCGAAGGCGGCGGTGTTCGCCATGTCGTTCCTGCCGCAGTTCGTGCCGGAGGGGCAGAACGTCCCACTCACCCTGATCACGCTGGCCCTGGTGTGGGTGCTGGTCGACACCGTCTGGTACGGGGCGGTCATCTGGGCGGTGGCCAGGGCCAGGGCGGTGCTGGGGCGGCCTGCCGTGCGGCGGCGGCTCGAGCAGATCTCCGGTGTGGTGCTGATCGCGCTGGGCGTGCGGTTGGTGGTCGAGGCCAGATAGCGTTGGCCGCATGACGAACGACCTGGCGACCCTGGTGCGACAGACGGAGGACGACGATCCGCTCATGGCGCTGCGGGCCACCGCCGCGCTGCGGCGCGAGATCGAGCGCATGGAGGCGGTCCAGGTGCGCAGGGCCAGGGTCAAGGGGCTGGCCTGGTCGATGATCGCCGACGCGATCGGCGTGACCAAGCAGGCGGTGCACAAGAAGTACGGCGGGCGGGGACTGCTCAGCGGAGGAATGTAGCGAACCAGCCCGGCGCGATGTTCCACGAGTAGCCCGGTGGGACGGCGGGATGGTCGCCTCCACCGGGGGGGCCGCGGTCCCTGCGCGCCCGCCCGTCGCCTCATTGTTTCGGGGTCGGCAAGAGGCCGTGCGGGACGACGTGGCTGAACGTGGCCGAACGTGGCTGAACACTGCCTCGGACAAGGGTGATGGGGCTGGGCGCTGGCGCAGACCTGCGAATACAACCACGGCTACCCCGCCTCGCTGAAACTCGCGATCGACACCGTGCGCAAGGAGTGGGCCGCCAAGCCCGTCGGGTTCGTCTCCTACGGTGGACTCGCCGGCGGGCTGCGCGCGGTCGAACAGCTGCGCCAGGTTCTCGCCGAACTGCGTGCCGTCACTCTGCGCGACACGGTCAGCTTCCACTTCCCGCACGACCACGTGGAACAGAGCGGACGCGTCACCGACTCCGCCGTCGCCAAGGCGGCCGAGACCGCGGCACACACCCTGTTCGATCGGCTGACCTGGTGGGGGAACGCCCTGCGCGCAGCCCGCGCCGCCCGCCCCTACGCCCTGGCGGGCTGAGCGCCGGTCCTGCTTCAGCCTCTGGCAGCCGGCGGCCGGCCCGTCCCGGACCCGTCCTATTCGGGGGCCTGGACCGTGCCGATGCCCAGCGTGCTCTGCATGGGCAGCATCCCGGTTTCGAAGATCGCGCCCAGGAACGGCAGGCTCAGCTCGGCCAGCCTGGCCGCCCGCTCCTCGCCCAGCGCCAGCCACGGCCCGGCGGCCAGTTGGTCGGTCATGCGCTCGACCTGCTCCCGCAGCGCCCTTCCCGCCTCGGTCGCCGCCCCTTCGGCGTCGATCAGGCCCCGCGAGGCGAGCCGGTCGCGCGCGGCCGCCCACTCCTGCTCGCTCCAGCCCCTGCCGGCGAAGTTGGCGACCGGCGCCGCGCCGATGGCGGCGAAGGAGACGAGCGCCTCGCAGCCGTCCAGTCCGGCCGCCTGCAAGGCCGCCAGGTGCCCGTCGCCCCGGTGCTCGCGCAGCACCGTGTAGGCCTGCCAGAGCGCAAGATGCGGCTCGTCGGGCCAGGGCAGGTCGAGGTTGGCCGCGGCCGTCGGGCGGCCGGAGACGTCCGCGCTCTCGGCGGCCCGCATGGCGAGTTCGGCCGCCTCCCGCTGGTTCACCCGCTCGCCCAGCAGGTCGCGCAGGGTCCTGTCCATGCCGCGCAGCCTGGCCTCCAGCGCCTGCTCGGGCGTGGCCGTCTCCCAGATGTCCGGCACGTGCTCGGCGATCATCGCGGGGCTGAAGCTGTAGTAGGTGGCGGTGACCTGGTGCGGTCCGGCCTTTCCAAGGGGCGCGGTCCGCCAGGCGAAGTAGCTCGGCCAGCGCGACTCCACGTCGTAGCCGAGCTTGGCGGCCTCGTCGAAGACCTGGGGCGCGAAGTAGACCGCCGCGTGGACGGGTTCGATCTGGTGCCACATGCGCCGGGCGAGAGACATCTCAAGAACCTCACTGTCTAGGTACGATATGCCAGTGACGATAGACGGATGGCGCATCACTGGTCAATCCCAAATAGACAGTTATGTTGGCGAGAATGCCGAGCTGGCGGTGCTCATGGTCAACACCCTTGTGGTGACTCATGCGCACGGCCGCCGGGTGGAACCGCCCGCGACGGGGGAGGAGCGCCGGGCCGCCCTGGCGGTCGTGCGGCCGTCCGCGGCCCGCCTCGATCTCGCGGACGCCGACACGCTGGCCGCCGCCGCCGCAGTGCTGCGCTCGCTGTTCGCGCGGGACGCCCGCCTGTCGGCGCTCAACGACCTGCTGATACGGCACGCCGCGGTGCCCAACCTGCACGGCGATCCACCGAGGCTGGCCTTCCACCGGCTCGAGGCGTCGTTGGGGGATGCCTGGATCGCCCAGGCGGGCACCGCCCTCGCGATGATCATCGGGGTGGGGCAGGGGAGGCGCCTGGGCTCCTGCGAGGCCGGCGGATGCGACCTGGTCTTCGTCGACACCACGCGCAACGCCTCGCGCCGTTTCTGCGGCCTGTCGTGTCAGAACCGCGCCAAGGCCACCGCCTATCGCGCTCGCCGCGGATCTACTTAGTAAAGGGCGTCGGCTGGAACCGGTCCGTGGGTCACGCCGCCGGCGCTCGCGGACGCAGGGACACCGCCGACGCCGACATGAACAGGCACAGAGCGACGGGGATGCCAAGCGCCGGTGGCAGGCCGACCAGCTCGGCCGCGCCACCGATGATCACTGGGCCGAGCATGAGCCCGGCGTAGCCGAGCGTCGCGACCTGCGCGATCGCCTCGCCGGCCCGTGAGCGATCGTGGTTGCCCGCCGCGGAGAACACCTGGGGGACCATGGTCGCCAGGCCCAGGCCGAACAGGCCGAACCCGGCGATCGCCCAGACGGGCTCGGCGGCCAGCAGCGCCAGCCCGAGCCCGGCCGCGGCCAGCAGTCCCGACCAGCGCACCAGCGCGACGGGTCCGAAGCGCAGCGCGAGCCGGTCGCCGGCGAACCTGCCCGCGGTCATCGCGACGGAGACGGCCGCGAACGCGAGTGCCGCAAGACCCGTCGCCGCGCCGAGGTCCTCGTGCAGGTAGACGGCGCTCCAGTCGCCCGCCGACCCCTCGCCGAGCAGCCCCGCGAACGCCATCGCCCCCATGAACACCACCCTGCCGTGCCACCTGACCCGCCGGGCGCGGTGCTCCTCGCGGCGGGCCGGCACGGAGGGCAGCAGCGCGCTTCGTGCCAGGACGGCGAGCGCGGCCAGGGGGACGGTGACCAGGGCGAAGGTGATGCCGGGGGAGACCTCCAGCCACGCGGTCAGCGCGCCCGCCGCGGCGCCGAGCAGCCCGCCCGCGCTGTACATGCCGTGGAAGGAGGACATCAGCGGCCTGCCGTAGACGCGCTCCACCTCGACCGCGTGGGTGTTCATGGACACGTCGAGCGAGGCGTTGAGCAGTCCCCACGCGAACAGCGTGACGATCAGGAAGGCCAGGTCGGGGGCGAACCCCGCGGGGATCAGCGCGAGGCCGCAGGCCGCCCCCGCCGGGACGAGCACCCTGGCGCTGCCGGTTCGGTCGGTGAGGCGTCCGGCGAACTGCATCCCGGTCACCAGGCCGACGGCGACGGCCAGGAGGGCCAGGCTGAGCCGGCCGTCACTGAGGTGCAGCGATTGCTTGATCGTGGGGATGCGGGCGGCCCACACCCCTGAGACGATGCCGAGCAGGGCGAAGAAGAAGCAGACGGCGATCCTGGCCCGGCGTGCGATCACTCTGCGAGTCTGTCAGACGAGCACCTTGTCGACGAAGGCGGACAGTTTGGTCCTGGTGCGCTCGATCTGCTCCTCCACCGAGAGTGACTCCTCCATCCTGGCGCCGGGGTCTGGGGTCTTCATACCGCGCACGTAGAGCGAGCAGGCCAGGTCGGTGCAGACGTAGACGCCGACGGAGTTGCTCTGCCGTCCTGCCTCGCCCGCCCTGCGGGCGGTCATCAGCGAAACGCCGTTGCCCGGATGGGTGGTCAGGCACAGGGAGCACATGCTGCGCTGCAGGAAAGCACGCTGCTGCGCGGGAAACCTGAGCGCGACGCCGACGAGACGGCCGGCGTGCTCGGCCACGATGTAGCTGCGGTCGGGCGCGCCGGGGTCGCGCCAGCCCAGGAAGTCGAGGTCCTCCCACGGCCAGTCGACGAGATCGCGCGGGACGGCCAGACGTTTGGCCTCGCCCTTGGAACAATTGACGAACGACGTACGAATGTCCTGTTCAGTGAGTTGCTTCATGCCGCGACGCTACAGTTGCCTAGGAGTATTAGGCAAAGGAGTTTTCATGGCGCGTGCTGGACTGACGACCGAACGCGTGGCGATCGCCGCGGCCGACCTGGCCGACAGGATCGGCTTCGACAAGGTGACGATCTCGGCACTGGCACGCGGGTTCGGGGTCAAGGACGCCAGCCTGTACTCCCACGTCAGGAACCTGCAGGACCTGCGCCACAGGGTCGCGATGATCGCCGCCCGCGACATGGCCGAACGCATCGGGCCCGCGGTCGACGGCAGGGCCGGCAAGGACGCGCTCGTGGCCTTCGCCCACGCCTATCGCGACTTCGCCCTGGCCCATCCAGGGCGCTACGCCGCAGGACAGATCCAGCTCCCACCCGAACTGGTCGCCGAGTCGCAGGCGCACCAGCGCGTCTTCGAATCGTGCTATGCGCTGCTGCGCGGCTACGACCTGACCGAGCCCGACATGACCGACGCGGTGCGGGTCCTGCGCAGCGCCTTCCACGGGTTCGTGAGCCTTGAGGCGAGCGGCGGCTTCGGGCACCCCCGCGACGTGGGGACGTCGTGGGAGCGCGCGATCGACGCCCTCCACGTGATGCTGGAGCACTGGCCCCGCTGATCCGGCGGTCAGGCGGTGGTACCCGCGTCGACCGTGATGGCGGCTCCGGTGATGTTCCTGCCGCCTTCACCGGCCAGGTGGGCGACCGTGGCGGCGATGTCGCCGGGATCGCAGTAGCGGCCGAGCGCGGTGTAGCCGCGCTCGGCCTCCGCCTCGGGGCTGTCGGCCGGGTTCATCTCGGTGTCCGTCGATCCGGGGTGGACGAGGTTGACCGTGATGCCGCGCGGTCCCAGGTCCCTGGCCAGGCCCTTGGTCAGGCCGATGAGCGCCGACTTGCTCATCGCGTACAGCGTCCATCCCGGGTACGGCACGCGCTCGGCGAGGCTGCTGCCGATGCCGATGATCCGCCCGCCGCTTCGCATGTGCCGGGCGGCCGCCTGGGCGAGGACGAACGCGGCGCGGGCGTGGACGGCCAGCGTCGTGTCGACCTCGTCGAGCCTCACCTCCTCCAGCGGCCCGTACGGCGCGATGCCGGCGTTGCTGACCAGGATGTCGATCCGGCCGAAGGCGGCGACCGTGCGCTCGACGGCGGCGACCAGCTGGGCGGCGTCGGCGGCCTGCGCCTCGACGGCCAGCCCGCGGACGCCGGCGGCCTCGATCTCCTTGACGACGGCGGCGGCGCGATCGGCCGAGCGCGCGTAGGTGATGACCACGTCGGCACCGTCGGCGGCCAGCCGGGCGGCGATGGCGGCGCCGATCCCGCGGCTTCCCCCGGTCACGAGTGCGACCTTGCGTGTCATGACTCTCTCCCCTTTATCCGGAACTCGTTCCGCTTCAACCTAAACCGGAATTAGTTCCGGTTGCAAGGGTTCCAGTAGCCTGTGATCGTGAACGCCGTCGCGAACCCGCGGCGCGAGCGCGTCGACGCCGCTCGCAACCGGGTGAAGATCCTCGCCGCCGCCGCCAGCATCGTCGCCGCCCACGGCGTCGAGGGGTTGTCCATGGCGGACGTGGCCGCCGCGGCGGGGGTGGGCGTCGGCACGCTCTACCGGCGCTTCGGTGATCGCTCGGGGCTGGCCTACGCGCTGATCGACGAGCGGGAGCGAGAGTTCCAGGAGGCCTTCATCGAAGGGCCGCCGCCGCTCGGGCCTGGGGCGGGCGCCCTGGAGCGGATGCGCGCGTTCCTGCACGCGTTGACCGACAGGACCGTGGAACAACTGGACCTGCTGCTGATGGCCGAGACCGCCTCGCCGTTCGCCCGGTTCGGCGGCGCCTACGCCGCCTACCACGCGCACCTGTCGATGCTCATCGGGCAGGTCGAGCCGGAAGCCGACGGCTACGTGCTGGCCGACGCGCTGCTGGCGCCGCTGGCCGCGCCCCTGCTGGCCCACCGGATGCGGGAGTGCGGGGTGACGCCCGAGCGCGTGAAGTCGGGGCTGGACGACCTGGTGGCCGGTTTCGCCTGACGCCCGTGCCGCTACGGCGTGGGCCTGGGGCGCACGCCGTTCAGGGCGAGGTCGAGGAGCCGGTCGGCCTGCGCGGCGCCGTCCGGCTCCTGCTCGGTGGCCAGGGCGATGGCGTTGACGAGCGTGAGCAGGTCCGCGATCGTGACATCGGCGCGCACGGCGCCCGCCTCGCCGGCCCGGGCCAGCAGCCGTGCCCCCGCGCTCGTGATCAGTGCGTGACAGGTGGCGCCCAGAGCCGGGTCCCCCTGGAGCGAGCCGCGCAGCAACGACGCGGCCAGCCCGCGATTGGACGCGGCATGCGTGACGACGGCGCGCAGCCAGACGGCCAGCGAACCTCCCGCGTCGGGGCCGGCGGCCAGTTCCCCGGCCTCGGCGCACAGTGTCTCGACCTTGTCGCGGAAGACGGCCTCCAGCAGCGCCTGCCTGGAGGGGAAGTGCCGGTGCAGGGTGGCCGAGCCGACGCCCGCGCGCCGCGCGATCTCCTCCAGCGACGCCTCGGCCCCGTCCTGCGCGATGGCCGCGGCGGCCGCGGCGAGGATCCGCTCGTAGTTGCGTCGCGCGTCGGCGCGCATAGGCCGTTCGGGCATCGGGTCTCCGTGGGCTTGCTAAACGGGGTGGTCCTCCGTATCGTACTCGAACTGTAAGTGGAGGATCCCCCCGTTTGAGGAGTTCGATCGTGAAGAGATCCATCGTGGTCGCGGGCGCCACCGGCCTGCAGGGCCGCGCGGTCACGACCCACCTGCTCGCCGCCGGATGGGACGTGCGAGCCATGACCAGGGACCCGGACGGCACCCCCGCGAAGGCGCTGGCCGAGACGGGCGCGCGGATCGTGCGCGGGGAGATGGCGGACGTGGCCTCCCTGGCCGCGGCGGCCGAAGGGGCCTACGGACTGTTCAGCGTCCAGCCCACCGTCGGCTCCCCCGGAACGGCGGCGGGCTTCTCGGCGGAGGAGGAGGTCCGCTGGGGACGCAACGTGACCGAGGCGGCGCGCGCGGCCGGGGTACGGCACCTGGTCTTCACCTCGGTCGCAGGCGCGGGCCGCCACGGCAGCGAGAGGCTGCCGCGCAACGTGGCGAGCAAGGCGCTGATCGAACAGCACATCACGGCCCTCGGCGTGCCCGCCACGATCCTGCGGCCCGTCTCCTTCATGGAGAACTACACCGGCGGCTACCACTTGCGTGACGGCACGGTGACCACCCCGTTCGCGGCCGACGTGCCGCAACAGGTCATGGCCGTCGACGACCTGGGCGCCTTCGCCGCCATGGCGTTCGCCGAGCCCGCCGGGTGGATCGGGCGGGCCGTCGACCTGGCGGGGGACGAGCTGACGCCGGTGCGGATCGCGGCGGCCATCTCGGAGGCGATCGGGCGGTCGCTGCCGTACGTGGAGATCCCGATCGAGGCGGTCAGAGAGGTCGACGAGGAGTTCGCCTTCGCCTACGAATGGCTCAACGAGCGCGGCTACCGGGCCGATCTCGCCATGACGCGCCGGCTGCGCCCGGAGGTGATGGACCTGCGAACGTGGCTGGCCAGGTCGGGAGCGGCCCGCATCGCTTCCTACCTCGACGACGTCGAGCGGGAGTGAGGCCCACCGGACTCGATCAGGCCGGCGAGGCCTCTGCGGCAGGCACTAGGGTGGGGGCATGCTTTGACGCCCGCCCCGTATCAGGGCACCCCCGTGACCTCCTTCATCGTCGCGTCCCCACCCCGCACCACATGAAGGAGGCTCCTGCCTTGAACACGTCGACTTCCATCGACGTCCCCGACGCGTTCGCCGCGTCCTACGGCTCCAACGGCGCCGAGGCGCGCGCCTGGCTCGCCGGGCTGCCCCGCCTCGCAAACGATCTCCTGAGCCGCTGGGGACTACGGCGTGACGGCCCCGCCGCGTACGGCATGGCCTCGCTCGTCCTGCCCGTACTCCAGGCCGACGGCACGCCCGCCGTCCTCAAGCTCCAGCAGCTCCGCGAGGAGACCGCGGGAGCCGCCACCGGCTTGCGCGCGTGGCGGGGCGGCGGCATCGTGCGCCTGCTCGACCACGACGAGGACAGCGGCACCCAGTTGCTGGAACGGCTGGACGCCTCCAGGACGCTGTCCTCGGTGACCGACGACGACGTGGCCATGCGGATCCTGGCCGAGCTGATGGCCCGCCTGACCTCGGTGGCGGCACCGAAAGGCCTGCGGCGACTGTCCGACGTCGCCGCCGCCATGCTCGACCGGACTCCACAGGCGGTACCGGCGCTGAGCGACCAGGAAGAGCGGAAGCTGGTGCGGACCTGCGCGTCCGCCGTGGCCGAGCTGGCCGGCGAACCCGGCGACCGCCTGCTGCACTGGGACCTGCACTACGACAACGTCCTGGCAGGGGAGCGGGAACCCTGGCTGGCCATCGACCCGGAACCGCTGGCGGGAGACCCCGGGTTCGAGCTGCTTCCTGCGCTGGACAACCGGTGGGACGAGGTGGTGGCGACGGGCGATGTGACACGCGCCGTGCTCCGCCGCTTCGACCTGCTGACCGAGGTCCTCGGTCTGGACCGGCGGCGGGCGACCGGCTGGACGCTCGGGCGGGTGCTGCAGAACGCCCTGTGGGACATCGAGGACGGCAGGACCGCGCTGGAACCGGCGCAGGTCGCCATCGCCACGGCCCTGCTGCGCCGTCCGGCATAGCCACTCCGTCCGGCATAGCCACTCCGTCCGGCGCACTCCCGTCCTGGCCGGTCAGCCCGCGCGTCGCCGGCCCGCCGAGGCCCCCTCGGCGAGTTGCTCGCCGAGGGGGCTGCGGCGGTACAGGACCTGCCGTCCGTCGCGGTTCCTGGTGACCAGACCCGTGGCGTACAGCACGCGCAGGTGCTGGGAGACGGCGCTCGGGGTCACCCTCAGGCGGCGGGCGAGCTCCACCGTCGGCAGCGGCTCGTCGAGCAGCACGAGCAGTCCCGCTCGGGGCGCGCCGAGCAGCGAGGCGAGAGCAGCCGGATCCGGGGTCGGCGCCGGGGCCCACAACGTGGCCACTCCGCGGCTGGGGTAGGCCAGCAGCGGCGCTTCCTCGGGGCTGACCGGCGGGGCGGGCTTGTGGGCGAACACGGACGGCATCAGCAGCAGCCCCCGGCCGGACGCGGCGACGCGGTGCCTGCCGACCATCTTGTCGATGTGCAGCACCCCGTCGTGCCAGCGCAGGTTCGGGTGCATGTCGGCGAACAGCAGGCGCGCGCCGCCCACGGCCAGCTGCCGCGCGCGGTAGGTCATGTCGGCCTCCAGCACCAGCCGCATCTGCGGCCACGCGGGTTCGATGGCCAGCTCCCAGAAGCGCTGCAGCAGGTCGCAGACGGTGTCGCGGAACCTGGCGGCAGAGGCGTCATCCTCGGGAACCGGCCCCGCGACCAGAGCGGCCAGCAGATCGCGGCGGACTAGTTGCGGGGGCGCCTGCCGTACGACGGACAGTCCCTCCTCGATGGTCGGGGCGAAGGTCGCGGGACGCGGCGTCAGGAAATCGGGAAGGGCGAGTTTCCTGCCGACCAGGGACATCAGCAGCTCGGCGTCCGGCGGGTCGAGGCTGCCGAGAACGGACCTGCGCCACGGCAGGTGCAACGCGTACAGGCCGGGGTCGCGCAGCACCCGCAGGCTGCGTACCGTCTCGTGCAACGGTGAGACGGCGAAGCGCGTGTCCGCGAGGTCCTCGACGCCGAGCTCAAAGCTGATCATTAAGCTGTACGCTACATCAATTGGCGCGAAGGCCTCGGTGTCGTGGACTTCATCGCATGACATCTACAGTTCACGGACGGACGGCGATCGTCACAGGCGGGGCACGCGGCATCGGCGCCGCGGTGGCCAGGCGGCTGGCGCGGGACGGCCTGGCGGTGGCGGTGATCGACCTGAACGAGGCGGACTGCGCGGACACCGTCGAGGCGATCACGAGAGAGGGCGGGTCGGCGATCGCGGTCGCCGCCGACGTCGCCGACGAGGGCCTGGTCGACGACGCCGTCGCCCGGGTCGCTGCCGAGTTGGGGCCGCCGACGGTGCTGGTCAACAACGCCGGCGTCGGCCCCCGCGCCGGCATCGCCGAAATGACCACCGAGCAGTGGGACATGGTCCTGGGTGTCAACCTCCGCGGTCCGTTCCTCGTCACCAGGGCGGTCTGCCGGCACATGATCGACGCCGGGTGGGGACGCATCGTCACCATGTCGAGCATCTCCGCGGTCGGCGACGCGGCCCGGGTCGACTACGGGAGCGCGAAAGCCGGCCTGATCGGCTTCACCAAGTCGCTCGCCCTCCAGCTCGGACGGCACGGCGTCACCGCCAACGCCATCGCGCCCGGCTTCGTCGTGAGCGACATGACCAGGGCCTCGGCCCGGCGGCTCGGCCGCGACTTCGAGGAGTACCAGCGCAGCGCGGCGCAGTCCATCCCGGTCGGCAGGGTCGGCCGGCCCGAGGACATCGCGCACACCGCCTCCTACCTGGTCAGCCCCGAGGCGGGGTTCGTCTCCGGCCAGGTCATCTACGTCGCGGGCGGCCCGGTGGACTGAACCCCGCCCCCCGCTCCATGCCTCATGCGGTCGGAGGGCGCGGGTGCCAGCCGGTGGGTGGAGCCGGCGCGTCCTGGACCAAGCTCCTCGCCGCCGTGTCAGGACCGGCCTCCTCCGCCACCGTGCAAGCCCGCCGGCCGGACATTTCGCGTCCGGTGCCCTCTCGGAGATGGGTCCCTCATCCTTCGTTGTCCCATGCGGCCGGTTTGTGTCACGGCGTTCCCAGCAGGGATGCTTCGCGGTGCGAACCCGGCTGCCGCTTCGCCGGTCCGTGACCGAAGTCTTCGCTCAAGTGAGGTGAGTGTGCGTCAGCCATCCGGTGGCCCCGTGGAAGCCCAGCCCGTCGCGGGCCGCCGCCTGGTCCTGCTCCTGGCCGTGACGTGCGGCGTGGCCGTGGGCAACCTCTACTTCCCCCAGGCGATCAGCCCCCTGATCGCCTCAGGTCTGCGCGTACAGCCTGACGCGGCCGCCCTGGTCGTCACCGCCGTACAGCTCGGCTACGCGCTCGGGATCTTCCTGCTGGTGCCGCTCGGCGACCGGCTCCCGCACCGGCCCCTGGTCGTCACCCTGCTCGGCCTGACCGCGCTGAACCTCCTCGCGGCGGGCGCCGCTCCGGCGCTGCCGCCACTCGTCGGCGCGGGCGTGCTCGTGGGCGCCACGACGGTGATCGCGCCGATCGTCGTCGCTCTGGCGGCGGGGCTGGTGCCCGACGACCGTCGCGGCGCCGTCACCGGCACACTGTTGAGCGGCTCGATCGGCGGCATGTTGCTGTCCCGGGCCTTCGGCGGCAGCGTCGGCGAATGGCTGGGCTGGCGGGCACCGTACCTGACGGCCGCGGCGGCGGTCCTGCTCCTGGCGACGGTCCTGGCCTTCGCGCTACCCGCGACGACCCCGCCATCGAGGCAGCGCTACCCGGCGCTGCTGGCCGAGACGCTGCGCCTGCTGCGCCGCGAGCCGGACCTGCGCCGCTCCTGCTTCTACCAAGCGACGATCTTCGGGGCCTTCACCGCCGTCTGGACCGGCGCCGCCCTCCTGCTGACCAGTCCCGCGTACCGCATGGGCGCCCAAGCCGTCGGCGTGCTCGCCCTGGTCAACATCGCAACCATGCTCGGCACCCCCTTCGCGGGCCGCCAGGTCGACCGGCGGGGCTCCGACACGGTGAACCTCGTCTGCATGCTGGCCGTGATCGCGTCGGCCGCGGTCCTGTGGGCGGGTGGCCTCGGCGGCGTGACGGGCCTGGTCGCCCTGGGGCTGGGCACGCTCATCCTGGACGTGGCGATGCAGTCGGGCATGATCGCGAACCAGGTGCGGATCTTCGCCCTCCGGCCCGAGGCGCGGAGCCGGTTGAACACCGCGTACATGACGTGCGCGTTCCTCGGCGGCGGCCTGGGCTCGTGGCTGGCGGCCCGCGCCTTCACCCGGCTCGGCTGGCAGGGTGTGTGCGCGCTGATCGCGGCACTCGCCACGCTGGCCCTGGCGCGCCACCTCCTCCACCGCCGACACAGCCCTCGCACCCCGGCCACCTCGATCGCGCCGACCTCGATCGCGCCGACCTCGATCGCGCCGACCGCCGCCGCATCCACCTCCGTCCATCCTGCCTCCGGCTCGTCCTCCGCCTCCGCCTCCGCCTCTGGCTCGGCCCCGTCCTCGTCCTCCGACTCGGCCTCGTCCTCCGGCTCCACGGCGGTCCCGGGCTCCACCACCACGCACCCCAGATAGCGCGCCTGTCCGGTGCGCGGTCAGGGCTCGGATGGAGCGTGCCCTCACGTCAGGGCCGGCGGCTCCGCGCACGCGGCGGTACATGCCCGGGCATGGGGCGGAGAGGAGCGCCGTTGAGGTGGCGGGGGAGGGCTCGGGTCGGTCGTGCAGCCGGGGCCACGCCGGGCCCGTGGCCGACCCGGGGAGGATGTGGACACGCTCTCCTGCGTCCCGGGAGAGCGCACCTTTTCGGTCGTGCCCACGAATACGCGGTCATCCGCAGGGTTCGGCTGGGCGGATCCGCGGGATTCGATCGGGTGGAACTGTCGGTGGCGGGGTGCACGATGGTCGGTATGAGTTCGTGGCAGGAGTTCGAGAAGCAGGCGCCCGAGCTGGCGGCGACGGTGCGGGGGCTGCTGGACGCCCACAAGCACAAGACGCTGGCCACCATCAGGAAGGACGGCTCGCCGCGTATCAGCGGTACGGAGGTCGACTTCAAGGACGGGGAGCTGTGGCTGGGGTCGATGCCGGGCGCGATGAAGGCGTTGGACCTGCGGCGCGATCCTCGGATGGCCCTCCACGCGCGTCCGACCACGCCTGACGAGGCCGACCCGTCCCGGTGGGCGGGCGACGCGAAGCTCTCGGGGAGAGCGCTGGAGGTCACCGACCCCGAGGTCCTGGCGAGGTTCGAGATGCCGGGCGAGGGACCGCACCTGTTCAGGGTCGACGTGACGGAGGCGGTGTGGACCAGGGTCGAAGGCGACCTGCTGGTGATCGACATGTGGCACGAGGGCCGTGGCGTCCGGCAGGTGAAGCGCAAGTAGGAAATCTACTTTGTAAAGGCGCCGGCCGGGGTCGACGACCCCGGCCGCACCAAGCCAAGACATCAGCAACCAGGAGCCGCCTCAGTGGACGGAGAAGCCGCCGTCCACGTAGAGGATCTGGCCCGTGATGAAGGCGGCCGCCTCACCGGCCAGGAAGACGGCGGCGCCCGCGAAGTCGGCGGGCACGCCGTTGCGGCCGACCATGTGGCGGGCGGCGAGCTCCTCGACGCGTCCGGGGATCGACTGCGCGGGCTCGGTGAGGGGCGTGAGCACGAAGCCCGGAATGATGGTGTTGACCCGCACGCCGTACTTCGACCATGCCTCGGCCTGGGAGCGGGTCAGACCAGCGATGGCCGCCTTGGCGGCGCCGTACACGCCGCTGTTGCCGAAGGCGCTGACCGTCTGCTGGGAGCCGATGTTGATGATGCGGCCCCAGCCCTGGTCGATCATGTGGCGGGAGGCGTGCTGGCCGAGGAGGTAGGGGGCGGTGAGGTTGACCGCGATGGTCTGCTCGTAGTCGTCGTCGGTGAGGTCGGACATGGGCCTGCGGATGTTGTTGGCCGCGTCGTTGACGAGGATGTCGATGTCGCCCGCCTGCGCGCACACGCGGTCGACGTCGGCGCGCCGGCCGAGGTCGGCGCTGATCCACGAGGCCTTGACGCCGTGGGCGTGGAGCTTGGCGGCGGCCTCCCGCAGCTCGGGTTCCCTGCGGGCGACGATGGTGACCTCCGCGCCCGCGCGGCCGAGGGCTTCGGCGATGGCGTAGCCGATGCCGGAGCTGCCGCCGGTGACGAGGGCTGTGCGGCCGCGGAGCGAGAAGAGTTCGCGCAGGTAGTCGGACACGAGCCGAAAAGCTATCACTCGCGGCGATGGTCCTGAGGAGACGGGTGCTGTCGCGGCGTTGCGTCGCTCGTCCTCCCGGTGGCCGGCGCGGGGCGCAGCGCTCGGCTGTGGGAGAAGCCGCCGGTGGCCGAGCAGATGGGCGGCCCGGCGGCCAGGGGCGGAGCGTGTGCTCGCTAGGCGTTCTCGTCGGGGGTCGTGCGGTCGATCAGTCGTTCGTAGCGCTGCCTGGCGGCCTGCGGGGTGCCGAGGCCGAGTCCGAAGGCGATCTCCGGCCAGGTCATGCCGCGCCCGCGCGCCATCTGCAGGAGCCCCGCCTCCAGCTCGTCCATCTCCCCGCGAGCTAGAGGGATCAGGCTCAGGGCGGCGGTGATGTCGGCCCTGTCCACCTCGGGCTCGCCGTCGTCAAGCTGTGCGGCACCGCTGAGCAGGAACGACACGAGCCTGACGGCTTCGTGCGGTCCGAGGACGGAGGGATGGGTCTGCCGGCTGCGCTGCTCGTCGGTCGCGGCGTGCCGCTCGGCGATACGGAGCAGGGAGGCGTAGACGCGCTGTGCCCGAGTCTGTTCTGGATGCGCGGGCGTGAAGGGGTCGGGGGTCGATGACATGCGACCAGCATGGCGTGGCACATAAACGGTTGTCAACTATTCGTTGTGAACATTTCGTTTGCACGCGTCGGCCGCCAGGCATCACGGTGCTGGTGCGGCTGGTCGGGGAGGTGCGCGGGCGGAGAGCGAGCGGCCGCACGCGCAGCTGTCGGGCCGGTCGTCGGCCCAGATGCGCGCCACGCTGGTCGGGTTGCTGGCGGTGCCGGACGGTAAGCGCCGTTCGGAGCTGGAGCGGTTGTGTACAGCGCCGACAAAGGCCTTGGGCCGGGTGATGGCCGAGGAACTGCGCCGGGTGGCGGAGATCGCCGAACTCGGCGCCGGAGAGGTGACCACGATCCGGTGCCGAGCAGCTGCGCGCCGAGCACCTGCGCACCAGGACGACGGCACCTGCCTGGACATCGGCCGCCATCCGCTGCCCCTCCCGCCCCGGCGCGCGGCTCTCCTACGCCAGCGGACCGCCGCCCCTGTCAATCGCAGCCGCATGGCCATCCCAGCCACCTGGTTGTTCGCGGGCCGCGTCCCTGGCCGGCCCGCGGCCCGTTCGGGTTCAGCCGCAAGCTCCTCGAACACGGCATCGACGCCCGCCCGGCCCGCAACGCCGCCCTCGTCGCCCTGGCCGAAGACATCCCCGCGCCGGTCCTGGCCGACGTCCTCGGCCGCACATCGACACCGCCATCCGATGGGCTGAGATCGCCAAACGGGACTGGAGCGCCCACCTCGCCGCCCGCAATGTTATGGTCCGGCCATGATTCAACAGCGATCAACGGGACCGGCCGGCTTCAAGTAGTGCGCCAGGAAATACCTGGCGGCTCAGGGAGCCTCATGTCCCACACTGCCCATCACATTGATCGTCCGATTCTCGACGGGAGCGGCCTGAGGGGAACGCCATGGCGATCGGTGAGGATAGTTGATCTCCGTTACAGTGCCGCCTGCCTGCGGCAGGCACGGCGAGCCGGTCACCGGCCACGCCCGATGTCTCTCCGCCACAAGGTTGACGTCTACTCCTGGGCCAGGGCCGATCTCCGGGACCGGTCCGTAGCCCACTGGGCCCGCACCGAGGAGCGTCAGGCGCGCCAACGCCTGCCGACGCCATAGCGATCGTCCGGCGTGACCGGCCCGAAAGTGGTGATCACGCTGCCGTCGACCGCGTAGCCGATGTAGTCATCCGCGTAGTCGTGCCGGGTGACGGCCACGACCTCGGAGCCCGCCGACAGCCGAGCCAGCCTCTCATCCATCGCCGCCGACCAGCCCAACGGCTCGACCGCCACACACCACTCACCCACCGCTACAACCCCGACGTAACCGCCGCCTTCTCCGCCACCCGTCTCCATGACGAAGTCACCGACCTGCGAGGTCAGCTCGGCGAAGCTCATCTCCCTCGCCCCGCCGGAGCCGAAGCGGCGCACGTCGACCAGAGGGCTGGTGCGATGAGCCGCTCATCGTTGTTCCGCATGGTGACCTGCCGACCCTCTAGTCTTCCCTCTCGTGTCCCGACGATCATGGATGCTCTGGACCGCGGCCGTGCTGGCCGCGCTCGCTCCCAGCCTTTACTTCTGGGTCTCGTCGCTGCTGTCGGAAGACGACGGCACCCGGTACTACGCGTACATGTCCTCCGGGCGGTGCACGGGCGCTCAGATTCACTCGATGACCCCGGAACACCTGACATCGCACATCCCGCTCTTGGACTACGGCGGTGCACCGCTGCTCGTCCTGGCGCTGGCCGGCTGGTACGTGGGCGCACGGACCGGCCGGGACCGGCTCGGCAGGGTCGTCGCCCGCTGCGCGGCCGCGGTTCTGCTCCTCCGGCGCCTGCCCGATCTCCTGCTGCTCTCGCTCGACGGGGCGCTCGGGCCGGAATGCCTGGGCGCCTGGGGGCCGCCGGAGCTGGTGAGCTCGCAAGCGGGCTGGGACCTCTACCACCTGGTGCCCCCTGTTCTGGTCCTGCTCGCGGTACGGGTCCCGCGGCGGACGTTCGTCAGGCGCGGCCGACTCGCGCGTACGGCCGCCACGATCCTGACCGTGACGGCGACCCTGCTCGTCACGGCGCAGGCGGCCCCGGCCGGCGAGGTGAGCACAGAGGGCGAGCTCGACTGCGCCGGCTTCGGCGGCGGCACGGTCAAGAGGCTGAGCGAGGCGGAGAAGAAGTTCCTGTGCGAGGTCCGCGGCTACAACAGCTTCTACGGCGACGGCGGCATCGAAGGCTGGCAGGACGCTCCCGACCGGGTGGTTGTGACACAAGGCCACCACCTCTGCCGTGTGGCCACCCAGCACGGCGGCGATACCGGCGTGCCGGCCGTGCGGGACGCGCCGCACGGGCCGCTGGCGCACGCGCTCGGTCCGCTGTGCCCGGCAGTTGCCCGATGGCAGGAGCAGGAGGGCGCACGGAAGCAGGCTGAGGAGGCGGCGTACCACGCGGCGAAGGACAAGGCCTGCGGCCGGCATCGCCCGCACCGCCCGAAGATCAAGCCGGTACGGCAGGGGCGCGCCACCATGTGGACCGAGTTCTGGACCATCCTCGGATGGGAGGAGGGATTCGAGGGCGCTGACCCAGATCTGGTCGAAGAGCTGGTCGGCAGCGAGCGCGGTGGGCTGGCGATCTGGGCGGCCGACGAGATCGGCCACGCGTGCGTCACCGTCGAGTCGTACCGCCGTCGACCGCCGCTGGAGATCAAGGGGTGGGACGAGGTGGTGGAGGTCGACTACGACAGCCCCAGCGGCACCCTGACCCTGTCCGACGGCAACGGAAAGAGCCTGACCGGCCTGACGACCGCGGGGCCCGGGGCATACCGGGTGCGGGTGCACCTGCGCGGGCGCAAGCTCGTCTACCAGGTGCCGGACCCGCCTGACGGCGCTGTGGAGCTGCTGATCATGGTGTTCCCCGGTGAGCAGACGAAACCGGTGGTCTACCGATAGGGAGTCACCGAGCGCGCGCTGTTGTCCATGCTCCCCAGCCGGCCTGGCGATCGCCGCCGTCGCGGTGGTGCCGCCGCCCTGGAAGCCCTCATCACAGACCGCTGACAGGCGAAAGATCACAGGTCGCCACCGCTGATTTCTGCGGTCAGCCTCCTCGAAGGCCGATCGCTCTGCGGCAGGTGCATGGGGCCACCGGCGGCGCCTGCCGGGCGGGGTTGGCGGTCAGCTGCCGGGGCGCCGCCAGGGTGCGCCGGGGTCCATGGGGCGGGCCTGGCCGCTGACCTGCAGCGCGTAGGTCGGCCGGTTACGGCCGGGCACCGGGCCGAGGTAGGGGTGGCAGGTCAGGTGGCACCAGGCGGGCAGATCAAGCGGCGCGGCCGGGTCGGTGGCGATCACGTGGACGACGGTGCCGGCCTCCAGGCCGGTCACGAGACGGGCCAGCTGGATGAGCAGCAGCACGCACCGTGCGTCGCCCCCGTCCAGCACCACCGGCACGGCCGGACTGCCGTCGTCGCCATCCGGCGGGTCGCCGTCCGCGGGGTCGAGGGTCGCGGGGTTGCCGTTCGTGGGGTCGGCGTCCGTGGGGCCGGGGGTCGCGGGGGCGGCGTTCACCTGCCTGTGGCTCATGCCGCTGTCGCTCCTGCGGCAACGGGGAGGTCGGCCAACCGCCATTCGAGCATGCCGTCGGCCAGCCGGGCGGCATCGCGGCCGCGGGCGGTCAGCGCGCGGACGGCTTCGTGGGCCAGCACGCAGTAGGCGCCGCGGCAGTAGGCGACGATGGTGCCGTCGGCGGGCAGTTCGGCCAGCCGGTCGACCAGCTGGTCCAGCGGGACGGAGATGGCTCCGGGGATGTGTCCTGCGGCGTACTCCTCGCCGGGCCTGACGTCGACCAGGATCACCTCGTCGGCGGCGATGCGGTCCTGCAGCTGCTCCCGCGTGACTTCTTCAGTGACTGTCCCGGCGTCGCCGGTGCCGAGGTAGGCGGCGCGGGCCCGCTCGACCTCGGCCAGGTGTGCGGCGCCGACCTGGCGCAGCAGCGCCCACAGTGCGGCCACGTCGTCGCCGGCCAGCCGGTAGAAGACCTTGGTGCCGTGCTTGCGGGTGGCCACCAGGCCGGCCTGCTTGAGGACCTGCAGATGGTTGGAGGCGGTGGTCAGCCCGAGCCCGGCGGCCTGGGCGAGCGCCTCCACCGATCGCTCTCCCTGTGCGAGCAGATCCACCAGCTCGAGCCGTTTGCCGCTCGCCAGTGCCTTGCCCACGGAGGCGAACGCGTCGAACAGCGCGGTCTTGGCGGCGTGGTCGCCCATGGGACACTCCTCCATAAATCCTTGGAATACTGTAGGAGTATAGCAAGGGCGGGAGGAGGCCATCGTGGTGATCGCGGTCGTGGACGAGGGCCTGGGGAACTCGGCCTACCTGGTGGACCTGGGAGATGGGCGGGCGCTGGCGGTGGACGCCTCGCGTGACCTGCGCGCGTTGCGTTCCGAGGCGGAGCGGCGGGGGCTGCGGGTGGCGTTCGCCGCCGACACCCACCTGCACGCCGACTTCCTGTCCGGCGCGCCGCAGCTGGCCGCGAGCGACGGAGCGCGGGTGCTGGCCTCGGCCGCAGGGGAGCGGGCCTTCGAGCATGTCGCCCTGCACGACGGGGACGAGGTCGATCTGGGCGGTCTCACGTTGCGGGCGCTGGCCACTCCCGGCCACACCGGCGAGCACCTGTCGTTCCTGCTGCTGGCCGGTCCGCGCGCGCTGGGGGTGTTCACAGGAGGGTCGCTCATCGTCGGCGCGGCCGCGCGGACGGACCTGGCCGGGCCGGAGCGGACCGAGTCGCTGGCCCGCGCCCAGTACCGCTCCCTGCGCCGTCTGGCCGCGCTGAGCGACGAGGTCGAGGTGTGGCCCACCCACGGCGCGGGCTCGTTCTGCTCCGCTCCGCCCGGCGCCGAGCGCACCTCCACCATCGGACGGGAGAAGGCCACCAACCCGCTGCTGCTGGCAGGCGATGAGGACACGTTCGTGCGGCGGTTGACCAGCGGCCTGGGCAGCTTCCCGCCGTACTTCCTGCGCCTGGCCGAGGCCAACCGGCTCGGCCCCGCCCTGATCGGGCGGCCGCGCCTGCGGCGGCTGAGCGCGGCCCGGGTGCGGGCGCTGCTGGCCGAGGGGGCGGTGCTGGTCGACGTCCGGCCGGCGCGCGCGTTCGCAGCGGCTCACATCCCGGGGGCCATCTCCATCCCGCTGCGTCCGCAGTTCGCCTCCTGGCTGGGCTGGCTCCTGGAGCCGGGCACGCCGTACATCATCGTCCGCAACCCCGACCAGGATGCCGCCGAGATCCTCGGGCAGGCGCTGAAGATCGGCTACGAGGCCGGCGCGGGTGAGCTCACCGAGCCCTGGGACGGGCCGACGTCCAGCATCCCCATGCTCGGCCCAGACCGTGTCGGTGCCGTGAGCGTGCTGGATGTGCGCCAGGACAGCGAGTACGCCGCCGGACACGTGCCAGGCGCGGTTCACGTCGAGCTCGGCGACCTACCGGCCCGGGTGGCGGAGATCCCCGCTGAACCGGTGGTGGTGATGTGCGCGCACGGCGAGCGCGCGATGACCGCGGCCAGCCTGCTCGCCCGCGCGGGTCACCGGCGGGTGCGCGTACTGGACGGCGGCCCCGGTGACTGGGCCGATGCCACCGGGCGGCAGCTGGGGGAAGAGGCGTGAGCGCCGGCGGCGCCGCCTCCCGCGCGCCGGTACGGCTCGGACTGCGCGCCAACCTGGCCCAGTTCACCCTGCTGGTGGTGGTCAACGCGCTGGTCGGCGGCATGCTCGGCCAAGAACGGATCATGCTGCCGCTGCTGGCCGATCAGGTGTTCGGCCTTGCCGCGTCGGTGTCCGGGCTGACCTACATCGTTGCCTTCGGCGCGACCAAGGCGGTGACGAACTTCTTCGCCGGCGCGTGGTCGGACCGCTATGGACGCAAGCCGGTGCTGGTCGCCGGGTGGCTGATCGCGCTGCCGGTGCCCGCGCTGCTGGCCTTCGGCTCGGTGTGGGGCTGGATCGTCGCCGCGAACGTGCTGCTGGGCGTCAGCCAGGGTCTGACCTGGTCGACCACCGTCATCATGAAGATCGACCTGGCCGGGCCTGAGCGGCGCGGCCTGGCCATGGGCCTCAACGAGGCCGCCGGATACGGCGCGGTCGCCGTCACCGCACTGGCCACCGGCTACCTGGCCGCGGCCCACGGGCTGCGCCCGGCGCCGTTCCTGCTGGGGGCCGCCTACGCCGCCCTCGGGCTGGGACTGTCCACGCTGATCGTGCGCGAGACCCGCGAGCACGCCAGGCTGGAGGGCGCGGGCCATCCGGTCACGACGCACCCCGGCGAGCCGTCCACACGCCAGATCGCCTGGCGCACCAGCGTCGGCGACAAGGCGCTGTCGGCGGCCAGCCAGGCGGGGATGGTCAACAACCTCAACGACGCCCTCGCCTGGGGCGTCTTCCCGCTCATCTTCGCCTCACGCGGCCTCGGCGTGGTCGACATCGGCGTGCTCGCGGCGCTGTATCCGGCGGTGTGGGGGCTCGGGCAGCTGGTGACCGGCTGGTGGTCCGACCATGTCGGCCGCAAGCACCTGATCACTACCGGCATGCTGGTGCAGGCTCTGGCGATCGCGCTGGTGGCGGCCGGCGACCGCTTCGCGTTGTGGGCGGGCGCCCAGGTGCTGCTCGGCGCGGGCACCGCCCTGGTCTACCCCACGCTGCTGGCCGTCATCGGCGACGTCGCCCACCCTGCCTGGCGGGCCCGCGCTGTCGGCGTCTACCGGCTCTGGCGTGACGGCGGGTTCGCCGTCGGCGCGCTGCTCGCCGGAGCGATCGCCGGTATGTGGGGGCCGGACGCGGCGGTGTGGGCGGTGGCCGCGCTGACCGCCGCCTCCGGCCTGCTGGTCGCGGCACGCATGTACGAGACCCACCCCGAGGGGCGCCGCTGAGCATGCTGTCCCCTGACCGCGCGGGAATGATCGTCGAAGCGCCGCGGGCGTGACCCGTGCTCAGGACGCGCCGTGGAAGCGGCGGTGCAGCTCGCGCACCTGCTCGGCGAGGCCCGGAACAGGACCCTCCACCACGGCGTCGGGGACCACCTCCCGGATCGGCAGGGTGCGTACGGGAGGGGCGGGCACCCCGAGCTCGGCGAGCCAGCCTGCCAGCTGCTCGGAGGAGGCCACGTACACGATCCGGCCGAGACCGACCCAGCCGTGCGCGGCGGCGCACATCGGGCAGTGCTCGCCGGAGGTGAAGACGGTGGCCGCGGCGCGCTCCGCCGGGCTCATGTTGGCCGCGGCCCAGCGCGCCAGTTCGAACTCCGGGTGGCGGGTCCTGTCACCTGAGGCCACCTGATTGTGGCCCTCGCCGAGGACGGTCCCGTCAGCGGCGACGAGTACCGAGCCGAACGGCTCGTCGCCCGCCTCCAGGGCCTCGCCGGCCAGTTCCACGCAGCGGCGCAGATGCCGCATCTCGGCATCGTTCACCATGATGACCTCCCCGGAGCCACGATCTTCACCGCCATGCTAGGCGCGCGCCGTGTCCGCGGCGGCTCACACCGCCCGTGGCGAGCCGGGTGGGGCCTTGGCCCGACGCGTGAGGCGCGTGCCCCCGCGCCGGGGCCAGGGTGGCGGACGCTCCGGCGGCGGACACGTGGTCGGTTGCCCGGCGCCGGAGGTGCTGGGAGGCGTGTCAGGAGGCGTGCTCGGCCAGCCACGCGGTCCATGCGCGGTCGGCCTCGTCGGGGTCGGTGCCGGGGGTGAACAGGTGGTGCTGGGCGACGATGCCGCCGCCGAAGCCGTTGACGAAGCGGTACATGGCGTCGCCGGTGCGGATGCCGAGGGTCTGGGCGTTGGTGTAGTAGACGACGCCCTGGACGGGCGGCTGTCCTGGCGGGGTGATGGTGATCGGGTCGCCGGCGGCCGGCTCGCCGAGGCGGGCGAACAGGGCGCGGTAGTCGCCCGAGCCGAAAGCGGTCACCGGTACGGCGGTGCGCCCGGTGAAGTGCGTGAGGTACTCGCCGAGGGTGGTGTAGAACATCGCCAGGCCGGTGGTCATGGCCTCGAACTCGTTCTCCCAGTCGTCGCCCGGCAGGAAGCCGCTGGTGACCACGCGGACGACGGTGCTGGCCTCCGAGCGGCCCTCGATGAGGAACTCGTAGGCGATGAAGCGTCCGTCGTCGGCGGCGGGTGCCCTGGTGGCCAGTCGCTTGCCGGGCTCCCACGCGGTGATGGTGTTGGCGGGCTCGTAGCCGCCGAACGCGGTGCGGTGGACGCCCTGCTCGATCTGGTTGCGGCCCATGAACCAGGAGTCGATGCCGGGCCCTGTGGCGATGGCGTCCCATACCTGTTCGGGGGTCGCGTCCAGGGAGAGCTCGTGCTGGAGCTCGAACTCGTGTGACATGTCAGGACTCCTGGGTGTGCTGGTCGACGCTGGGATGGACGGCGACGATGACGCGGTGGTCGCGCCCGCCTTCGGTGGCTTCGTCGTGATATTTGCTGACAAGGGTGGTGACGGCGTTGGCCAGTTCCTCGGCGAAGGCGGCGCGGTCGGCGGCCGAGGCGAACCGGATCCGGCCGTCGATGGCGAAGGTGGCCACCCGCTTGCGGGCCTTCGCCGCGCCGGTGATGAGCAGCCCGACATCGCTGACCAGCCGGGCGGCGACGGCCAGCAGCCAGCGGGCCGACAGCCGGTCGGGCGAGCGGCTGGGATCGGGCTGGACGCCGGCCAGGGCGCGCGGCGAGATGACGTAGGAGGAGGCGGTGGCGCGCATGACGCGCTCGGTGACGTTGCCCTTCCTGCGCTCTTCGACGAGCTCGACCAGGCCGTGCTTCTCGAGTGTCTTCAGGTGATAGTTGATCTTCTGCCGTGGGAGGCCGACCTTCGCGGCCAGCGTGGTGGCCGAGTTGGGGTCGGCGAGCTCGGCCAGGAGCCTGGCGCGGATCGGGTCCAGCGAGGCCTCGGCGGCCGCGGGGTCCTCGATCACCGTCACGTCGAACATGCCTCCACCCTCTCACCGACAATATTTATTGTCAATAATGAGGAAGGCTGTCGGCTTGGGCTCGCAGGAAGGCGCGCTCGGCGTCGTTGCCGGCCAGCCTGATCGCCGCGGCGTAGGCCGCCCTGGCCCGCGCGGTGTGCCCGAGGCGCCGCAGCAGGTCGGCGCGGATGGCGTGGAACAGGTGGACAGTGCCCAGGTCGAGCTCGTCGACCAGCTCCAGCGCTGCCGCGGGCCCCGCCACCTCGGCCACCGCCACCGCCCTGTTGAGCGCCACGACCGGGCTCGGAGCGATGGCCGTCAGCTGGTCGTACAGTGCCAGGACCTGCCTCCAGTCGGTGGCGGAGCCGTCGCTGTGCACGGCGTTGATCGCCGCCTGGATCTGGTACGGGCCCGGCCGGTCGCGGCGCAGGCATGCGCGGACGATCGCCTGGCCCTCCTCGACGAGGTCGCGATCCCACAGCGCGCGGTCCTGCTCGGCCAGCCGTACCAACCGGCCGTTGGCGTCGGCGCGGGCGGCGCGCCGAGAGTGCAGCAGCAGCATCAGCGCCAGCAGCCCCCACACCTCGCCCTCGTCGGGCATGAGCTCGGCCAGCAGCCTGCCCAGGCGGATCGCCTCGGCGCACAGCTCCTCGCGCACCAGACGCCCGCCCGCGCTGGCCGCGTACCCCTCGTTGAAGATCAGGTAGATGACCGCCAGGACGGGAGGCAACCGGTCGGGCAGGTCCGCCTCGCGGGGCACGCGGTAGGGGATCCCGGCGTCGCGGATCTTGCCTTTGGCGCGGACCAGCCGCTGGGCCATGGTCGCCTCGGGCACCAGGAAGGCCCGGGCGATCTCGCCGGTGCTCAGGCCGCCCAGCAGCCGGAGCGTGAGCGCCACCCGTGCGGACGGCGCGAGCGAAGGGTGGCAGCAGGTGAAGATGAGCCTGAGCCTGTCGTCGTGCACGGGCCCCTCCCGCGCGGGCTCGTCGGGGGCCCGCACAAGCGCGGCCTGGGCGTGGCGGTCCTGTCGCGAGGACTCGCGGCGCAGGCGGTCGATGGCGCGGTTGCGGGCGGTGGTGATGATCCAGCCGGCCGGGCTGGGCGGCGTCCCCTTCACCGGCCAGCGCCGGGTCGCCTCGGCGAAGGCGTCCTGGACCGCCTCCTCGGCGAGGTCGATGTCGCCGAAGGAGCGGACCAGGACGGAGACGGCGCGGCCGTACTCCTGGCGGAAGACGTCTTCGATGCCGGACACGTCAGTCCTGGAGCGGGCGGACCTCGATCGGCAGGGTGGTGGCCAGGCCGGCCTTGCGTGCCCATTCGAGTGCCGCGTCGAGGTCGGGCGCCTGGATGACGACGAAGCCGCCGATGTGCTCCTTGCCCTCGGTGTACGGCCCGTCGGTCAGCAGGAGCTCGCCGTCCTTGGGCCGCACCACGGTGGCCGTGTCCGCGGGGTGCAGGCGTCCGGTGAACACCCACGCGCCCGCGGCCTTGAGCTCGCTGTCCCAGGCGTCGACGTCACGCATGATCGCCGCCAGGTCGTCGGGCGCGGGCGGGTCGCCGTCGGGCTGGTAGATGCTGAGCAGGTACTGCTTCATGATGGCCTCCCGGGTGTCTTGTCACCCTCTACACGAACGGCCTGCCTCCGGATCGACACCCCGCTCCGGAGAATCTGCTCATTCGTGCGGGGAAAGGCCCGCCGGTAGTCGCTCGGTGAGACCCCGACCTGTTTGAGGAAGTGGTGGCGAAGATTGTTGGCCGTCCCCAGGCCGCTCAGTTCGCCCACCTTCTCGATCGGCAGGTCGGTCTGCTCCAGCAGGCTCTGGGCCCTGCCCAGGCGCTGGTTGAGCAGCCACTGCAACGGTGTCATCCCGGTGGCGGCCTGCAGGCGGCGGTAGAAGGTGCGCGGGCTCATCGCGGCCTGCCGGGCCAGTTCCTCGACGGTGAGCGGCTGGTCGAGGCGGGCGCTGGCCCATTCCAGCACCGGAGCCATGCCCTCGTCGTCGGTGGTGGGCACCGACAGGTCGATGAACTGGGCCTGGCCGCCGGGGCGGTGGGCCGGCACGACCATGCGGCGGGCCAGCTGGTTGGCGACGTGCGCGCCGAGGTCGCGCCGTACGAGGTGCAGGCACAGGTCGAGGCCCGCGGTGAGCCCGGCGCTGGTCAGCACGTCGCCGTCGTCGACGTACAGCACCGAGTCGTCGACCCGCACCTTCGGGTAGCGCTCGGCCAGCTGCGCGGTGTGCATCCAGTGGGCGGTGGCGCGACGCCCGTCCAGCAGGCCCGCCTCGGCCAGGGCGAAGGCGCCGGTGCACAGCGACACCATGCGGGCGCCGGCGTCGTAGGCGCGGCGCAGGGCGGCGATCAGCGCGGGAGGCAGTGGCGCGCCGTCCTCGACACAGGCGTCGGGCACCGACGGGACGATGACGGTGTCGGCGCCCGCGAGGTCGTCGAGCCCGTAGGGCGTGCGCAGCGCCAGCCCCGCCACGGCGGGCCCCGCGTGGTCGCCGCCCCCCGTGCCGCACAGCCGCAGGTCGTACCAGGGGTCGGCCAGGTCGGGCTGCGGTTTGCCGAAGACCGTGCACGGGATGCTCAGCTCGTACAGGTCCCACGAGGGGACCCCGATGTCCTCGGTCACGACCACCGCGACGGATCCGGCACCCATGGGCTCCAGCGTATGGCAGGAATTTGGCGGAGAGCGTCACCGCTGTCACTGTCTCCGCCCGGCACCCGCTGAGATCGTGGATCGGACAGACGATTTGAGGAGTGTTGTGACATGCGGGTGACCGTGATCGGACTGGGCTCGATGGGGTCGGCGCTGGCCGCCGCCCTGCTGGACAAGGGCGTGGAGACGACGGTGTGGAACCGTTCGGCGGGCAGGGCGGGGGCGCTGGTGGCGCGGGGCGCGAAGGAGGCGGCGACGGCGCGGGAGGCGGTCGAGGCCGCCGACGTCGTGATCGCCTGCGTCCTGGACTATGACGCGCTGTACGGCGTGCTGGACCCCGTCGCCGGCTCGCTGGCGGGCAGGCAACTGGTCAACCTCACCTCCGGATCGCCGGAGCAGGCACGCCGGATGGACGGCTGGGCGCGTTCGCACGGCGTCGGCTACCTCGACGGCGCCATCATGACGACGCCGCCGGGTGTCGGCAGCCAGGAGATGATGTTCCTCTACAGCGGCTCCCCCGAGGTCTTCGAGTCGCGCCGCAGCATCCTGGCGGCGCTGGGCGACCCCGTTCACCTGGGCGAGGACCCCGGTACGGCCTCGCTGTACGACGCGGCGCTGCTGGGCCTGATGTGGGCGACGATGACCGGCTGGCTGCACGGCACGGCGGTGGTCGGCGCGGACAAGATCGAGGCCACGGCGTTCACGCCGGTCGCGATCCGCTGGATGGGTGCGGTGGCGGGGTTCCTGACCAGGTACGCGGGGCAGGTGGACGAGGGCCGCTACCCGGGCGACGACGCGACGGTGGACGTGCAGATCGCCGCGATCGACCACCTCATCCACGCCGCGCACGAGCGTGGCGTCGACAACGCGCTGCCCGAACTGCTGAAGGCGGCCATGCTGCGGGCCAGGGCGGCTGGGCACGGCTCGGACAGCTTCGCCAGCCTCGTCGAGGTGCTGCGCAACCCCGTCCAGGAGTGAGGAAGCCGCTCAGCGGGCGGTAGACGGGTTCGGGGCAGTCGAGGGGGATGCAGCCGCGGCAGGGAGGGCTTCGGCCTGAAACCCGGCCCCCTGAACGGGGCGTCTCGACCAGCGCCAAGATCTTCACCATGCTCCCGCCCGGCCGGCCGGGCGGGAGCATGTCCCGCATGACCGGCGGCGATCTCCACGAACAGCGCGGCTCCCCTGTGAGGCGGTCGTCGCGGCCTGGGCGAGCGGTTCTGTGGCGGCTGGGCCGCCGAGCCCGGCCGCCACGCGCCCGCCCGATCCGAACCCTAAATATTCCTTGACACGAATATTCGTCATGGCGAATACTTTTCCCCATGGACGCACTCCTCACCGCACTGGCCGACCCGGCCCGCTGGCGGCTCGTGAGCCTGTTGGCCGAGCGGCCCCGGCCGGTCGGCGTCCTGGCCCAGCTCGCCGAGGCGCGCCAGCCGCAGACGACCAAGCACCTGCAGGCCCTTGAGCGCGCCGGAGTCGTCACCTCCCAGCGCACCGGCCAGCGCCGCATCTACGCGCTCCGTCCCGGACCGCTGCGGGAGCTGGCGGCCGCGCTCAGCCGGCTCGCCGACACCGCCGACCGGGCCGGCGGCCCGCGCGAGACCTACGACCGTTACGGGCTCAGCCTCCACGCGGAGCGGCTCGCCGCCAACGAGCAGGGGTGGGCCGACGGCCGCTCGTTCACCTTCCACCGGTCGCTGACGGTGCGCCCCGAGCTGGTCTGGCGCCACCTGACCGAGACCTCACTGCTGGCCCGATGGTGGACGCCGGACGACCTGCGCGTCTCCGAGCTCGTCTTCGAGGCGCGACCTGGCGGGCGGATCGTCCACGAGTACCGCGATGCCGAGGACGCCGACGGCTCCGACCTGGTCGCCGGGCGCGCGCAGGGGGTCGTCGACGACGTACGCCCCGGCGAGCGCCTCGCCTACCGGCTCTCCCCGCTGCTCGCCGACGGAGGCCCCGCCTTCACCGCCCACCTCGACCTCGGCCTCCGGCCCACCGGCACCGGCACGGACCTCGACGTCCACTTCCGGATCACCGACAGCACCATCGAGTCCGCCGACTTCGTCGCGGGCATCGAGATCGGCTTCGGCCAGAGCCTCGACAAGCTCGCGGCGACCCTCGCCGCGGATTCCTCCAGCGCCGACAGCATCGACGACACCGAGCACGACACCGATGAGGGAGCACGCAATGACTGACTCGACCGGCCGCAGGGTGACCGCGAACCTGGCCCTCACCCTCGACGGGCGTTACAACGGTCCCGGCGGGCCCGGCGATTTCGCGGCGTTCGCCCCGTACGTAACCACCGACGTCGCGCGCGACCACATGACCCGCATCTGGGAGAGCGCGACGACGGCGGTGCTCGGCCGGCTCAACGCCGAGGGATTCATGGGCTACTGGCCCTCGGTCGCCGAAGACGAGAACGCCGATCCGCGGGATCGCGGATACGCCAAGTGGCTGGTCGACACGGAAAAGGTGGTCTTGTCGACCACCTTGGCCGAAGCGCGGTGGGAACGCACCCGCGTGGTGAACGCCCCCGCCGCGGACGTCGTCGCCGCACTCAAGGCCACCGGCGAGGGCGACATCCTCGTCAACAGCAGCCCGAGCCTCATCAAGCCGCTCCTGTCGGCGGACCTCGTCGACCGGCTGTACCTCATGATCTTCCCCGAGATCGCCGGGGGCGGGCAGCGGCTGTTCGACGACGGTCTTCCGGCTACGACGTGGACGCTGACCCACCAGGAGACCGGCGCGCTCGGCGAGATCGCCATGGTCTACGATCGAGCCCGCTGAGCCGGCCGGACTGCGCGCTCAGCCGGCGAGGCGGGCCCGGCTCGAAGCCCCGGAGGTCACATGTCACCGGTGTGCGAGCCGCGGCATGCCGCTCACGCGAGCATCCTGCCGCTACTAAGGTTGTGGATGTGAGTTCGAGATCCGTGCGCGCGATGGACGCCGATGAGAAAGTCGACCGGCAGGCGCGGATCCTCGAGGCGGTGCTTCGGCTCCTGTCCCTGCAGGGCATATCCGGGGTCAGCATGCGTGCCGTCGCGCGTGAGGCCGGGGTCTCGCTGGGGTTGGTGAACTACTACTACGAGGACAAGACGAGCCTGATCCGTGCGGCCCTGCACCGCATCGAGGAGCAGGACATCGCGATGGTGGAGCCGGACCTCGCCCTGGAACCGGAAGAGCGGCTGCGTGCCGCGCTGAAGCGGGTGGCCGACCCGGAGTTCCTGACGACGGAGTACCTGTCCCTGCGACTTCAGCTCTGGGCGCTCGCCCAGGCCCACGAGGACTTCGAGCGCATCAACACGGTGGCCCAGAAACGGTACCGCGAGGGGCTGGCCGCCCTCATTCGTGCGGCCCGCCCCGAGTTGTCGCGCGGCGAGTGCGGCAAGCGGGCCGCCGACATCGACGTCATCCAGAACGGCTTGTGGCTCACGGCCCTGCTGGGGCTCGACCGCGCCTCGATCAGCAGGAGCGTCACTCGCTGTGAGGAGATCGCACTCGCCGACTGACCGGTCACACGACGGGCAAATCTGAACGAACGTCCAGAAATGCATTGAACGATCGTTCAAAGGCTCGTATGCTCCCACCATGGCACCAGTCACGACGGACGACGTACGCCGCGTCGGCACCGGGTTCCACAAGGACCCCGAACGATCGATGTCGCTGCGGTCGGAGGCGTACACGGACCCGCGATGGCTCGAGGTCGACGTCCGGGCGATCTTCGCCCGCACCTGGCAGTGGATCTGCCACGGGGAGAAGCTCGAGTCGCCGGGCAGCTACGTGTCGGCCACCGTGGCCGGCATGCCGGTCGCGATCGTCCGCGATCGTGACGGAGCGCTGCGCGCGTTCTACAACGTCTGCAAGCACCGCGCCCACGAGCTGCTCACGGGCTCCGGCACCACGCGCAACATCGTCTGCCCCTACCACGCGTGGACCTACGGCCTCGACGGGCAGCTGAAGGCGGCTCGTCGCGCCGACAGGATGGAGACCTTCGACAAGAACGAGATCTGTCTCGACCAGGTGTCGGTGGAGGAGTTCGGTGGCTTCGTCTACGTGAACCTGGACCCGGGCGCCGCTCCCTTGGGCGAGCAGGCCGGGGATCTGGCGGCCGACATCGCCAGATGGGCCCCCGACGTGAGCGGACTGACCCACGCCAAGCGGTTGACCTACGACGTCGCGTCCAACTGGAAGAACGTCATCGACAACTTCCTGGAGTGCTACCACTGCCACATCGCCCACAAGGAGTTCGTCGACCTCGTCGACATGGACACCTACGAGGTGAAGACCCACGGCATCTGGTCGAGCCACTTCGCCGAGGCCGGCAAGCACGAGAACGCGGCGTACGACGTCTCGGGCGCGTCGGTCACGCAGCACGCGGTGTGGTGGCTGTGGCCCAACACCTGCCTGCTGCGCTACCCCGGGCGCGGCAACTTCATGGTCTTCCAGATCGTTCCCGCCGGTCCCGACCGGACCCTGGAGACCTGGGACTTCTACTTCGAGACGGCCGAGCTCGAGGACGCCGAGGTGCAGTCGGTGCGGTACATCGACGAGGTGCTTCAACAGCAGGACATCGCGCTGGTGGAGAGCGTCCAGCGGGGCATGGGCACCCCGGCCTTCGACCAGGGCCGCATCGTGTACGACCCGTCCGGCTCAGGGCTGTCCGAGCACGGCGTGCATCACTTCCACGGCCTCGTCCTCGACGCCTACCGGTCGTGGGTGGAAGGGATCGCCGCCGAGCACGATCACGGGGACGCCGTCCCCACGCTCACCGCCTAGAGGAACGGCCATGTCCAGGCCCGTCATCATCACCTGCGCACCCACCGGCGGCATTCACACGCCGACGATGTCACCGCACCTGCCGGTGACTCCGGACGAGATCGCCGCCGCGGCCATCGAGGCCGCCGAAGCGGGAGCGGCGATCATTCACCTGCACGCCCGCGACCCCGAGACCGGCCGCCCCGACCCGCGACCCGAGCTGTTCCTGGACTTCATGCCGAAGATCAAGGACGCCTGCGACGCCGTCCTGAACGTCTCGACCGGCGGAGGCCTCGGTATGACCCGCGAGGAGCGGCTCCGGGCCGCCGTCGCGACCTCCCCGGAAATGGCATCGCTGAACGTCGGCTCGATGAACTTCGGCATCTTCCCGATGCTGCAGAAGTACACGCAGTGGAAGCACGACTGGGAGCCGGCCTTCCTGGAGATGACGCGCGACTTCATCTTCAAGAACACCTTCGCCGACCTGGAGTACGTCGTGAAGGAACTCGGCCACGGCCACGGGACCAGGTTCGAGTTCGAGTGCTACGACCTCGGCCACCTCTACAACCTGGCCTGGCTCATCGACCAGGACTGGCTCGAGCCGCCCTTCTTCGTGCAGATGGTCTTCGGCGTGCTCGGCGGTGTCGGTGCGGACCTCGACAACCTCCAGCACATGCACACGGTGGCCGACAGGCTGTTCGGGGACAGCTACGAGTGGTCGGTGCTCGCCGCCGGACGCCACCAGATGCCGTTCGCGACGCAGGCCGCCATGCTCGGCGGCAACCTGCGGGTGGGCATGGAGGACAGCCTGTTCATCGGACCTGGCGAGCTCACGACGTCGAACGCCGGCCAGGTACGCAAGATCCGCGGCATCGTCGAGGCGCTCGGGCACGAGGTCGCCACCCCGGCACAGGCCCGGCAGCGGCTCGGTCTCAAGGGAGCCGACCATGTCGCCTTCTGACCTGTCGCCTTCTGACCTGTCCCCTTCCGGGCGCGCCCCGTCGCCCATCGAGGTCGCCCGTGTCGCCCTGCTCGGCGGCGGGGTGATCGGCCAGAGCTGGACCGCCCTGTTCCTGGCCGCGGGCAAGTCGGTCACGCTGTTCGATCCCGATCCGGCCGCGGAGAAGCGGGTCCGCCGCGCGGTGCAAGCGGCATGGCCGGCCCTGATCGAGCTCGGCCTGGCGACCAGGGCCGAGCCGGAAGGTGAGCTGCTCGTGTGCGCGGACGCGCGGACGGCGGTAGCCGACGCCCAGTTCGTCCAGGAGAGCGTGCCCGAGCGGATCGACCTCAAGCACCGGCTGTACGCCGAGATCGAACCCGCCCTTGCCGAAGGTGCCATCGTGGCGTCGTCGGCATCCGGCCTGACCCTCACCGAACTGCAGGCCGGTTGGGAGCGCCCGGACCGGTTCGTCCTCGGTCACCCGTTCAACCCGCCGCATCTGATCCCCCTCGTCGAGGTCATGGGCAACGAGCGGACAGGCGCCGGCGTGGTCGAGCGGACCCGCGGCTTCTACGAGTCCGTCGGCAAGGTCACGATCGAGGTCAAACGGGAAGTCCCCGGCCACGTCGCCAACCGGCTGCAAGCCGCCCTGTGGCGAGAGGTCATCCACCTCGTCAACGAGGGCGTGGCATCCGTGGACGACATCGACACCGCCATCTCGTCCGGGCCGGGTCTGCGCTGGGCCGCCTGGGGGCCGACGACACTGTTCCACCTCGGCGCCGGCGAGGGAGGCCTTGCCGCCTTCTGCGAGCGGTACGCCGACAGCTTCAACCGCTGGTGGGACGACCTGGGGCACCCCCGTCTGGACGAGGCCACCGCGGCCCGGCTGGTCGACGGGCTGGCGGCCGCCGGGTCCGGCGACCTCGACGCCTTGGCGGCGCAGCGCGACGCCATGATCGTGGCGGCGATCGTGGCTGCGGGGCGCGTGAAAGGAGCCCCGCCATCGCCGGCGTAGCCCTCGACCACGGCGTAGCCCTCGACCACACCTCGGTCGCCGTCCACGACGCGATGGCCTGGGCGCGGCGGCTGCGGCGCGAGCTGGGCGCGACCCCGATCTTCGGTGAGCAGCTCGCGCAGTTCAGGTACCTCCTGCTGCACATCGGCACCGCCGACGACGGGGCGAGGCTGGAGCTGCTGGAGCCAAGGGGCGAGGGGTTCCTCACCCGCTTCCTGGGCGCCCGCGGCGAGGGTCCCCATCACCTGACCTTCGTCGTAGCGGACCTGCGCGCGACGGTGGTGCACGCCCGCGCGCTCGGCCTGACCGTCGTGGGCGAGGACCACGACCACCCGCCGTGGCGCGAGGCGTTCATCGCGCCCGACGACAGGCACGGTGTCGTCATCCAGCTCGCGCAGTCCGACCGGAGCTACCCGCCGGTCGAGCAGCTGTTGTCGAGCCGTACCCGTGACGTCGAGGACTTCCCCGGCTCCCGGGGCGCCACGGAGCCGCACTGGTGGACCCGGCTGTGGCAGACGGCACCGGGAGCGGTCGCGCGGCTGGGGGCCACGCACCTGGCGTCGACGGACCTCGCGTTCTCCCGGCTCGTCTTCGGGGACCTGCTGGGGGCTCGGGTGACTGAGATCGACTCAGCACTGGAGCTGTCGTGGCCCGGCGGATCGGTCCGGGTACACGCCTCGGACCGCCCGGGCGTGACCGGCATGAGCCTGCGCGGCGGTCCCGCCGGCGGCATCGCGATCGGTCCCGCCCGGCTGGGCCCGGGCGTGCTCCACCCCTGATGCTCGAAGGCGGGACGGCCCTGGTGGCGGGTGGACACGACTGGTGGAGGTCGGGCCAGGCGTTCGCGGACAGCAGGGTGCGGGCACGGCCGGGGGAGGGCCGATGTCGGCGGCGGCCGGCTTCTTGGGGAGCGTTCGTGCCGCGGGAAACAGACACCGCGTCATGGGGAATCGGCGTGACGTGAGCCACATGTCGTGTAAGCTCTCAAGATTAGGCACGCCAAATAGAGGCTGCTAAACCTCTACATCTGGAGGATAACAGTCGCATGTCGATTCGTCAAGATGGAGTGACTGAGGCCATCAGGACCGAGCAGGAGCGCGTCACGATGCTCTACGGCAGGCTCGACGCCGCCAGGCGGCGGGCCGAGCAGGCGCTGCGGGAGGTGTTCGGGAGCGGCGGCGCGGTGGCGAACGTCCAGGGCAGGGTCGAGCGCGAGGTCGCCGCCGCCGAGCAGGCCCGCCGCCTGTCCCGGCTTTCGGGGGTGGAGCGGGGCCTGTGCTTCGGCAGGATCGACGACCAGGAGGGTGTCACCACCTACATCGGCCGCATCGGGCTGCGCGACGAGGAGCACGAGTCGGTGCTGATCGACTGGCGGGCCGCGGCCGCCAGGCCCTTCTACGTCGCCACGCCCGGCGAACCGGGAGCGCTGGTGCGCCGTCGTCACCTGCATCTGAAGGAGCGCACCGTCGTGGGCCTGGACGACGAGGTGTTCGATCTGGAGCGGATGAGCGACGGGGACAGGCGCACGCTGGTGGGCGAGGCGGCGCTGATGGCGGCGCTGCGGCGGGGCCGTACCGGCCGGATGGGCGATGTGGTGGCCACCATCCAGACCGAGCAGGACAGGGTGATCCGCTCGGGTCTGCAGGGGGCGCTGGTGGTGCAGGGCGGCCCGGGCACGGGCAAGACGGTGGCGGCGCTGCACAGGGCCGCCTACCTGCTGTACGCCCACCGCGACACGCTGGAACGGCGCGGTGTGCTGGTCGTCGGTCCCAACAGCATGTTCCTGCGCTACATCGAGCAGGTGCTGCCCGCGCTGGGCGAGACGCAGGTGGTGATGGCCACGGTGGGCGAGCTGTTCCCTGGCGTGCGGGCCGAGGCCGCCGATCCGCCGGCGGCGGCCGTGGTCAAGGGAGATGTGCGGATGGCGGGGGTGGTGGCGGCGGCCGTACGGGATCGGCAGCGGGTGCCCGACGGCGACCTGGTGATCGAGGTGGACGGCACGCCGCTGCGGGTGGCGCACGACAGGTGCGCGAGCATCAGGGACAGGGCGCGCGCGGTACGGCTGCCGCACAACATGGCCCGCAAGCTGATGGTCACCGAGCTGCTGAGGGAGCTGGCCCGCGACCTGCTCGACGGGCTGGAGGAGTCGCTGGCGCTGGAGAACTTCCTGCCGGCCGAGGACGCCGCCGCGCTGGAGCGGGAGCTGCCGGCCGCGCAGGAGCCCTACACCGAGCAGGATCTCGCCTACGAGGCCGAGCGGCTGTGGTCGTTTCCCGAGGTGCGGGCGGCACTGGAGGAGCTGTGGCCGAACCTGACGCCGCAGCGCCTGATCGGCGAGCTGCTGTCCTCGCCGCAGCGTCTCGCCTCGGCCGCCCCCGGCCTGGATCGGGAGTTGCTGCTGCGGCCGGCCGGCGCCCCGTGGACCGTCGGCGACGTGCCGCTGCTGGACGAGGCGGCCGAGCTGCTGGGCGAGGACGACGCGGCGGCCAGGGCGGCGGCGCGGCAGGCGGAGCTGGAGCGCGCGGAGGCCCTTCTGTACGCGCGGGAGGTGCTGGTCTCCACAGGCCTTGAGGAGAGGGAACTGATGGACGCCTCGGCGCTGGCCGACCGTCACGGCGGCGACGGCGACGGGCTGACGACGGCCGACAGGGCGGCCGCCGATCGCACGTGGGCGTACGGGCACGTGATCGTCGACGAGGCTCAGGAGCTGTCACCGATGGCCTGGCGCATGGTCATGCGCAGGGTGCCCGCCCTGTCGTTGACGGTGGTGGGCGATGTCGCCCAGACCGGCTCGGCCGCGGGCGCGCGCTCGTGGGGGGAGATGCTCGATCCCTACCTGGCCGGCCGCTGGCGGGAGGAGCGGCTGCTGGTCAACTACCGCACGCCGGTGGAGATCATGGAGGTGGCCGCCGACGTCCTGCATGCCGTCGATCCCGCCCTGCGGCCGCCCGAGTCCGTACGGCGGGGCGGCGCGCGGCCGCTGGCGGTGCGCGCGGGGCTGGATGAGGTGGCGGCGCTGGTGGAGCGGGAACGCGGCGAGATCGGGGAGGGCAGGGTCGGGGTGGTGGCCTCGGACGCCGTCCACGCGGCGGTGGCGGCGCTGCTGCCGGGAGGCGACGACCTCGACGCGCCGGTGGTGGTGCTGACGGTCACGCGGTCGAAGGGGCTGGAGTTCGACTCCGTGGTGGTGGTCGATCCCGCGGGGATCCTCGCCCAGTCGGCCAGGGACCTGTACGTGGCGATGACGAGGGCGACCAGGCGGCTGACCGTCGTCTACGAGGACGTGCTGCCCGAGGTTCTCGGACGTATGAAATCTACTTTGTAAAGGAGTGGGCGGGGCGACCTTCGGTCGCCCACCATTGAAGGACTAAAGACTCTCACCAAAGAACAGGTGCGGCGTGGTGGTCGTCAGCGGGACGAAGCCGAGGCGCTCCAGGATGGGCCTGCTGTCGTCGGAGGCGTCGACCTGCAGGTAGCGGTAGCCGCGTTCGGCCGCGATACGGGCGCGGTAGGCGACCAGGGCGCGGTAGATGCCGCGTCCTCGCCAGTCCGGTGCGGTGCCGCCGCTCCAGAGGCCGGCGAAGTCGGTGCCGGGGTGGAGGGTGAGGCGGGCGGCGCTGACGGGGCGTTGGCCTGCCATGGCGACGACGGCGGCGATGGTGTGGGGTGCCTGGGCCAGTTGTGTGCGCAGGTGGTGGCCGAGGTGGGTGGGGCTGGTGCCGAAGGCCTGGCGGTGGACTTCCAGCATGAGGTCGATGCCGGTGGGGTCGGTGACGGGCTGGAGGTGGACGCCTTCGGGCAGGTCGATGGTGGTGGGCTGGTCGTGGGTGTCGGCGGCCATGAGGGTTTCGGCGGGTTCGGGGGTCGAGCCTGCGGTCTGCAGGCGTTGGCCGAGGTCGGTGGGTTGGTCGTGGGCGTAGAGCTTCCATTCGAAGGGGCGGCCGGCGTAGTGGCGGAGTTGGGCGGTGATGGCGGCGTCGGCGGTGGTGTGGTCGAGGTCGGACCAGATGACGCCGTTCCAGCCGTGGGTGGTGCTGGTCTGGCGCAGGACGCCGTGGGTGAGTTCGAGGGTGGTGTGGGGGTCGTCGGGTTGGGCGTGGCGGCGGAGTTGGTCGTCGTACAGGGCGAGGACGTGTTCGGGGTTCATGGGGCTATTTCAGCAGGGTTTTCGGGTGCGGGTCTGGTGGTGTGGTGGTGGGTCGTCGGTGAGGGTCGGGCGCGCGTGAGGGGAGGATGCGCCAGGTGGCGGTGACGATGAGCAGGGTGGTCCATGGCAGTGCGGCCGGTCCTGCGCCTTGCAGGACGAGGCCGCCGGTCAGGGAGCCCGCGGCGATGCCGAGGTTGTAGACGGTGGTCTGCATGGAGGTGGCGGTGTCGGCGTGTTCGGGTCCTGAGGCGTTGACGAGTGCTGCTTGCAGGAGGGTGGGGAGGGCGCCGAAGGCGGTTCCCCACAGGGCGGTGGCGGGCAGGAGTGCGGCGGGCAGGAGGGCGAGGGTGAGCATCGCGATGGTGAGCAGGGCGATGGCGGCTTGGAGGGTGGCGCGGGGGTGGCGGTCGATGAGGGTGCCGGTGATCCAGATGCCGGCGACGGTGGCGATGCCGAAGACGAGCAGGGCCAGGTCGGTGCGGTTGCCGGTGTGCTGGGCGTAGGGGGCGATGTAGGTGTAGGTGGCCTGGTGGGCGAGGAGGACGAGGAGGGTGAGGGTGAGGACGCGTCTGATGCCGGGCAGGCGGCTGACGTGGCGTAGTGGCAGGCGGTGGGCGGCGTTTTCGCCGGGGTAGTCGGGGACGCGGAGGCGTACCCAGGCCATGAGCAGGAGGGCGAGGGCGGCGAGGGCGGCGAAGGTGGTGCGCCAGCCGAGGGTGTGGGCCAGGGCGGTGCCGGCGGGGATGCCGGCGCACAGGGCGATGGTGATGCCGGCGGAGACGATGGCGATGGCGCGGCCGCGGTGGGTGGCGGGGACCATGCGGGTGGCGTAGCCGACGAGCATGGCCCACAGGGTGCCGCCCATGATGCCGGCGAGCAGGCGGGCGGTGAAGGTGAGGGGGTAGGAGGTGGACAGGGCGGTGAGGAGGTTGAAGGCGGCGAATCCGGCCAGGACGGTGAGCAGGACGGGGCGGCGGGGCAGGGTGCGGACGGCGGCGGTGACGGGGATGGCGGCGGCGCAGGAGGTGATGGCGTAGCCGGTGACCAGGAGGCCGGTGGCGGTGGGGGTGGTGTGGAGGTCGTGGCTGATCTGGGGGAGGAGTCCTGCGGGGAGGAGTTCGGTCATGACGGCGGTGAAGGCGGCCGTGAACAGGGCCAGGAGTCCGCCGAGTGGGAGTGGGGCCGGCATGCGACCATGGTTGGACCTTCACATCAGTGTGAAGGCAAGTGGGGGGTGGTCGGTGGTGCGGATCGGGGAGTTGTCGCGGCGTACCGGGGTGCCGACGCGGATGCTGCGGTATTACGAGGAGCAGGATTTGCTGGATCCGCAGCGTTCGGACAACGGGTATCGCTGGTATGGCGAGGCGGCGGTGGTGCGGGTGCAGCAGATCAGGGGGTTGCTGGATTCGGGGTTGACGACGGAGATCATCCGGCGGATTCTGCCGTTCCTGGATGGGCCTGAGGTGATTCATGTGGCTCCGGCGTGTGTGACGGCGGAGTTGGAGGGGTTGTTGCGGGCGGAGGTGGGGCGGATTCAGGCGCGCATCGATTGTTTGTCGCGTAACAGGGACGCGTTGGTGGCCTATCTGGCGGCGGTGCGGCCTGGGTCGGTTTGAGCGGGGATGCGCTGGGTGTCGTCGTCGTCCCAGGGGGGCAGTTCGGCCGCGATGTCGGCGATCTTGGTGGTGATGTCGGCGAGGGTGCGCAGGGTGTCGATGTCGAGGTGTTGCATGATGCGCCGGTAGTGGCGCAGGCCGACGTCGTTGATCTGTTCGACGAGGGCGCGGCCTTGGTCGGTGAGTTCGACGCGGCGGACGCGGCGGTCGTGGGGGTCTTCGTGGCGGGTGACGAGGCCGTGGCCGATGAGTCGGTCGACGATGCCGGTGACGGTGGCCAGGCCGACGCCGAGGTTGGTGGCGAGGTCCTGGCCTGAGGCGGAGCCGGTGCAGGCCAGCAGGATGACGACTTTGAGCTGGCGCATGGTGAGGTTGGAGCTGAACAGGGGTGAGGATCGGTCCTGCGCAAAGACGCGGCCGAGGGCGCGTTGGGTGTCGCTGATCTGTCGGATCAGGTCGTCGCGTTCGTGGTCCACTCTCACCTCTCGCTTCCTGAGAAGGTTATCAGGAAAGGCGCATGTGGCTAAATATTCGTTCAAGGCAAAGTGTTAGTCTTGGGCGAATTCTTTGCCGCTTGCCCTGTGAGGACCCGGATGACAGCTCTGGCCCGATTGAGCCTTGCCAACCGCAGTCTCGTCATATTGGTGGCGATCGTGTTGAGCGCGTTCGGCGCCTTCACGATCCCTCAGCTGAAGCAGCAGTTGCTGCCGTCGCTGTCGTTCCCCGGCGCGTTCGTCATCGCGTCCTACCCGGGGGCCTCTCCCGAGATCGTGGAGGACCTGGTCACCAAGCCGATCGAGGACTCCTTCTCCGGTATCGACGGTCTGGAGGAGATGACCTCGACGTCGAAGGAGGGTCTGGCGCAGGTTCAGGTCTCCTTCGCCTACGGCACCGACATCGAGGAGTCGGTGGCCACGATGCAGACGGCGGTCGGCAGGATCAGGGCGCAGTTGCCCGACGGCGTCGATCCTCAGGTGGTGGCGGGCAACACCGACGACATCCCGGTGCTGGTGCTGGCGGTGGGAGACGGTGGCGACGAGCGGGCGATGGCCGACAAGCTGGGCCGGGTCATGGTGCCGGAGCTGCAGGGCATCGACGGGGTCCGTGAGGCGGAGGTCACCGGCGCCAGGGACGAGACGGTGGTGATCACGCCCGATGCCAAGAAGATGGCCAAGAAGGGCGTGTCGGCGGCGCAGATTCCCGAGGTGCTGAAGGCGAACGGGACTCCGGTGCCGGCGGGCACGTTGAACGAGTCGGGCAAGGCGCTGACGGTGCAGGTGGGCTCGCGGATCGAGTCGGTTCAGGCGTTGAAGGACCTGTATCTGGTGCCGGCCGCGCCCGCGCAGTCCGCTGTCCCGGCGCAGGCACAGCAGGCGCAGCAGGCTCAGGCGCAGGGCAGGGGGATGCCGCCCGGTCAGGGTCAGGCGCCGGTGCAGGCCGCGCCGAAGCCGCCCAAGCAGCCCAAGCCGGTCAAGCTCGGCGAGGTGGCCGAGGTGGAGCGGCGCAAGAGCGATGCGACGACGCTGACGCGTACCAACGGTGAGCCGAGCCTGGGTGTGTCGGTGACGATGACGCCGGACGGCAACGCGGTGGCGATCTCGCATGCCGTACGGGAGAAGCTGCCGGCGATGGAGTCGGCGCTGGGTGCGAAGGCGACGGTCATCTTCGACCAGGCGCCGTACGTGGAGCGCTCGATCGAGGATCTGACGACCGAGGGTCTGCTGGGGCTGGCCTTCGCGGTGCTGGTGATCCTGGTGTTCCTGCTGTCGGTGCGCTCGACGCTGGTGACGGCGGTGTCGATCCCGCTGTCGGTGGTGATCGCGCTGATCGCGTTGTGGGCGGGCGACTACTCGCTGAACATGCTGACGCTGGGCGCGTTGACGATCGCGGTGGGGCGGGTGGTCGACGACTCGATCGTGGTGCTGGAGAACATCAAGCGTCATCTCGGCTACGGCGAGCCGAAGCGGACCGCGGTGACGGCGGCGGTGCGGGAGGTGTCGGGGGCCGTGACGGCCTCGACGCTGACGACGGTGGCGGTGTTCGCGCCGATCGCGTTCGTGGGCGGCATGGTGGGCGAGTTGTTCGCGCCGTTCGCGATGACGGTGACGGTGGCGTTGCTGGCCTCGCTGGTGGTGTCGCTGACGGTGATCCCGGTGCTGGCCTACTGGTTCTTGAAGGCGCCGGCGTTGGAGCCGGAGCAGGTGCGGGCGGTGCGGGAGGCGGCCGAGGCCAAGGAGCTGCGCAGCCCGCTGCAGCGGATGTATCTGCCGGTGTTGCGTTTCGCCACGCGCAGGCGGCTGGTGACGCTGCTGATCGGGGTGGTGGTGTTCGCGGGCACGATGGGGCTGGCGGGCAGGCTGGAGACCAACTTCATCGACTCCTCCGGTCAGGACACGATCTCGGTGAGCCAGAAGATGCCGGCGGGCACGGATCTGGCGGTCACGGACGCGGCGGCCAAGCAGGTGGAGAAGGTGTTGGCGGGTCTGGACGGTGTGGAGTCGTACCAGGTCAACGTGGGTGGCGGCAATGCCATGCGTGGGGGGGCGGGCGGCGGCGCCGACCGGGCCTCCTACTCGGTGACGGTGGCCGAGGGCGCCGACAGCGCGGCGGTGGAGGAGCGGCTGCGTGGGGAGCTGAAGGGCCTGTCGGACATCGGGGAGGTGACCGTCGGCGGGCAGGGCGGCGGTTTCGGCTCCGACTCCATCGACGTGATCGTGCAGGCGCCGGATGCTGAGACGTTGGCTCGTGCGGCCGAGCAGGTGGCGCAGTCGGTCGGTCAGGTGCCGGGGTTGCGGGATGTCTCCTCCAACCTGGAGTCGAGCGCGCCGCGGATCGAGGTCGTCGTCGACAGGAAGAAGGCGGCGGAGAAGGGCGTCAGTGAGGCGCAGGTCGGGCAGGTGGTGGCGCAGGCCTTCCGTGGCGCTGCGTTGGGTCAGCTGACCTTGGACGGCCTCTCCAGTGATCTGATCCTGCGCTCCGGTGACGCGCCCGAGGATGTCGAGGAGGTGGAGAAGCTCAAGGTCGGCGCGGTGAAGGTGTCGCAGGTGGCCAAGGTGTCGCAGGTGGACGGGCCGACGCAGATCACCAGGATCGACGGTGAGCGGTCGGCGACGGTGTCGGCCAAGGCTTCGGCCAGCGATCTGGGCAGCCTCACCCAGGCGTTGACGACGAAGCTGGACGGGCTGGCGTTGCCGGCGGGCGCGTCCTTCACCATCGGCGGTGTGTCGGCCGACCAGGCCGACGCCTTCGCTGATCTGGGTGTGGCGATGCTGGCGGCGATCGCGATCGTGTTCATGATCATGGTGGCGACGTTCCGGAGTTTCGTGCAGCCGCTGATCCTGCTGGTGTCGGTGCCGTTCGCGGCCACGGGCGCGCTGGGGCTGCTGCTGGTGACCGGTACGCCGATGGGTGTTCCGGCGCTGATCGGCATGCTGATGCTGATCGGGATCGTGGTGACGAACGCGATCGTGCTGATCGACCTGATCAACCAGTATCGGGATCAGGGCCTGGGTGTGGTGGAGGCGGTGATCGAGGGCGGCAGGCGCAGGCTGCGGCCGATCCTGATGACGGCGGTGGCGACGATCTGCGCGCTGACGCCGATGGCGCTGGGGGTGACGGGTTCTGGCGGGTTCATCTCGCAGCCGCTGGCGATCGTGGTGATCGGCGGGTTGATCTCTTCGACGCTGCTGACGCTGGTGCTGGTGCCGACGCTGTACACGATGGTGGAGCGGACCAAGGAGCGGCTGCGCCGGGGTGGGCCTGCGGCGGCGGTTCCGGCCGAGGAGAAGGTGGGCGCGCCCGCCTAGCCGGGGTGTGGTCGTGGGCGGCTGCCGGCGATGAGGTCGGTGGCCGCCCAGGCGTTCGCGTGGTCGGGTGGGTGGCGGCGTCCTGCGGTGTGACCCCGCTGACACGGCGGGGGCGGGTGGGCCAATACACTGGGGCAACGTGACTTCCAAGCCGCGCATCCCGAACGTTCTGGCCGCCCGCTACGCCTCCGCCGAGCTGGCTCGCCTGTGGTCTCCCGAGTCGAAGGTCGTCGCCGAGCGGCGGTTGTGGCTGGCGGTGTTGAAGGCGCAGGCCGAGCTGGGGGTGGCGGTGCCGGGGCAGGCCGTCGACGACTACGAGAAGGTGCTGGAGAACGTCGATCTGGCCTCCATCGCCGAGCGGGAGCGGACGACCAGGCACGATGTGAAGGCCCGCATCGAGGAGTTCAACGCGCTGGCCGGGCACGAGCACGTCCACAAGGGCATGACCTCGCGTGACCTGACCGAGAACGTGGAGCAGTTGCAGATCCGCGACAGTCTGCTGCTGGTGCGCGAGCGTGTGGTGGCGCTGCTGGCGAGGCTGGCGGGGCTGGCCGAGCAGCATGAGTCGATGGTGATGGCGGGTCGTTCGCACAATGTCGCCGCGCAGGCGACGACGCTGGGCAAGCGGTTCGCGACGGCGGCCGATGAGCTGCTGGTGGCCTTCGCCAGGCTGGAGGAGCTGATCGCCCGCTATCCGCTGCGTGGCATCAAGGGTCCGGTGGGCACGGCCCAGGACATGCTGGATCTGCTCGGCGGCGATCGTGACAAGCTGGCGGCGCTGGAGGAGCGGGTGGCCGCTCATCTGGGCTTCGAGCGGCGTTTCACCAGTGTCGGGCAGGTCTATCCGCGTTCGCTCGACTTCGAGGTGGTCACCGCTTTGGTGCAGCTGGCGGCGGCGCCGAGCTCGCTGGCCAAGACGATCAGGCTGATGGCGGGGCATGAGCTGGTCACCGAGGGGTTCCAGGAGGGGCAGGTCGGCTCGTCGGCGATGCCGCACAAGATGAACACCCGCTCGTGCGAGCGGGTCAACGGCCTGACGGTGATTCTGCGAGGCTATGCGTCGATGACGGCCGAGCTGGCCGGTGACCAGTGGAACGAGGGCGATGTGTCGTGTTCGGTGGTGCGCCGGGTGGCGTTGCCGGATGCGTTCTTCGCCTTCGACGGTCTGATGGAGACGATGCTGACGGTGCTGGCCGAGTTCGGCGCCTTCCCTGCGGTCGTGTCGGCGGAGCTGGACCGGTATCTGCCGTTCCTGGCGACGACGAAGATGCTGATGGCGGCCGTGCGTGCGGGAGTGGGCCGTGAGCAGGCGCACGAACTGATCAAGGAGCACGCGGTGGCGTCGGCGCTGGCGATGCGCTCGCAGGGGGCGGCCAACGCGTTGCTGGAGCGGCTGGCGGCCGATGAGCGTTTCCCGTTGGACCGGGCGCAGCTGGACGGGCTGCTGGCCGACCGGGTCTCCTTCACCGGTGCGGCTTCCGGCCAGGTGGAGGCGGTCTGCGAGCAGGTGGGGCGGATCGTGGCGCGCTATCCGCACGCGGCCGCCTACGCTCCCGGCGCCATCCTGTGATCTACGAGCTTCGGACCGCGCGGCAGGTCGCGCAGGCCTGCGGCGACGACGATCTGGTGGTGTGGGTGGCGCAGGGCTTGTCGGGCGGGGCGCGGGCGTGGGCGGGCGGCGGGGCGGTGCTGGCCGCGGCGTCCGACGTCTGCCGCCGCGATCGGATCGCGGTGTGGGGGGATCCGGCCGATGCGGCCGATCTGTTACGGCACGCGCTGGCCGAGTCGGGCCCGACGTTCCGGCCTTTCGGTGATGCGGAGCTGATCGAGCAGGTGGCCGGACGGGTGGAGGGGCTGCGGCGGGTGGCCGCGTTCTCCTGGATGAGCCTGGATCATCTGCCGATCGGTCCCAGTGACGGGGTGTCGTGGCTGGAGGGCGCTTTCGACGGCGAGATCACCCGGTTGCTGGCGGCCAACGCGCCCGACTCCTACGCCGCTCCCGGCAGGCCGGGTGTGGCCAGGTGGGCCGGGGCGCGGGTGGAGGGGGCGTTGGCGGCGGTCGCCGCCGATGCCTGGAGCGCGCCGACGGTCGGGTTCATGGCGGGGGTGGCCACGGCCTCGGGGTTGCGCGGCAGGGGGCTGGCGGGGCGGGTGTGCCGGTGGGTCAGCGGGCGGCTGGTGGCCGCGCACGGCAGGGCGGCGTTGATGGTCGATGACGACAATGCCGCCGCGCTGGGCCTGTACTCGGCGCTCGGCTACCGCCGGCGGCCGGTGGCGGTGGCGGCCGTGTCGGGCTGAGCACCCTGCACAGTGGGCTGGGCGGTGGGCTGGGCGGCGCGTTCGTGGCGCATCCGGCGGCGCTCGAACCAGATCGTCGCGAACGGCGGCACCGCGCACGCCAGGCCCACCACGATGGTGGAGCGCGACCAGCCGCGCTCGCGGCCGGCCAGCACGACGGCGGCCACGTACAGCAGGAACAGGCCGCCGTGGATCGGCCCGAACACCTTCACCCCCACCTCGCCGGCCTGGGCGATGTACTTGACGTACATGCCGACCAGCAGGCCGGCCCAGGAGAAGGCCTCGGCGATGGCGACGGCACGGAACAGGCGCAGCACAACTATGCCCTTTCGCTGGGTTGTCGGTTGACCGCGAGCCAGCCTAACGGCAGGGTGGGGCGCCCCTTCGGGCGGTGTGCGGGCTGGTCGGCGGGGGCGGGGAAAACCGGGTGAGGTTCCGGTTGCGGTCAGGCACAGTTGACATAGTGATGTCTGGATTTGTTCCTGGTCTTGAGTTGAGCCGCGCCTTCTACGCCGAGGTGGTCTCGCCGCTGGCGGCCGGGGTGGCGCACAGTGCCGCGCTGATCGGCCCGGGGTCGGAGGTGCAGGCGTTCGACACCGAGCGCAGCGCCGACCACGACTGGGGGCCGCGGGTGTTGCTGTTCGTGCAGCCGGAGGCGGTCGCCGAGGTGGAGGCGCGGGTGACGGCGGGTCTGCCTGCCTCCTTCGGCGGGTATCCGACGGTGTTCGCCCAGCGGGGGGCGCTGCGCCATGGCGTGCGGGTGGAGGAGCTGGGCGGGTGGCTGAGGGGACGGCTCGGCTTCGATCCGCGTGAGCCGATCACGGCGCTGGACTGGTTGTCGGCGAGCTGGCAGGCGCTGGCCGAGGTCACCGGGGGTGAGGTCTTCCATGACGGGCTCGGCGAGCTGCACGCCGTACGGCGGGCGCTGCGCTGGTATCCCGAGGACGTGTGGCGGTATGTGCTGGCCTGCCAGTGGCGGCGTATCGGCGCGGAGGAGTCCTTTCCCGGCCGGTGCGCGGAGGTGGGCGACGAGCTGGGTTCGGCGGCGCTGGCGGCCGGGCTGGTGAGGCAGGTGATGCGGCTGGCGTTGCTGCAGCGCAAGCGGTATCCGCCGTATGCCAAGTGGCTGGGCAGCGCGCTGGCTCGCCTGTCGGGGGCCGCCGAGCTGGGCCGGTCCCTGACGGGGGCGTTGCAGGCCCGTTCCTATCGTGACAGGGAGCAGGCGTTGTGCGAGGCGTACCAGCGGCTGGCCGCCGTGCACAACAGGATCGCCCTGACCGCGCCGCTGGATCCGGGCGTGCGGGGTTTTCATTCCCGGCCGTTTCAGGTGATCGGCGGTGACCGGTTCGCCGCGTCCCTGCTGGAGTCGATCCGTGACCCGCAGGTCGGCGCGCTGCCGCCGACGGGCAGCGTCGACCAGCTGTGCGACAGCGTGGACGTGCTGACCGTGCCCGCCAGGGCCAGGGCGTTGACGCGCGCGGCGCTGAGCCCGTCACAGGCGGCCGCCTGAGTCGCCCGCGCGCAAGCCGGCAGCGAACATGATCGCGGCAGCGGCGCGGGGGGAGCTAGGTTGCGGGCATGCTGAGCTACGACGAGGCCGGTCAGGGGCCCGCGGTGATCCTGATCCACGCCGGCATCGCCGACCGGCGCATGTGGGACCACCAGTTCGCCGCGCTGGCCGCCTCCCACCGGGTCATCCGCTACGACTGGCGCGGCTACGGCCTGTCGCAGGATCCCGGGCAGGACCTGTGCCACCACGAGGACCTGCTGGCGCTGATGGACGGGCTCGGCGTCGAGCGGGCGGCGCTGGTGGGCTGTTCGATGGGCGGCGCGTACGCGGTGGAGGCGGCGCTGGCCGCCCCCGGCCGGGTGAGCGCCCTGGCGTTGATCGCCTCGGGCCTGGCCGGGCACGTCTGGCCGCAGGACATGCTGGCCCAGGCCCGCGAGCGCGTGCACAGCGCGGTGTCGGCCGAACGCCTGGCCCGCTACCGGCAGGGCGGCGCCGACGTCGAGGAGGGTGACGCGCGGGCGATGGCGCGGGCCCAGGTGCTGTGGCAGGTCGCCGGCCCCGAGCGCGGGCGCGAGGACCTGTCGCGGCAGGTGTGGGAGCGGGCGGTGACGATGTGCGAGGGCGTCTTCGAGCGGCTGTGGCGCGGCCCGGCCCTGCCCGAGCGGCTGCTGGACCCGCCGGCGGCCGGCAGGCTGGGCAAGGTGCGGGCGCCGACGCTGGTGATCAACGGGCTGGCCGACGTGCCGGGCATCCAGCAGGTGTCGGACCTGCTGGCGGCGGGCATCGAAGGGGCCCGCCGCGTCGACCTGCCCGCCACCGGTCACCTGCCGCCGCTGGAGCGGCCCGAGCGGGTCACGGCGCTGCTGACGGAGTGGCTGGCCGACCGGCCGTAGGCGTGGCAGGGCTGAGCAGCAGCGGCACCAGCACCTCGTCCACGATCTCCTCGAGCGCCTGGTCGGGGATGGGCACGCCGTGGGACAGGAACTGGTGGCGCAGCATCGCCTGGCCCGCCTCCAGTCTGCGCGGGGTCACCGCGCTGGCGTCCATCTCGCCGCGCTCGACGGCTCTGCGTACCACCTCGGCCATCGCCATGCGGCTGCTGCCGTGCGACAGGCGGCGCAGCTCGGCCATGCGTGACCGGTCGGCCAGCCCTTCCGACAGCAGCCCGCGCAGCGCCTCACCGGCGGGCCCCGCCAGCAGGTCGGCGTTGCGGCGCAGCAGCGCAAGCAGGTCGCCGCGCAGGCTGCCGGTCTCCTCGGGCCGCGATGGGTCGGGCATGGCGTGGTAGACGGCCTCCATCGCCAGCTCCATGCGGCTGGACCAGCGCCGATACAGCGACGCCTTGCCGGTCCTCGCCCGTTCGGCGACCCGTTCCATCGTCATCCCCGCGTAGCCGACCTCGGCCAGTTCGGCGAGCACGGCCTCGAAGATGGCGGCGTTGAGCTTGTCGCCGCGTCGGCGGGGCTGTTTGCGGTGGTCGGTGACCATGTCTAGATCCTAGGAACGGTGAGGAGTCCCGCGCGCCCGTCGACGGTGACGACCTGCCCGGTGGACAGGACGCCTGCTGGCCTCCACCACGATCCGGTCGCGGGCGCCGGTGACGGGGTTGACGGTGACGGGGTCGCCGGTGAACACCACGTTGAGGATGGTGTCCTGCCGGTCGGCGAAGGCCGAGCCTGGCAGGTCCTGCGCGGAGGCGCTGGAGCGCACCGCGACGATCGCCGGCGGACGGCTCGGCCGGCACCTGGGCGGCGACCCCGGCGTGGGCGTCGGTGGTGATGACGAAGCCGTCAGGGACGGAAAACCCCGCGCCGATCAGCTCACCCAGGTTGGCGCCCTTGCCTGCGGCCGGCGCCACCGTATCCCCGCGAGCGTCCCCGCCGACGTCCTTCAGGCGCGCCAGTGGTCTCATACGCGCTCCTCCACGTGGGCGTTGGTGCGCAGCTCCCGCACGGGCAGCAGGATCGCCAGCGCGAACGCCGCCGCCAGCAGCGGCGTCATCAGGGCGAACACCAGCGGCATGGCCTGGCCGAGTGCCGCCGCCTGGCTGTGGCCGCCGTCCATGCGCCAGGTGATGAGCGTGCCGGCCGCCGCGACGCCCGCCGAGGCGCCGATCTGGCGCAGGAAGGTCACCGAGGAGGTGGCGGTGCCGAGGTCGGCGTAGTCGACGGCGTTCTGCGTGGCCAGCACCATCACCTGCATCACCAGGCCGACGCCGAGCCCGACGAGCGCCATGGCCGCCGCGACGGCGGCGAGCGCGCCGGGCCGGGGCGCGTCGTACAGGCCGGTCGACAGGAGGGACAGCAGGGCCAGGCCCGCGCCGGCCAGTGCCGTGCCGGCCACTGGGTAGGGCTTGTAGCGGCCGGTGCGGGTGATCAGGCGGCCGCTGGCGATCGTGGTCGCCAGCACCCCGGCCATCAGCGCGGTCACCACCAGCCCCGCTTGGGCGGCGCCGGCGCCGAGCGCGATCTGCAGGAAGGCCGGCAGGTAGGTGAGGGTGCCGAACAGGGCGAAGCCGATGAGGAAGCTGATGGCCACCGGGATGGCGAAGGCGCGCCGGCGAAACAGCCGCAGTGGCAGTACGGGGTCTGCGGCCCGTCTGGCGGTCACCAGCCAGACGGCCGCGCCCGCGAGGGCCACGGTCAGCCAGGCCGGGTGGCGGGTCTGGCCGAGCAGCACCAGACCGACCACCGCCGCCGCCAGCGCGACGGTGCCGGCGTAGTCGATCGGCGGCCGCCCAGCGGAGCTCGCAGTGGAGCTCATCGTGGAGTTCGTCGTGGGGCGGGGCAGGTGCAGGGTGAGGGTCAGCAGCACGAAGGCCAGCAGGCCGAGGGGCGGATAGATCGCGAAGATCCACCGCCAGGTGAGCCGGTCGACGAAGAAGCCGCCGAGCAGCGGGCCGCCGACGGCGGCCACGACGTAGGCGGCGCCGATGAAGCCGAGATAGCGGCCGCGTTCGCGGGGCGAGACGAGCTCGCCGATGACGGCCTGCGCGCCGATCATGAGGCCGCCGCCGCCCATGCCCTGCAGCGCTCGGAAGGCGACCAGCTGCGGCATGGAGGAGGCCAGGGAGCACAGCAGCGCGCCGGCCACGAAGACGATGATCGCGGCCTGCATGACGGGTTTGCGGCCGAAGCGGTCGCCAAGCTTGCCGTAGACGGGCATGACGACGGTGGCGGCGACGAGGTAGGCGGTGACGACGGCGGGCATCTGGTGCAGGCCGCCGAGGTCGGCGGCGATCGACGGCAGCGCCGGGGTCATGATCGTCTGGTCGAGGGCGCCGAGCAGCATGGCCAGCACGAGTCCTGGCAGGACGAGGACGACCGATCGGCGCATCACGACCCCTTTTAGGAAACGGCTCGTTCTCTAAGGAGGCTACGCTTCACCTTTTGGAGACGCAACGTTCACTATCGATCGGTGTGGGGCGCTCAGCACGCGGCGGCCAGGGCGGCGGCCACCCGCTCCAGCGCAGGCAGCGCCGGGGTGTAGGGCACGCGCAGATGATGGATGAGCGTCGCGTCGGCCGCGAAGCGGGGCCCGGGCGTCAGGCTCACTCCCTCCCTGCCCATCGCGGCGGCCACCTCGTCGGCCCGCGCGCCGCTCAACCGCAGCCACAGCGCCAGCCCGCCCTGCGGAAGGGCGAAGTGCCAGCGCTCGTCACCGGCCAGTAGGCCGGCCAGATGATCACGCCTGCGGCGCAGCTCGGCCCTGCGCCGCACAAGCAGAGGCTCGAGTCCGGCCAGCAGCTCCACGGCCAGCAACTGCTGGGTCGGCGCCGCGCTCAACGGCCCGCACAGCGGGTGCGCGCCGAGCCGCCCGATCAGCGAAGCGGGACCGCGGACCCAGCCGATACGCAAGCCGCCCCACAGCGTCTTGCTGGCCGACCCGATCAGCACCGCCCCGCCGATCCTGGGCGGCGGCGCGGGATCGGCGCGCAGGTCGAGCTCGCGCAGCGTCTCGTCGGCGATCAGCGTGATCCGCTCGCGCGCGGCAAGCTCGGCCACCGTACGGCGCGCCGAGACCGTCATCAGGGCGCCGGTCGGGTTGTGGAAGTCGGGCGTCAGATAGGCCAGCCCGCCACGCGCGGCGGCGAAGGCGTCGGCCAGCTGGTCCAGATCCCACCCCTGCGAACCGACCCCGAACGGGGCCACCGTGATCGCCGTGCTCCCCGCGCCGCGCAGCAGCGACAGCACGTCGAAGAAGGTGGGGCTCTCGACCGCGGCCACCCGGGGCCGCAGGTACGCGCACAGCAGCGCGAAAGCCGCCCGCGCCCCCGAGGTGATCAGGATCTGCTCCGGCAGGGTAGCCAGACCCTGCCCGGTGTAGCGACGGGCGATGAGCGAGCGCAGCGAGGCCAGGCCCGGGCCGGGCTCGCCGTCCTCGGCCAGGACGGGACCCGCCTGCTCACACACGCGCAGCATCGCCGCATGGAAGGCCTCCTGCGGCGCGGCGGGCACGGCCCTGCGCAGGTCGATCACCCCCATGGCGCCGCTGGCCGACACCGGCGCGATCGGCTCGGCCAACGGCGGCGGCAGCCGCAGCGTGCTGGCGCTGCCCTGCCGCGTCCGCACCCAGCCGCCCTCGCGCAACTCGGTCAGGGCGGCGACCACGGTGCCCCGGCTGACGCCGAGCGCGGCGGCCAGGCGCCGCTCGGCGGGCAGACGGCCGCCGGTTCGCAGCCTGCCGTCGAGCACCGCCTCGCGCACCGCGGCGGCCAGCGCGGCCACCAGCACAACCCCTGGCCGCCGCCACTGGCCGAGCGCCGCGACCAGCCGCTCCTCACCCGCCTGCATTGGTCCAGTTTCCCATGATTGGACCAGGCCGTGGGCGGGACCGGCGGCTATGGTCGGCAACCGAAACGACCTGTAAGGAGCACCGCACGTGGATTCGCACCTGGCCGGAGACCTCGCCCGGCTGCCGGCCCTGCTGGACAGCACCCGCCGACGCGCCACCACGTTCCTGGACGGCCTGGCCGAGCGGCCGGTCGTACCCGCGTGGCCGGCCCCCGAGCCGACGGCGCTGCCGTCCACGGGGATCGGGCTGGAGGGCGCCCTGGAGGAGTTCGCACGGCGCTGGGAACCCGGGCTGTCGGCCAGCGCGGGACCCCGCTACCTCGGCTTCGTCACCGGCGGCGTCACCCCCGCCGCGCTGGCCGGCGACTGGCTGACCGCCACCGTCGACCAGAACGCCATGTCGTCGCTGGACCCCACCGGCCAGCACCTGGAACGCGAAACCGTCGGATGGCTGCGCGAGCTGTTCGGCCTCAGCCCCGCCCACCAGGGCGTCTTCGTCAGCGGCGCCACCATGTCCAACACCGTCGGCCTGGCGATCGCCCGCGAATGGCTCGGCGAAAGCCGGGGCGTCTCGGTCGCCGACGCGGGCACGGCCGCGCTCGGCCCCGTGCGGGTGCTGTCCGGCAGCGCGCACTCCAGCATCGCCAAGGCGCTGTCCATGCTCGGCATGGGCCGCGACAGCCTGACCACGGTGGCGCTGCTGCCCGGCCGCGAAGCCGTCGACCCCGCCGCGCTCGAACGCGCCCTGGAGCAGGCGCAGGGGCCCTGCGTGGTCGTCGCCAACGCCGGCACAGTCAACACCGTCGACTTCGACGACCTGCGCGCCGTCGCCGACCTGAAACGACGGCACGCGTTCTGGCTGCACGTCGATGCCGCCTTCGGCGCCTTCGCCGCCCTGTCCGCCGAGCACGCCCACCTCCTCGCCGCCCTGGACCAGGCCGACTCGGTCTGCGTGGACCTGCACAAATGGCTCAACGTCCCCTACGACAGCGCCGTGCACTTCACCCGCCGCCGCGACCTGCAGGCCCGCGTCTTCCAGAACGCCGCCGCCTACCTCGGGCCGCTCGGCGACACCCCCGACCTGGTGCACCTGAGCCCGGAGAACTCCCGCCGCATGCGCGCGCTGGCGACCTGGTTCACCCTGCGCGCCTACGGACGCGAGGGCCACAAGGAGATCGTCGAACGCTGCCTGGCCTGCGCCCGCACCCTCGGCCAGGCCGTCGAGGCAACCGCCGGGCTGCGGCTGCTGGCCCCCGTACGGCTGAACGTGGTCTGCTTCACCCTGGAGCACGACCCGACACCGCAACGCCTGGCCGCCCTGGCCGAGGCGGCGGCCCCCGAGGTCTTCCTCACCCCCACCGTCCTGGACGGCGTCCCCGCGCTGCGGGCGGCCTTCAGCAACTGGCGGACCACCCCCTCGGACGCGCGACGGGCGGCCGACACCCTGCGACGGCTGCTGTGAGCCCGCCGCGTCGGTGACCGCCGACCTCCGGACACCCCCGCGCGCCGGCGCGCCAACCCCTCCGGTATGGTGACGAACCCCAGCAGTGCTCCGAACGAGAGTGCTCCGACCGAGGAGGTGAGACCCATTTCGCCACATCAGGCTGGGTGCTCCCACCTCACAGCCGTCCGGTCCGCCACCCGCGCGTGACACCGGAGGGAGCGCCCACAGGCATTTTCCGAAAGGCGCTCATGCCGGCACCATCGTTGTCCCTCATCGTCTCCACCCTCCGCTCCGCGGGCTGCGTCTTCGCCGAGGACGAGGCCGAACTGCTCCTGACCGCCGCCACCACCCCCGCCGAACTGACCGCCATGGTCGAGCGGCGCGCCGCCGGCCTGCCGCTGGAACACGTCCTGGGCTGGGCGGAGTTCTGCGGCCTGCGCGTGGCCGTCGACCCCCGCGTGTTCGTCCCCCGCCGCCGCACCGAGTTCCTCGCCCGCCAGGCGATCGAACTGGCCCAGGCCGCCGGCCGCCCAGGCCGCCCCGCGGTCGTCGTCGACCTGTGCTGCGGGTCCGGCGCCCTGGGAGCCGCCGTCGCCACCGCCGTCCCCGACATCGAACTCCACGCCGCCGACATCGAAGCGGCCGCGGTACGCTGCGCCCGCCGTAACCTCGCCGACCTCGGCGGGCACGTCCACCAGGGCGACCTGTTCGAGCCGCTGCCCCCGCACCTGATGGGCCGCGTCGACGTCCTGATCGCCAACGTCCCCTACGTCCCCAGCCGCGACGTCGAACTGCTGCCGGCCGAAGCCCGCGTCCACGAGCCGCGGGTGGCGCTCGACGGCGGAGCCGACGGCCTGGAGGTCATGCGCAGGGTGACGGCCGCCGCGCCCGGCTGGCTCGCGCCAGGAGGGAGCCTGCTGGTGGAGACCAGCGGGAGGCAGGCGCCGCACGCCGTGCGGACCTTCACCGGCAACGGCCTGCACGCCCGCGAGGCCTCCTGCGAGGAGCTGTACGCCACCGTCGTCATCGGAACCGCCCCCCTCCCGTGACCCGGCGCGCCGCCCGCCTGCCCGGCCGTCAGGTCACAGGCGGGCGGCGTTGGCCTCGACCGCCGCGCACAGGTAGGCCGCCAGGCCCGGCGCCATCGCCTCGAACGTGGCGGTGAAGCGCGGATCGCTCACATACAGCTGGCCCAGCCCCCGGTGAATGGCGGGCGTGCACGGGTAGAACCAGCGGCTGATGTACCCGCGGTGCCGTTCGGCCAGGTCCATCACCTGCTCGGCGTCCGCGGGCAGGCCCGCCTTCATCGCCGCCACCAGATCGGCGACGATGCCGGCCCCCTCGGCCTGCAGCTGCAGCCAGTCGGCCTTGGTGTAGGCGGCGACCCTGCGGCGGCTTTCGGCGTACTCCTCGCCGCCGCCCCAGCGCCGCTCGGCCTCGGCCTCGTGCTCCTCGGGACGGAAGTCGCCGAACACCTCGAAGCGTTCCTCGGGCGTCAGCGCGATGTTCCTGCTGCGCGCCTCCATCGCGATCTCCACCGCCGCCACCATGTCGCGCAGCCTGCCGATGCGCAGCGTCAGCAGTTCGTGCTGGCGCCGCAGATGCGTCATCTCGTCGCTGGCGGGATCATCGAGGATCGCCGCGATCTCCTCCAGCCCGAACCCGAGCTCCCGGTAGAACAGCACCTGCTGCAGCCGTTCCAGATCGGCCTCGGCGTAGCGGCGGTAGCCCGCGCCGCTACGCTCGGACGGCGACAGCAGCCCGAGCTCGTCGTAGTGATGCAGCGCGCGGACCGTCACCCCGGCCAGGCGCGCGACCTGCCCCACGGAGAAGCTCATGCCCCCAGCATGAACCCTCACCCAACGTGAGGGTCAACCGCCGCTGGACTCTCCCATCACAGGAGAGTCCATGCTTGAGCCATGGATCTTCTGCCGATCGGGCAGTTCGCCCGTCTCAGCAGGCTCAGCGTCAAACAGCTGCGGCACTACGCCGAGCTCGGCCTGCTGACGCCCGCCCACGTCGATGAGGACAGCGGCTACCGCTACTACCACCCGTCACAGGCCCGCCAGGCGCTGTCGATCGGGTTGCTGCGTTCACTCGACGTGCCACTGGCGGTCATCGGCCAGGTCCTGTCAGGTACGGCAGGCGCGCTCGGCCACGTCCGCGACGATCTGGAAGCCGAGCTGCAGCGGCGGCGGCGCACCCTGGCCTCACTGGAACGGCTCATGCGTGAAGGACTGCCCGCCGCCCGCGTCGTCGAGGTGGAGGTGCCGTCGCTGCTGGTGGCGGTGACGGCCGAGCAGGCCGCCGGCGACCTGGACATCGGCAGGGCCACCTCGGCCTGCGTGGCCAGGCTCGTGGCCGCCTGGGCGACGGGCGTCACAGGCGCCCAGGAAGGCACGCAGGACCCGGGCCGTACAGGCGAGGCGGGGGAGCGGGGGCCCGAGCTGATCGGGCTGTTCCCCGTCGAACTGGCCGAACCCTGCACGGTCGAGGTGGCGCTGGTGACCGGTGCACCGGTCGCGGGCGCGATCCCGCGCGTGCTGCAGGGAGGCCGCTTCGCCCAGGTCACCCACGTCGGCCCCTACGACCAGATCGCGCTGACCTCCCACGCCCTGCTGTCGTGGTGCGCCGAACGCGGCCACCCGGTGAGCGGCCCGATCCGCGAGGTGTACGCCTCCGACCCCGGTCGCACCCCACCTGACCAGCTCATCACCCACATACAGATTCCCCTGGAGGAACGACCATGTTGACCAGCTACGGCCCCGTCACCGCCCTGACCGTCACCGGTGTGGGCGAACCAGGCGGCACCGAGCACGCCGCCGCGATCTCCGCCCTCTACACCGTCGCCGGCGCCATGAACGCCCCCATCGGCCCGATGGAGGGCCGCTGGTGGGTCGAGGACTCCAGGCCCCCGCTGAGCGTGCCGCGCGAGCAGTGGCGCTGGCACCTGCACCTGCCGCTGCCCGCGGCGCCCGAGCCCGGCACGATGGAGGCGGCCAGGGAGTCGGCCCGGCCCTCCGGCGCGGCGGTCGACCGGGTACAGGTGGTCACCTTCACCGAGGGGGAGTGTGTGGAACTGATGCACGAGGGCCCCTACAGCGAGGAGCACGTGACGCTGGCGGCCATGCAGGAGTACATGGACGCCAACGGCCTGGTCCCCAACGGCCTGCACCATGAGGTCTACCTGTCGGACCTGCGGGAGAGCGACCCCGCCAAGATGCGCACCGTGCTGCGCCAGCCTGTCAGGAGCGCGGCGGCCATCGGCTGACCGCCTGCACCTGCCCGCCTGCTTATCTGACCGCTTGCCCACCTGGCCCGGCCGCTGCCGGCGCGGCTCGCCGAGGGCTCCTTTCGAGGCCGGCCGGTACCCGGCTTCCCCATCATGGCCGCCGCCGCGGTGGGGGAGCCGGGCATGCCGCACGGCGGTCGGCCGCCTCCCACCGTGGAGCGATCCCACAACCAGCTCGCCCTGCGCCTCACCCCCGCCATCCGCAGCTGACGCCCACCCGCGAACAGCACCCCACGGCAGGGGAGCGACGTCACCAGCCGGACAGCACCTCCGCCGCCATACCCAGAGGACGAACCTCACCGGCCGGACAGCACCTCCGCCATACCCCCATGCCCCGCCGTGCTACTGCGGCGACAGCGCCAGCCGCACCCCGAAACCCACCAGCACCGTACCGGTCACCCCGTCGATCACCCGGCGCGCCCAGGGCCGCTCCAGCCACGAGCGTGCCACCCCCGCCCCGGCGATCAGCAGCGCGAACCACACCATGCCCTCGAGATTGTGCACCAGCGCCAGCAGCAGCCCTCCCACCAGCGGCGGCGCCTCCTGCGGCAGGAACTGCGGCAACAACGCCACATAGAAGACACCGATCTTCGGGTTGAGCAGGTTCGTCAACGCGCCCCTGGCCCACGCCGCCACCACACCGCCGTCCCCCTCCCGCGCGGCGGGCGCCCCCACCGCAGAGGCCGGCCCCTCACGCCGCGCCCTGACGATCATCGACACGCCGAACCACACCATGTAGGCCGCCCCCGCGTACCGCAACACCGTGAAAGCCACCTGCGAAGCCGTCAGCAACGCCGACAACCCGGCCGCCGCCGCCACACCCCACACCAGCACGCCCGTGTTGATGCCCAGCGCGGTCGCGAACGCCTGCCGCCTGCCCTGCGTCAACGCCGAACGCAGCACCAGCGCCGTGTCCAACCCTGGAACGATCGTGAGAAACGCCGCGACAAGCGCGAACGATAACAAAGCCGAAGTCATGCCCTCATGATGCCTTCCGTCGCCGGCCCCGGGCATGCGCCCCCGAGCACGCGTACCCCTGGACAGAGGCCGGCCACGTGCCCAGCACGGCGGCCGGCCACCGCGTGCCGTACGGCCTCCTGCGACACCGCCCCGAACAGCACCCCCGGCACAGCACCGAACGCGACGCCAGGCACAGCACCGAGCACAGCACCGAGCACAGCTCTCGGCACGAGGCTCACCCGCGCTGCTCCGGCGGCGGCTTCAGCAACGGATGGGCGCGCATCGCCACCTCCAGTTCACCAGGCAACTCGTCGCGGTAGCGCCCCAGCGTCGCCAGATCACTGTGACCCAGCACCCTGCGCACCGCGTCCATGTCGACCGCGTCGGCCAGCAGATGCGTGGCGGTCGTGTGCCGCAGCCCGTGCGGCGTCACCGAACGTCGCTGCGACGGATCCACCTCCCGCTGCACCCTGTCGATCACCGCCTGCACATCGCCGCGCGCCAGCCGCCGGCCCCGCCACGACAGCAGCAACGCCTTGTCGGCCGTCTCGGGACGACCCCCGTCCAGGTACGCCTGCAACGCCTCGGCCACCAGACCGGGCAACGGCACATCCCGCGTCTTGCCGCCCTTGCCGAAGATCCGCCAGTAGCGCACCCCGTCGTTGGTGTAGAAGTCCTCCACGTTGGCCCGCACCAGCTCCGAGACCCGCGGCCCCATCGTCGACAGCAACAGCACGATCAACGCATCACGCAACTCCGTCCGCTGATCGCTGCGCGGCCTGCGCCGCCCCTCGGCCACCGGCTCGGACCGCTCAGGCCTGAGGGCCTGCGCCGCCCCGATCAGCCCCTGCGCCTGCTCACGCGTCAACGCCCGCCGCTCAGGCCGCAACCCGCCCCGCTCCTTGGCCGTCACCGTCGCCATCGCCATCGGATTGATCTGCACCCACCCCGCCAGCGCCGCGTGCTTGAACAGCGCCGAGATCGAACGCCGAAAGCGCGCCTGCGACGAGGCGCTCTGCAACCCCCCGCCCGCCGTCGCCCGCCGCCCGTCGGGCTTGCGCGCGAACGCCAGCAGGATGGCATCCACATCCTCGCCCGTCAGATCGTCCAGCACCGTGCCCTCACCGGCCAAGGCCACCAGCGTCGCGGCGTCACGCGCGTACACCTCCGCCGTCGAGGCCGACAACGCCCCCGTCAGCGTCTTGGCGCGCACCAGCTCCACATAGCGGTCAGCCGCCTGCGCCACCGTCAGCCTGTTGAGCTCCGCAGGCCGCATGCCCCTCCTCGCCTAGAAGATCCGCGGCAAGACCGTATCGAGCGCCACCGACAAAAACACCTCCACCCTGCCGCCCACGACAGCCCCGACGGCTGGCCCGAGGACACCATCGACCAGCTCGAGCTGTTCCTGCTCGACAACCAGGCCATGCCCCCCAGCTCCGCCGCGCCTACGACCACGACCGGCCCGACCTGTTCCTCCACGACATCGCCGCCGCACCCGCCCGCGTCCTGGCCACCCAATGGCGCATCCCCGCCATCCAGCTGTCACCCACGCACGTGGCATGCAAGGGCTACGAACAGGACATGGCGCCGACGCTCGACCGGCTCGCCGCCACCCCCGAAGGCGCCGACCACTTCCGCCGCGCCCAGCGGTTGCTCGACGACGAAGGCATCCACACCCCGCACGCCGACTTCGTCGGCCGCCCCGAGGCCTGCCTGTTCATCCCGCGCGCCCTGCAACCCCACGCCGAACGCGTCGACCGGGGCCCGCTACACCTTCGTCGGCCCCTGCATCGGCTCCCGCACCCGGCCAAGGCACCTGGCAGCGCCCCCAGGCACCGACAAGATGATCCTGGTCTCGCTCGGCTCGGCCTTCACCAACCAGCCCGCCTTCTGCCGCGCATGCCTCAAAGCCTTCGGCGACCTGCCCGGCCGGCACCTCGTCCTGCAGATCGGCGCGCACGTCGAGCCGTCAACACTGGGGCACCTGCCCGCAGGCGCCGAGATCCACCAATGAGTACCCCAGCTCGACATCCTGCGCACCGCGCTGCTCGACCTCAGCTCCGATCCCGCCGTCGCCGAGCGCCTGCACACCATCCAGCGCCAGCTCCAGGCCGACGGCGGTACCCAGCGCGCCGCCGACCTCATCGAGCAGGCACCCTAGATGTCGCGGAAGATCTCGATCCGCGCGCCCAGCGCCGTCAACCGGTCCGCCAGATCCTCATACCCTCGGTTGATGACATAGACGTTGCGCAGCACCGAGGTGCCCTCGGCCGCCATCATCGCCAGCAGCACCACCACCGCAGGCCGCAACGCCGGAGGGCACATCATCTCCGCCGACCGCCACCGCGTCGGCCCCTCCACCAGCACCCGATGCGGATCCAGCAGCTTCACCGACGCCCCCAGCCGCGTCAGCTCCGTCAGATAGATCGCCCGATTGTCGTAGACCCAGTCATGAATGAGCGTCGAGCCCTGAGCCGTCGCCGCGATCGCCGCGAAGAACGGCACATTGTCGATGTTCAACCCGGGAAACGGCATCGGGTGGATCTTGTCGGTGGGGGAGACCAGCTTCGACGGCCGCACCGTCAGATCCACCAGCCGCGTACGGCCGTTGGCCGCCCGGTACTCCGCCGACCGGTCATGGTCCAGGCCCATCTCCTCCAGAACCGCCAGCTCGATCTCCAGGAACTCGATCGGCACCCTGCAGATCGTCAGCTCCGACGACGTCACCACCGCCGCAGCCAGCAGGCTCATCGCCTCCACCGGATCCTCGGAGGGGGAGTAGTCCACATCCGTCTCGATCTGTGGCACCCCGTGCACCGTCAACGTCGTCGTGCCGATGCCCTCCACCTTCACACCCAGCTCCTCCAGGAAGAAGCACAGGTCCTGCACCATGTAGTTGGAGGAGGCGTTACGGATCACCGACACCCCGTCATGGCGGGCCGCGGCCAGCAGCGCGTTCTCCGTCACCGTGTCGCCCCGCTCGGTCAGCACGATCGGCCTGGTGGGGGAGACCGACGCGTCCACCTTGGCGTGGTACATCCCGCCCGTCGCCGCCACCTCGAGCCCGAAGTGCCGCAGGGCGCTCATGTGCGGCTGCACCGTGCGCGTGCCCAGATCGCAGCCGCCCGCGTACGGGATCTCGAACTGGTCCGTGCGATGCATCAACGGCCCCAGGAACATGATCACGCTCCTGGTACGGCGCGCCGCCTCGGTGTCCATCGACGCCAGATCCAGCTCGGCCGGCGGCACGATCTCCAGATCGCCGCCGCCGTTGATCCACCGCGCCCGCACCCCGATCGAGGCCAGCACCTCCAGAATCCGGTAGACCTCCTCGATCCGCGCCACCTTCCGCAGGATCGTCCGCCCCGAATTCAGCAGCGACGCGCACAGCAACGCCACGCACGCGTTCTTGCTCGTCTTGACCTCGATGCTGCCCGACAGTCGCCGGCCGCCCACCACCCGCAGGTGCATCGGACCGGCGTAACCGAGCGAAACGATCTCGCTGTCCAGCGCCTCACCGATGCGGGCGATCATCTCAAGACTGATGTTCTGATTGCCCTTCTCGATGCGGTTGACCGCGCTCTGGCTCGTCGCCAGCGCCTCCGCGAGCTGCAGCTGCGTCCAACCCCGGTGCTGCCGCGCGTCCCTGATCAGCTTGCCGATCCGCACAAGATAGTCATCTGCCACAACAGGCAACATATCTCACATATGAGATTCCTTAGAGACCGGACACACCCCGATGCCACGCCACATTCTCCGGCGTCACCAACGCCTTCGCCTTACCCACGAAATCCCGCCGCGCCGCCGAGAACCCCCGCCGATCATCGAACATGTCCCGGCTCATCTCCGCCAACTCCTCGATCCGATAGGCGTCCAACGGCTTACGCCGCTCATCCTCCTCCCGGCGCTCCCGCTTGACCCGCACCAGCTCCGCGTAGTCATCACGCCCCGCCAACCGCTCGGCGAACTCCAGGACCTCCTGCTCGAACTCCTCCCGAGACCCCTTCAACACCCGATCGGCCAACCCCATCGACACCGCCTGAGCCGCCCCCACCGGCAACGCCTCCTGCGTCAGCGACTGCGCCGTCTCCGCACCCACCCGCGCGGGCAGCACATACGTCCAATACTCCGAACCGAACAACCCCATCGTCCGATAGTGCGGGTTCAACACCCGCCCCTCACGCACCAACACCCGGTCGGTGCCCAGGCCCATCATCACCCCGCCGGCACCGGCACTGCCCGCCATCGACGTCACCACCAACTGCCCCGTACACGAAATGATCTCCCGGCACACCCCGTTGATGGCGTTGATGTTCATCCACGCCTCCATCTCCGGATGGCGCGCCGCCTCGATCACATTCAGGTGGATCCCATTGGAGAACACCTCACCCCCACGCACCACCAACACCCGCGTGTCCTGCGCCACCGCGTACTGCAGCGCCTCCACCAACCGCCGGCACTGATTGGTCGCCATCGCCCCGTTGTAGAAGTCGAAACTCACCACCCCCACCCGACCGGCCCGCTGGTAGGTGATCTCCGAAAACCCCGGCTGCGACGACGGAGCCCGCCCCAGCCGCCGCCGCAGCACCGACACCGCAGGCAGCTTCACCCCACCACGGTCCTCACGCCGCAACTGGCCCACCCACACCGTTCCGTCACCGGTGTGCACCAGCACCGCCCCACCACGACGAGCCGCCACCGCACCAGGCTGACCCATCAGCACAGGCCCCACCCGCGCGTCGAACACCCGCACATCCATCCCGCACAACACCGCCGCTGCCCCCGGCGACCCGTCAGCGGCCCGAATCCGCCGCACCACCCGATCCGACGACTCCGCCCACGAGAACTCCCGATCCGCGCGACGCATCGCCGGACGCAACTGCCCCCACACCTCCGGCCGCCCGTAATCCAGCGGCATCGGCACGAACGACGGGTCCTCGGCCTTGCGCACGACCTCCAGCACCAGCTCGGTCGCCGCGTCCGCCACCGGACCGTTGTACAGGCTGCTCTTGCGCGCGGGATCCTCGGGCAGCGCGAACTCCCGCCACCCCCAGATCGGGCCCGCGTCCATCTCCTCGACCGCCTGCAACGCCGTCACGCCCCAGCGCCGCTCGCCTTCCAGGATCGCCCAGTCCAGCGAGGACGGACCCCTGTCGCCGCGCGGACCGGGGTGGATGATGATCACCCTATGCTCGCGCCACAGCCGCTCGGGCACCCTGTCCTTCAGGAAGGGGCAGACGATCAGGTCGGGTTTGGCCAGCGACACGGCCTCGAGCATGACCTCCTCGGAGATCGCGAGCTCCACGGTCACTTCATGACCCGCCTCGCGCAACTCGATCCACGCACGCTGGGTCAGGCCGTTGAACGCCGAGACAAGAAGCAGAATCCGCACTTTGGAGCATCCTTCAGAGCTGAACCTTTGACTAAGAAAGTGATGCTGACACGCCTGAGCAAACCCGAGTGACAGAAACGCGCAAATTCCCGATTTTCCCGACATTGAAATTCGGGCATAAGGGACAAAAGGGGAGATTAAGCCCAGAAAGGAAGAGAAGGCAAGATCGATGACATCGGGGGAGAGGCTCGCCGGCGGGGCCGCACACGGCACGTTCCGGCGATCGCCGATCAGGGGAGACGTGGTGTCGTGTGTGCTGCGTCACGGCGACAGGCGGGGCGCCCGCGCGCGCACGGCGCCCGTCCGCCTCGCCCCGGATTCTTAAACCAAACAGAATTCACCTTCTGTCCGGTTTAGCGTCGATTCACAGCTTTCGTACGAATCGGGTGGCGGCGCGATGACTCATGCCCGTCTCGCCGCGCACCAGGAAGACCGCCTCCTGGAACTGGCCCGTCGCCTTCAGCTCGCGAGCCTGATCGGTGACGTCCAGTGCGGGGATGAGGCGGTTGCGCGGCCGCCGCGTCAACCGTACGGCCAGGAAGATCAGGAACAGGATCACGGCGGTCACGAGCACGGTCAGCAGGACGAGGGAACCCAGGCTCGTCGGCATGACCCGATCGTAACCGGATCACCCGCATCGATCACAGGGTCTGGACGAAGGCCTCGGCTTCACCCTGGCCCATGCCCGTCTCGCCGATCACCAGGTGGACGGCCTGCTCGGCGCGGCCGGCCGCCTTCAGTTCGCGGACGCGGGTGGCGAGGTCGGGCCGGGCGCCGGCGGGTGGGCGCTGCAGGCTTTGGAGCATGGGGTGGCTGTGGCCTGCGGCGATGGCGTCGACGACGTCTTTGGCCTGCTTGAGGCCGAGTCCCGTGTGCTGGCGCAGGAGCTTGATGGCGTGGATCTGGCGGCCGCCGGCGACCAGGTCGCGCAGGGCGGCTTCGAGGTCGTGCGGCGCGACCGGCCGGTTGGGTGGCGGCGTCGTGGCGGGTCGGCGGGCGGCGCGGACGGCGGCGGTGACGACGAGGGTCACCAGGAGCGCGACGACGGCGATGACCGCGAGGACGATGAGGAGTTCGGCCGGTCCGATGTTCGGCATGCCGTGATCGTATCCCCAGCCGTTTGCTCGATAATGAACATTATGTCAAGTAGAGGTGATGGAACCCTCTCCTGACGGAACCTTTGACGAATCGTGGAAAGAGCGCCCCTGAATGATGGGGTCGCATAGTGTAGGGAGTCCGTACGTCGGATAAGGGAGCACACGTGGGGAACGACGGGGTCTTGTGCCAGGTGTGCCAGGGGGTTCTTCCCGCTAGCGGCCGTGAGGCGTATACGACGGCCCGTGGCCGGTTGATCGTCACCAACGGTTACTGCGAGGGCGGGTGCGTCGAGCGGGTCGCGCTGCGGCAGCCGCAGCAGCACCAGCAGCAGCCGGTCGAGGTGGTACGGCAGGCGCCGGTGGCGATGCCGCAGCCGCCCGGTGTCCGGGTGTTGAGCTCGTAGGAGTTCGGGGGCTGCTCCCCCGTGATCGTTGTGGGCCTGCGGACGGTGCGCCGCGGGCCCTGTCGTGTGTGAGGGTGTGGCCACGCGCCTGAATCCGCCCCGCCTCCCCCGCGACGGCCCTTCCGGCTGCGCATGCCGGGGCTCCTCTCCCCCGTTCGCCTGGTGGCCGGTTCCGTCCGGCCGGACGGCGGGGCGCTTGGCTTGTCACGGTTGGTCACTGTGTGTGATCGCTCTCCCCCGGTTCGGTGTGCCAGTAGTCGCGGGTTTCGACGGCGAGGCCGTCGGGGTCGAACCGGGCGAAGACGCATCCTGCGAGGATCGTGGGCTGGTGGCCGTCGAGGGCGTGGACGCGGAACTCGATGGCGGCGCGGTCGCCGTCGACGAGGGGCCGCTGGAAGGTGACGGTGATGGGCGTCTCGCCGTCGAAGGACCAGCGGATGTAGTCGAGGATGGCGGCCTTGCCGTGGTGGGGTGGGCGGAAGGGCATGCTGGTGTGGACGGCGTGGTCGGCGTAGAGGGTGGCCAGGGCGTCGAGGTCGTGGTGGGTCCAGCCGTGCTGCCAGGTGTCGGCGAAGCGTTGGGCGGCGGTGCGGGTGTCCATGGTGCTGATTTAATCGCTTGCGGTTTTGTCGGTGCGGTTGGTTAGTGTTCCGGCTCGTGGCTCTTCAACCTCTCATCTACGCGCGCGGGCTGGTCAAGCGGTTCGGTGAGTTCACCGCGGTGGACGGCATCGATCTGGAGGTGGCGCCTGGCGAGGCGTTCGGTTTCCTGGGTCCCAACGGGGCGGGTAAGTCGTCGACGATGCGGATGATCTCGTGTGTGTCGATGCCGTCGGCGGGCGAGTTGCGGATCTTGGGAATGGACCCGGTGCGGGAGGGGCCGGCGATCAGGGCGCGGCTGGGTGTGTGCCCGCAGCTGGACAATCTGGATCCTGATCTGACGGTGCGGGAGAACCTGACGACCTATGCCCGGTATTTCGGGTTGTCGCGGTCGCAGGCGCGGGAGCGGGCCGAGGAGATGCTCGAGTTCGCGCAGTTGACGGAGAAGGCCTCGAGCAAGGTGGAGCCGCTGTCGGGTGGGATGAAGCGGCGGTTGACGATCGCGCGGGCGATGGTGAACGAGCCTGATCTGGTGTTGCTGGACGAGCCGACGACGGGGTTGGACCCGCAGGCGCGGCATCTGCTGTGGGAGCGGTTGTTCCGGCTGAAGCAGCGTGGGGTGACGTTGGTGTTGACGACGCACTACATGGACGAGGCCGAGCAGTTGTGTGATCGGCTGGTGGTGATGGACGGCGGGCGGATCGTGGCCGAGGGGTCGCCGCGGTCGCTGATCGAGACGTATTCCTCTGCCGAGGTGGTGGAGTTGCGCTTCGGGGCCGAGCCGTTGGAGGGGTTCGTGGAGCGGTTGTCGGGGGTGGGTGATCGGGTGGATGTGTTGCCTGATCGGATCCTGGTGTATGCGAAGGACGGCGATGAGGCGGTGTCGGAGGTGCATCGCAGGGAGTTGGCGCCGTCGAGTGTGCTGGTGCGGCGCTCGTCGCTGGAGGATGTGTTCCTGCACCTGACCGGCCGGACGTTGGTGGACTGATGGCGCATCCGACGGTGGCGGTGCTGGAGCGGCATCTGACGTTGTACAAGCGGTTGTGGCGGGCGTCGTTGTTTTCGACGTTCCTGCTGCCGTTGCTGTTCCTGGCGAGTATCGGGCTGGGGGTCGGGGGTTATGTGGGCACGGTGGGGGGCGTGCCGTACGTGGAGTGGATCGTGCCGGGAGTGCTCGCCTCGACGGCGTTCCAGATGGCGGTGGGTGAGTGCACCTACAGCGTGCTGAGTGAGTTCAAGTGGACGCGGGGCGCGCACGCGATGTTCGCGACGCGGGTGTCGGCGTGGGACATGGTGCGGGGCTGGATGCTCTACATCGTGTTCAGGGTGATGGTGGCGGCGGTGGTGTTCCTGGCGGTGGTGGCCGGGTTCGGGGCGTTGTCGTCGGTGTGGTCGGTGGTGACGTTGCCGGTGGTCGCGGTGCTGGCGGTGGCGGTGGCGGCTCCTGTGTCGGCGTTCTCGGCGTCGATCGACCATGACAGCTACTTCGCGTTGCTGTTTCGGTTCGTGATGATTCCTTCGACGTTGTTCGCCGGGGTGTTCTTTCCGGTGGAGCAGTTGCCTGCGGTGGTGCGGCCGTTGGCGTATGCGTCTCCGTTGTGGCATGGGGTGGAGTTGTGCAGGGCGGCGACGTTGGGGGTCGCTCCCCCGTGGCCGGTGTGGGTGCATGTGGGTTATCTGCTGGTGTTCGGGGTGGCGGGGCTGTGCTGGGCCGCGTATGCCTTCCGTAAGCGACTTCAGGACTGATCATGGTGACGTTGGCGGTGGCTCGGCGGGTGTCGGCGGGCCGGGTGGGTGCGGTGGTGGGCCGCAATGTGGGGGCGTTGCGGAGCGGGGCCTCGTACTGGCTGGTGCTGGTGTCGGGGTTTTTCGAGCCGCTGCTGTACCTGTTGTCGATCGGGGTCGGCGTGGGTGCGTTGGTGGGGCGGATTCCGCTGGGTGACGGGCGGGTGGTGTCCTATGCGGTGTTCGTGGCTCCGGCGATGTTGGCGGCTTCGGCGATGAACGGTGCGTTGGCGGAGACGACGTTCAACTTCTTCTTCAAGATGAAGTACGCCAAGACGTTCGAGGCGATTTTGGCGACGCCGGTGCGGCCGATCGAGGTGGCGCTGGGTGAGCTGACGTGGGCGATGGTGCGCAGCTCGTTCTATACGGCGGCGTTCCTGCTGGTGATGGCTGTGATGGGGTTGGCCGAGCCGTGGTGGGCGTTGGCTGCTTTTCCGGCGACGATGCTGGTGGGGGTGGCGTTCGGGGCGGCGGGGATGGCGATGTCGACGTTCTTGCGGGGGTGGCAGGATTTCGATCTGATGACGGCGGCGCAGTTCTCGTTGTTCCTGTTTTCGGGGACGTTCGCGCCGGTGGGGGGTTATCCGCCGGTGTTGGCGGCGGTGGTGCAGGTGACGCCGCTGTATCACGCGGTGGAGTTGGTGCGGGGTCTGGCGTTGGGTCGGGTGGAGTGGGCGTCGGCGGGGCACGCGTTGTATCTGGTGGCGTTGGCGGCTTTGGGGTTGTGGGTGGCGTCGCGGCGGATTCAGAGGGTGTTGTGTTCGTGAACGGCGGTCACTGAGCTGGTCGGGAGCGGGCCGTAAAGGTGGGGGAAGGTCTCGTCGCTGCCCGGGGGTGTTTCGTAGCGGATGTCGAGGCCGGTGGGGTCGATCTCGAGCAGGAGCAGGGGTTCGGTGACGTCGGCGTAGAAGCGGTCGGTGACGGCTTGGGCTTGGCGGCGGTCGGTGCTGAGGTGGATGAAGCCTTCTTGTTCGAGGGTGCGGCCGCGGGTGGAGATGCGGTATTCGCCGGTGTGCTGGGCGTGGTGCCAGTCGGTGGCGTAGGCGATGTGCAGGACGTTCATGTGAGGGCCTCCAGGGCGAGGTCGACGTCGAGTTCGGTGGTGTAGAGGTGGAAGCTGGCGCGTAGTCTGCCTGCGCGTACGGCCATGCGGACGCCTGCTCGTTGGAGTCGTTGCGGGGTGTCGGGGTGGGTGGTGTCGAGGGAGACGATGGCGCTGTCTCCTGGTGGTTGGCCGAGGCCGGTGCGGAAGCGGTTGGCCATGGCGAGGTTGTGTCGGCGGATGTCGTCGGTGTCGAGCTGGTTGAGCAGGTCGAGGGTGGGTGCGGCGCCGACGTAGGAGAACCAGGCGGGTGACAGGTCGAAGGCGCGGGCGTCGGGGTGGTGGGTGAGCGGCATGCCGTACATGCTGGTGCCGGAGTACCAGTTGGCGGCGGTGGGTGTCATGCGTTCGCGTAGGCGGGGTGACAGGTAGCCGAAGGCGGCGCCGCGGGGGCACATCAGCCATTTGTAGGCGGCGCAGGCCAGGGCGTCGAGGCCGTGGGTGGTGACGGGTAGCCAGCCGCAGGCTTGGCTGGCGTCGGCGATGACGAGGGTGTCGTGGGCGTGGGCGGCTTGGATGATGTCGTCGAGGGGGGCGAGTTGTCCGGTGGCGGACTGGACGAGGCTGAAGGCGACGGCGGTGGTGCGGGGGGTGATGGCGTCGGCCAGCCGGTCGGGTGGGGCGGTGTCGACGTGGGCGGCTACGGCCCACGGGTAGACGTTGCTGGTGAATTCGATGTCGGGTATCAGGATGCGGGCGTCTGGCGGGAGGGCGGTGGCGATCTGGGAGATGATCTGGGAGGCGGTGGAGCTGACGGTGATGTCTTCGGTGGGTGCGCCGATGAGGGTGGCGAAGGCGGCGCGTGAGCGGGTGACCTGGTCGTCCCAGGGTTGCCAGTCGGTGCTGCCGTGGCGCCATTGGGTGAGTGCGGTGTGGAGCTGGTCGTAGGCGGGGGTGGGTGGCAGGCCGTAGCTGGCGGTGTTGAGCCAGCCCGGGGTGGGTTGCCAGAGTTTGCGGGCGGCGTCGAGGTGCATGCCGGTCAGCTTAGGCAGGCGGGAAAATGCGTCGCTTTCGTGGGGTGGGGGTTCCTACACTGCGGGGATGCTCAAGCCTTCCTTTCCGGTCGTGACCGATCGGCTGTCGTTGCGTCCGTTCACCTTCGATGATCTGCAGGCCATTCATGCGTGGGAGTGTTTGCCTGAGGTGGCCCGGTTCCTGTACTGGGAGCCGCGTGATCTTGAGGGGTCGCGTCAGATGCTGGACAAGCGGGTGGCGCGGGTGGCATTGCAGGGGGAGGGCGATGTGCTCGATCTGGCTGTGACGTTGCGGGAGTCGGGGCGGGTGATCGGGCAGGTGCTGCTGAACTGGACCAGTCGTCAGCATGAGCAGGGTGAGATCGGTTACGTGTTGCATCCTGACTTCTTCGGCAAGGGGTATGCGGCGGAGGCCGGCAGGGAGATGCTGCGGCTGGGGTTCGAGGAGTTGGGGCTGCATCGCATCGTGGGGCGGCTGGACGGCCGGAACACGGCTTCGGCTCGGGTGCTGGAGAAGCTGGGGATGCGCCGTGAGGCTCACCTGGTGGAGAACGAGTTCGTCAAGGGTGAGTGGAGCGATGAGGTCGTGTACGCGATGCTCGGCTCTGAGTGGGCCGCGTTGTCGCGTTAGCGGGGCGGGTCGGGGTGCCGGCCGCTGGGTGGGGGCTGCGCGGGCGTGAGTTCGGCGGCGGGTCTCGGTGGCGGGGTCTCAGGGGTGTGGCGAGTTCTCCAAGGGTTCTGGTGAGCGGGCCGGGGTGTTCACCCGCTCCGTCGACATGGCCGGCCGGGCCAACCGCGAGCTGGAGGTGGGCGGCCGTGCCAGGGGTGTGGCGAGCTCGACCGAGTGGCTCGGTTGAGGGGCTCGGTGCGACGGCGTTGACAATGTCCGGGTGGCGCGGTTCGGGACGGATGTGGGCTACTCCCCCTGCGAGCGCCGGCCCGGACGACGAAGGCTTCCACGTCCCGGACGTGTCGCTCCCCCGAGGCCTGCGGGGAGCGGTGGTCCGGGCTGCGAGCCGAGAAGGGGTGGTCCGGTCTGCGGCGCGAGGGTACTCCGGGAGTTCTGGGGGCCTTGCGCGCTCGTTTCGTACCACCGAGATCCTGACATCCACGGCGCATGCCCCGTGCTCATCCCGCGCGCCCTGTGACCTGACACCGGGGGCTGGTGGCGTGGCCGTGGTCACCGATGGCGGGGCACTAGGAGGGAAGCGGGGTGTCGGTAAGACTCGTGCAAGAGCTCGGGATGCTGTGCCTGCACATCCTCCAGTCCTGCCTCGGGATGATCAACGCCCTGATGATTCAGGACACCCTGGCGCTGCCAGAGTGGGCGGACGTCCTCACCGACGTCAACCGGCGCGGTCTCACCCCGCTGTTCCACACGAACATGACGCCGTACGGGGAGATACAGCTGCGTACCGACCGACGCCTGGAACTGTCTGATCTTCCGGCGATATGAATCGCCAGGCGGTTCAGGTGCGTGAAATCCGCTCTGCGAGCAGGGCTCTCAGCTCCAGGTCCTCGCTGATCGCGGCGACGCCGCCCCAGTAGCTGTGGCGGCGGTCGTCGGCCAGGACGTCCCTCATGATGGCGAGATGGCCTTCTGGTAGACCGTCGATGCCTGCGAGGGCTCGGGCAGCGGCCGACGCGACGGGGAGCGGGCGGCCTTCGAGTAGTTCGGCGATGGGGCGAATCAGGATGTGGGCGCCCTCGCCCGGATCGCCGGTGATCTTGATGAGGGCGTGGGCGGCCTCGTGGGCCGTCCAGCGGTCGCGGGCCTTGGCCAGGAGGCGCAGCGTCGGAACGTGGGCAGTGGCGTGGGAGCCGAGGTCGCCGAGGCGGCGGGAGACGTGGTGGTCCTCGCCGAGGCGGGGGCCGAGGATCCGCAGGGCGGGCTCGGGATCTCCGGTTACCTGGAAGTGCGCCCATGCGATCTCGATGAGCGCCCGCCGCTCGCCCGTACCGAGTAGCCGTTCCAGTTTGGGGGCGGCTTGCGCTGCTTGGGGGCCGATCGCGCCGACTACTCCGGCGGACCGGCCCCACTCGTCGCGGTCGAGGAGCGCGGTCAGCTCGGGGACGACCCGCGCGACCCCGTCGGCCCGCGTAGCGGCCCACGCCGCGAGGATCTCCAGCAGGGACCGCCGGAGGTCGTCGGCGGAGTCCGGCCGCAGATGCAGGGAGACCGCGGGGATCAAGGAGCCCACCCAGGGCGCGCAGGGCGTCAGCAGCTCAGCGAGCGAGGGCGCGCCTGGCCAGAAGCTGAGCTTCCCGGCGCGCTGTCCGTGGAGCGTGAAGGCGGTCTTCCGTTGGGCGAGCTGGCCGAGGAGTCCGGGGACAGCACGGTCGTCGCCAGACCAGGCCAGACCCCATATGGCGATGTTCGCCGTGGGCCCGTCCAGGTGGGCGGCCATGAGGTCGGCGTCGTGAGCGGCCTCGCGACGGGCGTGCGCGGCGAGGACTCCCAGGGCGGGAGCCGGATCTTCCAAGGTATCCACGCAACCCCGCAGCGCGGCGAGCAGGCCGGGCGCGCGCGTGTGGACGAGCGCTTCGCATGCGGCGCTGACGGCCGCGACGCGCAGGCGCTGTTCGGGGCGGGCGAGCAGGGCGACACAGACCGATTCGGTGCTGCGCCGGTCGAGGTTGCGCAGCACGTTTGCGGTCGTGTGGTCGGGGTCCCGCGAGGCGAGGTTGCTGTGTGGAAGCGGGACGGGTTCAGCGATGAGTCCGGCGATGATCTGGGCGGTGGGGACCGGGCGGCCAGGGAGCGCCCTGGCCAGAGCAAGGGTTGCGTATGTCCCGTGGTGCGCGTCGGCGCCGTTTTCCTGGTCGCGGAGGAATATGAGGACTTCGGGCAGGACGGCCGCCGAAAGACGCTTTACGAGACTGCCGAGGGCGAGCAGCGCGTCGGTTCGGACGGAGGCATCGGGGTCGGGCCACCCAGAGACGAGCGCCTGGGCAACCTCGTCAGGGTCTTGGGTGTCATTGCCAAGAGCCCAGATCGCGCCCGTCCGGACGGCAGGGTCCTGATCACCGAGCAGGGCGAGCAAGCCTGGGCGCGCCCGTGCCCAGGCCCGAGGCCAGTCGGCGGCCACGAAGCGGGCGGCGGCCACCGCAGCCGTCCCCGCGAGGCGTGCGATGATCTCCAGCACCTCCGGGCGGCACGGGACGCGAGGCGACCCGGCGACCTCCACGAGGAACGGCAGAATCGCCGGCGCGGCTGTGCAGACGAAACCGCCCTGGTGGTGAAGCTCGTTGAGGAGCTCGTCGGCTGCCTCGAACGCCTCATCGCGGGTGAGGAGGGACCGCAGGAGGGCGGGAACATCGCAGCGGCCCCAGTAAGCGTAGGTGAGCTCGCCCCACCGGATGTCGTCGACGCCCTCAAAGATCACATGACGACGATATCGCCTGGCCTGATCGCGAAGTTGCGGTGTGGCGTGGCCTTGCTCTGCTGAGCAGAAGCACGGCGTATGCGTGGGTGCCCGGTTCTTGTTCCGGAGTAATGCGACTTGCTGGCTGGCAGTGGGGCGGCAGCACCAAGCGGTACCGGAGACGTTCACCACGGTCCAGGCCGCCTACGCCACGGCCCTCGAACGGGCCCCGCTGGACGGCGACACCCGACGCGCCTACGACTCCCGCGTCCGGACCTTCCTCGCCTGGCTGGACGCCAGCGGCCTGGACGGCGACCCGCTCACCGACAGCCACGACCGTGACTTCGCCGTCCGCGACTACAAGACCCACATGAAGTCCGTCCTCGGCCGGGCGTCGAACACCGTGAACGCCCATCTGACCGCGCTGGACCACTTCTTCGCCCAGCTCGGGCTCGGCCCCGCCGTGGTGCGTCGCGATGACGCCCCCAAGCTCGCGCCCCGCGCCCTGGACGCACGCCAGCAGAAGCGGTACCTACGTGCCGTAGAACGGCGGCCACTGGCCCGCGACCGTGCGATCGGCCGGCCCGGATCTCCAGTGGCCCCCACATCGCGGTCCGCACATGACCGATTGTGCCGGGCGGAGGTGCGCGGGCGGAGGTGCGCGGGCGGAGGTGCGCGGACGAACGCGCGTGCGCCGGCCGTACGGGGATCGGGTCGAACGGCCGCGCAGAGGGCGCCCGTGCTCGGTCGCTGTCGTGGCCGCCGGCGCCGTGACAGCGCCGCGACAGCGCCGTGTCCGCGGCGGACGAGAGGGTCTCCGGCATGAACTTCACCGACATCCGGCCCCGCCCCCGCACCGTCACCGTCACCGTCGCGGGCGTCCTGCAGTTGCTGTTCGCCCTGGCTTTCCTGATCGCCCCCGTCGCCGGTCTCGTCTACGGCGCCGACGTCCAGGCCGCGGCCGAGGCCGAACTCGTCAGGCAGGGCCTGTCCCCCTCCCTGCTGGCCGAGAACAACCTCCACTTCGACGAGGGCGGCTACGCGCTGGTGCTGCCCGGCACCACCGCCTTGATCGCCGTGACCCTGGCCTGGCTGAACCTGGCAGGCAGACGTGCGGGCCGGATCCTGACCCTGATCTTCCAGCCGCTCTTCCTGGCCCTGGACGTCTTCATCCTCACCAGCCAGATGTCGCAGACGCAGTACCTGCAGTCCATCCTGGGCGAAGGCGTGGACGCGCAGGCGATCCTCGACGTGAGCGATCGCGTCTACCCCGCCTGGTTGCTCGCGGTGTCCGACGCACGCCTGATCGTCACGCCTGTCGTCTCGCTGGTCGTCATCGTCCTGCTCGTGCTGCCGTCGGCGCGCGCCTATTTCAGGAAGTGAGCGGCGGGCCAGGTCGTGGCAGTCCTCGACCCCCCGATTCTCACGCGACCATGTGGGGGTGACATTCCTCGGACCGGCCGGCAGCAGCCCGATCCGAAGACGCTCGGCTACCGCGATTGGTCGCCGATAAACAAAGCGCCCCAGAACTAAGATTCTGAGGCGTTCGGCTTTCACCATGAGAGCCACGGCGTCGACCCGACCCACACCGCCCCGCCGTCCGGGTCGAGCTGGTACCCCCCCGGTCCGTACGCCGCCCGCGGCAGCACCGGCTCTGTGCACGGTTCTTCGCCAGGCCCCAGCAGCAAACCTGGCTTGCGGGGCAAGCATGGGGCTCTGCTCGATCCACGCATAGCAGCCATCGTCCAAGGTTCAGCCCGGAGGGGTAAGGCCGGTGGGTGAGGCGGCAGGCGCGGAGAGGGAAGAGCGCCCGCCGCCGTCGGAGATGTCAGCAGTTGCCGAACGCCGGGAGGCCGTAGATGCGGAGCGCCAGCCATTCGATGGCCAGCGGCCCACCCTCCACCGCCCCCAGCACGTGACTGCCGGCTGACAGGGAGGCCCAGCGGGTGTTCACGCCGCCGGCGCAGTACTCGGAGCGAAGCGTGGCGCCCACGGCGTGCGGGATCGTCTCGTCCCCCCGCGCGTGGTACAGGAACATGGGCACCTGCGGCAAACGCGCGCCGAGCCGGTTCTCGGTCAGCCGCGCCACCCACTTGGGCTGGTTGAGCAGGTCGATCGGCGACAGGTCGGCGAAGCTCAGCCCGGCGAGCTTGCCGAGGTCGCCCACGCAGTCGTCGGCGGCGTCGGCCATCAGCGCCTTGCCGCGGTCGTTGAGGTCGTTGAACAGGTCGAGCTCGTCGTAGGCCGCGTCTAAGCCGACGCCGGCCGCCGCGCCCAGGCCGAAGTTCGCGGTGCCGTCGAGGTGCTCGGCCACCGCCTTGAGGTCGGCGGGTACCCCGCCGGCGGCGACGCCGCGCAGCCGCAGCTCGGGCGCATACGTCGGCTGAAGTTGTGCCGCCCACGCGGCGGAGGCGCCGCCCTGGGAGTAGCCCATGATGCCGATCGGCGCGCTGGGCGACAGTCCCGACGCGGGCAGCCTGGTGGCGGCTCTGACGGAGTCGAGTACCGCCTGCCCCTGCGAGATGCCGGCCATGTAGGTGTGCTGGCTCGGCGTCCCGAGGCCTTCGTAGTCGGTGATGGCCACCGCGAAGCCCTTGAGCAGGAAGAGGCTGACGAGCGCGAGCTCGGCCTCGCGGCCCTCCCTCATGCTGACGGACGGGGCGCACTGGTCGCCGAGCCCGTGGGTGCCCACGGCGTACCCGATGATGGGCCGCCTGCCTAAGGGGTAGCTCGCCTTGGGCACGAGCAGGGTCCCGGAGACGGCGTTCAGTGAGCCGGTCGCCGAGGTGGAGCGGTAGAGCAGGTGCCAGGCGTTGACAGGCACTTCGAGCAGCTTGCCCGGCAGCAGGTAGACCGTGGTCGGTTGCGCGGAGATGACGTCTCCTGCGGTCACCGAGGCGGCCTTGGCGGGCGTGGGGAGGAGGATGAGCGGGATGAGCAGCGAGAGGAGCACGGACACTCTCATGGCACCGTCCTCTGGGGGATGACCACGCTGTCACGTGGCGGGAACCTGATGGTTACCCGCCAGTAACCTGCTGTCAAGGCCCATGTCAAGGCAGTTCGCCGATGTTGCCCTCCCGGTCCAGGACCGTCTGGGAGCCTGGCCCGCGCGGCATGTCCACAAGGCATGATTTGTTGCCCGATGGCGGAGGAGAGTCGGTTCGTCTGAGTAGGCCTTACTCATGCGGGCGAGCGTGGCCAGGCCGATGCTCGTCAGGAAACCCCCCGATGAGAGGAGGCAAACCCCTTGAAGCGCGCTCTCCTGATGGTGCTCTTGCTGTCCTGTGTGGCTGTTCCCGTTCCTGCACAGGCCTCCGTCCGCTCGGCCGGCCCGGTCGCTCCGCCTCCCGGCAGCGTCGGCCCCTTCCAGATCCGGAACGTCTACAACGACCGATGTCTGGACTCTCCCGCGCAACCAGGCGGCCAGCCCGCCCCCAACGGCACGCGTCTGCAGCTGTGGGACTGCTACGGCCGTGGCCAGTGGAACCAGCAGTGGTATCTGCGCAAGGACCCGCGCTACGACCGGTTCCTGCTGGTCAACGCCTGGGACGGTAAGTGCGTGGATGCCGTGTGGAACGGCGGTAACGGCACATGGGTCGTCGCCTGGGATTGCTACCACCAGTTCAACAACCTCAACCAGCTCTGGTACGTCGGACCGAACGGCAACCCGACAGGCGCCATCTCGGCAGCAGGAGGCCGGGTGCTCGATCCGGTGTGGCAGAACATCGGCAGCAACGGCACCCCGATGCAGCTGTGGGACAACTACAACAGCGCCAGCCAGAAGTGGCGGCTGGTCTACTACTACTAGCGGATTCGCACGCACAGTGGGGAGCGGCTCTTCCGGGTCCTGAAGGGAGCGGAGGAGCCGCGCCGCCACGATGAACGATCAGGCGCCGACTGCCACCGCATGCACGGTGACGCCGGCGGCGTCCTGGCCGGCCGCCAGAACGCCTGTGCCAGGAAGCGTCACCCCCGAGGCGGCCAGGACGTGAACCGTGGTGGACGTCGCGGAGTTGGCAGCGATGCGATGGGAGCGGAAGCCGGCGCTCGCCTCGAGGCCGACCGCCACCACTGGCGGGCCTGTGAAGCCGCCTGACCAGGTGAAGGTCACCCTGCCGCTTGCGTCGGTGATGCGGGTCGCCCGCTCGATCCGCGGGCCCGTCGCGCGCAGGGAGGCCGAGGTGCTCCCGGATCTCTCACCTGCAGATAGGGCCGCAGGGTACGGCCTCGCTGTCGCTGACGATGCCCGAAGCGGTCAGAGCCCCGCCCACTGCATGATCTGTTCGTAGGCGAGGGTGGTGTAGCCGCTGCCGTTGCCGTGCGCTATGGCCGTCCCAGCGGTGCCGGTAGCGGCGAACCGGGCCGCCTCCAGCCGCACTGCGGTGGGCCCGGACACCTGGTGGACGATATCGAGCGGTGTGGTCTGCTGAAGCCACGTTCTAGATGATCTGCGAGCAGATCCGAGGCGCCCTGATCGTCACCCGGGAACCGAGACTGGCGGCTGCGCGCATCCCCTTACCCGTTCACACGCTTCGCGCCCTCAGGACTGGAGGAGGCGACCCGACTGTGCACGTCCAGGGCGCCGTGGCCGGCTGCCGGGAGAGCGGCTGCGCGTGAAGGGCGACGTCGACGCCGGTTGATCGGCTGAGGAGTCCGCCTCAGGAGACGGTTCCCGTCCCGAACGCCCAGGGGTCGGCCTCGCACTCGGCGATGAAGTCGCCGGGAAAGCCGAGTTCGAACGTCGACGCCGACTCCAGCCGGCGGACCGCCTCCTCGGGCAGGACCACGTCGACCGCGCCGAGGTTGTCGGTGAGCTGCTTGAGGTCTCTGGCGCCGACGATCGGATGCACGGCGGCGGACCTGGCGCGGGTCCAGGCGATCGCTACCTGCGCGGGGGTCGCGCCGAGATCGAGGGCTACCTCCTGGACGGCGCGCGCCACGTCGTGGTCGCGCGGGGTCAGCGTGCCGGGGTCGACGCGGGTGCCGCCGGGCGGGGCGTTGTGGCCGGTGGAGGTGAACTTGCCCGACAGGACGCCTCCGGCCAGCGGCCCCCAGGCGGCCACGCTCATGCCGTACGCCTCGGCCATCGGCAGCAGCTCGCGCTCGACGTCCCTTCTGAGCAGGTTGTACGGCACCTGCAAGCCCGCGAACGGTGTCCAGCCTCGCCACTCCGCCAGGGTGTTGGCCCGGCTGACCAGCCACGCCGGGGCGTCGGAGATGCCCACGTAGAGGATCTTGCCCGCGCGTACGGCGTCGTCGAGTGCCCGCATCGTCTCCTCGACGGGGGTGTGGCGGTCCCAGATGTGCACCCAGTAGAGGTCGATGTAGTCGGTGCGCAGCCGGCGCAGGCTCCGCTCCAGGGACAGGACGAGGTTCTTGCGGTGGTTGCCCGCGGCGTTCGGGTCGCCCTGGTCGCGTGAGAGCGTGTACTTGGTGGCGAGGACGAAGCGGTCGCGTCGTCCGGTGAGGAGTTCGCCGACGATGTCCTCGCTCTGGCCGTAGGCGGAGGCGGTGTCGATGACGTTGCCTCCGGCGTCGGCGTAGGCCTCCAGCATGGCGCGGTGCTCCGGCACGGCCCCGCCGCGTTCGTAGAAGGTCATCGCTCCGAAGAAGAGCTCCGAGACGCGCAGGCCGGTTCTGCCCAGCAGGTGGTAACGCACGTTGGGGGTTCCTCTCTTGCCGTTGTCAGGCGACCGCGCGGGCGGTCAGTTCGAAGGCGCCTGTGCCGATCCCCCACGTCAGGATGCGGCGCGGGCGGATCAGGATCCAGGCAGGCTCGAAGGGGAACGGCGCGTCCAGGCGCTCCCCCACCTGCTCGCCGCCTTCGGTGTGCGTCTCGGCGTGGCCGCGGATCTCGATGCCGCGCGGCGTCCACGGGTCGACGGCCGCCAGGTCGTCGACGACGAACGCCACGTCGGGGTGGCTTCGCGCGTCGCGGAACTTCTTGCTGCCCGCCATGTCCGAACCGGCGACCCCGCCGATCACGAGGCCGCCGGAGGCGGGGTCGTAGATGACCCCCACCGGCCTGACCGAAGGCCTGCCGTCCGGGCCGACCGTGGCCAGGCGGCCCAGCGGCTGGCTGGTCAGGTACGCCACTTCGTCGTCGGTGAATGCGCTCATGGATCCGAGCCTGCCCGGCTGGGGGCCGGTGGAGGAAGGCCGCCGTGAGGCTGGCCCTGCGGGGGCCAGGCTCACGGCGTGCGAACTAGACTCCGAGCGTGGGAGACAACGAACTGGGCGCGTTCCTGCGTGCCAGGCGCGAGAGCATCACGCCCGTCGCCGTGGGGCTCCCCGACGGGCCGCGCCGCCGTACGCCCGGGCTGCGGCGCGCCGAGTTGGCCACGCTGGCGGGGGTCAGCGTGGAGTACCTCACCCGGCTGGAGCAGGGGCGTGACCGCCGTCCTTCTCCCGAGATCTTGGCCGCGCTCGGCGACGCGCTGCGCCTGTCCGGCGAGGAGCGGGTTCACCTGCACCGGCTGGTCAAGGCGAGCAGCGGTGGTGTCTGCCAGGAGGGCGGGCGGCCCGTGCGCGAGGTGCGTCCGACCGTGCGGGCGCTGCTCGACCGGCTGGAGCCGGCGCCGGCGGTGGTGGTCGACCGGGTCGGGGAGCTGCTGGCCTGGACGGCAGGGTTCGAGCGGCTCGCGGGCCCTGTGGGGTTGCTGGAGGGCTCTGCTCCCGTTCTGTCCCGTTTCGTCTTCACTGATGCCCGCGCGCTGTCGGCCTTCCCCGAATGGGAGCGGGTGGCCGACGAGCGCGCCGCCGAGGTGCGGGCCGCGGCCTCCCTCGGTGACGTCCACGCGCGACGCCTGGCCGACGAGTTGACCGCTGTGGCGGGCGCCCGGTTCCGCGGCAGGTTCGAGGCGTCGGCGGCGCTGCCGTCACGCACGGGCGTCGAGCGGTGGTCGCACCCCGAGGCGGGGGAGCTGGCGCTGGCCTACGAGAGCATGGAGCTGGCGGACAGCGACGAGCAGCGCCTGGTGGTGTACCTGGCGGCCGACGAGGCCACGGCGGCGGCGCTGGATTCCTTGGCCCGTGCTCTGGGTGCCTGCCCTCGCTGACCTGCGGACAGGCGTGGTCGCCCGTCCCGGCTGGCAGGGGCGTGCTCAGTCGGCCGGGTGGCCGGGCGGGGCGGCCGGGCGTGCGCGCACCCGGGCCTTGTCACCGTGCTTGCCGAAGATGTGGAGGATCTCGACGGGGTGGTCGCCGCCGGGGCCGAACCAGTGCGGCTCGGCCGTGTCGAACTCGGCCACCTCGCCGGGACGGAGCGTGAGCTCGCGCTCCCCGACAACGAGCAGCAGTTCCCCTGCGAGGACGAAGAGCCACTCGTAGCCGGCGTGGGTGACGAGCCTGCGAGGGCAGGGCGCGATCACCTGCTTGAAGACCTGGAGGCGGCCCGGGTATTGCGTCAGAGGCACAAGGACGCTCCCTTTGCGTCGCCGCAGTGGGGTCAGGTGAACTCGTGGGTCGCCGGTCGCCGGGGCGGCGATGAGCTGATCGAGCGCGACGCGGTGTGCTCGCGCGAGCGGTATGAGCAGCTCGAGGGTCGGGCGTCTCTTGCCGGACTCGATCCGGGACAGGCCGCTGACCGAGATGCCGGTTTCCGCCGACAGCGCTTCGAGGGTCATGCCGCGGTCGCGGCGCAGTGAGCGCAGCCGGGGTCCGATGGCGGCGAGGACCTGCTCCAGTTCGACATCCACGCCTACCAGTGTGGCCTGCCGGACGGGTTCTTTGCAGTTTCCGCAAAATCCCTACCCGTTGGGCGGCCTGCGCCCCGACATTGCTCCTGCGGGCCTCGATCCCACGAGCGCCCGCCAAGCACCACGAAGGAGCAACCATGGATTCCGAACCCTCCGCGCGCAGACGTCGGACGGTGCTGGCGATCTGCTGTCTGAGCCTGTTCCTGGTCGGACTGGACACGACGATCGTGAACGTCGGTCTGCCATCGATAGGCGCCGGCCTGCGGGTGGGCACCCGCGGTCTGGAGTGGACGGTCGACGCGTACACGCTCGTGCTGGCCAGCCTGCTGATCTCCTCCGGTGCGCTGGCCGACCGCATCGGACGGCGACGCGTGTTCCGGCTCGGGCTGGTCGTCTTCGGCGCCGCGTCCGTGGCGTGCGCGCTCGCGCCGAACGTCGGCGTGCTGGTCGCGGCGCGCGTGGCGCAAGGGGTCGGCGCCTCGATGCTCAGCCCGGTGGCGCTCGCGATCGTCGTCAACGTGATCACTGAGCCGAAGGAACGGGCGCGCGCGATCGGCGTCTGGGCGGCCGTCTTCGGCGTCAGCATGGCCGCCGGGCCGCTCGTGGGCGGCGCTCTGGTCTCGGGGGCCGGCTGGCGGTCGATCTTCTGGATCAACGTGCCGGTCGTCGCCGTGGCGCTGGCACTGACCGCGCTCTTCGTCCCGGAGTCGCGCGCACAGCGACCGCGTCGGCTCGACGGCCCGGGGCAGCTGCTGCTGACCGTGATGGTCGGCTGCTCGGTCGCCGTACTGATCGAGGGAGCGCACATCGGGTGGGACTCGCCCGTGATGGTCGCCGGCTACGTCGTCATCGTCGCCGCCACGGCCGCCTTCGGGCTGGTGGAGTCGCGACGGGCCGAGCCGCTGGTGGATCCTCGGCTGTTCGGCCGGCCGCCGTTCGCCGCCGCCGTCGTGGGCGCGGCCGTGGTGTTCATCGCCCTCAACGCGACCCTCCTGCTCAACACCCTCTACCTCCAGCACGCCAGAGGCATGAGCCCGATGGACGTGGGGGTGGTCACGCTCCCGATGGCGATCGCCGCGACCGTGTGCGCGCCGCTTTCCGGGGTGCTCGTCGGGCGTTACGGCCCGCGCCCGCCGCTGGGGCTCGCCGGAGGCTTCCTCACCGCGGGCGGCCTCTGCCTCGTGATCGTCGGCGACCACACCGACGTCCGGCTGCTGTCGGCGGCCTACCTGCTCGTCGGCATCGGGTTCGGGTTCGCGAACGCGCCGATCACCAACACCGCGGTCAGCGGCCTGCCCCCCGCCCGTGCCGGCGTCGCCGGCGGGATCACCTCCACCGCCCGCCAGCTCGGCTCAGCCTTCGGCATCGCCATCGCAGGCAGCCTCCTCGCCCACACGCCACCCGCGCACCTCGCCCAGGCACTGCGTCCCGGCTGGCTCCTGGTCGCCGGCTGCGGGCTGCTCGTCCTTGCCGTGACCCTCCTGGTCCCGGCTACCGGCGCGGACCGGGCGCCGCGAACGGGCGCGGAGCCGGGCGGTAGGCGGGCCGAGCAGGTGCCGGCGGGAGAACGGCCGGGTGGGGGCTGACGACCGGTCCGTCGGTACCGGCGCCTTCGATACCGCCGCGCACGCCCCGTTCTCCACCACCCGGGAGTATGAAGATCAACCACTCTGCCGAACCTGCATCGTGCCAGCTCACAGCACTCGCAAAGAACCTCTCAGCTACCTGCATGCTCACTGGTTCCACCACTTACGCTGGTCACCACACCCCCCCACATCACTCCCGTGAGCTTGGGCGACAGTCTTGTGGATCACCCCCGGCACATGTTCTGCGAACCGGACACACGGATGCGCGAAACGAAGCACGTAAGGGGAGGCCATGTACAGCAAGGACGTTGCTCAGGCGGGGACGGCCGTCGTCGGGCGGACGGCAGGCGCACGCAAAACGCGAGGCGGAGCCGGGACGATCGCAGGCCGGGCGGTGACAGCCGTGCTCACGGCTGTGGTCACGGCTGTGGTCACGGCTGTGACGGCCGTCGGGATGTCGGCGGTGCCGGCCGGGGCGGTGGTCCCGGGCGTCAACGGGAAGATCGCCTTTGCCAGTGACCGGGACGGCAACGCGGAGATCTACACGATGAACGCCGACGGCAGCGCGCAGACCAACCTCACCGACAACCCCGCCGGCGACGTCGACCCGGTGTGGTCCCCGAACGCGGCCAGGGTGGCCTTCTCCTCCAATCGGGACGGCAACGCGGAGATCTACGCGATGAACGCCGACGGCAGCATGCAGACGCGCCTGACCAACAACGCCGCGAGCGAGTTCAATCCGGCGTGGTCCCCGGACGGCACGAAGATCGCCTTCCGTAGCGACCGGGACGGCAACCTCGAGGTGTATGCGATGAACGCCGACGGCAGCGCGCAGACCAACCTCTCCGCCAACGCCGCGAGCGACTTCGACCCGTCATGGTCGCCGGACGGCACGAAGATCGCCTTCACGAGTAGCAGGGACGGCAACCTGGAGGTGTACGTGATGAACGCCGATGGCAGCGCGCAGACGCGCCTGACCAACAACGCCGCGATCGACTTCGAGCCGGCGTGGTCCCCGGACGGCACGAAGATCGCCTTCCGTAGCGACCGGGACGGCAACGGGGAGATCTTCGTGATGAACGCCGACGGCAGCGGGCCGGTCAACCTCACCGACAACCCCGCGGGCGAGAGCATGCCGGCGTGGTCACCGGACGGGACCAAGATCGCCTTCTTCAGCAACAGGGACGGCAACGGGGAGATCTACTCGATGAACGCCGACGGCAGCGGGCCGGTCAACCTCACCGACAACCCCGCCGACGACCGCGAGCCCGACTGGGGCGTCGCACCGCCGGTCGTCTGCACGATCACCGGGACAGCCGGGAACAACCTGCTGGTCGGCACCTCCGGTAACGACGTCATCTGCGGCCTGGGCGGCAACGACATCCTGAGCGGCGGAGGCGGCAACGACACTCTGCTCGGGGGCCTGGGTGACGACGCCCTGGACGGCGGCACCGGCAACGACACCCTCGACGGCGGCGCCGGCAACGACTTCCTGAGCGGCGGCCCCGGCGACGACAATCTCAGCGGCGGTGCGGGCAACGACTTCCTGAGCGGCGGCCCCGGCGACGACACGCTCGACGGTGGTGCCGGCATCAACGTCAACAACGGTGGACTCGGCATCGACTCCTGCACCAATCCCGCCAGCGGCGCGGGTTGCCCCTGACGCCCTAGCATCCAGCTCTCAACCTCGTGCCACCGGCATGCGTCACGTGCGCGAGGTTGAGAGGTAGGACGCGGATCCGCGTCAGCGGCAGCGAGGGCGTGCCCGCGGGTTCGCGGGTGCCGCGATCGAGGCGCCCGCGGGCGGGGCGAAGCCGCGGGGGCGGAAGATCACGCCGTGGACGGCCCGGCGTGCCGCTGACGGGCGGCGGGTCTAGGTGACGGCCCGCAGCGCGAGGTCGAGCAGGACGCGGGCGTCGTCGGCGGGCCGCTGCTCGACCACGTGCTCCAGCCACAGCGCCGAGACGGTCGTGTAGAGCAGCCGCACCCGGGTCTCGGATGCGGGCAGTTCGAGGGCCTCGGCGATGACGGCGACGCAGCCGTCGGTCCAGCGGCGGGCGATCTGCTGCAGCACGGGGTCGCGACCGGCGTGCACGTACAGCTCCCACAGGGCCAGCTGCCGCATGCGGTCGGCTTCGACCACCTCCTCCAGGACGGCGCGCAGCCCGTGAGTGCTCACCCATTGGCGGGTGGTGGCCAGCTCGGAGTCGACGAGCAGGCCGAACGCCTCGGCCAGCAGCTGGTCGCGGGAGGTGAAGTAGTAGGTGGTGGCCGCCAGCGGCAGGGCCGCGCGCTGGGCGACCGCGCGGTGGGTGACCGCGGCGAACCCTCCCTCGGTGAGCAGCTCGACGGCCGCCGCCAGCAGCGCCGCCCTGCGCCTGCGGGCGCGGGTCTGCTGCGGCTGGCCCGGCTCCGGCCGTTCCGGTTCCTCATCCGGTACGACCGGCCGTCCCGCCCGGCCGGTCAATGGCCACCGGCCAGGTTGAGCACGACCACCCCGCCGATGATGAGCAGGATCCCGGCGACCTTGACCAAGGTCAGGCTCTCGCCGAGGAACAGGGCGCCGATGAGCGCGATGGCCGCGGTGCCCACACCGGACCAGACGGCGTAGGCGGTGCCGACGTCCATGTGCATCTTCAGCACCTGGGCCAGCAGGACGAAGGAGGCGATGTAGCCGGCCGCCACGACGACGCTCCAGCCGAGGTGGCTGAAGCCGTTGCTGAGTTTGAGTGCGGAGGTCGCCACGACCTCTGTCGCGATCGCGCCGAAGAGCAGCAGCCAGGCCATGAGCGAACCTTCCATGAATTGGGACGACCGTACCAGTTTAGTGATTGGCCTGCCGCGACGACCAGGGGGCGGCCTTGAGACGAGCGGCAGGCGCCGAAGGCCCGCCCGTGTCCTTGTGCCGTTCTGCTTGAAACGGGTGTCGAATGCGTGTTCTATGGGTCTGTGGCTTGGGACGCGCTTCCGCTCGTGGACGTCGCAGACGAGCGCCCCGCGATAGAGCGGCGTGCCGTCGTGCGCGGCGGGTTCTACGAGACGCAGGCCCGAACGATGATCGAAAAGGTGCCTCCGACCTCGGGGGTCACCGAACGGTGGGCGGTCAGCCCCTACCGGGGGTGCGCGCACGCCTGCCGCGGCTGCGGGGCCAGGCGCGCGCACCGTTCGCTCGGCCTGGACGCCGGGCGCGACTTCGACACCAGGATCGTGGTCAAGGCCAACGCCGCCGTGCGGCTGCGGGCCGAGCTGGCCCGCTGGCGGGGCGAGCCGGTCGCGATCGGCGTGACGGGCGACTGCTACCAGGAGGCCGAGGCCACCTACCGGCTGATGCCCGGCATGGTCGCGGCGCTGGCGGAGGCGGGCGTCGCCTTCACCGTCTACACCAAGAGCCCGCTGGTGCTGCGCGATGCCGGGATCCTGGCCGCCGCCGGGGCGCGGGTGGCGGTGTCGATCGCGTTCGTCGACGAGAAGATCCGCCGGGCGGTCGAGCCCGGCGCGCCGACCGCGCAGCGGCGTCTGGAGTTGGTGGCGGCGTTGTGCGAGGCGGGGGTGGACTGCCAGGTGCTGATGTCGCCGGTGCTGCCGCTGCTGAGCGACGCGGCCGACCAGCTGGCCGCCACCGTGCGGCGCATCGCCTCGGCGGGGGCCTCGGGGGTGCGGCCGGTGGTGCTGCGCCTGCCGTACGGCACGCGGCAGTGGTACCTGTCGTGGCTGGAGCAGGCCCATCCCGCGCTGGTGGAGCGCTACGCCGAGCTGTACGACAAGGCGGGGATGCCTTCGCCGGGTTACGAGGAGCGCATCACCGGGCAGATCGCGCAGCTGGCCCGCTCCTACGGCATGCACTGCGGTCCCACCCCCGCTCCGGCGGGCAGGCCGCCGCAGGCCGACCAGCTCGCCCTGGTCTGAGGCCTGCGCGAGCACGCGCCGAGCCGGCCGTATCCGGTCGGCCGCGGTTGCTGGCGTGACGGCTGATGTCACATTCCGGGCCGGGCGTCGCTCTCATGAGGTGACACCCGCCCCGAAGGGACCGACGTTGGACGCGACGAAGATCTTCCTCGACCATCGCGAGCTGCTGTTCTCGCTCGTCTACAACCTGCTGGGCACGGTCGCCGACACCGAGGACGTGCTGCAGGAGACGTGGCTCGCCTGGGCGCCGAGGAGCCGTCAGGGCGAGCCGATCGCCAACCCGCGCGCCTACCTGGTGCGGGTGGCGGTCAACGCCGCGCTGGCCCGCAGGGTGAGCATCAGCCGCCGCAAGGAGGACTACGTCGGCCCCTGGCTGCCCGAGCCGCTGGTCTCCCCCGTCCAGGCGGGCGAGTCCGATCCGGCCGTGCGGGCCGAGTCGGTGTCGATGGCGCTGATAGTGGTGCTGGAGACGCTCACGCCGCTGGAGCGGGCGGTGTTCGTGCTGCACGAGGTGTTCGGCTACGCCCACACCGAGATCGCGCCGATCCTGGAGCGCAGCCCCTCGGCGATCAGGCAGCTGGCGCACAGGGCCAGGGAGCACGTGCAGGCCCGCCGCCCCCGCCACCGGCCCGATCCGGCTCTCAGGCGGCAGGTCACCGAACGGTTCCTCGCCGCGGTGACGGGCGGCGACCTCGGCGCCCTCATGGCTGTGCTGGCGCCGGAGGTGACGCTCTGGGCCGACGGCGGCGGCAAGGCCAGGGCCGCCGGAGCGCGCCCCGTCCACGGCAGGGACAGGGTCGCGCAACTGATCATCGGCGACTCCAGGCGGCGGCCGGTGCCCGACCTCGGGGTACGGCTGGTGCGGGTCAACGGGGAGCTGTCGGCGTTGCTGATGTCGGGCGGCTCGCCGTTCGCGGTGATCGTGCTGGAGCTGAGCGCGGACGGCGGGCAGGTGTGCGGCGTCTACGCCGTGACCAACCCCGACAAGCTGGCCAGGATCGGCGGTTGAGCTCGGCGCCGGTAGCGCGGCAGGACGGTGCGCCCGTCGAAGGTGCGCGTCTCCACCAGGGTCAGGCGCAGGCGCTGCGCGGGTGGCAGGATCAGCCGGAGCCCTCCGCCTTGGGGGTGGCGCGCCACAGCGGCGCGAAGGCCAGGGCGTGCTCGTCGGCGGTGGAGGGGCCGCGCAACGCCGCGCTCCCCTGTCCGAGGTGCCCTTTCGCCGGTAGGTCGGATCCGGGGGCGGCTTCTCGACCAGCCGGTCGTAGGATTCCGGGATGAAAATTCGCAAAGGTGGGCCGGACGACGTGGCGGCGGTGCTGGCGATGTTCGACAGTGCGATCGAGTGGCTGGTGTCGCAGGGGCGGACCGGGCAGTGGGGCAGCGAGCCCTTCTCCGCCAGTGCCAAGCGCGTGGAGATGGTGAACGGATGGGCCGGGGGTGAGGGGATGCGCATCGCCGAGCTCGACGGCAGGCCGGCCGGGTGCATGACGCTCGGCGAACCTGTCGCCTACGTGGCCGCAGCGCCCGAGCCCGAGGTGTACGTCCAGGGGCTGGTCATCGACCAGCGCTTCCACGGGCGCGCGGTGGGCAGGGCGCTGCTGGATCAGGCGGTGGCCGAGGCCGCCGAGCAGGGTGTGGACCTGGTGCGGGTGGACTGCTACGCCGGTGATGACGGGCGGTTGGTGCGTTACTACGAAAGCTGTGGGTTCCGCCGTACCGAGGAGTTCAAGGTCGGCGAGTGGCCCGGTCAGGTGCTCGAGCGCAGGGTCTCGGCCGGCTCGAACGCCTGAGGCGGCTCCACCGCGGCCTGCTCGGGCACAGAGTGCTCGGGCAGGGTGTGCTCGGGCAGGGAGTGCTCGGAGGCGGGCTGCTCCAGCCGTACGCCGCGCAGCGTGAGGACCGCCACTGCGGCCAGCGCCGCGAACAGCGCCGCGCACACCCACGCGGCGGCGTTCAGGCCGGTGGTGAAGGCCTCGGCCGCGACGGCGAAGCGGGCGGGCGCTTCGGCGAGCAGGTTCGCGGCGGCGGCGATGCCCTCCCTGGCCGCCTCGGGGAAGCTGTCGGGTAGTTGCCCGCGGTAGACGGCGGTGGCCAGGGAGCCGAGGGCTGCCAGGCCGAGCGCGATGCCGAACTCGCCGCCGGTCTCGGTGACGGCCGCGGCCGAGCCCGCCTTCTCCTGTGGGGCGGCCGACATCACCATGCCGTTGCCGACGCCCATCGGCATCGCGATGCCGGCGGAGGCCAGCACCAGCCCCGCCACGACCAGAGGCAGGCCGCCGACCGCGTCGGCCTGGGTGTGCAGGAGGAAGCCCGCGGTGCCGAGCAGCAGTCCGGTGGCGATGACGTAGGCGGGGCGGATCCTGCGGGCGACCAGCGGCGCCAGCGACATGCTGGCGATCATGGCGATGTTCTGCGGGATCAGCCACAGGCCCGCCTCCAGGGGTGACAGGCCGGCCACCAGCTGCAGGTACAGGGTCGACAGCAGGGTGGTGCCCGCCATGACCACGCCGCCGACCGTCATGATCGTCATGGTGATGGTGAAGACGCGGTTGCCGAACAGGCGCAGGTCCAGCAGCGGGTGCGGCAGGTGGCGCTGGCGGCGGACGAAGCCGGTGCCGAAGGCGAGCCCGGCCGCGACGGCCAGCGCGGGCGCGGCGTGCCAGCCGTTCCTGGCCACCTCCTTCAGGCCCCAGATGAGCGGCAGGATGGCGGCCAGCGACAGCGCGACGCTGGTCAGGTCGAGCCGCCCGGCCTGCGGGGCGCGGTACTCGGGCAGCACCAGCGGGCCCGCGATCAGCAGCAGCGCCATGAACGGCACGCCGAGCAGGAACGCCGAGCCCCACCAGAAGTGCTGCAGCAGCAGGCCGCCGACCAGCGGGCCGAGCGCCAGACCCGCCATGAAGCAGGAGAACCACAGCCCGATGGCGGCGCTCATCTGCTTGGGGTCGGGGAACATGGTGCGCAGCAGCGCCATGGTGGAGGGCATGAGGGTGGCGCCCGCGATGCCGAGCAGGGCGCGGGTGAGGATGAGCATCTCGGCGCTGGTGGAGTAGGCGGCCAGCACGGAGGCGACGCCGAAGGCCGCGGCGCCGATCATGAGGAGCTTGCGGCGGCCGATCCTGTCGCCGAGGGTCCCCATGGTGACGAGGAACCCGGCGAGCATGAACGAGTAGACGTCCATGATCCACAGCTGCTGGGCGGCGTCGGCGCCGAGATCGGCGCTGAGCTGCGGCAGGGCGAGATAGAGGACGCTGACGTCGAGTGACAGCAGCAGGGCGACGGAGGCGAGCACGGCCAGGCCGATCCATTGGCGGTTCATGGCCTCACCGTCCCACCGACAAATATAATTGTCAAGACGCCTGTGGCTGTCCGCGAACGCGGCGTGAGACCGGCGCCGCCCCGGGGACCGAGATGGTGCCGCCGCCCGACGTCGATGCCGACGGTGAGATGCGGGCGCTGCCGGCATCACGGATTGCCACCGTGTCGGGCTTCCTCAAGACACTGACCACGTTGATCGATTTCGGTGCCAACGCCGAGAGCACGCGGCCTGGTGCTCAACTGCGTCACGCGCGGGCAGAGGGCCGGACGGGCGCGGGATCTCGGTGCGTCCTGGCGCAGCATCTGATCCGTCCGCGCTGGCCGTGAGCCGGACCAGGACAACCGGAGCACCGTGGTGGTGAAAGGCGTCAGCCGGTTCGACCGCACAGGCCACCACCTCACAGCCGGTGTAGGGGATGGTGGGGAGGCCGACGACGAGGTTCTGCAGGTCGATGAGGACCGATGCGGTCGTGGTGTCGGGCATGAGTGAGCCCCCTTTCTGAGGATGTCGTCCGAAGATTCCGAGGGTGAGGCTCGGGGTGCCCTTGTTCTCGGGGCCCCGGGGTGGTGGAGTTCCGAGAACAAGGGCAAGGTCGGCTCAGGGCTGGGTGTCGAGCCACTCCTGGAAGGTGGGTCCGGCGAGCTTGGCGTGCGGGCTGGGCAGGAACCCGCCGTTGGCGGCGATCTCGGCATCGGGTATGCCGGACCCGTCGACGCCGACGACCTTGATGCCTCGGCGGGCGCCGAGGAACTGGGCCGCCTCGGCCATGATCTCCTTTCGAGGTCCGGCAATCTCGGGGATCGGTGTTCCTGGGGCGGCGGGGGCGGTGGCCAGCTCGACCAGCTCCTCGGCCACGGTGCGGCAGGCCACGAGCTGGGTGGGCAGGGCCGGGAGGTAGGCGACGTCGCCCTGCTGCCAGTCCAGGAGCTGGCCGACGAACTCGTGGAACTGCGCGGCCCGCAGGATGCGGACGGGGAGCAGGCCGGACAGGAGGAGTTCCTCGTGCACCTTCTTGGCGGCCAGGAAACCGGCGGTGGCCTTGTCGGCGCCGATGATGGACGCCATGGCGATCCGGGCGACCCCCGCCTTCCGGCCGGCCTCATGCAGATTGCGGGCCGACGTACGGAAGAACTCCGTCGCGGCGTCCTGGTCGGAGGAGTGCCAGGAGGCGACGTCGATGATGACCTCGACCCCGGTGAGGGCCTCGGCGAGGCCCTCACCGGTGATGATGTCCACGCCGGTGGCGCGGGACATCGGCACGACCTGGTGCCCCCGCTCGGTCAGGACGTCGACGACGTGACGTCCCAGCCGCCCGGTCGCTCCCGCCACCGCGAACGTGGTGATGCTCATCTTGTTCTGCCCTTCTTATGCGCTGTAGTTCTGGCCGGGGGGCATCCCGGGGATGGGCTTGGCGATGAGAGCGGCGGGGGTGAAGAAGCCGATGTGGGCGATCGCCATGATGAGCGACCACATCGCCCTGTCGTCGTAGTGCGCCGACGCCCTGGCGTACAGCTCGTCGGGGACGCGTTCCCCGGACGGGTTCGGGGTGAGGACCGCCTCCACCAGCTCCAGCGCGACCCGTTCGGCGTCGGTGAAGTACGTGGCGTCCCGCCAGGTGGCCACAGCGGTGATGCGCTCCTCCGATTCCCCCGACCGGCGGAGGTTGCCGGTCTCCCTGATGGCGAAGTACGTGCTGCCGAGGATCTGCCCGGCGCGAAGTTGCAGCAGGTGGATGGTGGCCCGCGGAATCGCGCCGTTCTGGAGGGCTCTGTGCAGACCTTCGCCGACTTCCGCCATCTCAGGGAGGAAGGGGAGGGGGTTGGGCATGCGCGACCGCTGGCCGGTCGTCGTGGGCGTGGACATGGGGAAGACTTCCCTTCTCATTCTCAGCTCGTCGTAGCGCCGTACGGATCGTCCGCGCTGCGTCCTGACGACCACGAGACGCCGGCGCCCCGATCCCCGTAACAGCCGCAGCCACGTGACATAGGCCACATGGCTGCGGCTGTTACAAAGCGGTGGGGACCCACGTCTTGTGCGTGTGGCAGTGCTGAGAACGAACAGGCAGGAGCGGGGCATGACCGAGCGGAGCGAACGAAGTGCGGACCCAGCCGAGCCGCTCGATCGTGCCGACCACGTCGACTCCGCCACCCAGGCGTTCGTCGCCCACCGCAACCTGCTGTTCACCGTCGCCTACGAGATGCTCGGCTCGGCCGCCGACGCCGAAGACGTCCTGCAGGAGACCTGGCTGCGATGGGTGGACGTCGATCTCGGCACCGTGCGGGAGGCGCGCGCCTACCTGGTGCGGATCGTCACCCGGCAGGCGCTGGACCGGCTACGCGCGCTCGGCCGGCGCAAGGAGTCCTACGTCGGGCCGTGGCTGCCCGAGCCGTTGCTCACCGCGCCCGACGTGGCCGAGGACGTCGAGCTCGCCGAGAGCGTCTCGATGGCGATGCTGTTGGTGCTGGAGACGCTGCAGCCGACCGAGCGGGCGGTGTTCGTGCTGCGCGAGGTGTTCGATCTGGACTACGACGAGATCGCCGAAGCCGTCGACAAGAGCCCGAACGCGGTACGCCAGATCGCCTACCGGGCGCGGGCACATGTCGCCGCCCGCCGACCCCGCGGCATCGCCTCCCCGGCCGAGACCCGAGCCGCGCTCCAGGCCTTCCAGCGGGCGGTCGAAACCGGCGAGCTGCAGAGCCTGCTCGACGTCCTCGCGCCGGACGTCGTCGCCCTGAGCGACGGCGGCGGAGTCAAGCACGCCCTGCTGCGGCCCGTCGTGGGGATCGACAACGTGGCTCGACTGCTGGCCGTCGGCTGGTGGAAACGCGACGCAGAACGGTCGGTCGAGCTGGTTCAGATCAATGGCGGCCCCGGGCTGCTCGTTCGGGTCGACGGGGAGATCGACGGAGTGGTGGCGGTGCGCGTGGAGAACGGCTACGTCACCGGCGCCTACCACGTGCGCAATCCCGAGAAGCTGTCGCGCGTGGAGCGAGAGACCGCCGTGACCCGCTGAGCTCATTGAGACCGGCAGCGCGGGCACATGGCGGAGGCAGGACCGAGGAGCAACGGCAAACTGCGTGGTCGTCGAGACCCGGGCATAGTGGAACGCTCAGCTTCCCTCGCGTGCTGGCCCCCGTCCTCAGGTGTGGAGCCGCTCGCCGAGGGTGGCCTGCGCCAGCCGGCGCAGCATGGCGATCAGGGTGTCGCCCACCGCGGTGCCGATGACCACGATCTCCACCGCGCGCTCGCGGTCGCTCACGTCGCCGACCAGGCTCAGGTCGATCTCGGCGAATCGCTCGGCGGCCTCGGCGTAGTCGTCCAGGGCCTCGAGCATGTCCTGACGGCCGACCTCGTCCAGGGTGGCCAGCACCCCGACGGCCGTGCGGTAGGCGGGATCGCCGGTCCTGAGGCGCCAGCCCCGCTTGGCGAGCAGGTCGCGCAGGCGGCGCTCGGCGCTGTCCCTGTACGGCCCAGGCGGCACGTCCTTCACCTGGGTCACGGTCTGCTGTGCCGCGCCGAGCAGGTCGAACGCCTCGAGTTCCGGGTTGTCGATCCGCACGATCAGGTCACGGATGACCGCGATGGACAGTCCGCCGTACTCGATCATGGCCCGCACGAGCTTGAGCCTGCGCACGTGCTCGTCGCTGTAGTCGGCCTGGTTGCGTCCGGTCGGCCGGCCGGGCGCGACGAGGTTCTCCCGGATGTAGTACTTGATCGTCGGGACCGGGATGCCCGTCTTCTCGCTCAGCTCCGCCATGCGCACGCCGTCGAACCCCTCTTGTCGGATGCGGATGGCTAACTATAGATAGTAATAAGTAGTACTATCCACTCCCGAGATGGGAGGGCACGCTGCGTTGGCACCGCGCGGGACCTCTTCCTCGGGCGGTGGATGTATCTCGACAGCCGCGAGCGACAGGTGATCCGCTGGTCATGGCGCCGACACTGGTGCTCACGATCCTGCTGTCGCCGGTAGCGCTGCCGATCTACCTGCTGATCCGGCTCGCCTACCGCGCGACTCCGGCCGAGTAGCCGCGCTCTGGGCGGCGGGGGCCCTGCGACGGCCCCTCGCAGGGCGCTCACTCCTCGATGGCGCCGCCGACCGAGCGCAGGTGCTCGCGGAAGGTCAAAGAGGGCCGCTGCCGCCGCCCGGCGAGGAAGGCGTCGAAGTCCACCTGGGCGCGCAAGGTGTGGCCCGCGCGGATGCGGTCGGCCTGGCGGCGCTCGGTGTCGCGGATCGCCTCGGCGAGCGCGAGGAGCTCCTCGGCGCGGGCGGCGGGCACGAACACCACGCCGTCGTCGTCGCCGAGCACCACGTCCTCGGGCCCCACGCTCCACTCCCCCACGGTGGCCGACTCCAGCGCGCCGGGGGGACGCTCGTCCAGACGCTGCGGCCCCGTCGGGATCGCGCCCAGGCTGAAGACCGGCAACCCGATCGCCCTGATGTCGGCGCTGTCGCGGTGCAGGCCCCAGATCACGACTCCCTCCAGCCCGGCCGCCTGCGCCTCGAGCACCACGAGGTCGCCCACGCACGCCTCGTCCAGCCGTCCGCCGTTGTCGACCACCAGCACCTCGCCCGGCCCGGCCTCGTGGAAGGCCTCGAGGAAGACGTCGACGCTGCCGGCATGCCGCGCCGGACGCACCCGTCCGGCCACGCGGCCGCCCGGCACGACCGCCTGGAGGCAGACGCAACGGACCGGGATCCCCGCCCTGATGCACGCGTCCGCCAGATGCGCGGTGGTCAGGGTCGTGAGGCGCTTGTGGAGTTCTCGCTCGTCCATGGGGTCAACATTCGGGCGTCGGGCAGCCGGCGGCAACCCGTGGGAGCCGGCTCGTCGAACCGCGCGGGCGCCGCCTTCCTGTGCGAGACCACCAGGAGCGTCGCGGGGCGCTGCCGTCGCGGGCGGCCTCGGCGATCCTGTCCCACAGCAGCTTCTCGGTCGGAGGACAACAGACGGGGGCGACCGCGGACAACGGGTTGTGTCGACCTGGCGCGTCGCTCCGTCTACCACCGTTCCACCGTGAGGGTGTCGGCGCCGCCGGTGACGAGGATGTCGTAGCGGTCGGTGCCGTCCTGCCAGCCGGGGTCGGCCAGCGTGGTGCCGGCGCCGACCGCGCCGAGGTGGCGCTCGCCGAAGGTGATGCCGGTGCCGCCGCCGATCAGCGACAGCCGTACGGGCACGGAGGTCGGGCAGCCGAAGCGCACGTGGGAGGCGCCGCCCGCGATGCGCACGGGCACCGAGCCCTCGGGGGCGGGCAGCTCCACGGCGACCTGCTCGGCACCGCCCTGCAGGTCGAGGGCGGTCACTCGCAGCCCCCGCAGGTCGGCGGTCAGGCGGGAGGTGCCGCCGCGCACCTCGATGCGCCACGGCTCCGTCCCCTTCAGCACCACCTCGCCCGCCCTGCGCCGGTCACGGACGTGGAAGCTGCGCGGGAAGACGACGGTCACCGTGCCGCCGTGGACGCGCACGTCGGGCAGGACGCCGTCGAAGCCGGCCCGGTAGGGCGTCTCCAGTTTCGCGTCCGAGCCGATGGTGATGCCCGCGGCGCCGGGGACGAATGCGATCGTGTTCATGATTCCTCCTGAGGGACGATGTCGTGATCACGACGCTACGGACCAGCGCCCGGGGCGGAATCAGTCATCTTGCTGGTGGTGGTGGCCGTGAGCGGCTAAGTACGATCGCGGGATGCTTCACGGACGAGAGGGCGAACTGCGGGCGGTCGACGGGCTGCTGGGTCAGGCCCGCACGGGTGCCAGCGGCGTACTGCTGATCCGCGGCGAGCCGGGAATCGGCAAGTCCTCGCTCCTGGAGCACGCCGAAGCGGCGGCCGAGGGGTTCATCGTGCTGCGGGGCGCGGGCGTCGAGTCCGAGGCCGAGCTGCCGTACGCGGGGCTGCACCTGCTCCTGCTACCGGTGCTTCATCTGGTCGACGAACTGCCTGCGGTGCAGGCCACGGCATTGCGGGCCGCGCTGGGCATGGTGCAGGGTCCCGGCGAGGACCGCTTCCTCGTCGGGGTGGCCGCCCTGTCGCTGCTGGCGGAGGCGGCGGGCGCAGGCCCGCTGCTGTGCCTGGTCGACGACATGCAGTGGCTCGACAAGGCCTCCGCCGACGCCCTGCTGTTCGCCGCGCGCAGGCTGCGCGCCGAAGGGGTCGCGATGGTGCTGGCAGGGCGCGAGGAGTTCGCGCCCGCGGGGCTGCCCGAACTGCCGCTGTCGGGGCTGGCAGGCGCGGCCGCCGCCGCCCTGCTCGACGAGCGGGTCCCGGGACTGAGCGCCCAGGTGCGCGAGCGGGTGCTGGCGGAGGCGGGCGGCAATCCGCTCGGCCTCATCGAGCTGCCCGCCACGGCCGACCACACGCCCTTCCCTCTGGGCCCGCTGCCGCTGACCAGGCGCCTGCAGGACGCCTTCTCCGACAAGGGCGCGGGCCTGCCGGAGCAGGCGCGGACCCTGCTGCTGGTCGCCTCGGCGGAGGACACCGGCGAGCTCGCGCTGATCCTGCGCGCGGCGCGCGCGTTCGGCGTGCACGAGGACGCGCTGGAGCCCTGCGAGCGGGCCGGCCTGGTCCGCGTGGAGGGGACGAGACTGGTCTTCGGCCACCCGCTGGCCCGCTCGGCCGTCTACCAGGCCGCCGGGTTCGCCCGCCGCTGCGCCGTGCACAGGGCGCTGGCGGAGGTCGGCGATCAGGAACGGCGCGTCTGGCACCTGGCCGCGGCGGCGACCGAGCCCGACGAGCGGCTGGCCGCCGACCTGGAGAGCTCGGCCGAAGGCTTCCGGGCCCGTACCGGTCACGCCGCCGCCGCGGCGGCGCTGGAACGGGCCGCCGCGCTCACCCCGGACGAAGCGGACAGCACGCGCCGCCTGGCGGCCGCGGCCGAGGCCGCGATCGACTCGGGCCAGTTCGACCGCGGCAGGCAGCTGGCCGAACGGGCCGCCACCCGCTCCACGGATCCGCTGCTGACGGCGCGCATGGCCATGATCAGGGCCGACGTCGACTTCGAGCGAGGCGCGCTGGAGGCCGCCTGCGCCACGCTGATGACCGCCTCGCAGGCCGTCGCCGCGACCGATCCCGCGCCTGCCAGGACGATGCTGCTGCTGGTCATCCGCAACAGCTGGTATGCCGGCGATCCCGCGCAGGCCGAGGAGGCGGCCGCCAGGCTGGACAGGCTTCCACGCCTGGAGGACCCGCGCCGTCCCGCCTCGGCCATGGCGCGCGGCATGTCCGCGCTGCTCGCGGGCAGGCCGGCGCGGGCGATGCCGCTGCTGCGCGAGGTGGTCGAGGGCGGCAGGCAGGTCCGCCACGACCTGCACGGGCTGCGCAACAACGCGGCCCAGGTGGCGTTGCTCGTGGGCGACCACGAGGCCGCGCTGGACATCGCCAGGACCCTGGCCGAGGAGTGCGCCGCGCGCGGCATGATCGGCTGGCTGCCGCACGTCAACCTGGTGCAGGCGGCCGCTGAGCTGCACCTGGGCCGCCACCTGGACGCGGCCGCCACCGCCGCCGCGGGCGAGGCCATCGCGGGGCAGACGGGCCAGTCGCACCTGGAGGCGCAGCTGTGCGGGGTGCGGGCGTGGCTGAGCGCGGCGGCGGGCCGGGAGCGCGAGTGCAGGGAGATGGCGGCGCGCGCCGGGGGCCGGCCGTACGGCGCGGCGTGGGCGCAGTGGGCGCTCGGCCTGCTCGATCTCGGGCTCGGCCGTTACGACCAGGCGCTCGACCGGCTCGACCAGGTGGTCACGCACCAGGCCGCCGCGGTCGCCGACCTGGTGGAAGCGGCGGTAAGGCTCGGCACGCCCGAGCGGGCCGCGCGCTCGCTGGCGTGGTTGGAGGAGTGGACGGCCGCGGCCGGCAGGGCGTGGGCCGTGGCCTTGATCGAGCGCTGCCACGCGCTGCTGTCCAACGACGAGGAGCGCTTCGCCCGCGCCGTCGCGGCCGACGAGCGCCCCTTCGACCGCGCCCGCACCCAGCTGCTGTACGGTGAGTGGCTGCGTCGCGAGCGCCGCAAGCACGACGCCAGGACACCGCTGCGGGAGGCCGCCGACGCCTTCGACCGGCTCGGCGCCGGGCCGTGGGCCGAGCGGGCGCGCGGAGAGCTGCGCGCCACGGGCGAGACGTTGACCAGGGATCCTGGCGTGGAGCTGCTCGGCAGGCTCACCTCGCAGGAGCTGCAGGTGGTACGGCTGGCCGCCAAGGGCGCCACCAACAAGGAGATCGCCGCCCAGTTGTTCCTCAGCCCGCGCACGGTCGGCCACCATCTGTACAAGGCCTATCCGAAGCTGGGCGTCACCACGAGAACCGAGTTGGCAGCTCTCACTCTGTCGTGACGCGCAGCGGCGTCTCGGTGACCAGGCACGCCACCACGACGGCCGCGCAGGCCACCGGCGTCGAGACGGCGAACACCGCCTCGATCGAACCGGCCTCGTACAGCGCGCCCGCGGCCGAGACACCCGCGACACCGCCGAGCTGGCGAAGGAAGGGCCCGGCCGCGCTGGCCACGCCGACGTCCGCGGACGGCACGCTGTTCTGCGCGACGAGCGTCACCAGCTGCATCAGCATGCCCGCGCCGAGGCCGATCAGCAGCATCCACGCCGGCGCCACCCCGGCGAGCGCGATGCCCGCCGTACCGGCCGCGGTCAGTGCGGTGCCCGACACCAGGAACGCTTTGTAGCGGCCCGTCCTGCCGATCACCCGCCCCGCGAGGAACGACGCGGCGACCGCGCCGGCCAGCAGCGGCAGCAGCAGCACGCCGCTGCCGGTGGCCGAGGCGCCCTGGCGCTGCTGGAGATGCAGCGGCAGGAATGTCACCGCGCTCAGCATCACCGCTCCCTGGAGCGGCGCGAGCAGCGCGGCCAGGGCGAAGTTGCGGACGGCCAGCAGCCGCACGGGCAGCACCGCCAGGTAGTCGGCGGGCCGCCTTCCGCCGGGCTGGGGCGGCGCGAGTCGTAGGCTGATCACGAGGACGGCGAACGCCACGCCGCCGAGCGGCAGGTTGATCAGGTACGCCAGGCGCCAGGAGAGCAGGTCGGTGAGCATCCCGCCCGCCAGCGGGCCGCCGACCATCGCCAGCGCGGTCACGGCCGTGACGTGCCCCTGGTAGCGGGGGCGCTCGCGGGGCGGCACCAGCGCGGCCACCACCGCGATGACGCCGACCATCAGCCCGCCCGCGCCGAGCCCGTGCACGGCCCTGGCCGCGACGAGCTGGAGCATGTCCTGCGCCGCGCCGCACCCCGCGGAACCCAGCAGGAAGACCGCCAGCGCCGCCAGCAGCGCCCGCTTGTGGCCGAGCAGGTCACCGGCCCTGCCCCACAACGGCAGGGCGAGGGTCGAGGCGAGGGTGTAGGCCACGACCACCAGGGCCACCCGCTCCCCGCCGCCGAGGTCGGCGACCAGGGCGGGGGCCACCGTGCCGGTGATGGTGGTGTCGAGCGTGGCCAGCAGGAGCACCAGCAGCAGGCTGGGCAGAACTCTTCGCATGGCCGCCGCCTACTTCATCATCGCGGCGGCCATGCTCCTGCGGATCGGTGGCACCGCGTTGAAGAAGCGGAACAGCGTCTTGGTGAAGGCCCGCTGCGCCGGGTTGGCGCTGACGCCCATCTTCAGGTTGCGCATCGCCAGCGCGACGGCCTTGAAGGCGTACTCGCGCATCTCGGCCTCGTAGCCGCCGACGGCCTCGGTGAGGGACATCCTGCCGTTGACGTGCTCGACGAGGTTGCGGGTCAGCAGGCGGGCGTCGAGGATCGCGGTGTTGGCGCCCACGCCCGCGGTGGGCGGCATGTTGTGGATCGCGTCGCCGATGAGGGTGACGTTGCCGCTCTCCCAGCCCTTGACGGGGGTGGAGGTCTTCAGCGGGAAGATCGAGAGACTGTCGAGGTCGCTGCGCGCGATCAGCTCGCGCAGCTGGGGGGCCCAGCCCTCGGTCGCGGCGAAGGCGACCTGCTGCAGCTCGGCCCCGCTCATACGCTCCAGCTTCTCCCTGTCGCCGAGCCTGCCCCAGGTGCTGACGATGTTCCACATGACGTAGTCGGCGGTGTTGTCCATGAGCAGGCCGGGCCGCTGGTCGCGGGCGAGCGAGGATCGCGAGCGGAACTCGTGCGCGGCCATGAACACCGTCTTGCCCTGCGGACCGAACAGGAAGCCGGAACCGGCGAACAGCTGGCGCGGCAGCAGCCTGCGCGTCTCGTCGTCGAGCGGGACCTTCGCCGACACCGACAGCGCGCCGGTGTCCAGCCGGGCGGCGTTCGGCAGGAACTGCCGGCGCACCCTGGAGTTGGCGCCGTCCGCCGCCACCAGCAGGTCGCCGTCGGCGTGCGTGCCGTCCTCGAAGTGGGCGCGCACCCGCCCGCCGGGCAGCGGCTCATAGCGGGTGAAGGTCTTGCCGTAGGCGACCACGTCGTCGAGCCCCGACAGCAGGACCTCGCGCAGCGAGATGCGGCTGACGGACTTGAAGCTGTCGATGTAGTGCTCGGGCGCGTTCTCCTCCCCGATGACCAGCAGCTCCTTCAGGTGCGCGTCGTAGAAGCCGAGCGTGGTGTTGGGCTTGCCCGAGGTGGCGACGAACCGGTCGTACAGCTCGGCGGGCAGGCACTCGTGCAGAGCCGCGCAGCCCTTCGGCGTGATGTGGATGCGGTAGCCCTGCAGTCTGTCGTCCTTGGCGCGGTCACGCTCGTAGAGCGCGACGCTGACACCAGACCTGCGCAGACCCTGGGCGAGCGTGAGCCCGCCGATACCGCCACCGATGACCAGGACATGGAACGACATGGCTTCCTCCAGCCGGACGAGGGGGAGATCTTGACGACCACCACGCTAGGAGGGCGCCGAATGCGAGGAATCAGTCATGTGACTGGGGCCTACTTCCTGCGCCGTACCGGCAGGAGCCTCCCCTCGTACGACGACGCCGGGCGGGTCCGGCAGAGACGATCACAGCATGGAAGATAAGCTTCGCGCCCTTGTCAAGGGCACTGTCCTGACCCCCGGCGACGACCGCTACGAGAGCGAACGCAAAGCGTGGAACACGACCATCGACTCCCGTCCCGCCGTCGTCGTCGAGGCCGAGGGACCCGGTGACGTGCGGGCCGCGCTCGCCGTCGCCCGCGAGCACGGCGTGCCGTTCGCCGTGCAGTCCACCGGGCACGGCACCCTCGTGCCGGCCGACGGCGGCATCGTGGTGAAGACCTCGCGCATGGCCGAGGTGCGGGTGGATCCCGAGCGGCGCACCGCGCGCGCCGGGGCCGGCGCGGTGTGGTCCGACGTGATCGCCGCCGCCGCGCCGTACGGGCTGGCGCCCGTGTCGGGCACTCCTGCGATCGGTGTGGCCGGCTACACGCTGGGCGGTGGCACCGGGTGGCTGTCCCGCCTGTACGGCTACGCCGCCGACAACCTGCTCGGCGCCGAGGTCGTGACGGCCGACGGCAGGATCCTCACGGTGGGCGCAGGCGAGCACCCCGACTTGTTCTGGGGGCTGCGCGGCGGGGGCGGCAACCTCGCGGTGGTGACGTCACTGGAGTTCGCGCTGCACCCCGTCACCGACGTGTACGCGGGTATCGCGATGTTCCCGATCGAGCGGGCGGCCGGCACGCTGGCCCGCTACCTCCAGTGGGCGCCGAGCGAGCCGGACGAGTCGAACACCTCGATCATTCTCATGCGGACGCCCGGCTCGGGCGGGTGGGTGCTGGCCGTACGGGTCTTCTACGCGGGTTCCGCCGAGGAGGCCGAGCGCTGCCTGAAGCCGCTGCTCGACGCCGCGGGGCCGGCGCTCGGCGGTGGTTTCGCGGCGATGAGCTTCGCGGAGGCGGCCACCGTGTTCGGCGGGCCGCCTCCGCCGCCGATGGCCGTACGCCAGCATCTCGACCTGCTCAGGCAGGTGCCCGACGAGGCGATCGAGGTGATCGTGAAGAGCGCGGAGGAGCCGGTGAGCGCGATCGAGCTGCGCCACTGGGGCGGGGCGATGGCGCGTCCCGCGCAGGGGGCGGGTCCCGTCGGCCATCGTGACGTGCCGTACTCGGTGATCACCACGGCGATGCTGGACGGCTCCCGCGAGATCGCCGAGGTCGACGAGCGGATGCGTGAGGTGACCGGCTGGATGCGGCCCTACGCCACGGGCGGCTCGTTCCTGAACTTCCTGCTCGACCCGGCCAGGACCGCGGCCGCCTACACCGCTGACGACCACGCGCGGCTGGCCGGGGTGAAGGCGACCTGGGACCCGGACAACGTCCTGGGCCGCTCGCACAACATCCCACCGAGCCCCTGACGGGCGTGACGGCGGTGGCCGCCCGCTGCTGGCAGCGGCACCGGCCAGAGCCACGCCCTCCTTGGACGCCTGCGCCGTGGCGCTCCTTCGCGGGCGACTCTCGCCGTCGTCTCACGCCTCATGCGGCGTCGCCGGGCGGATGAGTCCGCTCTCGTAGGCGAAGACCACGACCTGTGCCCGGTCGCGCAGCCCCAGCTTCAGCAGGACCCGGCTGAGGTGCGTCTTGACGGTGGCTTCGGCCAGCTGCATCGCCGCGGCGACCTCGGCGTTGGACAGCCCGCGCGCCACCTGGACCAGAACCTCGTGCTCGCGGGAGGTGAGCAGGGACAGCCGCTCGTCGCGCTCACGAACACCTGGCATGAGCTGGGGGGCGAACTTCTCCAGCAGGCGGCGGGTGATCCGCGGGGAGAGCGCGGCGTCGCCCGCCGCCACGCTGCGGATCGCCGCCAGCAGTTCCTCGGGCCGGGTGTTCTTCGGCAGGAAGCCCGAGGCCCCGGCCTTCAGCCCGGCGAAGGCGTACTCGTCCAGGTCGAAGGTGGTCAGGATGAGCACCCGCGAGCGCGGGGAGTCCTTGACGATCACGCGGGTGGCCTCGATCCCGTCGATGCCGGGCATGCGCACATCCATCAGCACGACGTCGGGACGCAGCAGCCGGGCCATCCGGGCGGCCTCGTCGCCGTCGCCCGCCTCGCCGGCCACCTCGATGTCCGGCTCGGCCTGGAACACCATGCGAAACGCCATGCGCAGCAACGACTCATCGTCGGCGATCAGCAGCCGGATCGTCACGCCGTACCCCTTCTCGCCTTGCCGTCCTTGCCTTGTCGCCGCCGATGTCGAGACCGGCCGCCACCCGCCAGCCGCCGCCGGGCAGCGGACCGGCCTGGAGGGTACCGCCGTAGGCGGCGACACGCTCGCGCATGCCGACCAGGCCCCGCCCGTGCGTGTCTGCCGGCGCGTGCCCCGGGCGGCCGTCGTCGACGACCTCCACCGCGGCGTGCCGCGGCGTCAGGCGGACCAGGACCTCGGCCGTCGCCCCTGGGGCGTGCCTGAGCGCGTTCGTCAGGGCCTCCTGGACCAGCCGGTAGATGGTGAGCTGGGCGACGGCGGGGATCGCCTCCGGGTCACCGCTGACCTCCAGGCGGGTCGGCAGCCCGGCCGCGCGCATCCTGTCGGTGAGGGGACCGAGTTGGGCGATCCCGGGCGCCGGATGGAGCGGCTCGCCGGGCTCGCCGGGCTCGTCGTGCTCGACGGCGCCGAGAGAGCGTCGCATGTCGTCCAGGGCCTGCCGCCCGGTGGCCGCGATCTGCTCCATCGCGGCGGCCGCCTGCTCGGGCGCCCCGTGCCGCACGTACACCGCGCTGTCGGCCAGGGCCACCATGACCGACAGGTTGTGGGTGACGATGTCGTGCATGTCGCGGGTCATCCGGGCGCGTTCCTCGGCGACGGCGAGCCGTGCCCGCTGGTCGCGGTCGTGCTCCAGCGAGGTGACGTACGCCCGCCGGGCCCGCGTCCACAGGCCCGTGGTCAGGGCGGCGGCGGCCATCGCGGTCAGCGCGGCCACTGTGAAAGGGAACTGGCCGGGTGGCGCCCATCGCGCCGCGGCCAGCAGCGCCCCGGCCTCCAGCGTGAGCCCGGCCACCAGCGCCTGCCGCCAGGTGCCGCGCGCGCCGACGGTGTAGACAGCGACCAGCAGCGCGGCGTCGGCAGGAAGCTGCACGTCGGCGACCCATTGGAGGGCGGCCGCCGCCGCGATCGCGCAGAACACCGTCAGCGGCGCGCGCCGCCGCCACACCAGGGGCGCCACCAGGGCCACCTGGAGCAGCAACGGCACCGGCTCGCCGCGTGCCGGCACCTGGCCAGGTCCGAGCGTGGCAAGAAAGATCACGGCCGCCAGCAGCGCGTCGGCTGGCATGGACGACCATCGAGGGGGCGCTGCGAGGCGGGCCACGGGACGGTCGCCTCGTTTCATGCCGTTCACCCTAGTTGTCCTGCGGGTTCGCTCCCCATCCTCCTGCAGGATGAACATCCGGGCATGTCAGCCAGAAGTCGTAGGTGTGGATCAACCGTATGCCGCTAGCCCGAGGCCGCGCCCCGCTGCCAGCCTCGTCGGGCACAGGAATCCGCAGCTCACAAGGAGCCTCACATGTCCTTCGTCACGATCGCCGCGGCGGTCACCGGGCTTGCGCTGGCCGCGGTCACCGCGCCCGCCACGGCCCCCGCTCTCCCCACGGCAGTCCCCGCCGTCATGGCCGATCACGCGCCGGCCGGGCAACGCGTCACGATGGCCCTGCCCGCGCCGGGCGGGCCGTACCCCGTCGGCACCCTCGCCGTGCGCCTGGTCGACCGGTCCCGCCGCGACCCCCTGGTCAGGTCCAAGCCCTACCGGGAGCTGATGGTCAGCCTGTGGTACCCGGCCAAGGACACCGGCGGGGCCCTGCCCGTCGCGCCCCATATGGCGCCCTTGGCCGCGGCCGACTGGGACCGCCACTCCGCGCCGCCCATGGGCATCCCGACCGGCGCGGTGGACTGGGCCGCCACCCCTACCCATGCCCGCGCCGGCGCGCCGGTGGACCGTCGGGTGGGCAGGCTGCCGGTCGTGCTCTTCGGCTCCGGGGACGGCGGCACGCGCACACTCGGCACCGCCCTGGTGGAGGACCTGGCCGCCCGCGGCTACCTGGTCGTCACCGTGGACCACACCTACGAGGCCGACCAGGTGGAGTTCCCGGACGGGCGGGTCGTGCGAGCCCTGCCCCTGCCGCGGAAACTGACTCCACGCGTCATCGCCAAGCTGCTCGCGCAGCATTCCCAGGCCCGCCTTGCCGACATGCGGTTCGTCCTGGACAGGATCGCCGCGCTGGGCAGTGGCCACGGCCTCGGCGAGGAGAGCGGGCCGTTGCCCGCCGGGCTGCGCGGCGCCCCGGACCTGTCCCGGGTCGGAGCGCTTGGCCAGTCCCTCGGCGGGTCGGTGGCCGCCCAACTCGTCCACGACGACCCACGCGTGGACGCGGGAGTGAACCTCGACGGCGGCTACGTCGGCCGGGTGGCCAAGACCGGCGTCGCCAGGCCGTTCCTGCAGATCGCGGCCGAGGCGCACACCCGGGCGGGCGAACCGAGCTGGAAGTCCTTCTGGGAGGCCTCGACCGGCTGGAAGAGGGAGCTGCGCTTCGCGGGCGCGGCGCACGGCTCGTTCACCGACCTGCAGGCGCTGCTGCCGCAGATCGCGGCGGCGCTGCCGAAGGTGCCCGTCGCCGACTTCGTCGGCACGATCGACCCCGGCCGGTCCGTCTCGGCCCAGCGGGCCTACGTCTCGGCCTTCTTCGACCTGCACCTGAACAGGCGGCCGAGCCGGCTCTTCGACGCCCCCGACACCCGCTTTCCCGAGGTCTCCCTCATCCCCTGATCCGCCGGTGGCGATCAGGGCGTTCGGACGTGGGACCGCCGGTTCGGCCGTGCGGAAGATCTTCGCCCCTGAGCGATGATTCCGACCCGTCGCGGGAGTCACCTCTTCGACCGGACGACCCCAGGCCAGGAGGATCCCCGTCGACCACACGGCGGCAGCGCCCGCCACCGTCGTCGGGCGCCTCCCGGCCGCGGTCCGGGCTGACCGCGACACCTGTCGGAGACGACGTCAGGAGATGACGATGACCACCCAGAAGACCACGCAACCGCTCGACCACACCTTCACCGCGCGGATCGAGAAGGACGGCGCCTTCGCCACGTTCGTCACCGTGCCCGGCTCCGCCGAACTGCTCGGGACGAGGCGTCCGGTGAAGGTCGCGGGAACGATCGACGGCCACCCGTTCACCGCCACGCTCATGCCGTCGGGTGACGGTCCGCACTGGCTGCCCATGAAGGCGGCGCTGTGCAAGCTCATCGGCAAGGACCGGGCGGGCGTCGAGGTGACCTTCCACCTCGAGCAGCGGCTCACCTGAGCGCGCTCGCGCCCGGCCACGGGGTCGTGGTGGGGCCTCCCGCGGGCCGGGGTGGCCCCCGGCTACCCGGCCGTCGTGCCGGTGTCCGAGTCCTCCGGCGCGCTTTCCCGCGTCTCGCGCACCAGGGGGACGGACCTCGCGGGGTCGTCCGGCTCGGTGAGGCGAGGCTCGGCCAGGCCGTACAGGATGGCGTCGGCCAGCGGCCGGGCCTGCTCGGCGGGAGAGAACAGCTCGCGGCAGGCGAGCCAGGTGGCGGCGGTGCCGTTGACCGCGGTGGTGATCGTGAGTGCGGCGGTGCCGGGGCTGACACCGGGGCGGAGATCGGCCGTGCGCAGCAGCTCGGCCATGTGCCGCAGCCGGCCCTCCATGATGGCCTGCTTGTCCTTCAGCCCCGGCTCCAGCTCGGGTGCGCCCTCGGCGCCGCGCATCGCCAGCGAGTACACCTCCCGGAGCGTCGTGTCGCGCTCCAGCGCGGTGAAGAACGCGACGAGGAAGTCGGCGATCCTGCGCAGGGGCGGCTCGGGACCGTCGAGCCTGCTCCAGACGGGCGTGGCCGCTTCGGCCCCGAGTTCCTCGACGGCGGCCAGATAGAGCGTGGCCTTGTCGGGGAAGTGCTGGCAGGCCGCGTCGCGCGTCGTCCCGGCCCGCGCGGCGACCGCCGCGAGGGTGGCCGCCGCGTACCCTGAGGCGGCGAATTCCGCCAGCGCCGCGACCAGCAGGTCATGACGGGTGGCCGCCTCCTGCTCGGCACTTCTCCGCATGGTGACAGGCTTTCATACCCGCACGTTCTTGGAGGTGGTGGCCGGGGCCGGCGCTCGGCGTGCGGTCGCTGGGCTCGGCTGCCGGTGGGCAAGCGCTGACCTCGCCGGAACCGCCGACGTCGCCCTGGCGCGACAACGGCACTATCGAGATCGCAGGACGGCCTCGATCTCCAGGATGATCTGGACCTTCTCCCCGAGGGCGGCGCCGCCGCCGGGGATCGGGCCGTTGTAGCTCACGCCGAAGTCCATCCGGTTGATCTCACCGGTGGCGGTGAACCCGGCGCGGGCGCCCACGGCCGGGTCGGGGGCGAACGGGTCGACACCGAAGCCGTTGACCTCCAGCTTCAGCGGGACCGGCAGGGTGACGCCCTTGAGCGTCAGCTCGCCCTCCATCAGGAAGTCGTCACCGTCAGATCTGATGCCGGTGGAGCGGTAGGTCATCGTGGGGTACTTCTCGGTCTCGAAGAAGTCGGCGTTGCGCAGGTGCTCGTCCCGCTGGGCGTTGGCGGTGTCGATCGAGGTCATGTCGATCGTGGCGGTCACCTCGGACTTCAGCAGGTTCTCGGCGGTGAGGATGCGGCCCTCGAAGCGGGTGAAGTGGCCGCGCACCTTGCTGATCATCAGATGCCGGATGACGAAGCCTACGTCGGAGTGGGTCGGGTCGATCGACCAGGTGCCGGCTACGTAGCCGGGGACCTCGATCAGGTCGGCGGGCATCGTTGCTCCCTTGAGTTCTTCTGGATGTGGTTCTTGTGCCGACGATCACGTCGTGGAGCACGGTGCCGTGTGGCGCGATCACGGTTTCGGGCATGCTGACGACGTGCGCGTGTCGGGTGGACCTGGTCGGCGGTGGCCCGAGATCGACACCAGCCCCGGAGAGGGCTGAGGTCGGTCACGGTTACGGGGTCGCCGCTGCCACGGGTCAGGGGTGAGCGCCGGTGGCTCCGGGGTGGGGGGTCAGGCCCGGTGGGATCGGGCCGCTGCAGGTCGTCCCACCGGGGCCGAGGCGAAGCGGTGTCGTTATCCCCACTGGCCGGGCTGGTAGTCGCCGGCGGGCTGCTGCGTGATGACGTTCAACCGGTTCCAGGTGTTGATGAGGGCGATGAGGGACACCAGGGCGGCGAGCTGGTCATCGTCATAGTGCTTGGCGGCATTGGCCCAGGCCTCGTCGGTGACACCACCGGCGGCATCGGCGATGCGGGTGCCCTGCTCGGTCAGTTCCAGGGCGGCCCGCTCGGCGTCGGTGAAGACCGTGGCCTCCCTCCAGGCCGCCACCAGGTTGAGCCGCACCGAGGTTTCCCCGGCGTGCGCGGCGTCCTTGGCGTGCATGTCGATGCAGACGGCGCAGCCGTTGATCTGGCTGGCGCGGATCTCCACCAGGTGCCGCGTCGCGGCCGGCAGCGTCGAGTCCGCCACGGCCTTGCCCGCCGAGACGATGTACTTCACGACCTTGGCCCCGACCGGGTTGCTGTGGTGGTCAAAACGGGCGTCCATGCTGTTCTCCTTTGCGTTTCCGCTCTTACCCCCACCGACGAAGCAGCCCGGCAAAGTGTGAGAGACCCGGAAGTGACCTACGCCTCCCGCCCGTGTGTGTCCGTCGTCCACGGCCGGAGCTTCTCGGGGTTGCGCACCGCCCAGATGTGCTTGATCCGGTCGCCTGCGACCTCGAACGCGTACACCGTCACGGTGACGCCGTCCTGCTGGGCCACCAGACCGGGCTGACCATTGACCGTACGCTCCAGGATCGTCAGACCGTGTGCCCGGCCTGCGACCTCGACGAAGAGGTGCGCGACCTGCCGGCAGCCCTCGACCGGGCGCAGCCCGGCGCTGGCCAGGCCGCCGCCGTCGGCGATCGCGGTGGCGTCGGGGTCGAGCAGACCGATGAGGGCGTCGATGTCCTTGGCTTCCCACGCCTGCTTGAAGTCCCTGACGATGCCGGCGTGGCGGGCCGTCGGGGCTACGGGAGCCTGCGAGGCACGGACACGGCGGCGGGCCGAGGAGGCCAGCTGGCGGCATGCCGCCGGGGTACGGCCGACGATCTCGGCCACTTCGACGAAGGTGTAGTGGAAGACGTCGTGCAGGATGAGCGCGACGCGCTCGGCCGGATTCATCGATTCGAGCACGACGAGGAAGGCCATGTTGATCGACTCGTCGAGGGTGACCCGGTCGGCCGGGTCGACCGTGGTGCCGGCCGTCCTGTCGTGGATCCACTCCGTGCGGCCGGGCAGCGGCTCGGGGATCCATTGGCCGACGTAGCGCTCGCGCCGGGCCCGTGCCGAGCCGAGCAGGTCCAGGCAGATGCGGCTGGCGACCGTCGTCAGCCAGGCGCCGGGGGATTCGATGGCCTCCTGCTGCCGGCGGGACATGCCGTACCAGCGGGCGTAGGTCTCCTGTACCGCATCCTCGGCCTCGGCCAGGGAGCCGAGCAGCCGGTAGGCGAGATTGATCAGCTGACGCCGCTCGCTCATGATCGCGCGCAGGCTCGGATCGGGCCGGACGTGTCCTGGTTCGGATGGGGTGGTCATGGTACCGCTGGCTCCCTTGGTCGCATCTACCCTCATCGGGTCGACGAGACAGCGCACCGGAGTGTGAGGCCCCATCCGGGAGGGTCGTGTCATCGAACCGTGCGGGTAGGTCACGATCGCCCGCCGCTCCCCGGTCGCTGCGGTACCCGGCGCACCGGCGCGTGACCGCCGCGCCGCTGGCCGGGTGCGAACCGGTCCCATCGCCGACGACGAGAACCTGCCCGCACCGATCCGCCGCATTCGTCATCTGCGCGGCCGGCTTCCTGCGGTCCCACTCCGGCGGCCGGTGACGCCCTTGGGGCAGGGGTGGAGCAGGAAGGTGGCGCCGGACTCGTTCACCAGGGCGGGCCGCGGCGGTCTGAGGCCTTCGGTGAGCTTGGCGGGGCGCCGGTCGCGACCACCCAGGGCGACACCCGGATCGCGGGCGCAGGTGGCGGGCGGCGCGTTGCGGGCCACCGGGTCGTCGGCCGAACGCAGGAAATGTGAGGGAACGGACGCACGGCGGCGACGAGCACGGTCGCCGACAGCGGGCACGGAGAGAGGATGCCCCGGAGCGTCGGTATCCGGCGTGGGCGAGGCGGTCACCGCCCACGCCGGATCGAAGGTTAGAGGGCGCTGCCCTTCTTCCACTCCTTGAACGGCATCTGCCAGAAGCCCCAGCCGTTGTTCCACTCCAGCTTGCGGGTGGTCCCCTTGATGTCGACGACATCGCCGCGCTGCATGTTGTCGAAGAACCACTTGGCCTGGTCGGGCCGGGAGTTGATGCAGCCGTGGCTGACGTTCTGCCTGCCCTGGGCCCAGACGTTGTCCTTGGCGTGGACGTACTCGCCCGAGTTGGAGATCCGCACCGCGTGATTGATCATCACGTCGTAGTAGCCGGGGTCGCCCTTCTTGCGCCCAGGCGAGATCATCCGGACCGGGTTGCCCTTCTCCATGGTCAGGTGGACGCCGGAGGTGGTGGTGTACTCCCTCGTGGTGGCCATGCCGGCGCTGATCCGCATGGTCTGCACCTTCTTGCCGTCACGGTAGACGTACATCATGTGGGTCTTGGTGTTGATCTTGCTGATCTGCTTGGCGCCGATCTCGATCGAGGTGGTGTAGTCCTTCACCCCGTACATGTCCTGGCCGCCCTGCACGCCGTTCAGGCGTGCGGTCAGCTTCACCGTCTGGTGCGCCGGCCAGTACGTGGCGGTGCGGTAGATGACGGTCTTGTCGTTGATCCACCGCCACGCGCCCTCGACGGGCTTTTCGGCCTCGACCTCCAGCGCGCCCTCGACGGCCTCCTTGTCGGACACCGGGTTGTTGAAGGTCAGGATGATCGGCGCCCCCACGCCGACCTCCTCGCCCTTCTGGTTCGGCGTCACGTCGGCGACCTCGAGCTCGATCTCGGGCTTGAGGGTCTTGAAGCTGGCCGCGGCGGTGGTCTTCCCCGCCTTGGCCGACACGCTGTAACTGCTCGTGGGCCGAAGCGGATCCTTGGAGACCCACTTGGTCTTGTCGGCGTTGAAGTCGCCCTCGAGCTGCTTGCCGCCGCCCTGGACGACCACCTCGTCGAGTACGCCGCCCGAGGCGGTCACCACGACCTTCTTGTTCGGCTTCACCTTGGCGCTGCCCGCGGCAGGGCTGATCTTGATCTGCGGGGCCGGCGTGGCGGACACCGTGGCGGACTCACCGGCCGCCTCCGGAGCTCCGGCGGGGGCCGATCCGCTGGAGCACGAGGCGGTCATGGCCGCGGCGACAATGACCGCGACCCCGGCAACGGGCTTCCGCCAAGCTGGCGCAATGCTCAACACAGTGTTCTCCCCCATACCAGCAAAGTGCACCCAAAAACCTTAATGGCCATACCTGTTGGATGCTGAATCATATGGGAGAGTTCGCTCAATTTTGGACACAGTGGGCCGTCAACAGCTTGACAAGCGGTGAGTCAGGCCCGTGTGTCTCCTTCCTGCCCCTCTGGTCCTGACCGCCTGGGCCAGCGCGCGCCGCGAGCCGACGATGACCACCAGCTTCTTGGCCCTGGTGATGGCGGTGTAGAGCAGGTTGCGCTGCAGCATCATCCAGGCGCTGGTGGCCAGCGGGATCACCACGGCCGGGTACTCGCTGCCCTGCGAGCGGTGGATCGAGACGGCATAGGCGTGGGCCAGCTCGTCGAGTTCGTCGAAGGCGTAGTCGACGCTTTCCTCCTCGTCGGTCAGGACGGTCAATTTCTGCTCGTCGAGCCTGATGTCGGTGACCACGCCGACCGTGCCGTTGAACACCCCCGCCGCGCCCTTGTCGTAGTTGTTGCGCAGCTGGGTCACTTTGTCGCCGACCCTGAAGACCCGCCCGCCGTACCTGCGCTCAGGCATGCCCTCGCGGGCGGGGGTCAGCGCCTCCTGCAGGGCGGTGTTGAGCGCGCCCGCCCCTGCGGCCCCGCGGTGCATGGGCGCCAGCACCTGCACGTCGCGTCGCGGGTTGAGGCCGAACTTGCGGGCGATACGGCGGGCGACGACGTCGACGGTCAGCGACGCGATCTCCTCCGGCTCCTCGCAGGGGAACAGGAAGAAGTCCTTCATGCCCTCCAGGACGGGATGCCGACCGGTGTTCACGCGGTGGGCGTTGACCACGACGCCCGACTCCTGGGCCTGCCGGAAGATCTGCGTCAGCCGCACCCGGGGGATGTCGTCGGCGGCGAGCAGGTCCTTCAGCACCTCCCCCGCGCCGACCGACGGAAGCTGGTCGACGTCGCCGACAAGCAGCAGGTGCGCGCCGGGCGCGATGGCCTTGACGAGCTTGTTGGCCAGCAGCAGGTCGAGCATGGAGGCCTCGTCGACCACGACCAGGTCGGCTTCCAGCGGGTTGTCGCGGTCGAAGGTGGCCTCCCCGCCGGGACGCAGCTGGAGCAGCCGGTGGACGGTGGTGGCCTCATGGCCTGTCAGCTCCGCCAGGCGCTTCGCGGCCCGGCCCGTCGGCGCGGCCAGGATCACCTTGGCCTTCTTGGCGCGGGCCAGCTGCACGATCGAGCGGACGGTGAAGGACTTGCCGCAGCCGGGGCCGCCCGTCAGCACCGCGACCTTCTCGGTGAGGGCCAGGCGGACGGCCTGGCGCTGCTCGGCGGCCAGCTCCGCGCCGCTCTGGCGGTGCAGCCAGTCCTCCGCCCTGACCCAGTCGACGTCGGCGAAGGCCTTCAGCCTGTCGCGGCCGGTACGCAGCAGGCCGAGCAGGGTGCCCGCCAGGGACAGCTCGGCGCGGTGGAAGGGGACCAGGTACACGGCGGGCACGACGTTCTCGCCGGCGGGGATGTCCTCGCGGACCACGCCCTCCTCGGCGACCAGCTCGTCCAGGCACGTCCTGACCAGTTCGGCCGGCACCTCGAGGATCTTGACCGCGTCGGCGACGAGGTTGGGCGCGGGCAGGTAGCAGTGGCCGTCGTCGGCGGCCTGGGACAGGGTGTAGCGCAGGCCCGCCTTGACACGTTCGGGGCTGTCGTGCGGGATCCCGACGGCCTGGGCGATGGTGTCGGCGGTCTTGAAGCCGATCCCCCACACGTCGTCGGCCAGCTTGTACGGCTGGCTCCTGACCACCGAGACGGACGCCTCGCCGTACTGCTTGAAGATGCGGACCGCGATCGACGTCGAGACGCCGACGCCCTGCAGGAAGATCATGACCTCTTTGATGATCTTCTGCTCTTCCCAGGCGATCGCGATCAGCTTGGTGCGCTTGGGGCCCAGTCCTGGCACCTCGACCAGGCGTTCGGGCGCGGTCTCGATGATGTCGAGGGTGTCGGTGCCGAAATGGTCGACGATGCGCTCGGCCATCTTGGGGCCGATGCCCTTGATCAGGCCCGATCCCAGGTAGCGCTGGATGCCCTGGACGGTGGCCGGGAGCACGGTGGCGTAGGACCAGACCTCGAACTGCCTGCCGTAGCGGGGATGTGAGGTCCACCTGCCGGTCAGCCGCAGCGACTCGCCGACCTGCGCGCCCAGCAGCGGTCCCACCACGGTCAGCAGTTCGGAGCCCGAACGCTCGGTCGCGACTCGCGCGATGGTGTAGCCGGTCTCCTCGTTGGCGTAGGTGATCCGTTCGAGGACGGCGTCAAGTGAGGCACCGAGGGAGCCGTCCGAGCCAGCGTTCACGGAATACCCTCTCTCCCGACCTTTCCCGGCCAGGGTAGAGCAGCGACGGGCGGTCGTTGATCCCGATGGTGGTCGGTCCGAAGCCGGCAGCACCGGAAAGTGTCGAGCCCAGGCCGCGTCGCCGCTCGGTGCGATGCCTGACCAGAGGTCCAGGAACGGTGGGCCAGGAGCGTGCCGTGTTCACGCCCGTGCCCGAGGACGGCGAGCGGGTCGGCGTGGACGCGAAGGCGCGGGGGAACCCGCGACGCATGGCCGATCGCCGCGTCGGCGGCAATACCAAGAATCGACCCAATGAATACGTCGATGATGCGCAGCCGACCGGCCGATTTCGTAAGGTGCATTTGATCGCACAGGCATTAATGACGCCCCGATGCCATCGACGGGCTTTCGCACTCCAAGAAACGACCAAGGGGATGATCTGCATGGCACGTCCTCCACTCCCTCCGTTCACCCTGGAAAACGCGATCGAGAAGGTCAGGCTGGCGGAGGATTCGTGGAACACCCGGGACCCCGAGCGGGTGGCCCAGGGCTACACGGTGGACTCCCACTGGAGGAACCGTGCCGAGTTCCTCGACGGGCGTGACGAGATCATCGCGTTTCTCACCAGAAAATGGAAGCGGGAACTGGAATACCGGCTCATCAAAGAATTGTGGGCCTTCAAGGACGATCGCATCGCCGTGCGTTTCGCCTATGAATGTCGCGACGACTCGGGGAATTGGTTCCGCTCCTACGGGAACGAGAATTGGGAATTCGACGAGGAAGGGCTGATGCGCGTGCGGCACGCCAGCATCAACGACCTTCCCATCAGGGAGTCGGACCGCAGGTACCACTGGCCTCTGGGGCGCCGCCCGGACGGGCATCCGGGATTGAGTGATCTCGGCTTCTGAACCGGCCGGCGGCACGGCACTCCCCGCCGTCCTGCCCGCGGCCGCGAAACGGCGAGGGACCGTGAGGCGTGCGGGGTTGCCGCGAACTCTCGGTAACCTTCCGCGGTATGAGCGAAGTGGGTGAGACGGCGGCCAAGGCGCTCCTGCGCAGGCTGGCCGTGGAGCAGGCCGAATCCAGGGTGCCGTCGCTGACGGCGGCGATCGTGCGCGACGGCGAGGTGGCGTGGTTCGGCGGCAGGGGCCAGGTCGGGGACGGTGAACCGACCCTCGACACGCAGTACAGGCTCGGCTCGATCACCAAGAGCATGGTCGCCACCGTCGTGATGAGGCTGCGCGACGAGGGCCTGGTCGACCTGCTCGACCCGCTCGGCAAGCACGTGGAGGGGACCGCGTTCGACCAGGTCACGGTCGCCCAGCTGCTGTCGCACACCGGCGGGCTGACGGCCGAGCCGCCGACGCCGTGGTGGGAGCGCACGCCCGGCCTGCCGGTCGACGAGCTGATCGCGCGGCTGGGCCCGGACACCTCCCGGCACCGGCCGGGCCGCCGTTTCCACTACTCCAACGTCGGCTACGGCCTGCTGGGAGAGCTGGTGGCCCGCCATCGCGGCATGTCCTGGGTGGAGGCGGTGCGGCGGGAGGTTCTGGAGCCGCTCGGGATGAACGACACCACCCCCAGGCCGCGCGCCCCCCACGCGACCGGCTACGCCGTGCACCCGTTCGCCGACGTGCTGCTGCCCGAGCCCGAGCACGACGCGGTGTCGATGGCGCCCGCCGGCCAGCTCTGGTCGACGCCCGCCGACCTGGCCAGGTGGGCGGCCTTCCTGACCGGCTCCACGCGGGGCGTGCTGAGGCCCGAGACGCTGGCCGAGATGCGCGAGCCCGCCACCGTGGACGACGGCGACGCGTGGACCTCCGGGTACGGCCTCGGCCTCCAACTGGCGCGGGCCGGCGGCCGTCGCCTGGCGGGACACACGGGATCGATGCCGGGCTTCCTGGCCACCGTCTGGACCGACCCCGCCGACAAAGTGGGCGTGCTGTTCATGGCCAACACCACCTCGGGCGTGAGCCGCACGCTGCTGGTCGAGCTGCTGGCCATCCTCGACGAGCACGAGCCGCGCCTGCCCGAGCCGTGGAAGCCGGTCGCCGCCGACCCCGACCTGCTGGCGTTGACGGGGCTGTGGCACTGGGGGCCCGCGCCGTACCTGCTGAGGCTGCTGCCCGACCGAGGACTCTCGCTGACGCCGGCGACAGGACAGGGAAGGGCCTCGCGGTTCGTGCCGCAGGACGACGGCACCTGGCTGGGCCTGGACGGCTACTACGCGGGCGAGGTGCTCAGGGTGGGCGAGGGGTTCCTCGATCTGAACACCTTCATCTTCACACGGGAGCCGTACGACCCCCGGGCGCCGATTCCCGGTGGACCCGGCGAGTGGAGCGCGTGAGCGCGGCTCATCGAGCCTCGTCCGGTCGGTCAGGTACGGCGGCCGCACAACCCGGTGAGCCTCACGCCGCGACCGCCGCTCCACCCGCGCGCAACGACTGCCGCAGGCCGACGAGCTGGAAGATCGCGAAGACCGCGACCACCACGGCTCCGGCCAGCATGAACGCGACACCCCAACCGGTCAACGGGATCAGGCCCGCGAAGGCGAGCACGAGCTGGCCCGCGCACGACAGCGCGTTGCCCGCGACCACGTACCCGCCCAGGCGAGCGGGGATCCTCGGATAGCCGGCGATGAGCCCCAGGGCGGCGGCTCCCCCCAGCATGGCGACGCCCAACGGGACGGACCAGGCGGTCGGCAGGCCGAGCGGGCCGCTGAGCGCCTGGCCCCCGGCGAGCATGACGACGCCGAAGACGGCGGTGCTCCAGCCGTCGATCCGCAGGATCGTGCGCAGCAGGCTCGAGTCGGTCACAAGGGTCTCCTTCTCCATGACGGGCCGAGGTCGTGGGAGACGGTGCCATCCGTGGCTCATGGACTCAATGACCTCACAGGTCATGGCGGCCGTGACCTGCCGGTGGTCTACCCTTCAGCCAATGACCAAGGATCAGCCGTCGCGCGTGGGCGTCCTGCTGAGGGAGTGGCGACAGCGGCGCAGGCTCAGCCAGCTCGACCTCGCCCTCCTCGCCGACACCTCCGCCCGGCACCTGTCGTACGTCGAGACGGGCCGGGCGCGCCCCAGCAGGGAGATGGTGCTGCGCCTGTCGGAGGCGTTGGAGGTGCCTCTGCGCGAGCGCAACACCCTGCTGGTGGCCGCCGACTACGCGCCCGCCTACCGGGAGGGCCGCCTCAGCGACGAGGACATGGGCTCGGTCCGTGCCGTGCTCGACACCATGCTGACCGCGCACGAGCCGTACCCCGCCGTCGTCGTCGACCGGCTCTGGAACGTGGTGGCGGGAAACCGCGCCATGTCCGTGCTCATGGCCGGCATCCCGCCCCACCTGCAGGAGCCGCTGCCGAACGTCTTCCGGCTGACCCTCCACCCCGAGGGGCTCGCCCCGCATCTGGCGAACCTGGGCGAGGTCAGGTCGCACTTCCTCGACCGGCTGCGACGGCAGGTCAACGCCACCGGCGACGACGAGCTGCGCCTGCTGTACGAGGAGGTGCGCGGCTATCCCGCGCCGGCGGACGAGGAGGAGGGCACGGAGCTCGGGTCGAGCCCCTTCGAGGTGCCGCTGCGGATCCGCACGCCGTTCGGCGAGCTGTCGATGTTCGGCACGATGGCCACGTTCGGCGCCCCGGCCGACGTGACGCTGTCGGAGCTGGCGATCGAGTTGTTCTATCCGCTCGACGAGTTCACCGCCGAGGCCCTGCGCGCGCTGGCCGGGCCCGGCTGACCCGGCAGTGGCCGCCACGGCCGGTCCCGCGGTCGGGGTCGATCTCGTGAATGCCATGACATAACCGTGGATTGTCCCGCTGTTGCGGAGGCATCCGGGTATCCAGGCTGGAATCTGCGAAGGTATGGTGATTGCTTGTGACGACGTTCCGGATCAGCGAGGCCGCCGCCCTGCTCGGGGTCAGCTCCGACACCGTACGCCGATGGGTGGACGCGGGCCGGCTGGCGGCCGAGCGGGACGAGAACGGCCACCGGCGGGTGAAGGGCGCCGAGCTGGCCGCCTTCGCCCGCGCCCAGATCGAGGCGGAGGACGGCTCTGGACTGTCCTCGGCGCGTAACCGCTTCCGCGGCATCGTGACCGAGGTCATCAGGGACGCGGTGATGGCCCAGGTGGAGATCGCCGCGGGCCCCTACCGCGTGGTGTCGCTGATGAGCCGCCAGGCCGCCGACGAGCTGGACCTTCAGGTGGGGGTGGTGGCGGTCGCTGTGATCAAGTCCACCAACGTCGTCGTGGAGATCCCCGACCACACTCGCACTGTGAGTCAGTAAGGAGTCCTTGGTGCTCAGGCGTCAATCCAGGTGGGCCGTCGCCCTCCCCCTCGTCGTCGCTCTCGCGGGCCTGTCAGGCTGCGGTTCCAGCGGAACCGCCGCGCCTGCGGCCTCCGCGGCCGCCTCCGCCCCCTCCTCGCCCGCGGGCGGCGGCGCCACCACGGTCACGGTGTTCGCGGCCGCTTCGCTGACCGGCACGTTCACCGAACTCGGCAAGTCCTTCGAGACGGCCCACCCTGGCACGACGGTGAAGTTCAACTTCGGCTCCAGCGCCACGCTGGCCCAGCAGATCACCGCGGGCGCGCCCGCCGACGTGTTCGCCGCCGCCAGCCCCGCCACGATGAAGACCGTCACCGACGCGGGCCTGGCGAGCGCGCCGACCACGTTCGTGCGCAACAAGCTGGAGATCGCCGTGCCGGCCGACAACCCGGCCAAGGTCGACGACCTGAAGGACCTGACGGACGCGAAGGTCAAGGTGGCGCTCTGCGCCGAACAGGTGCCGTGCGGCGCCGCCGCCGTCAAGGCCCTGGACGCCGCGGGGCTGAAGGTCACCCCCGTCACGCTCGAACAGGACGTCAAGGCCACGCTCACCAAGGTCGAACTCGGCGAGGTCGACGCCGCCCTGGTCTACAAGACCGACGTGATCGCCTCGGGCGGCAAGGTGAAGGGCATCGCCTTCCCCGAGGCCGACAAGGCGATCAACGACTACCCGGTGGCGACGCTGTCCAAGGCGCCGGCGCCCGACCTGGCCAAGCAGTTCGTCGACCTGGTGCTGTCGGCCGAGGGCAAGGGTGTGCTGACGAAGGCCGGATTCGAGGCACCCTGACGCGATGACTCCCACCACCACGGCATCCGTCCAGGGCGCCGAGCGACGCCGAACCACCGGCCGCCTGCCATGGCTGCTGGTGGTACCCGCGGTGCTCGGTCTCGCGTTCCTGGTGCTGCCGCTGGCCGGTCTGCTGATCCGCGCGCCGTGGCCGACGCTGCTGGATCGCCTGTCCGAGCCGCAGGTGCTGGAGGCGCTGCGCCTGTCGCTGGTGACCTCGACGATCGCGACGGTCGTGTGCCTGCTGTTCGGCGTGCCGCTAGCCTGGCTGCTGGCCAGGGTCTCCTTCCCTGGCCGGCGGCTGGTGCGAGCCCTGGTCACCGTGCCGCTGGTGCTGCCGCCCGTGGTCGGCGGCGTCGCCCTGCTGCTGGTGCTGGGCAGGCGCGGCCTGATCGGGCAGTGGCTGGATGCCACCTTCGGCATCACGCTGCCCTTCACGACGACAGGCGTCGTCATCGCCGAGGCGTTCGTGGCGATGCCGTTCCTCGTGATCAGCGTCGAGGGCGCGCTGCGGGCCGCCGACCAGCGCTTCGAGGAGGCCGCGGCCACGCTCGGCGCTTCCCGCTGGACCATCTTCCGCCGCGTCACACTGCCGCTGATCATGCCCGGCGTCGTCGCGGGGGCGGTGCTGTGCTGGGCCAGGGCGCTGGGCGAGTTCGGCGCGACCATCACCTTCGCCGGCAACTTCCCCGGCACCACCAGGACGATGCCGCTGGCGGTCTATCTGGCGCTGGAGACCGAGCCGGAGGCGGCCATCGTGCTCAGCCTCGTCCTGCTGGCGGTCTCGGTGATCATCCTTGCCGGCCTTCGTGACAGGTGGGTGAGCAGCCCGTGACCCTGCGCGCGCGCCTGGTCGTCACCAGGGCGGCCTTCGGCCTCGACCTCCCGCTCGAGGTCGCGGCGGGAGAGGTCGTCGCCCTGCTCGGGCCCAACGGCGCCGGCAAGACCACCGCCCTGCGCGCCCTGGCGGGCCTGACGGGCCTGTCGGCCGGCGGGCACATCACGCTCGACGAGCGGCCACTGCACGGCGTGGCCGTCGAGCACCGCCCGATCGGCATGGTCTTCCAGGACTACCTGCTCTTCCCTCACCTGTCCGCGCTGGACAACGTCGCCTTCGGGCTGCGCTGCCGCGGCGAGGGCAAGGCCGCCTCCCGCCGTACGGCCCGCGCGTGGCTGGAACGCGTCGGCCTGGCGGGGCACGCCGGCGCCAGGCCCCGCCAGCTGTCCGGCGGGCAGGCCCAGCGCGTCGCCCTGGCCAGGGCGCTGGCCGTACGGCCCCGTCTGCTGCTGCTCGACGAGCCGCTCGCGGCGCTGGACGCGCACACCCGGCTGGAGATCCGCTCCCAGCTGCGCCACCACCTGGCGGACTTCGACGGCGCCACGGTCCTGGTGACCCACGACCCGCTGGACGCGATGGTGCTGGCCGACCGGCTCGTGGTCATCGAGGACGGCGCCGTCGTGCAGGAAGGTGCTCCGGCCGAGGTGGCCCGCAGGCCGCGCACCGACTATGTCGCGCGCCTGGTCGGCCTCAACTTCTACCGCGGCGCGGCCGAAGGGCATCGGGTCAAGGTCGGCGAGCTGCTGTTCAACACCACCGAGCAGCTCGAAGGGCCCGCCTTCGTCGCCTTCCCACCCTCCGCCGTGGCCCTCTACCGCTCGCGTCCCGACGGCAGCCCGCGCAATCTGTGGCAGGGCCGCATCCAGGGCATCGAACGGCACGGCGACAACGTCCGCGTCCATCTCGACGGGCCGATCATCGCGTTCGCCGACATCACCCCGGCCGCCGTGGCCGACCTGGACCTGACGCCCGGCCAGGGGATCTGGGCGTCGGTCAAGGCCACGGAGACCCACGCGTACCGGGCATGAACGCCATCTGCCTGGGCGGGCCGTGTCACGGTCTTCTGACGCAGATCGACCAGGAGGTCGGCACGCTGGCCGTCGTCGTTCCCCGCCGGTCGCCGTCCGAGCCCGTGATCCGGGCGCGTTACCGCATCACCAAGGAGCGGGTGCGCTACGTGGGGCAGGCCGAGCCGTACATCGCGCTGCACTGGGCGGACACCCCGCCTGCCTGCGCGTGTGATCGGTGAGCTGGCCCCACAGATGGTCGTCGGCGCAGATCCTGATCTCCGCGATCCTGCTGATGTGCCTGCCTCCGCACCGGTCGCCGGGCACCACCAGGTGAGGGCCCTGCTCGTCGAGGCCGTCGCCGTCCATGTGGACCCCGAGGACGGCGGCGGTGTTGCCGAACTCGGGGTCGATCTCGCCCCACGACAGTACGGCGTGGTGGCCGTCGCGGCCGGGTGCCGAGATCAGGAAGCGCAGCCGGTCCTTGCGCTCGAGCGGGTCGAAGCGGGGCTGCGCGGCCCTGGCGACGTCGAGGAGCAGCGGGCCGGTGAAGGAGTGCTGGCGCAGGCCCGAGGAGCTTCATCACATCTGCGATGGCTGATCGTGGTTTTCCTTTGCTGTTGCGGAGTGTCGCGGGCGCGGCCGATCCGTACAAGACCGAAGGCCGGGTGCGTGGGAAGGATGGAGTCATGGACATCGACAAGATCACCTCGTTCATGGCCGGTCATGCGCGGCCACTCGATCGCCGCCGCTTCGAGCTGCTGACCGGCACGGGCTCGCCGGAGGCCGCCCTGGCCGCGCTGGAGGGGTATCGCAACGACGACGGAGGGTACGGCTGGGGGCTCGAACCGGACCTGCGTTCGCCCGAGAGCCAACCGGGAGCGGCACTGCACGCCTTCGAGGTGTTCGAGCAGGCGCCCAGCCCGCGGGCGGCCGAGCTGTGCGACTGGCTGGAGACGGTGACGCTGCCCGACGGCGGGCTGCCGTTCGCGCTGCCGCTGACGGTCGAGGCCGCCACCGCACCGTGGTGGCGGGGCGCGGACCCCACGACGTCGTCGCTGCAGATCACGGCGGTGACGGCGGCCGCCGCGTGGCGCGCGGCCGCCCGCGACAGCGTGGTCGGCAGGCATCCGTGGCTGGCCCGCGCGACCACCTACTGCCTGGAGACCATCGCGTCCCTGAACGAGCGGCCGCACGCGTACGTGCTGGCGTTCGCCGTCCGTTTCCTCGACACCCAGCCCGAGCACGCCGCACTGCTCGACAGGCTGGGCGCGTTCGTCCCGCCGGACGGCGAGTTGCACGTCGAAGGCGGCACGGAGACGGAGATGCTGCGCCCGCTGGACTTCTCGCCCTACCCGGATCTGCCGTCGCGGCGGCTGTTCACGAAGGAGTCGGTGGACGCCGACCTGGACAGGCTGGCTGCTCTCCAGCAGGAGGACGGCGGCTGGACGGTCGACTACGCGACCATCTCGCCCGCGGGCGCGCTGGACTGGCGGGGCGCCATCACCGTCCACGCGGTCGACGTGCTGCGGCGCAACGGCAGGAGCTAGAAGGGGCACCGCCGGCCGTCCGCCGGGGGTCGCCGGCAGACCGTGGGGGCGGCATCACGCCGCGAGCGGTGCCCCGAACCATCGCGACAGGGCCGAGCGAAGGCCCTCGCGGTCGTCGGATCCGGGCCGGGGCGAGGCCGAGGCCCAGGCGATGTGGCAGTCCGGGCGCAGGAGCAGGGCGGTGACCGGCGGGGCAGGGTCGTGCGAGCGTGCCGTGACCGGGTCGTGGAGGCGGGCCGTGACGACGTCCACCCGGTCGCGCCATCCGAGCAGCTCCCCGGCGAGCGATCCCTCCTCGGTCAGGTCCAGCAGCAGCGGCCGGGCGTCCCTGGTCAGCTCGGCGAGCCGGACGCGCCAGGTTCCGGTGTCCAGCAGCAGGTCGGGGGCCCACTGGCCGACCAAGGGGTGGCCGTCGACCGCTCCGGTGTCGTAACGGATGTCGGCACCCGACATCATGTCGGCGATGTGCTGGACGTTGCGCCGGTCGCCGAGCAACTCGGTCCACAGCTCGCGCAGCGCCGTGACCTCGCCGCCCGGGGCGATCAGCGCCGACTGGGCCTGCGTGTGCATGACCACCCGTTCGGAGGCCGCCCGCCGCTCGGCCTCGTAGCTGTCCAGCAGTCCGGGCGGAGCCCAGCCGCGGATCTCGGCGGCGAGCTTCCAGCCCAGGTTGACCGCATCCTGCAGACCCAGGTTGAGCCCGGGCCCGCCGATCGCGCTGTGCACGTGCGCGGCGTCGCCGACCAGCAGGATCCTGCGCTCCCTGTACCGGTCGGCGATCCGCGTGTTGCCCCCGACCAACGTGCGCCGCAGGAAGGGGCCTTCGCCGTCAGGCTCGCCGAGCGGCAGGTCGGCGTCGAGTACCCGGCGGACGCTGGCACGCATCTCGTCCAGGGTCGGCGGCCGCTCGTCGCCGGGCAGGTCCTGGGGCCACTCCATCGTGGTCATCAGGGGCGGCTTGCCGGGCAACGGGGCGTACACGAACAGCCCGCGCTCGGTGCGGTGGTGCATGAACGGCGGGATGTGCCCGTAGCCGGGCACGTTCAGCCCGCCCGTGGCCGGATCGACCATCGAGTCCGGCACTGTGGCGTGCACGGTGCGGGAGACCGTGGCGTCCCTGCTCACTCCGGGGAAGCCGATGCCGGCCAGCTTGCGCGTCAGGCTGCTGCCGCCGTCCGCTCCGACCAGGAAGGCGGCCTCCATCCGGTAGGGTCCGGCCGGTCCCGCGACCTCGATCGTGACCGTGTCGTCCTGCTGCGACAGCCCGGTGATCTCGTGTCCCCTGCGGATCTCGATGCCGAGCTCGACCGCGCGCTCCTCCAGGACCTCTTCGATGCGAAGCTGCGGCACTTGTAGCAGATAGAGCGGATTGTCCTCCAGTACTCTCAGATCCAGCGGGAGCGCGCCGAACACGAAGCCCGGCGCGGGGTGCGGCGGCTCCTTCGAGCCGCTGAGGCGCTCGTACAGGCCGCGCCGTTCGAGCACCCGCACCACTTGGCCGACCAGGCCGTTGGCGCGGTTTTCCCTGGTGCGTTCGGGCAGTCGCTCCAGCACCACCGGCCGTACGCCGGCGAGGCTCAGTTCGCAGGCCAGCATCAGCCCGTTCGGGCCGCCTCCGGCGATCACGACATCGGCAGACATGGCATTCCTCCTTGAAAATGGGCATGGGGCATCGACCGGTGGTGTGCCGGTTGCTCACAGTGCGTTTGCTGGGTTCGCGTCAGGGGACGGGCAGCCCCTCCGACATCTGCCGGAGGGCGTCGGTCATGAGATCGGTGATCGGGGCGAGGGAGCCGGTGCGCATCCAGTGACCGGTGACCGCCCTGATGGTGGCCCCGACGGCGGCGGCCACCAGGTGGGGATACAGGTCGCGGACGAGGTCGGTCCCGGTGCGCTCCGCGATGGCGGCGGCCAGCTCGGCCTCGGCCTGGGCCTCGGCCTTGTAGATCTCACCCTGCAGGACCGGCTCGGCGAACATCAGGCGGAGCCCGGAGATCCACTGCTGGACGTCGACGTCCTCCATGTCGGCTTCCTGTCCCAGCCCGAACCGGGTCAGGGCGGCATTGGCGATCGCCTCCCAGAGCGGCTCGGTCGCTGGCCGGGTGCGCAGTTCCTCCGTGATCTGCCGGGCGCGCTCCAGATGCCGGAAGGCGATCGCCTCGCCCTTGCTGGAGAAGTAGTTGTTGAACGTGCGGGGCGAGACGCCGGCCTCGGCCGCGATGTCCTCCACGCGGACGTTGTCCAGCCCCCGCTCCGCGCAGAGGCGGATGGCCGCCCAGCTCAACGCGATGCGGGTCTCGCGCTTCTTTCGCTCGCGCAGTCCTTCGCGCACGCCCTCGATGCTCACACGACCACAGTACACAATCTTGCGCGATGCGCAAAGATGCGCGACCGGCAAGTTTTTGCCGTGGTGACCTGCCCCGGTTTCAGCGTCAGCCGGCGGGGGCGCCCTACGTCAATCGAGCCGTCGTATCGCCCGGCCCGTTGCTCAGCGCGTCCGAACCAGGTTCAGGGCTGTGGTGGCCGGCGAGCAGGAGTGCGGCTTCCTCTTCGGTGACAGCACGTTCGAGCTCGGCATAGCCGCCGTGCGTGCCGCGGACGATGACGCCGGTCTCCACCCCGTGCGTGACGGTGTGCCGGTCGCGCTCCTGCAGGCCCAGGCAGATCCGGTAGGCGATCAGGTGACCCAGCACCGGTCCCGCGAAGATCGCGACGCGGAAGAACCAGGTGGTGGCGTACAGCGAGACGCCGAAGGCGGAGGCCAGGACGTCGTTGCCGCCGGCGGCCCAGAGGATGCCGTAATACACGATGCCGGCGACCCCGAGGCCGGTGCGCCACGGCACGTCACGTGGCCGGTCGAGCAGGTTGTGCACGCGGGTGTCCCCGGTGAAGCGGCGCTCCAGCATCGGGTAGACGGCCAGGCCGGTGAACAGCAGGCCGGGAGCGATCAGCGCGGGGATGAGCAGGCTGAGCGTCAGCGTGTGGCCGAAGACGGTGATCTCCCAGCCGGGCATGATGCGCAGGGCGCCCTCCAGGAAGCCCATGTACCAGTCGGGCTGGGAGCCTGAACTGACCACGCTGGGACGAGCGGGACCGTACAGCCAGATCGGGTTGATCTGGAAGAGCGTGGCCAGCAGGGCGACGGCCGCGAACGTGAACAGGAAGAACGCCGTCGTCTTCGCGATGAAGGCGGGGAAGAACGGCGCGCCCCTGACCACCCGGTTGGACAGGCCCTTGGCCCGGAACTGGGTGTGCGTCTGCCGCCAGGTCAGCACCACCGCGTGCAGCGGGATGAGGGCCAGCAGCAGGGCCGGGATCAGCAGCGTGTGGATGCTGAACAGGCGCGAGACGATGTCGTCGCTCGGATACTCGCCGCCGAACAGGAACATCGCGGCGTGGGTGCCCACCAGCGGCACCGACAGGATGGTGGCGTGCAGGATGCGCAGCCCCGCACCGGACAAAGCGTCATCGGGCAGCGAGTAGCCGAACAGCCCGTTGAGCAGCACCAGTGTGAACAGCACGACGCCGATCACCCAGTTCAGGTCGCGTGGTTTGCGGAAGGCGCCGGTGAAGAAGTTGCGCAGCATGTGGACACAGATCGCGGCCAGGAAGACCAGGGTGGACCAGTGGTGCAGTTGGCGCATCAGCAGCCCCGCGCGCACGTCGAAACTGATCTCCAGGCTGGAGGCGTAGGCCTCGCTCATCACGACCCCGCGCAGCGGCACGTAGGAGCCGTCGTAGACCACCTCGGTCATGCTCGGCTTGAAGAAGAAGCTGAGGAAGACGCCGGTCAGCAAGACGATGAGGAAGGCGTACAGGGCGATCTCGCCGAGCAGGAACGTCCAGTGATCGGGGAAGACCTTCCGCATCGCCTTGTTCAGCCATCCCGCGCCGCCGACCCGCTCGTCCAGCGCCTTGGCCAGCCCGCTTGCCTTCATCGCTTCTCCTCGGTGAGATGCAGTGGCGTCGACGACGCGGGAGCCGGGTGCTCCGCCGAGGCGGCAGCGCGTTGACGAGCCAGTCGTTGACGATGGCCATGCGGTTGGCCGGGATGGTGAACAGGCGGTAGGCGCGGGTCGCCGCTTTGGCGGCGATGCCGGAAAGCGGGATACCCAGCGGGTCTGCCGCCGCCTGCCGGCCGCCCAGGTCCACGGCGACGCCACGGTTGTCGTGCCGGTAGGGCTTGCGCCTGCCGTAACCGAGGGATGCGGCGACGTTGCGGCCTGCCAGCCTGCCCTGCCGTACGGCGTGCCGGCCGCTCATCGGGGTGATCCTGCCGGGTCTGGTGAGGTCGGGGACGGCCGCGGCGTCCCCGCAGACGGAGATCTCGGGGTGGCCCGGCACGGTGAGGTACTCATCGACCCTGATCCGCCCCTGCTCGACCGCCAGCCCGAGCCCGTTGATCAGGGGGTCGGGCCGAACGCCGAAGCTCCAGACGATCGTCCGTGTGGGGACGAACTCGCCGTCGGTCAGCCGTAGTCCACCAGTGGTGACCTGTCCGACCGAGGTGCGGGTCCGCACGTCCACACCCCGTCGTCGCAGCACTCGCGTCGCGGTTCTGGACAGGTGGGGATGCATGTCGGGCAGCAGGTGCTCGGCGGGCTCGGCCAGGATCCACCGGATCGACCGTCCTTCGAGAAGGGAGTGGCGGCGTGCGATCTGCCTGGACATGAGCTGCCCGGCCGCGGCGATCTCCGTGCCGGCGTGTCCCGCGCCGACCACGACGAACGTGCTGCGTGCGGCGCGTTCGGTGGCGTTGTCGCTGGTGGCGGCCAGATAGAGCTGGCGCAGGATGTGATCGCGCAGGTCGAGGGCATCGGCGACGTCGTGGAAGCCGAAGCTGTGCGCCGAGACCTCCGAGACCGGCCGGACTTTGGTGACGCTGCCGACGGTGACGATGAGCCGGTCGTAGTCGAGCCGGCCCGCGACGTCGTCGGCGTCGACGTAGTGAACGCGCCGGCAGGCGGTGTCGACGCGGTTGACGGTGCCGAGGACGACGCGCACATCGCGCAGCGTTCTGAGCGGTACCGTGACCCGGCTCGGCTCGAGGTTCCCCGCGGCCACGTCGGGCAGCAGGGGCAGGCAGAGCGTGAAGTCGGTCGGGTTCACCAGCACCACCTCCGCTCTGTCCCGCATACGGCGAGACAGAGCGGAGGCGGCGTGGTAGCCGGCGAGCCCGGCTCCGACGATCACGACACGTGGCGGCCGCATGGCGTGTCAGCCCAGGACCGGGCAGTGGACCACGTCGCGCGGGTCACGGGGCCACTCGATCGCACGCGGCCTCGTGAACGCCTGACTCCAGGAGGCCCGCGAGCCGTTCTCGCCGCCGGGCAGGAGACCCTGGCCCTGACCCGCCCGTCGTGGCTCGCTGTGCATGCTGCTTGCTCCCGCACCGGTGAGAAGGGCGGATGGCGTCATGTTCTCTCCACATGGGCTCGGTCGGGGAGTCGGTCTCCCGGTCGCATCGGCTGGATTCGGGGGTTTACCTCCAAGACGTCTCGCGAGGACGGAATGTGACACTCGGGATGAGCGCGAACGGCCGGCAGGGCGTTTCGAGGAGACCGGCCCGGTGATCGGTGCGGTCAGGCTAGGTGCCGACGCTTTGGTAGTGGCGCAGCTGGCGTGTCCAGATGAGGTAGGCCACCGCGAACAGCGCGACGCCCAGAAGGGGGCTGGCGTAGGCGAGCGGCATGACCAGCTTGCCCAGCACGACGCCGGCGGGCACGTAGGCGACGAACGCGACGGGCAGCACGTAGGTCAGCAGCCACTGGGTGACGCCGCCGAAGACGCTCATCGGGTAGGAGCCGAACTTGCTGAACACGTCGTCGACGAACACCTTCAGCGCGAACGTGTCGAGCATCCGCAGCGCCATCGACGACAGCGCCAGGAAGAAGGAGGCCTCCACCAGCGCGCCACCGACGACGGCGGCCGCGCAGAAGGCGACGAGGCCAGGCGTCCACGCCACGTCGGCGGCGCCGGCCGCGACGACCAGAAGGACCACGCCGACCAGCAGGTCGCCGAGCTGTCCCACACCCATGCGTTTGGTCATGAGCTGGACGAGCGGGTTGAGCGGGCGCAGCAGGATCCTGTCGAACTCGCCCTCGCGCACGAGCCAGTCGATGCCGATCAGGCTGCTCAGCGGGAGCATGCAGAGCGCGTGGGCGGTCAGGCGCAGGCCGTACAGGAAGGCGATCTGGGGCAGGCTCCACCCCGCCATCGCGGGGAAGGTGTGCATGATCACCCAGATGAAGGCGAAGCCGCTGCCCTGGTAGATCGCGCCGGTCAGGATGCTGATGACGGTGTTGAGCCGGTACTGCATGGCGCCGCGCATGGTGGCGCGCTGCAGCCGCCAGTACAGGCGCAGCGTGCGGGTCAGCTCAGCCACCGTTGATCACCACCCTGCGGTGTGCGACCCGCCACACCGCCCAGAGCAGGGCGCTGAGCGCCGCGATCCACGCGAGTTCGACCAGGAGCGCGCGGACGATCTCCGCACCGGACAGCCGGCCGACGTAGATGGCGGCGGGCACGTAGCCCATGTACTTGAACGGAAGCGCCTCCGCCAGCGTGCGCAGCGCCCCCGGGAAGAATGTCAGCGGGACCATCGTGCCCGCGAAGAACTGGCTGACCAGGCGGTACAGCAGCGAAATGGCGCCGGTCTCCATCGTCCAGAAGCCGATCAGGCAGATCAGCAGCGCCATCAGCACGCCGACGACGTAGCCGAGGGCCAGGGTCACCGCGTACGGCAGCGCGTGCGCCGTCGGCGTGATCGAGCCGACCAGCAGCACCACCGGCACGACCGGCGCGAGCAGCAGCACCGCCCCTGCCGTGTGGCCCGCCTGGAAGGCCGCCATCTGCGGGAGGTAGCCGACGGGCCTGGCCAGGTCGAAGAACACCATCCCGGTGCGGATCCTGAAGTGGGCGATCCGCGTGATGATCGGCATGGTGGCGAACGTCTGCAGGTTGGCGAGCGTGAGGTAGGCAAGCAGCGCCTCCAGCGTGAGGCCCATGGCCTGCTGGCGCTGGCCGTACACCGAGGTCCACACCATGCGCAGGAGGAAGACCTGCGCGATCAGCGTCAGCGACGTCATGATGACCTCGCTGCGGTAGGCGAGCTGGAAGCGCAGCCCGATGCGGGCCATGCCGCGTAAGGACCGGATCATGCGGCGTAGATCCTTTTGATCACGCTCTCCAGGTCGGGCTCCTCGATCGACAGGTCGCGGATGGTGTGCGCGGCCAGCAGGTCGGGAACCTCCAGCCCTTCGGTGAGCTCGTAGGCGTGGCTGCCGTCGTCGGCGTGCACGACCAGGCGGCGGGGCGGCGCGTAGGCGCTGACCAGGGCGTCGATGCCGCCGTCGTAGAGCACCTTGCCCTTGTCGATCAGGATGATCCGCTTGCACAGCGCCTCGACGTCGGCCAGGTCGTGGGTGGTCAGCAGCACGGTCGTGCGCCCTGCCCTGTTGGTGTCGACGATGAACTCGCGCACCGCCTGCTTGGCCAGCACGTCGAGGCCGACGGTGGGCTCGTCGAGGTAGAGGATGGGCGGCTCGTACAGCATCGCGGCCGCCAGGTCGCCGCGCATGCGCTGGCCGAGGCTCAGCTGCCTGACGGGGGTGTCGAGGAAGTCGTCGAGCCCGAGCAGGTCGCGCATCCTCTTCAGCGAGGAGGCGAAGCGGGGGGCAGGGACGTCGTAGAGGTCGCCGACCAGGCGCAGCGACTCGATGAGCGGCAGGTCCCACCACAGCTGGCTGCGCTGGCCGAAGACGACGCCGACGGATCGGGCGTTCGCGTTGCGCTCGCGCCAGGGCACCCGTCCGGCGACCTCGACGACTCCGCTGGTGGGGGTGAGGATGCCGGTCAGCATCTTGACGGTGGTGGACTTGCCGGCGCCGTTCGGGCCGAGATAGCCGACCACCTCTCCTTCGGCGATGTCGAAGGAGATGCCGTCCACGGCGGTGCGTTCGTCGTACTGGCGGGTCAGAAGTGTACGGATGGCGCCCAGCGGACCGGTGAAGGTCCGAGGGCGGCGGAAGACCTTGGTCAACCTCTCGACTCGGATCACCCGACAATATCTTTCAGATCCGCATCGGGGACGGCAAATAGTTTCTGCTCGTGTCAGCGTTTATGGTTGACGGAGTAACGGTGCGGCAAATCATTCGGGGCGTCTGGTGTCTGATCTTGCGTGGGTAGAGCGGATTCGAGCGGAGTTCGCGCATTGGGTGCTTGAGCTGCCCGCCGAACACCCCGGTGTCGGCGCGCTCCTCGACCAGCACGTGGCGGCCGTACGGCACGCCATCCGCTCCATCGGTGCGCATGTGGGCCACACGTCGCTGCTCAGCTACCTGATCGGCTTCTGGGACGGCGCGCACGAGAAAGGGTGGCGGGCCCCCGAACCCGGCCACCCTCTCGATTTCGCGACGCTGCGGATGAGCGCTGTGTGCCTGATGCTCGCGCCCGCGCAGGCCGCCTGACCTGAGCCGCCTTCCGCGGCACTGGAGCGGTTACAGAGGAGGCGGCTCCCCCGGGCGTGACTGGTAGCCGCCGGCCTCGCCGGGGCGTGACTGGTAGCCGCCGGGTGCGGGCTGCGCCGACTCCGGCGCGCCGGTCCGGGCGCCGGCGGGAGGCCGGGCGGGTGCCTCGGTGCCCGCGATGGCGTCCTGGCGTCCGCGGTCGTAGGCCGCCGCCTCGGTGCGGATGGCGCCGGTCTCGGCCTCCGCCCTGTGCAGCCAGCCCTCCCAGCGCTGCTGCATCGGCTTGACCAGGCCGCCGCCGAGTCCGACGATCAGGATGCCTGCCACCGTGGCCAGGAAGGCGATCAGGACCGGCATCGTGACGGTGGTGGCGATCTCGACCTGGTTGAGCGCGGCGATCACACCGAGGGCGATGATGAACACCTGCGCGATCGTCGCGAGCAGGCGGCCGTAGGACAGGCCGGCCAGCGCCGCGCCGACGATGTCCTTGACCGCGTTGGCGATCGCGGCGGCCACGACGACGATGATGATCGCGACCGCGGCCTTGGGCAGCCAGGCCACCACGCCGCCGAGCAGCGCGCTGATCGGGTTGGGTCCGAACACCGAGAACGAGATCTGCAGCGTGATCAGCAGCACCGCGTAGTAGATGAGCTTCGCGATGAGGCTCGAGGCGTCATAGCGGCTGCGCTCCATCATCCGGCCGATGCCGCCGCGCTCGACCCATCGATCGAACCCGACGCGTTCCAGTCCCTTCTCGACGGCCTTCTGCAGCAGCTTGGCTATCAGCCAGCCGATCACCAGGATCACCAGGAACGCGATGAACTTGGGTACGAAGGTGACGATCGCCGTCCAGGCGTCGACCAGTCCCCTTCTCCAATCGTCAGGATTCATGGCTCAGGTTCCCCCCTCCAGCCTTGTGTTCCGCCTGGCAGGAGGAAACCTGCCCCTCCGTCCGGTGACTATGCGCTATAAGTGCCGATATGCGGTATATGCCGTTTTTGTGGGTTAGGGAGAAGATCTGCGTCGCGTCCCGCGGCCCCATATCCTTATGCCATAAAGAGTCGGCCCGGAAGCAGGAGTGACGGCGTGACGGTGTACGCGGGGCAGGGCTCGATGGCGCTGCTATGGCGCGCGCAGGGCGAAGCCCGCGCCAAGCCGGGCCCGAAGCCGGGGCTGAGCGTCGACCTCATCGTGGAGACCGCGATCGCGGTCGCCGACGAAGTGGGGATGGCGGCACTGTCGATGCGCACCGTGGGCGAGCGGCTCGGCCGTACGGCGATGGCCCTCTACACCTACGTGCCGAACAAGGGCGAGCTGGTCGACCTGATGTACGACAGGTCGCTGGCGAGCCTGCCCACCGGCTACGACCTGTCGGACGGCTGGCGGGCGGCACTGACGCGGTGGGCGGAGGACATCTGCGAGTTCTACGTGCGCCACCCATGGGTGCTGCAGGTCTCGCAGGCCCGCCCGGTGCTCGGGCCCAACGAGTTCGCCCTCCTGGACACGCTCGCGCGGATCCTCGCGGCGACGGGGCTGGCGCCGCAGGTGCTGCGCGGGATCGTGGCCGCCCTGTTCGACGTGGTGCGGGGGGCGGCCAGGACGATCGCCGAGGCACGGCGGGCGCCGTCGGAGACCGGCGTGTCGGATGAGGAGTGGTGGCAGGCGCGCTCGGCGCTGCTGCAGGAGATCGCGCCCGACTTCGCCGACCGGTTCCCGATGGCGCTCTGGCTGGAAAGCGGCGGCGAAACGTCGTGGGAGGCCGATGGCGGCGAGCCGTACCTCGAGCGGGCGGCGCGGCAGGCGTTCAGGTCGGGGCTGGCCGTCCTGCTGGACGGCATCGAGGCCGCGGCGGAAGCTTAGGACGCGGGACGCTCCGCGCCCGGGAGGGGCGCGGAGCGGCGAGGGCGGCGTCAGCCCGCGAAGGCGTCCTGGGCGGCGTGGATCTCCTTGCGCATGGTGTCACTGCCTGTGTGCCCTGAGTCGTCGACCACCACGAGCCGCGCGTCGGGCCACGCCTGGGCCAGTTCCCACGCGGTCCCCAGTGGCGAACCCAGGTCGAAGCGGCCGTGGATGAGCAGGCCGGGGATGCCGGCCAGCTTGTGCGCGTCGCGCAGCAGGACGCCCTCCTCCAGCCACGCGTGGTTGGAGAAGTAGTGCGCGCAGATCCTGACGAAGGCCACCAGCGCGGCGGGCGGCCTGTCGCTGTAGGCGTTCGGCTTGCCGTTGACCTCCAGAGAGATCACCGCGTCCTCCCACGCGGCCCAGTCGTTGGCGGCCTTCGCGCGCACGTCGGGGTCGGGGTCGGACAGCAGCCGCGCGTAGGCGGCCAGCAGGTCGCCATCGCGGTCGGCCTCGGGCACACCCTCCCTGAAGCGCTGCCACTGCTCGGGGAAGAACCTGCCCACGCCCTCGTAGAGCCATTCGGTCTCGGACCGCCGCGTCATGGTCACGGCGACGATGATCATCTCCGACACGCGTGAAGGATGGGCCTCGGCGTAGGCGAGCATCAGCGTGGAGCCCCAGGAGCCGCCGTACAGCAGCCATTTGTCGATGCCGAGATGCTCGCGCAGCCGCTCCATGTCGGCGACGAGGTGGTGGGTGGTGTTGGTGCTGAGGTCGGCGGCGGGATCGGCGGCGTGGGGCAGGCTTCTGCCGCAGTTCCGCTGGTCGAACAGGATGATCTTGTAGCGCTCGGGGTCGAAGGTCTTGCGATGGTTGGGCGAGCAGCCGCTGCCGGGGCCGCCGTGGACGACGAGCGCGGGCTTGCCCTCGGGATTGCCGCAGACCTCCCAGTAGACGAGGTGGCCATCGCCGGTGTCGAGATGGCCATGGTCATAGGGCTCGATAGGGGGATACACGCCGGGTCCTCTCCGTCAAAAATCCAACAGCGCTGTTATATTAGCGCCATGGAATCCCGTGAGGTGCTGGGCACGCGCCTGCGGCTGCTGCTCGACCTGCTCGACGACGGGGTGACGACCCTCTACCCCGCGCTCGGCCTGGACGGCTTCCGCCCGCGCTACACGCCCGTTCTGCGCCACCTGGCCACCGAAGGGCCGAGCTCCATCCGCGACCTGGCCCGCGCGATCGGCGTGACGCACTCGGCCGCCAGCCAGACGGTGGCGCAGCTGGCCAAGGAGGCCCTGGTCACCCTCTCCCCCGGTGCCGACGCCCGCCAGCGCATCGTGCACCTCACGCCGAAGGCCGAGTCCCTGTTGCCGGCCATGGCCGTGGAGTGGGCGGCCGTCAACACCGCCGTGGAAGAACTGGAGTCCGAGCTGCCCTACCCGCTCAGCCGCCTGGTGGACGAGACCCTGGAGGCCCTGCGCCGCCGTCCGATGCGGGACAGGACCAGGTCGGCCGCCGAACGTCTGCGCCCGGTCACCCGGCAGGGGAAGGACTGAGAGCGGCGGCCACCGCGGCGGCGGGGCCCGGCGGCAGGGTTCCGTGGAGGAGCTCCACGCGATGGGACAGACGCGGCGCCACAACGGGGACGCCGTGGCCCACCGAGGCGGGCAGCAGGGTCAGGCCATGTCCCGCCTCGACCAGGTTCAGCACGGTGTGCACATCGTCGCCGGTGTAGGCCAGACCTGGACGGAAGCCGTCACCCAGCAGGTCGCGCAGCCGTTCGAGCGGGCACAGCGTGGTCTGCAGCCATACCGCGTCGACCAGATCGGCAAGACGCAGCCCCGCCCGGTCGGCGAGCGGGTGGCCGGCGGGAAGGGCGACCAGCAGGTTCTCCTCGGCGATCCCCACGGCGGTCAGCGGACCCACGTCGGGCAGGCGCAGGGGGTCGTTGGGCGCCGCGATGCCGTCGGCCATGCCGAGGTCGGCACGTCCCGCCGCCACCTCCCCCGCCACCTTGTCCCGGTCGAAGGTGACCAGCGTGAGGTCGAGGCGGGGGTGGGCGGCGCGGGCGCGGGCCAGCCGTCCCGCGATCGAAGGAGTCACGGACAGCGGCGAGGCGGCCACCGTCAACCGGTGGGCGGGGGCGGCCGCCGCGCGGCGCACGTCGGCTCGGGCGGCCTCCACGCGCAGCAGCAGCGGCCCCGCGTGCTCAAGCAGCCGCGCGCCGGCCTCGGTCGGCACGACGGGACGGCGGTGCAGGAGCGGCAGCCCGAGATCGGCCTCCAGGGCGGCGATCTGCTGGGAGACCGCCGACTGGGTGTAGCCGAGCTCCTCGGCCGCGGCCGAGAACGACCCCCAGCGGGCGACGGCGACCAGAGTTCTGAGCAGGTGCGGATCCATCCGCCATACTTATCGCCCTTCAGAGGGTGACGCGTACCAGGTTCCTGGCGCGCAGGGCGTACAGGGCGCGTCCGTCGGGCGCGGCGGCCAGCAGCGGCTGGGTGCCGTAGGCCTGGGCGTCGAGCCCCTCGACCACCGTGGAGATCGTCATGGCCGACGGGTCGAGCCGGTAGATCGCCTTGCCGTCGGTGCCGTACAGGCGTCCGCGCGTCTCCACGAGCGTGCCGCTGCGCGCCGCGCTGATCGGCACCTGGACCGTGCGGGTCACCTTCTTGCGCCACGGGTCGAACTCGAACAGCACGCCGGTGTCGGCGATGCCGTACAGCCTGCCGCGGTGCGCGACGAGGTCGGAGATCGACGTGGCGCCCGGCACGGGCACGGTCGACCAGCGGACCCGCTTGGTCAGCAGATCGAAGGCCGCGAGTTCGGCCTCCTTCTCGACGGGCGTGGTGCCGAGGCCGCCGGCGATCTCACTGGCGACGTAGGCGGTGCCGAGCATGCTGGTCACCGATCGGATCGACTGGTTCCGCACGACGTTCCTGAACGTCTCGATCCTGTCGCGGCGCGGGTCGTAGAGGGCCAGGGCCCCGCCGTGCAGGCCGTACTCCGGCTGGGTGCCGACCAGCAGCCGCCCGGACAGCGGGTCGTAGTGGGCGTCGAGCGGGCGGTTCTGCTCCTCGCCCACCCGGGTGAGCCGCCTGAGGTCGCTGCCGTCGGGCCGCATCCCGAACAGGTAGCCGAGCGTGTAGACCGACAGGTAGACCTGCTTGCCGACGACCGTCATCGCCTTGGCCTCGCCAGGCAGGAACGTGCGCGTGCTCGCCCCGGTGGCCAGGTCGTGCACCTGGACACCCGCCTTGCCGCTGACCAGCACCTGGTCGCGCGTCGCCGTGACGGCCATCGGCAGTTCGGGGGCGGGCGGCATGCCCGCCTGCGTGAGGTCGACGCCGGTCAGCTCACCCGTGGCCAGGTCGTACTCCACGACCGAGCTGGTGAGCACGCCCGTCAGCTTGCCGTCGCCCACGAAGATGCGGTTGAAGGACGCCCCGTCGTACGGCACAGCCAGCTTGTCGAGCTTGGCGGTGTCGCGGTCGTAGCGGTAGAGGGTCCCCGACGGCCTGGTGCCGAAGTAGACGTCGTTATGGGGCGCGTCGATCCCGATGGCCGTGACGTAGGAGTCGCCCGGCGCGTCCACCAGCACGTGGCGTGACGGGTCGGCGGTCTCCATCAGCATCAGGTCACCGGTGGCCGACAGCCCGGCCGCCAGCAGGCCGCCCTCCAGCGCCAGCGTGCCGACGAAGGTGCGGTCTGCCAGCTCGGCGGGCAGGAGCTCGCGCTTGGCGCCGGTGGCCCTGTCGATGGCGATCAGGTGCGCCTTGGCGCCCACGCCGGCGTAGACGGTGGTCTCGTCGACGGCGATGCTGCGCACGTACTGCTCGCCCGCGACCGCCTGGCCGAAGTCGCGGGTCTGCCCGGTGGCGGGGTCGTACTCGACGACGCGCCCGCGCGGGTAGGTGCCCGCGTAGATCTTCCCGTCGGGGGCGGCGTCGAGGCACCAGATGAAGTTGTCCGGTTTCACGTCGGCGACCTTCGCCGCCGTACCGGTGCGGGTGTCGACCTTGTGGATGTCGCCGGGGGTGTAGGTGCCGACGTACAGGTCGGTGCCGACGGCGGCCGCCGCCCACGTGCCGTCGCCCGTGGGCAGTTCGGCGATCGAGGTCACCTTCCGCTGGGCGGGGTCGTAGGCGCCGATCCTGGTCGGCTTGATGCCGCCGGTGCCCAGGTAGAGCCGGTCTCCCACGAACTCGGCCGCGCTGATCGAGGTCACCTCCGAAGCGGGGCCGAGGTCCTCGATCACCGGCGCGGCGGCGGCCGAGGCGGGCAGGCAGGTCAGGCCGACGGCCAGCGCCGTCGCCAGCGCCGTCGCCCGCACAGCGGCGAACCGTGTCTTTCTCATCGATGTGCCTCTCGTGTGGTGCTCAGAAGGCATAGCGGTACAGCCTTCCGACGATCTTGTAATAGAGGTTGCCGAGGTCGTCCGTGGCCAGACCGTCGAGCCCCGGGGTCTTGGGGATCAGCTCGGTGACCGCGTAGGTCGACCTCGTGATCTTGAACAGGTGGTCGCCCGCGGTGCCGTAGACGTGGGCGGGATCCTTGGCCACCGTGCGCAGGTCGGCGTCACGCCACTTCTCGGTGCCGACGTCGGAGAACTTCTTCGCGTGGTAGACGAAGTCGCCGACGGCGGGGTCGAAGACGAACAGATAGCCCTCGGCGAAGCCCCAAATCCTCCCGTCGACCACGGTGAGGTCGGTGATGGTGGTGGCGTCGGCCGCGGCGCCCGGCAGCCGCTTCGGCACCGTCTCGCCGGTGGCCGGGTCGTGGACGAACAACACCGCGGCCTCCGCCAGGGGATCGCCGGTACCGAGCGCGCCCCTGGTCGAGGTGCCGCCGTAGACCAGCCCGCCGTGGTAGGCGAGCGAGACCACGGACTGGTCGGGGACGATGTTCCTGTGGACGGTGACGGAACCGGTGGCAGGGTCGTAGATCGTCAGCGCGCCGTCGTAACGCCCGTAGTCGGGTACGGTGCCGACGAAGATCCTGCCGTCAGGCGCGCCCGCGAGCGCGTAGGGCCGCGACTGGTGGTCGCCGGCCAGGGCGAACAGCAGTCTGGGGTTCGCGCCGAAGTCCCATGGGCTCGCCGGGTCGTACTCGTAGACCTTGGCGCCCGGATAGGTGGCGACGTAGAGCCGGCCCTGGTGGTTCAGCATCGAGTCGGTCTGCGAGAAGCCCGCCCGGTGCATCAGGTCGGCGCGCAGGTCGTCGTCGTCGCCGCGCATCGGGTCGTGGACGCCCATGCCGCCGGTGAAGAAGGCCCCGCTGTAGATCTTCCCGTCGGGTCCCCCTGCGATCGCGTTGATCGCGGCGGGCAGCACGGGCGTGCCCGCCACCTCGACGGAGCGGGTGACGCCGTCGGCCGGGCGGTACTTGAACAGGCGGGTCCTGTTGGCGGCGGCGCCCAGCGCGACCAGCGTGTGGTCGGCGTCGCCGGCGAGCTTGACCCAGCCGAAGGCGGTCGGGTCCATGCCCAGGTCGACGCCGACCGCGTGCTCGGTCCGCGAGGCGATGTCGTAGGCGTACAGGGCGCTGCCCTTGGCGTAGTAGACCTTGCCGTCGCGCTCGTCGGACAGGTCGGCCGAGGTGCCGGTGATCTCGGCCTCCAGGGTCGGAGTGGCGCCGGACATCGACAGCACGATCAGCGTGGTGTCGATCCTGGCGAACAGCCTGCCGCCGGTGAGCTTCAGCGTGGTGACCATGGACCCGGCGCGCAGCCGCGCGGGCAGCGACTGCAGCAGGTCGGCCTTGGCGCCCGAGGTGTTGTCGAAGCGCACCAGCGCCGCGCTCGTCCCGGTGCCGAGGTAGGTGACGTTGGCGGCGGTGTCGTAGGCGATGCTGCGCACGTATTTCTTGCCCGCCTGGATGGGCGTGGAGCCGATGGGGGTCAGCGCGCTGTCGCCCGGCTCGTACTTGAAGAACGCGCCGGTGTCGTAGGTGCCGCCGTAGACCTTGCCGTCGCGTCCTGGGGTCAGGCACCACACGAACGAGGCGGTGCCCGCCGCCTCGCCGACCAGGCTGACCGTGCCGGAGCCCGGGGTGTGCCGGTAGACGCCCGCGTTGCTGTAGGTGCCCAGGTAGACGGTGCCGTCCGTGGCCGTCGTCGCCGCCCAGCCGCCGGTGGCGCCGGGGATCGGCACGCGCTGTACGGCGTTCTCGGTGTCGGCGTCGATCACCGCGAGCTGCGGGGTGTCGTTCTGTGTGCCGGTGTAGATGGCGTAGATCTTGTCCTGATCGGGGCCGACGCCGAACGTCGTGCCGTTGGGCGCGGAGTTCTCCACCTGGACTCCGAGGTCGGTGACCTGCGCGGTGAAGAGGATCTCGTCCCAGAAGCTGGTGCCGGTGCCGCCGACCCCCGAGTAGAGCAGCACACTCGCACGCGTGACGCCCGCGGGCGCGGCGGCCACGACCCGCACGTCGCTCCACTGGTTCAGGGGCGCGGCGACCTGGGTGTAGGCGGAGTGCACCAGCGTCGCGCCGTTCCAGAAGCGCAGGTAGAGGTCGGCGCGTCCGGCGGCCAGGTAGACCTTGGCGAAGGCGGCGTAGGTCTTGCCCGCGGTGACGGGCACCTGCCCGCTCTGCAGGCCGACCGCGGCATCGGTGGAGCCGTCGGTGAGGCGCGCGCTTCGCGCGCCGCGCCAGGCCCGCTCGGTGCTGGGCGAGACGCCCGTGGTGCCGTGCGACTGGGTCCAGCCGGTCAGCGACGAGGTTCCTTCCTCGAAGCCGTGGTTGGCGATCACGATGTCGGCGGCTCGGGCTGCGGAGGGGATGACAAGGGCGGTCGCGAGCAGGGCGGCCAGGCAGAGCACACGGGCTAAGGCGGGGCACAGGTGCATGACGCGTTCCTCTCTGGAACGAGCACAGCCAGGCCTGACCGATTACGGGCCAGACCGATATTGCGCCATTCGTACCATGCGCGGAAACGATCGAGCAAGACTCATCGTGCGCACATTTGCGCAACATCACGACGAGCCGAGCGGACGGGCACGGCGCGTGCCCGGCCCTGCTCCCCCACGCGTGCCAAGCCACGGCCCGGCTGAGACGTGGTTCTCCTCACGAAGGCGAAGGCCTGCCACTCTGGCGGCGGGCCTTCTCCGTGGCCCTCTGCGCCTGCCAGAAGATCTGCGGATAGTCGGCCGTGGCACCCGCGGGAAGGCGGGCGCGGAACGCTCGACCGGGTACAGAAGGGAGCGTGCATCGGCACGACTCGCTCACGCTGTCGTCACCGCGCCCGAGTGACCCCGGCCGGCCGGATCGGTGAGGTGGTACGGGTCATGCGCCGGGATCCAAGCCGTGTCGGGGTCGAGACGGAGCGGGCCGACGTCACGGGTGAGCGCCTCGATGGTGGCCCGCACGGCCGCCCGGGTATCGTCGCGCCGCGACACCAAGGACCACGTCCAGTACGGCGACGGGTTCACGACCGGCCGCTGCGCGAGGTCGGGCGGCACCGGCGTGGTCTGGCCCTTCGGCGAGTTGATGACCGGGCAGCCGAGCCTGCGCACGTGATCGAAGAAGGCGGGGCCGGTGACGCCGCCGTCGTTGATGTCCACGATGCGGGCGCCGGTGTCGCGGGCGAACTCCTTCGCGTACAGGTTCCACGACGACCAGGTGGCGGAGTCGGCGTCCACCAGTACCACGGTGTTCTTCGCCTGGACCTCGGACGTGGCGGACCCCGCGGCTATCGCGAAGAGCCGGTCCACGCCGATCAGCCGCGCCTCGAGGCCGTAGGTGACCAGGTCCTGGGCTCGCACACAGGAGATCGCCAGGTCGAGGCTGCGGTCGGCGACCCTGCTCACCTGAACGTGCGAGGGCATGACCCACGTGTCGCCGACGAGGTGCGCGACGCCGGACGCGCGGGCGGCCAGCTCGGCCGGGCACCAGGTGACATAGCCGAGCCGTACCGGTTCGCTCGCCGACATGCCGGCCGCGGAACGGCGCAACTCGTCGGCCTGCTCCAGCAGCGCCCTGGTCCGCGGCAGCAGCGCCTCGCCGCAGGCGGTGAGGGTGACCGAGCGGCGGTCACGGTTGAACAGGCGTACGCCCAGGTCTCGTTCCAGCGCCTTGATCTGCTGGGAGAGCGAAGGGCCTGCGATGCGCAACCGTACGGCGGCCCTACCGAAGTTCAGCTCCTCGGCCACCGCGACGAAATAGCGCAGCTGGCGTAGCTCCACCCGCCCATCCTAGTGCGGTAGGAGAGAGCGCCTCTCAGCAGAGAGCGACCAGGTCGTGGCGCACAACCCCTGGTAGGGGGCACCATTCACGTATGAGCACCACAGCGGGGAAGGCCGCGGTGCGGATGCCTCCGATCGGCGGACCCACCGCGTCGATCGAGTTAGGCGGGCCTCAGCCGCCGACCTGGCTGACCTGCCGTCTCCTGAGCCTCGCGCCTGGAGCGGCGACCACTTTCTGAACAGGCAGACCCCGTGCGGCGCCGCATCACAGCGGTGCGGGTGACGCACGCCCTCGTCCGCACGAGAAGGAAAGAGACACCATGAGTCCGCAGAAAGTCGCCGTCATCACCGGCGCGTCCCAAGGCATCGGGGAAGCGCTCGTGACCGCGTACCGCAAGCTCGGCTACGCGGTCGTCGCGAACTCCCGTTCCATCGCGCCGTCCGACGACCCCTTGATCCTGACCGTCGCGGGCGATATCGCCGACCCCGCCGTCGGCGCCCGCGTCATCGAGCAGGGTCTGGCGGCGTTCGGCCGCATCGACACGCTGGTCAACAACGCCGGCGTCTTCGTGGCCAAGCCGTTCACCGACTACACCGACGAGGACTACGACCTGGTGACCGGTGTGAACCTGCGCGGGTTCTTCGAGGTCTCGAAGCGGGCCATCACGGCGATGCTCGCCCAGGGTGGCGGGCACGTCGTCAACATCACGACCAGCCTGGTCGACCACGCCAACGCGAACGTGCCGTCCGCGCTGGCGTCGCTGACCAAGGGCGGCCTCAACGCGGTCACCAAGTCCCTGGCGATCGAGTACGCCACCAGGGGCATCAGAGTCAACGCGGTGTCGCCGGGCGTCATCCGTACGCCGATGCACGCGCCCGAGACCCACGAAGCCCTCGCCGGCCTGCACCCGGTCGGCCGGTTGGGCGAGATCGGCGACATCGTCGACGCGATCACCTATCTGGAGAACGCCCCGTTCGTCACCGGCGAGATCCTGCACGTCGACGGCGGCCAGAGCGCCGGCCACTGAGTCCGCACCCGAAGCCACCGGCCCGCCCGCCGTGGGACGGGATATCCGGCGATACAGCGTCGCCGGTTCAGGCCGGCCGGACCCACACCACCCTCGCCGGGAGTTGAGCGCGGATGCCCATCACACTCGACTGCATGCTCAGTCTCGATCTTCCAGTGATCGCCGCGCCGATGGCGGGCGGCCCCGGCACACCGGCTCTCGTGCGTGCGGCCGCCCGCGCCGGCGGCCTCGGATTCCTGGCCGCCGGATACAAGACCCCGCAGGCCGTCGCCGACGAGATCGCCGCCATGGCCGGGGACTCCGTGCCGTTCGGCGTCAACCTCTTCGTCCCCAACCCGGTTCCTGTCGATCTCGCGGCCTTCCGCCGCTACGCCGATCTCATCGCCGGCGAGGCCGAGCGTTACGGGATCGCGCTCGACGCCGGCTCGCCGACGGAGGACGACGACCACTGGCACGACAAACTCGACGTCCTTCGCGCCCATCCCGTGCCCGTCGTGAGCTTCACCTTCGGCATTCCGAGCCGTGACGACCTCGCGGTGCTCCGTGCCACAGGGGCGCTGCTCGTGCAGACCGTCACCACCGTCGCCGAAGCCGAAGCCGCGGCCGACGCAGGCGTCGACGCGCTGGCGGTACAGGCCGCGGCGGCCGGCGGCCACTCCGGCACGTTCACCCCGACGCGGCCGATCGCCGACACCCCGATCAACGACCTCGTCGCCGCGGTTCGGCGCGCGGTCGACCTGCCGCTGATCGCCGCAGGCGGCCTGGCGACCGCGGACGACGTGGCCGCCGCCCTCCGGGCAGGGGCGCAGGCCGTCGCCGTCGGCACCGTCCTGCTGCGCAGCGACGAGGCCGGCAGCTCGGCCATCCACAAGGCCGCGCTCGCCGACCCGGCCCGTACGGGCACGGAGCTGACGCATGCGTTCACCGGCCGGCCCGCGCGGGCGCTGCGCAACGAGTTCACCGACCGGTACAGCGCTCTCGCGCCCTACGGCTACCCGGCCTTGCACCACCTGACCAGCGGCATGCGCAGAGCCGCCGCGGCCGCGGGCGACCCCGAACGCGTGCACCTGTGGGCCGGTACGGGATTCCGGCACGCCACCGCCGAACCGGCAGCAGCGATCATGAACCGGCTGGCCGGGACGGCTCTGACCCACCCGCTCACCCATCCAGCAAGGGAGGCCACCCATGACCGGCACAGAAGCTGAGATCCTCCGAACCGTTCTCGACCAGTGGAAGTCCGGCGTCGACGCCCACGACCCGAAACGTGTCGCGTCGTTGTTCACCGAAGACGCGATCTTCCAGGGCCTGCGCCCGTACAGCGTCGGCCCCGAGGGCGTCGCTGCGTACTACGACTCGCAGCCCATCGGCTTGTCCGCCTCGTACGACATCAGGGAAACCCGGCACCTCGCCGACGATCTGGTCCTCGGCTACCTCAGCGTCGACTTCTCCTTCACCGACCGGCCGGCGGTGACGGTGAATCTCAGCGTGATCGTGCGCCGGATCGGCGACGACTGGCTCATCAGCCACTACCAGGTCTCCCGGCTCGGCTGACCACACGCCTGGACGGTGCGGCCTCGGCCGGCCCCCGCCCACCGCCCAGGGCCTTCCGCGCCAGGACCGGCCGGGTGAGTGACGTTCGAGGTCAGGGGTGGGGCGGGAAAGCGCCGCCGGTGCCGGTGGCGTCCAGCGATGCCTGCTGAACGGGCCGATCGAGGTAGTGGATCACCTCGACCTGGTCCATGACCACCAGTCCTTCGGTCACGAGATCGTCGAGCTGTGGCAGGAAGGCGCGGATCTTGTCCTCGGCGTCGATGAGGGTGATGTGGCGCTAGGCTGAACGGGTGTGAGGGTGCCGCGCGGGTGAGAGGGCCGCGAGGCGCCCTGCGGCGGTGGGGCCCGCCGTACCCGAACCGCGGTGTCGTACCGCCGCCAACGGTCCCTGCTCGTGACAGCTCGCGCCCGCCTCCGGCGGACGCCCACGTGCAGGGGAGACATGCGCTCAGCTGAGGTGAGGCCCGCGGCAGTGACCGAGCCCGTCGACCCCGATGTCGATCTGTCGGATGCGCGCCAGCGCAGGGAGCTGCGCCGCTCGCACTACCGCGTGCTGGCGGCCGTCGCCGCGGGTGGCATGATCGGGACCGCCGCCCGGTATGGGGCGGCGCTGCTGTGGCCGACCGCGGCCGGAGCGTTTCCGTGGACCACCCTGGGCGTCAACGCCGTCGGCTGCCTGGTGATCGGCGTCTTCCTCGTGGTCGTGAGCGAGACCTGGACCGCGCCGGCATGGGTGCGGCCGTTCTTCGCCACGGGCGTGCTGGGCGGGTTCACCACCTTCTCCACCTACTGCGTGGACATCCAGCGCCTGGTGTCCGCAGGGCATCCGGGCCCGGCGCTGGCCTATCTGGCGGGCACGGTCGCCGCCGCGCTGGTAGCGGTCACAGCCGGAACGTGGATCACCCGCCGCGTCCTGGCGGCCGGGATGGCGAGACGAGCGGCGAGGAGAGCACGATGATCATGTTCGGACGGGCGCTGCGGCTGACGGTCTTCCTCGACGACACCGACACCTGGCACCACCGCCCGATGTTCACCGAGATCGTGCACCGCGCGCACGCCGCCGGGCTGGCCGGGGCATCGGTCTTTCGCGGCGTGGAAGGGTTCGGCGCCACCCAGGTCGTGCACACCACCCGGCTGCTGTCGATGGCCGACGACCTGCCGGTGGCCGTGGTGATCATTGACGCGGAAGAGCGGATCCGCGCGTTCCTGCCTCAGCTGGACGACCTGCTCATCGAGGGCCTGGCCGTGCTGGACGAGGTCGAGGTCGTCCACCACCGCGGCCGGCAGACCAATCAGCAGGAGGAACGGTGAACTGGCTGCTGGTGCTGGTCGGTGGCGCGGTCGGCGCACCGCTGCGCTACCTGACCGACCGGGCCGTCCAAGCCCGCCACGACACCGTCTTCCCGTGGGGCACCTTCGCCGTCAACGTGGTCGGCTCGCTGATCCTGGGCGTGCTGGCCGGGGCGGCGCTGTCCGGCGTGGCCGGTCCTGCACTGCAGTTGCTCCTGGGCACCGGTTTCTGCGGGGCGCTGACCACGTATTCGACGTTCTCCTACGAGACGTTGCGCTTGGCCGAGACCGGCGCGGTCTTCTTCGCCGTCGCCAACGTCGTCGCCTCGGTGGTGGCGGGCCTGGGCGCGGTGTTCGTCGGCCTGACGATCGCCCAGGCGGCGTTCGGCTGACCTCCCATGGCGGAGCGGCGGTCTCGCGCGTGTTCGCCAGGCCGCTGCTCGTGACGCCGTCGGTCGTGCCGGTGCGCACGATCTGCTCGACGTGCTCGCTGACCCGGCCGGACACGCTCGCGACGTGCCCGGCTCGTCGCGATTCCGTGACTAGACCGCGCGGGCGCCGTGTGGGTGGCGGGGGCGCCTGGTGTCCACGTTGCCGGTCAGGGTTCTGAGGACGCAGGGCAGCTCTGCCACCGTCGCGGCGGGCAGGCCGGTCACGGTCTCCTCCGCCAGGGCGCACCATAGCTGCTTGACCTGCTCGGCCAGGGCCCTTCCGCTGTCGGTGAGTTCGACGATGCTGGCGCGCTTGTCGGAGGGGGCGGGTTTGCGGCGGATGTGGCCGCTGGCTTCGAGCTTGCGGGTCATGAGCGTGACGCTGGGCGGCTCGCAGCCGAGAGCCTCGCTGAGCTGGGCCTGGATCGTCGGGCCGGTCCGGGCGAGCTCGAGCAGGAGCGCCTCCTGTCCAGGGTGCAGGCCGAGCGGGGCCAGCAGCGCCGCGGCCCTGGCCCGGTGGCGCAGGCTCAGGAGGCGGATGGCCTGGTTGAGTGCGTCGGCTTGCTCGAAGTCCACGGGTTCTCCTTGACAGATTAGTTATGCGCATAATAGTTATTCGCATAACTAATCTACACGACTTCGAGGAGTCTGGCATGACCGTGAAGGTCGCAGTCATCTACTACAGCGCGACAGGCGCCGTGCACGCACTCGCGCAGGCCGTCGCCGATGGCGCCGCCTCGGCCGGGGCCGAGGTGCGGCTGCGGCGGGTCGCCGAGCTGGCACCCGACAGCGTGATCGACCAGAACCCGCTGTGGCGGCGGCACACCGACACCGTCACGTCGATCGCCCAGGCCTCGGTCGAGGACCTCGCGTGGGCCGACGCGTTCGCGTTCGGGACGCCGACCCGGTTCGGCGCGCCGGCCGCGCAGCTCAAGCAGTTCATCGACCAGGCCGGCGGCCTGTGGCAGGAAGGCGTGCTGGCCGACAAGCCGGTGACGGCGTTCACCTCGGCGTTCAACCGGCACGGCGGCAGCGAGGCCACGATCTTGTCGCTGGGCAACGTCTTCTACCACTGGGGGGCGCTGATCGTCCCGCCCGGATTCACCGATCCGGTCGTGTACGCCGCCGGCGGCAACCCCTACGGCACGTCGTTCGTGACCGGCCCGACCGGAGACGGCCCGGACGCCGCGGCGCTGGAAGCGGCCAGGTACCAGGGACGGCGGCTGGCCCGGATCACGACCCGGCTGCTGGAGAGCGGCCAGGTCACCGATGCCGACGGGAACTCCAGCGAAGCCATGGCCGGAACGATCTCCCAGACCGCGTGAGCGGCGGATCAGAGAGGAGGCAGTCATGACAAGCACCAGCACAACGCAGCGGGCCAGGTCGCACACCGGCCCCGCCTGGTTGGTCCTGTCATTGGCGTGTGCCAGCCAGTTCATGGTGATCCTGGACGCGTCCATCGTCAACGTCGCCCTGCCCTCGGTCCGCGAGGAGCTCGGCTTCACACCCACCGGCCTGGCCTGGGTGGTGAACGGCTATCTGCTCAGCTTCGCCGGCTTCATGCTTTTGGGTGGCCGCGCCGCCGACCTGTTCGGCCCGCGCCGGATGCTGATCGCCGGGCTGTTCTTGTTCTCCGCCTCGAGTCTGGCCGGCGGTCTGGCGACCGCTCCTGGGGTCCTGGTGGCGGCCCGCGTCGCACAGGGCATCGGAGCGGCCATGATGGCCCCGGCGACGCTGGCCGTGATCAACACGTCGTTCACCGAGCCGAACGCTCGCGCCAAGGCGTTCGGCGCATGGTCCGCCTCGGGCGGTGTGGGCGGGATGGCCGGCGCGGTCGCGGGCGGTGCCATCACCACCGGCCTGTCGTGGCGGTGGGTCTTCCTCATCAACGTGCCGATCGGCGCGGTGCTGATCGTCGTGGCCATGATGTCGCTGGCCGGCACGCGAACCGGCCGGCGGGAGTCGCTCGACCTCACGGGCGCGTTCACGGGGACGGCGGGGCTGGCCGCGCTGATCTACGGGGTCATGCAGAGCGCCGATCACGGCTGGTCGTCCGGGCCGGTCGTCGGGCCGGTAGCGGCGGGCCTGCTCCTGCTCGTCGTCTTCACCGTGGTGGAGGCGCGTTTCGCCGGCCAGCCGATGGTGCCCCTGCGGCTGTTCCGAATCCGGGGGGTGGCCGTCGGCAACGCCATGCTGCTGCTGTTCGGCGGCATTGCCATCGCGATGTGGTACTTCACGTCGCTCTTCCTGCAGAACGTCCTCGGCTTCAGCGCGCTTCAAGCCGGCCTCGGGCAGACACCCGCGGCGGTGACGTTCATGGTGATCGCGCGATGGGCCGCCACCCTGCTGCCGCGAACCGGTGTGCGCCCCCTGGTGCTGGCCGGCAGCGCCTGCTTCCTGACCGGCTTCGGCTGGCTCTCCCTGGCCCACGCCGACAGCGGCTACGTCACCAGCGTGCTCGGGCCTACGCTGCTCATCGCGGTCGGCATCGGGCTGACCTTCCCCACCCTCATGGCCGCGGCGACCGCCGACGCTCCCGAAGGCGACGCGGGGATCATCGGCGGCCTGGCGAACACCTCCAGTCAGGTGGGCGGGTCGATCGGCCTGGCGGTGCTCGCGACGGCCGCCGGCACCACAGCCGCGTCGGAGGCCGACGGGCGTTCCCCGGTCGACGCCCTCGCCGTCGGCTACGACCTCGTCTTCCTCATGGCGGCCGGGCTCGGCCTGGCCATCGCCGTGGTCAGCTTGCTGCTGCCGCGGCACCGGCGCGGCTGACCGCCGGGCCGGGCGGCAGGCCGTCGCGACCTTTTAGTCACCGCCCAGCATGCGGCTTGCGCCAGGTCATGATCTCGGTTGCCGGAAGGCGCTCCGCGAAGCGGTTGTCAGGTGATGTCCGTCGCAGCATCGCGCGCAGGTCCCGCTCGAAGTCCTCCAGCCTGTCGCCGAACAGATGAGGGGCGGAGTCGGATCGGGAGAACACCCACGCCACGATGTCGTCCGCGGCGCGGTCGACCACTTCCCCGGCCGGCACGACATGCCGTTCGAAACTCTCGAACCCGGCCCGCGCCAGAACGAGGTCCTCCCGGTCCGGCGTGCCGTTGACAAGTGTTCCCTGCCCCGCGCGGCGCACCGGGCCGAGGTACCGACGCACCAGGTCGCTGATCTGCGGGTACGGAGGAGCGGGCAGCGGCAGCGGCGCCGGTTCGGCGGGCGGATTCTTGAGGTCGCTCATGTGGACGAACACACCTCCCGGCTCCAGCATCTCCAGCACGATCTCGGCCACACGATCCCGATCCGTCCAGTGGAAGGACTGGGCGAACACCACGACCCGGAACTCACCCAGACCAGCCGGCAGGTGCTCGGCGCGGGCCGCCACCCAGCGTGCGTTGACCACCCCGCGGCGCTTGGCCTGCCGCGCGGCCTCGGCCAGCATGTCCTCATCGGGGTCGACGCCGACCGCCTCGATGAACAGCCGCGCCAGGGCGAGGGTCACGATCCCCGGCCCGCAGCCGACATCGAGGAGCCTGCCCCGGCCGTCCAGGCCGAGGGCCGTGGCCAGCGTTTCGGCGAAGCCCGGGGCATACGGCAACCGGCCGCGCTCGTAGTAGGCCGCGCTTCCCTGGAACAGCGTGCTGTCCCACTGCCATCCGTCAGGCATGTCGATCCCCCTCCGCGAGCGCGCCCACCAGCTCTCGTCCGCAGCAGCCTAGAAGATCTTGATCCACAGGTCCTGACGATCTGCTCGGCACACGACCATCAGCCCCCACGGGAATGGCGTCGACCCACTTCGGGTCGCCGATGGCCGCGCGGCTGTACGTCTCGCAGGGAGGGACGTTGGTGACGGTTGCTGAAAGTTTGCCGCCGGGTGCGTGGCAGGAGAGACAGGACGAGGGACGCTGAAGGCGAAGCCCGAAGACGTTCTGCTGGGGGCTGTCACAGGTCCGGAGGCTTTCCTGTCCTAGCAGGCGACCGGTTGGCCAAGGGGTCCCCGGCGGACAGAAAGGTTCGTCATGAAGATCGTGGTAGTCGGCGGCACCGGCCTGATCGGGTCGAAGCTCGTCACCAAGCTCGGCGAGCAAGGCCACGAGGCGGTGGCCGCGTCACCGAACACCGGCGTGAACACCCTCACCGGCGAAGGGCTGGCCGACGCTGTGGCGGGCGCGCAGGTGGTGATCGACGTGTCGAACTCCCCCTCCTTCGAGGAGGCCGCCGTGCTGGAGTTCTTCCAGACCTCCACCCGCAATCTGCTGGCCGCGGAGGCGGCGGCCGGCGTCGGCCACCACGTCGCGCTGTCGGTGGTCGGAACGGAACGGCCGCCCGGCAACGCCTACTTCCGGGCGAAGATCGCCCAGGAGAAGCTGATCGAGGAATCGTCGATCCCTTACTCGCTCGTGCACGCCACCCAGTTCTTCGAGTTCGTCCGGAGGATCGCCGACGACGCCACGGACGGCGACAAGGTGCGGATGGCGCCCGTGCTCTTCCAGCCCATGGCGGGCGACGACGTCGCCGAGGCGGTCGGCCGGACCGCGGTGGGGTCGCCGCTGAACGGCATGGTCGAGGTGGCCGGGCCCGAGCAGTTCAGGATGGACGAGTTCTTCCGTGACGCGCTGGCATCCTGGGGCGATCCGCGCGAGGTGGTCACCGACCCGCACGCCCACTACTTCGGAGCCGAACTGCTCGAGCGGTCGCTGGTGCCGGACGACGACGCCGTCCTCGGCCAGATCCGCTACCGCGACTGGCCCGGCCGGAACGCCGCCACGAAGTAGCGCGGCCCCGCCCGACATCACACGGGCCCATCACCCATAGGTCACGACCCGGCGACCACCAGAGCCAAGCCGAGATCGACCGCTTGGCAGAACGCGATCACCATGCTGCAGGAGGTCCAGCCGCCCTTCATCCCGGAGGGAGCGCGCGTGATGACCATGATCGGCGACCCCGGCGCGCCGCCGCACCAGTACTCAGGCCCGGCGTTCGGCTACGTGATGGAAGGTCGCGAGCAGTCCTAGGATCCGCGTCACAGGAGCCGGCGGGCGAGAGGCAGTCTGCTCCGGGTGACCAGCGCCGCCACGGTCGCCAGAATGGGCAGCCCCACCACCACGGCGATCACGAACGGCCACGGTATCGCGATCGTCGCGGGATCTCCGGTGCCGTGTGTCGTCATCGGCCGGCTCAGCGCCACGCCTGTCACCGTTCCCGCGACCAGCCCCACCAGCGCGCCGAGCACGGAGATGTAGAGGGCCTGGCCGGCCACGACCATCCGCAACGTCCCGGGTGGTGCGCCGATGGCCGCCATCGTCGCCCGATCAGACCGCATGTCGGCGGCTGCCAGGCGAGTAGCGGCCAGCGTGCCGCCGACGACGAGGACAAGAGCGCCGACGAGCCAGCCCCACAAGCCAGCGTCGGGCACGTTGCGGTAGCCCTCCTCGGCGGCGATCGTGACGCGGGAGTTCACCTTGGCGAGATCGCGCCACAGTGTCGAGTCGGCCGGCAGCCGGTGCATGGCATAGAGCTGGCGCTCCGCCGTCGAGAAGCCGGCCTGCTCGACCAGGGCGCGGGGCAGCAGGGCGCCGCCCTGGTGCTTGTCGGCGGGCGTGGCCAGCACCGCAGGCACTTCGAGCTTGCGCGGGGGGCCGGACGTGGAGCCCGCCCGCAGCGCGAGCTTGCCGTCCCGCAGCGCGGCCGCGTCGAACACCACGGCCTTACCGCTCGCCAACGCCGCTGCTGCCTGCGGGTCGTGGCGCCCTTGGAGGAGCCTGAGGAGAGCCTGGTCTCCGATGGCCGCCGTGCGACGCGTCCGTGTCCCGTTCCATCGCATCGTGTACCGCAACGCGTAGCGGCGGCCCCGGGCGTCCTTCGCCTGATATCCGGCGGCCAGCGGCACGCCCGGCAGCCGGCGGGCCGTTTCGGCGCGAAGTCTGGTCCAGGCCGCGTCGCCGATGTTGCCGGCCCAGATCGCCAGCATGCCGGTCGGGCGCGCCGAGGTGTAGGCGTTGCGCCGGTCCATGTAGTCGCTGTAGGTGCCGATGCCCATCGCCACGACCGTGGCCGTGACGGCCATGACGGCCGCCACGGCGCTCGCCGTACGGGATCGGTGGCGGACCGCGTCGCGGACGGACACCCGCAGCGGGAGGCGCAACCGCGCGGCCGGCCGTCCGGTGTAGCCGACCAGCCATGGCGTCGCCACCACCAGCCCGAGCAGGATCAGCACCGCGGAGGCGAGCACCCGCACCGAGCCCGGCTGGCGCCGCGCCACCACGGTCGCCCCCAGCCCGGCCAGCACCAGCACAGCCCCCACCAGGGGCCATCCCGGCCGATCGGCCACCGCGGGCGCGCGGCCGGCCAGCACGGTCACGGTGTCCTGCCGAGCCGCTTGTACGGCAGGCACGAGCGCTGCCACGAGCCCGGTGACCAGGCCCAGCGCGGCGACGCCCAGGACCTGCGACCACGGTACGTCCGGCGGCCCGACCTGCCCTCCCCAGTGCGCCACGACATGGGCGCCCAGCACTCCGATCCCGATGCCGAGGGCCGTCGCCACGATGGTGGCCGCACCGCCGAGGACCAATCCGTCCGCCAGCACGATCGTCCGCAGGTGTCCGGCCGAGCCGCCCTGCGCCGCGATCTCGGCCAGTTCCCTGCGCCGTCTGCGGAGCCCGACCGCGAAGGCGGGCCCGGCCAGCAGCACGGTCTCCAGGGCCACCATGACGATCATCGCGCCGATCCCGACCATGTACTGGACGTCGAAGGCACGAGCCGGGGTGCGCGGCGAGTTCGTGATCATGGCCCTGGAGGTGACGTACAGACCGGCCTTGTTCAGCGTGGGCACATCGGTCCAAGACACAGGCTTCGCGGTATCGGCGAGCCATCCGGTGCCGTACTCCCCGGGAGACGAGAATTGATCGAACGGAGCCAACGGGAGATCCGGACCCACGACCTGTCGAAGCGACGGCCGGTGCGGGTGCTCGACCACGCCCACCACCGTCAGCGGCGTCGCAGCGGATGCCTGTAGGAGGTCGCCGGGCCGCAGGCCCAGCGCGGGTGTCACCGCGACCTCGCGGGCGGAGGGAAACCTGCCCTCACGCAGCGTGAGCGTTCCCCTGGTGAGGGGATCGCGCAGGTCGGTCTCCAGCGCGTCGACCTGCTCGGTGCCCAGCCGGAGCACGCCAGTACTGAAAGGGATCAACCGGGTGCCCGGTCCGAGCAGCGCCATCACCTCGGCGGTGCCGAGGCTGGGCGCGGCCGCTCCATCGCCGCCCGGGCCCCAGCTCGCCCCGTTCGGCTCCTGGCGGAGTACCGTACCCGCGGGTGTCTGCATGAGGCGAGCGTCGGCCGCGCCGAGCTCGGCCACCATGCCCTCCTGGCCGGTGACGTTCATAGTATCGATCAGGGTGAACATCGCCGTGATCACCAGGACGGGCAAGCCGATCATCACCATGATGAGCGCGCTTCGTCCCCGGGAACGCCACGCGTTCCGGCGGGCGATACGCAGCGCGGCGAGAACAGCGCTCATCGGGCGCTCACCAGCGACACGTTCGTGGAATCCGCGATCATCCCGTCGCGGAGGAACACCACACGATCGGCCCAGGCGGCGTAGCGCGGCTCGTGGGTGACGAGCAGGACCGCCGCGCCCGCGTCACAGCGAGCGCGTAAGAGGCGCAGGATCTCGTCGCCGGTGCGCGTGTCGAGCGCGCCGGTCGGTTCGTCGGCCAGCAACAGGCGCCGCTCGCCGACCAGGGCACGGGCGATCGCGACCCGCTGGCGCTGGCCACCGGACAGTTCGCAGGGGAAGCGGTCGGCCAGATCTTCCACGTCGATCTCCGCCAGTACGGTCATGGCCTCCTCGCGAGCGAGGCGTGACCGCACGCCGTCGAGCTCGCGCGGCAGCATCACGTTCTCCGCCGCCGTCAGCGACGGGATCAGGTTGAGGTCCTGGAAGACGTAGCCGACGCTACGGCGCCGCAGTGCGGCCAGGTCGCGCACGGTGGCCAGATCCTGCTCGTCGATGTGCACCGTGCCCGACGTGGGCCGGTCGAGCCCGCCCGCGAGGTTGAGCAGGGTCGACTTGCCGGACCCGGACGGGCCCATGACCGCGATCAGCTCCCCTGCGTCGACCTCGAGGCTCACGCCTTTCAGCGCGTGCACGGCTGTCGCCCCTTCGTCATGGACTCTGGCCACCTCGGCCAGCCGTACGACCGTCATCTTTCCTCCTCAAGAAAGGCCTCGCAGTGGTCCAGCCATCGCTGCTCGGCCTCGGCCCGGAAAATCATCGAATCGAGCACCAGCCGCTGAGCCGCGCCTTCCGCTGCGGCTCGCTTGGCCCTGGTCAGCTGCTGAAGGGTGCGCATGGTCGCCGTACGCTGCCGGCGGATGACCTCGGCGACGTCCACCTCCTTGGCTGCGACGGCCATGGCCAGCTTGATGACCAGCTCGTCCCGCGGCCGGTCGGACTGGACGACGGGGGTGTTGAACCATCGCGCCAGTTCCGCCCGGCCCGCCGCGGTGAGCGTGTAGACGACCCGGCCCTGCTCGTCCGACTCGCCCGGCTCGACCAGGCCGTCGCGCTCCATGCGGGACAGCGTCGTGTAGACCTGGCCGATGTTGAGCGGCCAGGTCGCCCCCGTCGACGCCTCGAACTCCACCCGCAATTGGTAGCCGTGCCGAGGCCCCCTGCTGAGCAGGGCAAGCAGCCCATGCCTGATCGACATGGATACCAAGTATGCATACGCAGTATGCGCTTCTCAAGGCGATCACGATATTTCGGGTGCCACCTGCGGCTACGCCGCCGTGCACCGCCGCATGTCCTCTAGGCCCTCCACTCGGGTCCGTGTCACCACCCGCAAAGTAGCTCTGTGTGATGGCTGTTGAACGATGTGGTCGGGCATTGTCTGCTTCAGGTCGGCCGCAAGGTAACTGAGCGTTTCGTACCAAGTTCGCTACGTCGTGATCACGGCTGCGACATACCGATCGGTAGTCGAACGGTTACGGATCACGTTTCTCCTGACCTTCAGCGAGACCGGGGAGAAACAGGTGCGGGCATGCGGCCCGAGTGGAAGCGCGCTTCCCTCGGCGCGAGGACATCCCGCGAGCCGCGGTGGACTTCATGGCCGGGCAGGTCAAGGTGGAGGCGGCTTTGTTCGTCTCCTACGCCTGGCCGGGACGCACGATTGAACACCACCGGACGCAGATCAGAAAGTTCCACGACTTCCAGGAACCGACGGTGGGCGATGAGGACAAGCTCGCCGACTGGCTTGCCACCAAGATCTGCCCGGTGGAGATGTCGCGGGACCGGCTGCGCGCGGCGCTGCTGACGCGCTGCCGGGAGGACCGGATCGAGCCGCCGAAGGCGACCCGGATCGAACGCGTCCTGAGTGCGGCCGAGACTCTGTTCGAGCGGAACTTCACCCACACGACGCTGAACCGGTTGTCGTTCGATTCGGTGGACAAGCTGGAGGAGCTCATCACCCCGCCCCCCGCACACGGCGAGTTCTGAGGATCCGCTCTCAGGACAGGCCGACGCCGAGCCGCAGGGACAAGACCAGGCCACCGCTGCCCACGAAGAAAGGCGGCGAGCGTTCTTGCAAGAGCTGAAGGAGGATCCCGGCTCCTTCCCACTGGACACGCTGCTGACCGAGATCGTGAAGCTGGGCCGGGTCGGGGAGATGGGCCTGCCGGCCACCCTGTTCGACGGGGTCTCGGACAAGGTGGTGGCTGAGTGGCGGGCGTGGTTGGCTTTCTCGGCAACCACGCTCCTCCAGCACAATGCCTTCGAGCTCAAACCTCCGAAACTGACCCTCATCAACAGCAGCTATCAGCTGGTGCTGTTTCTAGCCATGGCGCTGGTGATCGGGCTACTGTAGCGTCCGCGCCAGACCTGGGGCCCGGGGAATCTGCTCGCCGGTAGTAACGCTAAGGATCGAACCGCAGGTCAGCGTGTTCTTCGGTCACCGTAACGAGGTGGTGAAGCCGTGTCGCTGCGGCGCGAGGCCAGCCGGAGCGAAATCTTCGGGGGTGGGCTTTGGTCAGCAGAACCAGCCGAAGAGCCAGCAGCCCAGCCAGCGCAGGACGGTGACGAGCCCGATTCCCATGAGCAGCGTTGCTGAGCTGAGAAGCGCGAAGACGGCGGCGCCCTCCCACCAAGGTTCGCTCCAGTCCGCTGCTGCCGGGTCTTCGCGCCAGGTGTAGGTCAGGGGGCGGCCCGCCTGTCGGCTGGCCGTCGCCAGGACGGTGGTCAGGCGCTCCCGAGCAGGCGCCGTCTGGGCGTGATCGGGGGAATGGCGCCAGCCGAGCGCGAGCATGCGGTCGACAGGGTCTCGGTAGGCCCGCTCGAAAGCGGCCGTCTCGGCGGGGACCCGCTGCTCGGCCAGGTATCCCCAGCGTCCCGCCTGGGCGGGGTCGCCGAGGGTTCGGTAGACCTCGGCGAGTTGCTCTCGCAGGTCCAGCCGGTCGGGGTAGGTTCCGATCAGGCTACGCAGCCGCTGGCGTGCCATCTGGACGGCTGCCGGAGAGCCCTCGTCCACCTCGGCCGCCACCTTCGCCAGCGTCTGCGTCACACCTATGGCGCCAAGCATCCCAGACAACTAGTGGGACTTTCCCAGCGCTACTTTGCGGCTGGTGACACCGACCCGAGTGCCGGGCCGCTACGTGCTCGCCGGAACCAGCACCCCGGACTGACCCCCAGGACGCCGGTCCCGACCTCATGGCATCAGCAACGCTTATCGGAGGAGCAGGAATCATCGTTGGCGCTTAAGTGGCCCGCCCTCCAGGATGGTGTTCATGAGAATCGCCCTGGTCGGAGACCGGTCACCCAGCGTTCGTTCCCATGCCCGCATCCCGCAGATCCTCCAGGCGCTGCGCGAGCGTGAGGGCCTCGCGCTCGACGCGTACTGGATCCCCACACCCGACGCCACCGACCTGGATGGTTTCGACGGCATCTGGGTGCTTCCCGGCAGCCCGTACCGCAGCGAGGAGGGCGCGGTCAACGCCGCGCGCACGGCGCGCGTGCGCGGCATTCCGTTCCTCGGCACCTGTGGCGGCTTCCAGCACGCCCTGCTGGAGTACGCCAGGGGCGTGCTCGGTCTCGACGTCGCCCACGCCGAGAACGACCCCGCCGCCCGCGACTTCCTGCTGCTGCCGCTGGAGTGCTCGCTGGCAGGACACGAGGGCCTGGTACGGCTGGCCCCCGGCTCCCTCGTCGAGCGGATCATGGGTTCGCCCACCACGGTCGAGAGCTACAGCTGTTCCTACGGGCTCAACTCCGACTACGAGCAGCGACTCGTCGACGGCGGCCTCGCCTTCACCGGCAGGGCGGACGACGGCACGGTCAGGGCGGCCGAGATCCCCGGCCATCCGTTCTTCTTGGCCACGCTCTTCCAGCCCGAACTGCACGGCGACGGCTCCAGGCCGCACCCGATCATCACGGCCTTCGCCACCGCGGTCAGCCTCGCGAAGGCACCGGTCAGCCCCGTGTGAACGCGGGCCGGTGGAGCGGATCGGCCCCATGTGGGCGCAGGCCTGCCCCACGAAGGCACCGGTGAGCACACGCCGGCGCGCCCGACGGGCAAGCGGCCGCGGCACGCCACGCGCACTTCCATGCCGGGGCACGCCCCGCCGGGCCCGCGCCCGACCAGGTGTGTCACAGCGCGAGCTCGCACCTGGTCAGGCGCGTCGGCGTGTCCGGCGAAGGGCGCGCGCCAAGCGGGGCATGTCGGTGTCCCAGGGATGTCCCGGTGTCAGTCGTCGATGCCTGAACCGGAAGGATGGGTGATGTTGTCGTCGCCGATGGGGCCCCCGCCCCACCGTTCGTAGCATTTGGTGGGATTCTTGTGCTGGCTGCAGGGGTGTGCCACGGATTCGGCGCCGGCCACCTGCCCTGGCATCGTCACTGGGACGACAAGGGTCGCGGCCCCCATCGCGACGGCCACGAGAGCGTTCCTGATCGTGATCATGGCTGAGACTCCACGGTGAATCCCTGGGCGATCCCAGGGTGCTGAAGGAGCGCCGCGCCGGCATCCCCGTCGGCGCCGATGCGGCAGAGCAACGCAATTCCACGCTAATGAGCGACAAACGGGATGGTCACCTCGGGAAATCCAAAGCCTGGAGCAGGTCGGATTACCCTTCCACTATCGAGAGTGACAGTATGGCCACTTATCGTGACAATGGGTCCCGAAACCCCTCTACCGGCCGAGGGAAGACGTCCGCCCCCGGATTGCAATGTTCCGGCAGGGCATCACCAGGCGCGTGCTCGCAGGAAGACCGTCGGTTCAGGATCCGCACGCAGGTCGGGTGGCGGTCGCCGTGCGTCTCGCGAGGGACGGGCTCGTCTTGATCTCAAGTGTGGTTGAGGTTGCACGATCGAACCCCACCCACGAGACGAAGGAACGCGCGTGATCGAGATCTACACCGATGTGCTGTGCCCGTGGTGCTACATCGGCAAGCGGCGCATCACCACGGCGCTCGCGGACGTCGCCGGACGCGAGCGCATGGAGGTCGTCTGGCGGAGCTTCGAGCTGGACCCAGGCGCGAGCGTGACGCCCGGCGAGACCGCTGCCGAGGCGATGGTCATGTGGTGGGGTGACCAGGCGTCCGCGAGGGTCGCGAAGATCCAGGCCCTCGGAGCCGCGGAGGGCCTGGATCTCGACCTGCACGCCGCGCGCCCCGTCCGCACCTTCGACGCCCACCGGCTGGCCCACCTGGCCGCCGACCACGGCCTGGCCGACGAGATGATGGAACGCCTGTTCCGCGCCTATCACACCGAAGGGCTCAACGTGGCCGACCCACTGGTGCTGGAACGCCTGGGCGCCGAGGCGGGGCTGGAGGCCGTCAGGGTGCGCGACGTGCTGTCAGGTGACGCCTACGCCGCCGGCGTCAGGGCCGACGAGCGCCGCGCCGCCGAGCTGGGCGTGCGTGGCGTCCCGTCGGTCGTGATCGACGACGGCCCGCCGTTCTCCGGCGTGCAGCCGCCCGCCGCCCTGCGCACTCTGTTCGAGCAGGCCGCCCGCTCACGGGTGTGACGCGGCGAGCCTGACCAGCCGCAGCAGCGACCACCGCATGAAGGCCCTGGCCAAGGGGCGGACCAGTGAGCCGAGCGGCAGCGACAGCTCCTCGGCCCAGAAGAGGCGTCCGCCGGCGATCCTGAACATGCCGGTGCCGCGCACCAGCAGACCCGTGTGCCTGACCGCTACCGCCGTGGGCGGCTCCCACCTGGTGATGACCATCGTGTCGACGAAGCCGAGCCGCCCGAACCCCGTGAAGGCGGCCAGCTCACTGCCCACGCCGTGCCCGTCGCCCGCGACGACGCGGGCCGTGGTCAGGAACATCCACTCGGGATGCCTCGGCCAGTCGGTCAGGACCTGGAACAGCCGCTCGGCGGGCAGCTGTGTCGGGACGGCGACGGCCAGGCGAGTCGGCATGATCCCTACTGTACGGAGGGCCGTACGCCCGCGCCGCGCAGCAGCCGTCCGGCCAGCTCGGCCAGCGCGGCGGGCAGCTCGGGTGGTTCGTGCACCTCGAACTCCACGCCGAGCATGCCGATCAGGTAGGCGATGCCCTGCAGCGAGTCGGCGCCGAGGTCGAGCAGGCACGAGTTCTCGTCGATGGGGGTGAGCGTGCCCTTGGTGGGGCTGACGCTCAGCCGTACCTGCTCGATGGGGGCGTGCACCGTGACGCGGGCACGGTAGCGGTAGACCGAGCTGCTGACCCTGCGGGAGATGTAGTCGGCCAGGTCGTCGGCGGGCGGCCGGCGCGCGGGGAAGCGGGCGCCGAGCGTCGGCCCGGCGACGCGGTCGACGCGGTAGGTGCGCCAGTCGGCCCTGTCGACGTCCCACGCCAGCAGGTACCAGCGGCGACCGAGGTGGGCCAGGCGCAGCGGCTCGACGTGCCGGCGATCCGCCCGGCCCTGGTGGCTGAGGTAGTCGAAGCGCAGGCGCTGCCGGTCGCGGCAGGCGGCGGCGATGGTGGTCAGCGTGGCGTGCTCGACCTGCGGGAGGCCGCCTTCCATCGTGACCGTGGCGTCCTGCAGCGCGCTGACGCGATGGCGCAGCCGGGACGGCAGCACCTGCTCCAGCTTGGCCAGCGCCCGCACTGAGCTCTCCTCGATGCCGGCGACCGTCCCTCCGGCCGCGGTGCGCAGGCCGACCGCGACCGCCACCGCCTCCTCGTCGTCGAGCAGCAGCGGCGGCAGTGCCGCTCCCGCCCCCAGCCGGTAGCCGCCCGCCACTCCCCTGGCCGCGTGGACCGGGTAGCCGAGTTCGCGCAGCCGCTCGATGTCGCGCCTGAGCGTGCGCACGTCGACGTCGAGGCGTTCGGCCAGCTCGGCGCCGGTCCAGTCGCGGCGGGACTGGAAGAGGGACAACAGACGCAGCAGCCGGGTCGGAGTCACGACCTTCATATTAAGGGCGGGATCTGTCCTTTATTCGTTCTACCGTCGAAGCATGGAAATCAAGGAGTTCCGCATCGATGTCCCGCAGGCCGACCTCGACGACCTTCGCGAGCGCCTGGGCCGCACCCGATGGCCCTCCGAGATCCCGGGCCAGGGTTGGAGCCGCGGCGTCCCCACCGGCTACCTGCGCGAACTGGCGGCCTACTGGATGGAGCGCTACGACTGGCGCGCGCACGAGGCGCGGCTGAACTCGCTGCCGCAGTTCACCACCGAGATCGACGGCGCGAACGTCCACTTCGTCCATGTCCGCTCGCCGCGCGAGGACGCCACGCCGCTGATCCTCACGCACGGCTGGCCGGGATCGATCGTGGAGTTCCTCGACGTCATCGAGCCGCTGTCCCAGGACTTCCACCTGGTGATCCCCTCCATCCCCGGCTACGGCTTCTCGGGGCCGACCGGAGCGGCGGGCTGGGACCTCAAGCGGGTGGCGCGGGCGTGGGCGGAGCTGATGAGCCGGCTCGGCTACGAGCGCTACGGCGCGCAGGGCGGTGACTGGGGTTCCGGCATCTCACGCGAGCTGGGCATCGCCGAGCCCGAGCGGGTGATCGGCGTGCACCTCAACTTCCTGCTCACCTTCCCCTTCGGCGACCTGTCCCAGCTGAGCGAGGAGGACCAGGCGCGCCTGGCCGAGTACGAGGCCTTCGACGACAGGTCGGGATACCTGCGGATCCAGGCCACCAGACCGCAGACCCTCGCGTATGGCCTGCACGACTCGCCGGTGGGCCAGCTGGCGTGGATCGTGGAGAAGTTCAAGGAGTGGACCGACTCCAAGGACGTGCCCGAGGAGGCGGTGGACCGCGACCTCTTGCTCACCAACGTGATGATCTACTGGCTGACCGGTACCGCGGGCTCCTCCGCGCAGCTCTACTACGAGTTCGGCAAGTCGTGGAGCATGCCGGAGCGCCTGGAGGTGCCGACCGGCATCGCCGTCTTCCCCAGGGAGAACGCCAAGCCGGTGCGGGCGCTGGCCGAGATGACCAACGCCATCGTGCACTGGAGCGAGTTCGACAGGGGCGGCCACTTCGCCGCGATGGAGGAGCCGGATCTGCTCGTCGCCGACATCAAGGCGTTCTTCAGTCGAATCTGACGGTCGGCCGCTTGCCAGGCTCGGCGAAGGCGAGGAGGTCGACGGCCTCGGCCTCGATCTCCTCGCGCTGGGCCGTCGTCAGCGCGCCGAACGGCGAGACGGTCACCGTGGCCCTGTCGCGCTTCCAGATGCCGTGGACGTAGCCGTCGACCAGGACGGTGCCGTGGACCTGGCCGTTGATCGTGATGACGCGCTTGCGGTGTTCGTCGGCGATGACCCTGGTCCGGTCGGCGTGGCCGAGCACCAGGTTGTCGAAGGGCGCGACCAGGCGCACGGGGGCGGGCGTGTCCTCGTCGGGGCGTGGGGCGTCCCGCAGGTCGAGCAGCCCGCCGCCCAGGTCGACCAGGTCGAGCTTGGCGGCGGCAGCGCGCAGCCCGGTCAGGCCCGACCAGGCCTGCATGTCGGCGACCGTCGCCGGGCCGAAGGCGGCGAGGTAACGCCGCAGCAGGTGCTCGACGGCGGGCTCCGGATCGAGGTCGCGGCCCAGCCACGCCTCCACGGGGGTGAGGACGGCGTCGCCCGCCTTGCCCCACACCCCCCGCGGCGGCAGCTGGACCATGGGCAGCAGCCATCGCAGGATCACCGGCAGGTCGGCGGGAGGGGCGTCGGGGAACCGCTCGGCCAGCAGCGGGGTCATGGCCTTCACCGACAGGGGCCGCTCGGTCAGCAGCGCCCTGCCGGCGGCCACCACGGCCGCGTGATCGATGCCGTCGACCCTCCTGGCCGTCAGCGCCCGGGTGAGCATGGGCTGGATGAGCGGCCTGATCGCCAGGCAGTCTCGGGCGCTGACGAGGTGAACGGTGCCGCGCATCAGCGTGATGCGGACGACCTGGCGCCCGACCAGCAGCTCGGCCAGCTCCTTCGGCTGGAAGCTCGTCATGCGCGACCACAGCCCGAAGTAGGGCGGGAAGGGCGCCTGGGCCTGCAGGCCGACGAGGTGCTCGATGACCTCTGTCGGGCTCATCGCGTGCCGGCGCAGCAGTAGCTGTCTGGCGAGGGTGGCGCGGTTGAGCGCCCGCTGGCTGATCACGGCCACCACCTTAGAGCGCGCCACCGACAGGCGGCGGAACCCGTGTCGTGGACAGAAGGGGTGCGGCAGCTCGGCCCGCCCCGCTGCCCTGCCTGGTCTTCGTCGCCGACGGCCTGGTCGTGGAGAGCGCCGAGTCCCGCCTCTAGGACAGGAAGCGCAGCACGGCCAGGACGCGGCGGCTGTAGCCGGTGGTGTGCGACAGTCCGAGCTTGTCGAAGACGGCGTTGACGTGTTTCTCGACCGCGCTCTGCGACACGAACAGGGCCTCGGCGATGGAGGCGTTCGTGTAGCCCTGCGCCATGTGCTCGAGCACCTCGCGCTCGCGCGGGGTGAGCCTGGCCAGCGGGTCGGCCTGCGCCGTGCGAGCCAGCAGCTGCCGTACGACCTCGGGGTCGAAGGCGGCGCCGCCCGCGCCGACGCGCTCCAGCGCGTCGAGGAAGTCGGCCACCTGGGCCACCCTGTCCTTCAGAAGGTAGCCGACGCCTGCCACGTCGCCGGTCATCAGCTCGGTGGCGTACTTCTTCTCGACGTACTGCGACAGCACCAGCACCCTGACCGACGGCCAGCGGCGCCTGATCTCCAGCGCCGCGCGCAGTCCCTCGTCGGTGTGGGTGGGCGGCATACGGACGTCCACCACCACGATGTCGGGCTGGTCGGCGGCGACCGCCTCGACCAGCGCGTCGCCGTCGCCGACCGCGGCCACGACGTCATGCCCCTCCTCGGCCAGCAGCCTGGCCAGGCCCTCCCGCAGCAGTGTCGAGTCCTCCGCGAGCGTCACCCGCATGGCAGCTCCGCCCTCACCACGGTCGGCCCGCCGGGCGGGCTGGACACCGAGAAGGAGCCGTCGAGCGCGGCCACTCTGCGCGCCAGGCCGGACAGCCCGCCGCCCGAGGGGTCGGCGCCGCCCCTGCCGTCGTCTTCGATGTGCACGCTGACGATCCTCGCATCGGCCGAGACGTCGACGGTGATCAGGCCCGCCTCGGCGTGCTTGGCCGCGTTGGTGACCGCCTCGCACACCACGAAGTAGGCGGCCGTCTCGACCTCGCGCGGCGGCCGCCGCGGCAGCTCGCACGCCACCTTCACCGGCACGGCCGAGCGTTCGGCGACGGCGGCAAGCGCCTCGGCGAGCCCGAGGGAGTCGAGGCCGCTCGGGTAGGCCCGCCATGCCACCTCGCGCAGTTCCGCGAGCGCCAGCTGGGCCTCCTCGTGCGCCTGCTCCAGCAGCTCGGCCCGGCCCCGTTTGGCCCTGCCGATCACCATGGCGAGCGCGACGAGGCGCTGCTGCAGCCCGTCGTGCAGGTCGCGTTCGATGCGGCGGCGTTCGGCGTCGACGGCGGCCAGGACACCGGCGCGGGTCTCGGCCAGCTCTGCGATCCTGCGTTCGAGCGCCTCGGTGGAGTGGGGACCGAGCGTGCGGAGGGCCAGCCGCCGTTCGAGCGCGTGCACGCCGACGATGCCCGACAGGTCGAGGAAGAGCAGCACGACGCCCACCCCCAGGAAGTAGGCCAGCAGCCCGGGGGTCATGAGCATGCCGTCGACGGCCTCGCCATGACCCCAGGTCCACAGCGCGCGCACCCCGATGACCAGGCCGATGACCAGCAGGGCGACGACGATGCCGCCGAGGATGCCGACGGGCGCCCGCAGGGCCAGGTAGCGCAGGGCCTGGCCGCGGGAGAAGCCGCCCACCCGCACGTCGAGCCTGCGCGCCTCCATGGCCACGACGCGGGTGGCGGCGGCGGCCATGCGCGGGTGGGTCAGCACGGGGAGCGCGATCAGCTCGGCCAGGGCGGTCAGCGCTCCGAGGGTGACCCTAGCGACGATCCGCATGGCGGCCCTTGCGGCGTTCGGTCAGCCGTACACCGACGAAGACGAGGACGGCCAGCACCACCGCGGCGATGACGAGGTTGGTGCCGATGCCGACGTAGCCCTCCACGAGGGACCAGTTGTCGCCGAGGAAGTAGCCCGCCATCACGAAGATCGTGTTCCAGATCGCACTGCCGAGGGTGGTGAACAGCAGGAAGACGCCGAGCGGCATGCGTTCCACTCCGGCAGGGATGGAGATCATGCTGCGGAAGATCGGGATCATCCGCCCGAAGAACACGGTCTTGACCCCGTGCTTGGCGAACCATTCCTCGGTCTTCTCGATGTCGGACACCTTCACCAGCGGCAGCCTGGTGGCGATCGCGACCACCCTGTCCCGGCCCAGCAGCGCCCCGATCAGGTACAGGGCGAGCGCGCCGACGACCGAGCCCGCCGTCGTCCACGCCAGAGCCTCGATCAGTCCCATTCCGCCCCGGCCCGCGGTGAATCCGGCCAGGGGAAGGATCACCTCGCTCGGCAGCGGCGGAAACAGGTTCTCCAGCGCGATGGCGAGTCCCGCGCCGGGCGCCCCCATGGTCTCCATCAGGCCCGTCGCCCAGCCGGCGATCCCGTCGTTAGAAGTCATGCCCCAGAGCCTATGAGTGATCGAATATGCCCAGAATGAGGTCATCTTCCGAATCGAGCCTGGGGTAAACCACACCTACACCGTACGGTACGCTGTACGGCTATGCGGGAACTCCTTCGGCACGCGGCAGTCTTCGAACCGGGCGACCCGCCCAGGGCAGGCACCATGGCCTTCCTCGACCCATCGGGCGACGAGACCGTGACGATCGCGGAGCCCGGAGGAACGCGGGAGACATTCGTCACCCGCGTTCCCGTCACCGACGCTGTCGCGCTGCTCAGCAGGGCTCGCACCGACCAGAGCGCCGACCCCGCCAGCAGGTTCTGGGGCGCGGTGGCGCTCCTGGCGCTCCAGATCGTCGCCAAGGGGCGCATCAGGCCGGGCGTGAGCGAAGGCGAGTACGCCGCCTGGCGCGCGGGCCCGCTCGACGCCGCCGACCTGGCCAAGGTCAGGGAGCTGGCCGACGCGATGCCCGCCACGGCGCGAGCCGTACCCGTGCCATCGGCCCCCGGCCTGCTCCCCGACGCGGAAGGCCTGGTCCGCGCCTTCCTCGACGCCGTCGCCGACGGCATGCCACGCTCGCCCGGCGCCGTGCGCGCCGTGGGCGTGCCCGCCTACTCCGCCGCCAAGCCGGTCAAGACGCCGCAGCTGAGGGAGTGGGCGGCCGACCCCGGCGTCCGGCTGTCGCTGCGGATCGAGACCAGCGGCGCCGAGCACGCGAGCTTCCGCGCGGTGGTGCAGCTGCACAGCTTGGCCGACCCCTCGCTCGTCGTGGACGCCGCCGACCTGTGGGCGGGCCGCGACCAGGGGCTCGGCCCGAGGGCGCAGGTCGACGCGGTCGTCGAGCTGCGCAGGGCAGCCCGGCGGTGGCCGCCGCTGGAGCGGCTCCTCGACGCCGCCGTGCCCGACGAACTCGACCTGTCCGACCACGAGGTGTCCGACCTGCTGGCCGGGGCGGCCAAGGGCATCGACGTGCACTGGCCGCGCGAGCTCGTGCGCGGGGTCAACGCCAGGGCCGTCCTCGGCGGCGAGTCCAGCGGGCTGTTCCGCTTCGACTGGCATCTGACGCTCGGCGACGACGAGCTGACCGCCGCCGAGATGGACCGGCTGGCCGAGGCCCACCGCCCCGTCGTACGGCTGCGCGACCAGTGGGTGCTCATCGACCCCGAACTGGCCCGCAAGGCCAGGAACCGCGAGATGAAGCCGCTGACCGGCATCGAGGCACTCGGCGCCGCCCTCACCGGCACGGCGCTGGTCGAGGAGGAGGAGATCGAGGTCTCCCCCGGCCCCGTCCTGGACGAGCTGCGCGGCAGGCTGGTGGCGGAGCCGGTCGAGCCGCCGAGCGGGCTCGCCGCGACACTGCGCGACTACCAGCTGGCGGGCCTGCGGTGGCTGGCCCAGATGACCTCGCTGGGGCTCGGCGGCTGCCTGGCCGACGACATGGGCCTGGGTAAGACGATCACGCTCATCGCGCTCCACCTGCACAGGAACAGCGGCCCGACGCTGGTCGTCTGCCCCGCCTCACTGCTGGGCAACTGGGAGAGGGAGATCGCCAGGTTCGCCCCTGGAGTCCCGGTGCGCCGCTACCACGGCTCCCAGCGCACGCTGGCCGACACCGGTTTCGTGCTCACCACGTACGGCACCATGCGCCTCGACGCGGCCGTGCTCGCCGAGCACCCGTGGGACCTGGTGGTGGCCGACGAGGCCCAGCACGTCAAGAACCACCGCTCGGGCACCGCCAAGGCGCTGCGCGAGATCCCCTCGGCCGCGCGCGTCGCGCTGACCGGCACGCCGGTGGAGAACACGCTGTCGGAGCTGTGGGCCATCCTCGACTGGACCACCCCCGGGCTCCTCGGATCGCTCACCCGCTTCCGCACCCGCTGGGAGCCGCAGCCCGAACGGCTCGGCCGCCTGATCGCCCCCTTCCTGCTGCGCCGCCGCAAGTCCGACCCCGGCATCGCGCCCGAACTGCCGCCCAAGACCGAGACCGACAGGCCCGTCTCGCTCACCAGGGAGCAGACCGCGCTCTACGAGGCGACCGTGCGCGAGCTGATGTCGTCCATCTCGGCGGCCGACGGCATGGCCAGGCGCGGCCTGATCGTCAAACTCCTGACGGGGCTCAAGCAGATCTGCAACCACCCCGCCCAGTTCCTGCACGAGAAGGACCCCGTGCTGGAAGGCCGCTCCGGCAAGCTCGAACTCCTCGAAGAGCTGCTGGAGACCATCCTCGCCGAGGACGGCGCGGTCCTGATCTTCACCCAGTACGTCACGATGGCCCGCCTGCTGGAGCGCTTCCTCGCGGGCAGGGGCATCGCCACCCAGTTCCTCCACGGCGGCACCCCCGTGGCCAGGCGGGAGGAGATGGTGAAACGGTTCCAGGACGGCGCGGCGCCCGTCTTCCTGCTCTCGCTCAAGGCCGCAGGCACTGGGCTCAACCTCACCCGGGCCGACCATGTCATCCACTTCGACCGCTGGTGGAACCCGGCCGTCGAGGACCAGGCCACCGACCGCGCCTACCGCATCGGCCAGACCCGTCCCGTGCAGGTGCACAGGCTCATCGCCGAGGGCACCGTCGAGGACCGCATCGCGACGATGCTCGAGACCAAGCGTTCGCTGGCCGAAGCCGTCCTTTCCAACGACTTCACCGAACTCACCGACGCGGACCTGCTCAACCTCGTGGAGCTGCGATGACCGCCGCCAAGGGTTTTCCCGCCTTCGCCCCGCAGGGCGCCGGCGCCCGCTTCGCCACCTCGTGGTGGGGCAGGGCCTGGCTCAAGGCGCTGGAGGACACCTCCCTCGACCACACCCTGCTCGCCAAGGGGCGCGCGTACGCCAAGACCGGGCAGCTCGGCCCCATCACGGTCAGCGCGGGCCGCATCGCCGTGGTGGCCGAGGGCGAATACACCGCCGCCGTGCACGTCGCCCCCGTGACGCCCGCCTTCGTGGAGCAGATCGCGGCCAAGGCGGGCCATCTGGCCGCGCTGCTGGACGGCGACCTGCCGTACGACCTGGTGGAGCTCCTTCCTGGAGTCGGCGATCTCGAGCCCGAGTGCGACTGCCCCGACTGGGGTCACCCGTGCAAGCACGCCGCCGCCCTGTGCTACCAGGCCTCGTGGCTGCTCGACCGCGACCCGTTCCTGCTGATGCTCATGCGCGGGCTCGATAAGGACGACCTGATCGCCTCGCTCCAGCGGGCCACCGCGCCCACCGGTACGCCGGTCGCCGAGGCCTACGCGCACGGCACTCCGCCGCTGCCGTCCTTCACGATCAGGTCCTCCGACCCCTTCGGTGCCGAGCACGCCGTCGCCGAGCCGCTCGAGGTGGAGCCGGCGCCGGGCATCGACCCCGCCGCTCTGCGGGTGCTGGCCGCCGACGCCGCCCTGCGCGCCCGCGAACTGCTCGTATCAGGCGCCGCGGCCGTCCTCACCGAGTTCCAGGACAGGGTACGGCTGGCCGCCACCCACGACCTCGACATCGGCCTGCCCGCCGCCGTCCAGTCATGGCGGTACGGCGGCGCCGACGCCCTCGACACGCTCACCACCGCGTGGACCCCTCCCAAACAGGCCGTCGCCCGCGCCGGATGGCAGCTGCCCGGGTTCGAGGTCAGCCGTAACCGCTGGAGCCTCGGCGGCGTCCAGGTCCGCTACGGCAGGGACGGGCGCTGGTATCCGTTCGTCGACGCGGACGGCGACTGGTTCCCCGCGGGACCGCCGGAACCCGACCCCGCCACCGCCCTCGCCACCGTGCAGGGAACCGACTGATCCCCCACCCGATGAGCGGCGCCGACACGCGCTGTCCGATGCCTGGCGCTCCGCTGACGCTCAGCCCTCGTCTGTGACGCTCAGGCCGAGGTTGGTGGCGACGGTGACGGCCTGGAAGGGGTCGATGATCGCCCCGGCCACCTCGCTGCCCAAGGGGTCGAGCGAGGACAGGTCGCTGCCACGCAGGTCACAGCGAGTGAAGTCGGCCTTGCTCAGCCAGGCGCCCGACAGGTCGACCCCTCGCACCTTCGCGCCGGCGAAGCGGGCGCCGGTCAGGTCTGCCTCACGCATCCGCACGTCGGTGAAGGAGGCGTTGCGCAGGTCGGCTCCCGGCATCCCGACGAACGACCAGTCACCGCCCACGACCTTCATCAGGTCGTGGGTCGAACCGTCGAACATGCTGCCCACGAACTTGCACCTGGTGAAGGTCGTGTCGAAGAACGACGTCCTGGTGAAGGTGCAGTTGATGAAGCCGGTCTCCTCGTGGGTGGAGGCGTTGAAGCGGCAGTTGCGAAAGGTGCACTCGACGAACTCCGCTCCCCTGCTGACCGCCTCCGTCAGATCGACGTCGACGAACGCCACCCGCCGATGCTGCTCGCCCGACAGGTCCCTGCTGTCCCAGTCGGCCGCGTGGACGGTGGAGTCGGTCGGCGGCGCGGGGACGCCGTGCTTGCGCTCAGCCATCATGGGAGGAGAGCCTAGACGGGGCCGCTGACATTTCCTTGGGCAACCACCTGACGACAGCGCCCCTGTGGGTGCCCGTCGACCTTCGCGACGGCAACCAGGCACTGGCCGAGCCCATGGACACCGCGCGCAAGCGGCGGCTGTTCGACCTGCTGGTCAGGATGGGGTTCAAGGAGATCGAGATCGGCTATCCCTCGGCCAGCCAGACCGACTTCGACTTCGTCAGGCACCTGGCCTGCAGTGACGCCGTCCCTGACGACGTGACGCCAGTGGTCTTCACCGCGGCCCGCCACGACCTCATCGAGCGGACGTTCGCCTCGATCGAAGGGCTGCCGCGCGCCGTGGTCCACCTGTACACGGCGACCGCGCCCGTCTGGCGCGAGGTGGTGCTGGGCCGTACCCGCGCCGAGGTCCGCGCGCTGATCACGGACGCGGCCGAGCACATGGCCAGGCTCGCGCGGGCCGGCACCCGGTTCCAGTTCTCACCCGAGGTGTTCAACCTCACCGAGCCTGACCTGGTCCTGGAGGTCTGCGACGGGCTGACCGAGCTGTGGGACGCCTCGCCCGACCGTCCCGTGACCCACAACCTGCCCGCGACCGTCGAGATCGCCACGCCCAACGTCTACGCCGACCAGATCGAGTACATGCACCGGAACCTGGCCAGGCGCGACTCCGTCATCCTCTCGGTCCACCCGCACAACGACAGGGGCACCGGCGTGGCCTGCGCGGAGCTGGCCGTGCTCGCGGGGGCGCAGCGGGTGGAGGGCTGCCTGTTCGGCAACGGCGAGCGCACGGGCAACGTCGACCTGATCACGCTGGCGATGAACCTGTACGCCCAGGGCGTCGACCCGATGCTCGACCTGTCCGACATCGACGCCATCCGCGAGACCGTGGAGTGGTGCAACAGGCTGCCCGTCCACCCGCGTCACCCCTACGGGGGCGAGCTCGTCTACACCGCCTTCTCCGGCACCCACCAGGACGCCATCAGCAAGGGCCTGGCCCACCAGCGGCCCGAGGCGCCGTGGCAGGTGCCGTACCTGCCGATCGACCCCGCCGACGTCGGCCGTTCCTACGAGGCGGTGATCAGGGTCAACAGCCAGTCGGGCAAGGGCGGCATCGCGCACCTGCTGCACGAGCACTACGGCCTCGACCTGCCGGTACGGCTGCGCGCCGACTTCGCCTCCGTCGTGCAGGCGGCCACCGACGGCAGCGGCCACGAGGCCACCCCGAAGGACCTGTGGGAGCTGTTCGCCGGCACCTACCTCGCCGGCCCCACGATGTCGTGGAGCACCTCGGAGACCGCCCCCGGCGAGCACCGCTTCACCTGCGAGCTGGGCGTCGGCGTGGGCAACGGCCCGCTGTCCGCGCTCACCGACGCGCTGCGCGGCGCCGGCATCGACGTGGACATCCTGCACTTCGCCGAGCACGCGACGGCGAAGGGCACCGACAGCACGGCGATGGCCTACGCCGAGTGCAGGGTCGGCGAGGTCACCTGCTGGGGCGCGGGCGAGGGCACCTCCGTCCTGACCGCCTCCGTCCGCGCCGTCCTGTCGGCTGTCCACCGGGCGACCTCGCTCCTCCCGGCCAGGACCTGAACGGGCGATCAAAGTCCCTGGAGACATCTCCATCCTCCACCAGGACAGTCTGTGACTTCCTCCATTCCGCCGAGGCCGGCGCCGCTGTTCTCCTGTAGCGGCAGCCCTCTCGGAGGAACTCTTGTCCCCATGCCAAGCACAGACCATCGACCCCGGCGACGTCCCGCAGGAGCGGATCTTCGAGCTGCTCATCGCCGCCGTGGTGCCCAGGCCGATCGCGTGGACCTCGACGGTCGGCCTGGACGGTGTCCGCAATCTCGCGCCGTTCAGCTTCTACACCGTGGTGTCCAGCAGGCCGCCCATGCTGTGCCTCAGCATCGAGGCGGCCGGTGACGGCACGGCCAAGGACACCCTGCGCAACATCGAGACGACCGGCGAGTTCGTCGTCAACACCGTGAGCGCCGACGCGGCCGACCTGATGTACGGCACCAGCCTCGAACACGCCGCCGACGTGGACGAGTTCGAGGCCTGCGGGGTCACACCGGCGCCTTCCGCGCGGGTCCGCCCGCCGAGTGTGGGCGAATCGAAGATCAGCATGGAGTGCGTCCTTCACACGACGCTGCGGCCGGGCAGCGACACCCTGGTCATCGGCGAGGTCGTGGCCTTCCACCTCGCGCCCGGCGTCCTGTCCTGCGACGGTCGCGTCGACATCGACGGCCTGCACCCGCTCGGCCGCGTCGACTCGCGCTTCATCCAGGTCGGGAACCCGTTCCGGCTCCCGACCGGCCGCCGCCCGCAGGACGCCGCGAAGGGTGGGACATCATGTGGGTGACGGCGGCGGTGAGCCTCGCCGGCCTGCTGGTGACGGTCACTCTCGGCGAGGCCACGAAGGGCTGCCCCGTGGCCGGGTCCTCGGGTACGGCACAGGCCGAACCTCGCACGGGGCGGGCGAGCGCGCAGGAAGGGATCATTCGGTGACATCGGATCCGATCGACGGCGTCGGTCTCGGCGAGCGGCTGGCGGCAGGCGACCTCGACGCGCTCGACGTGGCAGAGCGGGCCCTGCGGCTGGCGCGCAGGCCCAGGGCGGAGGGCACGTTCATCACCCTGACCGTCGACCGGGCGGTCAGGGAGGCCGCGGCCGCCGGCGCCCGGCACGCGGCCGGCCGTACCAACAGCCCCCTGGACGGCGTGCCGGTCGCGGTGAAGGACCTGTTCGATCTCGCCGGTACGGTCACCACCGCCGGCTCCCGCACCCGGGCCTCCCTGCCGCCGGCGGAGCACGACGCGTCCGTCGTGGGACGGCTCGCCGACGCGGGGATGGTGTGCGTCGGCAAGACCAACCTCAGCGAGTTCGCCTTCGGAGGACTCGGCGTCAACCCGCACTTCGGCACCCCGATCAACCCGACCGCCGGTGACGAGCCGCTGGTCCCCGGCGGGTCCTCGTCCGGGTCGGCCGCGGCGGTCGCCCTCGGCATCGTGCCGGTCGCCATCGGCACCGACACCTCGGGCTCTGTGCGCGTGCCCGCCGCCTTCTGCGGGGTGATCGGCTACAAGGCCAGCGCGGGCCGCTACGGCGATGACGGCATGCTCCCACTCTCCCCGACCCTCGACAGCATCGGCGTCCTCGCCACGTCCATGCGCGACATCATCGCGACGGACGCCGTCCTGGCCGGCGAGCCTGCGTCGACCGGGGACGAGGGCCCGCCCAGCCTGGTGGTCCCGCGTGGCGAACTGCTCGACGACTGCGCGCCGCAGGTCCGGCGGCGCTTCGAGGAGCACATGGCGGCTCTGGCGAGCCAGGGCGTGCGGATCGAGGAGCGCCACCTTCCGGCCCTGGCCAAGGCACAGGAGGTCATGGACCGGAACGCGACGATCGTCGAGGCCGAGGCGCACGCACGTTACGGGCACCTGCTCCGGTCTGACGACGGCGCCCGGGTCGACCCCGGGGTCATGCGGCGGCTGGCCGGCTTCGCCGCCCAGCCGCGCGATCCCGCTCCCGTGTACCAGGCGATGGAGCGCCTTCGCGCCGACATCGGCCGTGAACTCGGCGGCGCGATCCTGGCCTGTCCCGCCGTCCGCCACACGGCTCCCCCGCTGGCGCCGCTGCTGGCCGACGAGCGGCTGTACGACCTGGCCAACCGCCGGAGCCTGCGCACCACGATGCTCCTCAGCTACCTGGGCACGCCCGGCGTCACCCTCCCGATCGGAACGCCGCGGACGGGCGCCGTCGGACTCCTCCTGTCGGCCCCCTCAGCCCGTGACTCTCGCCTGCTCGCCTCCGCCGCCCGCATCGAGAACCGGCTGACGCAACGCCAGTAGCGCCGGCCAGGCGTCACGGTACCGACCCGGGTGCGCCTGTCGGCTCGGCGGGTCCGCTGGCGCGTCGGGCGTCCAGGCGGAAATCAGGACACCGAGTGGGCTTACCGTCAACCGAAGCCGAGAACGCCGTCCACGTGACCGGTTTCATGACCGTCCCGGCAGGGGCGGCGGTACGGGAAGAGGGTCAAGCATGCCCAAATATCTCATTCAGGCGACGTACACCGCGGACGGCATCAAGGGCGTCCTGCGAGAAGGAGGCACCGGGCGGCGCCAGGCGGTGGAGCGCATGACCGAGAGCCTCGGTGGCCGCGTGGAGCAGATGTACTACGCGTTCGGCGAGACCGACGTCTACGTCATCGTCGACCTGCCCGACAACGTCTCCTCGGCCGCCTTGGGCCTCAGGGTGTCGGCGGCCGGCGGAGCCCGCACGAAGACGGTCGTCCTCCTGACGCCGGAGGAGATCGACGAGGCTACGAGGCAGGAGGTGGAGTACCGGGCCCCCGGCACCTGACAGGGACCGCCCGGGGAGGAAGCGATCAGCTCGCCGGGATACGGCCGCACGGCAGGCTGGCCTTGGGCGCCGTCCTGGTGGCCCTGGCCACGCTGCTGGTTTACGTCATGTTCAGATGAACGTGATGGTCAGGCGGCGGGATGGACGGGCCGTTGGCAGTCAATGGGAGCTCGGCTCAGTCTTTCGGACGGACGAACAGCTCGAGGTGCGAGCACCCCACACAGCGGTAGGCGTCGATGATCCAGCGCGTCTTCCACAGGCGCCTGGCACCGCCGAACAGCCCGCGCTCCAGAGGGCCCTGGATCCAGCGAGCGTACCCCTGAGAATGCTCGCCGCCGTCCTCGATGAAGCCCGGCTCGAGCTCCGTGCCATCGCATTGGGTGCATCGCATGCCCGCATTGTGCCAGTACGGCGATCATCAAGGCTCGGGCGAGTCGCCCCCTTCCGGCCGGCACGCGCGACGGCCTCGGGAGATGGGAATGCTCAGCTCACGACGAATGGGTGGTGTAGTAGCGCCGCGACTTGTCGCGGCTGCCGCAGGTGGTCATGCTGCACCACCGGCGGCGGCGGTTCTTGCTGGTGTCGAGGAACAGCCAGCAGCAGGACGGGCACTCTCCGAGACGGTCCAGCGGCCCTTGGGTGAGCAGTTCGACCGTTGACGCCGCGACCTCCCACAGCAGGGTTCGCGCCGTTCGCGGAGCGCTCCACGACAGCCGGAAGGTGCTGTCATCGCCTTCGAGCCGGCCGTGAGCGACGCCGTCGGCGTGCACGGCGGTGACGGCGTCGAGGTCGGCTCGCGGTGCGCTCTCCCCGCGCGCGAGCGGCTGGAACACCCGGAACACCGCCTCACGTAGATCGCGGGCGGCGGGCAGCGTATCGGCCAGGCCTGCCGGGTCTTCGATCGGATGGCCCGTCGCGCGGGCCCAGTCGGTGGCCCCGGGCGCCGTGGCCAGCCAGTCGCGCCGGGCCACCGGGCGGGCGTTGACGGTGTTGGCGAAGTCGAGGCACAACGCGTTGCCGACCAGCTCGACATGGGTCATGCGCCAAGTATCTCACCAATCAAGCCGTGTTGACAGGTAAGGAGGCCTGAGCCAGGCTATGACCGATCAAACACGTTTGAAAGGTGAGAATCGATGCGCCTTCGCCCCAGGTCACTCGGCAGGCCGTTCAACGCCCTGTGGTTCGGCACCGGCGCCGCCAACCTGGGCGACGGCATGGCGCTGTTCGCGCTGCCGCTGCTCGCCGTCGCCGTCGAGGCCTCGCCCGGCGGGGTGGCGGCGGTGACGGCGGCGCTCACCCTCGCCTGGCCGGTCTTCGGGATGCACGCCGGCTGGATCGTCGACCGGGTCGACCGCCGGATGCTGCTGAGCGGGGTCAACGCGGTTCGCGCGGCCGTACTGACGGGCCTTTCCGTCAGCCACGTCACCGGCACCCTGTCACTGCCGGTACTGCTGGCCGCGGCGGTGCTGCTGGGCGCCGCAGAGACGCTGGTGGACACCGCCCTGACCTCCACCGTCCCGATGGTCGTCCAACCCGTGGGCCGTAACAGCGCGAACGCGCGGATCGAAGCGACCATCAACCTCACCAACCAACTCGCCGGGCCACCGCTGGCAGGACTGCTGGCGAGCGCCACGCTCGCCCTCGCCACCGGCGCGAGCGCGGCCCTCTACGTCGTCGCCGTCGCCGGACTCGCGGCGATGACGCTGCGCCGCGCACCAGAGCAGACAGGCGCCGCCGCGGGGAGCGGCGGCGTGGCCGCCGGCTTCCGGTATCTGTGGCGGCTGCCCGTGGTGCGGACGCTGACCCTGTTCACCGCCGCGATGAACATCGTCTGGGCGGCCGCCACGGCCCTGCTCGTCGTGTACGCGGTCAGCCCGGGCCCGCTCAGGCTCACCACCGCCCAGTACGGCCTGCTGCTCACCGCGATGGCCGTCGGAGGGCTGCTCGCCTCGGCGGTCGTCGAGCCGCTGCGGCGCCGGTTCGGCGTCACCCGGCTGCTGATCGCCGACGCCGCCGGGACCGTTCTGCTGGTGGCGCCCGTCGCGATGGACGGCGGGGTGTGGATCGTGGCCGCCGGCGTGGTGACGGCGGGAGCCGGCTCGAGCGTCTGGCGCATCCTGGTGGCCACGGTCAGGCAGAACCTATCGCCGCCTGACCTGCTGGGCCGCGTCTACGCCGCCTCGCGGGTGCTCAGCTGGGGCGTGATCCCCGTCAGCGCCGCACTGGCCGGTATCGGGGCGGAGCTGTGGGGGGTGCGCGCGGTCTTCGTCCTCGCCACCGTGCTCGCGGCCGTCGTGCTGGTCGCCTTCGTGGTGTACGCGCTGCGCACCGACCTGACAGCCACCGTTGAAGCGAGCCCCGACCCGCTGGCCGTCCCGTGAGCAGGGCCGGGCAGCGTGAAGACAGGCTGTGCCCGCGCCGGTCCCGCGGGGAGCCGGCCGCGATGCAGCGCTCAGGCGGGGGCTCCGTTCAGGGTCTCGACCTGGCCTGTGTCCAGCGAGTAGTACGCGCTGACCACTGCCAGGCTTCCTCTGCTCACCAACGGCGCGAGGTCCCGATTGCCACGCAGGCCGTCCGCGGTCAGTTTCACCTGGGCTCTGCTCATCGTCTCGACGGGGTCGGCGCCGCTGTCCCTGACGGTCTGCTCGTATGCCGGACGTAGGGCCTGCGCGATCGCCTGCAGGTTGCCCGGAAGCGGCTCGCCTTCCCGCAGGGCCTTGTACGCGGCGGAGACGGCGCCGCACCGCTGGTGTCCGAGGACGACGATGAGCGGGGTCCCGCTGGTCATCGGCCCGTACTCGACGGATCCCGTGACCACGGGCCCCACGGCGAGCCCGCCGGTACGCATCACGAACAGATCGCCCAGCCCGGTGTCGAAGACGAGCTCGGGCGGGACCCGGGAGTCGATGCACGACAGCACCACTCCATAGGGCTGCTGCTTGGCCGCCAGCAGCTCGCGGCGTGTGGGATCGCGATCGGGATGCCGGAGCGCGCCGGTCACCCAGCGCCTGTTGCCCTCCATCAGCCGTTCGTAGGCGGCCTTCGGCGAGTCAGGAGCCGGTCCCGTGGGCGGCGCGGGCGTCGTCTTGCCCGCCTTGCTCACGACGTGCACCACCTCGCCAGTCGAGCAGCCGGCGAGGTGTGCCGCCGCGAGAGCCACGCCGCCTGCCAGCAGCGTGCGCCGCCCCGGACCGTCAGCTACAACGCTCATGGCCTGCATCCTTCCCGCGCCCGGCAAGACCCCGGCAACGGGTGCGGATGGAATCGTCACGATTTCTGCGGACAATCGCGACGCAGCCGGTCGATCACCGGGTGGCCAGGACGCGGGGGCGTTCTCTGGCGGCGGCCACGAGCACGGTCGCGGTCGCGGCGACCGCCAGGAGGGCGCCGATCCAGGCGACGGACGGGTAACCGGCGCCTGCGCCGATGGCGAGGCCGCCCAGCCAGGGGCCCACGGTGATGCCGACGTTGAAGGCGGAGAAGTTCGTGCTGGCGGCCAGCGTCGGCGCGTCCTCCGCGAGCGCGAACACGCGCGTGTTCAGCGCCGGATTGATGCCGAAGCCGAACGCGCCGAGAAGGAACGACAGCGCGATCGCCGCCACCGGGCTCTGCGCGGTCAGCGCGAGCGCCACCGCGCTGACGACCAGCCCGGCCAGGCCGACGAGCAGCGTGGCGAACGGGTGCGCGTCGGCGGTCCTGCCGCCGATGGTGATGCCGATGAAGGCGCCCACGCCGTAGAGCGCGAGCACGGCGGGCACCCAGGCGGCAGGCAGTCCGGTGGTGCCGGTCAGCAGCGGCGCGAGGTAGCCGAAGACGACCAGCAGGGCGCCGGTGGACAGCGCGGTCGTGCCGTAGGCGAGCCAGAGCCGCGGGCTGGCCATCGCGCGCAACTCGCGCCGCAGCACCGGCACGTCCTCGCCGCGGGTACCGCCGGCGGGCACGGTGGCGACCACTCCCGCCATCGCCAGCACCGACAGCACGCTCACCGCCCAGAAGGCGGCGCGCCAGCCGAAGTGCTGGCCGACGAGCGTCCCTGCGGGCAGGCCGAAGATGGTCGCCAGCGTGAGCCCGCCCGCGACGACGCCCATGGCCCTGCCGCGCGCGCCCGACGGGACGAGCCCGACGGCGGTGATCGCGGCGACAGCCCAGAACCCCGCGTACACGAACGCGCCCACGACCCTGGTCGCGAACAGCACGTCATAGCCTGGCGCGACCGCGCCCACCACGTGTGTCACCGCGAAGATCGCGAGAAACGCCGGCAACGCCGTACGGCGCGGCCATCGCAACGTGACGACGGCCAGCACGGGGGCGCCCACCAGCATGCCCATGGCGAACGCCGAGATCAGCAGACCCGCGTCGGGGACGGACACGCCCAGGTCGGTGGCGATGTCCTGCAACAGGCCCGCGATCATCAGTTCCGAGGTGCCCTGGGCGAAGATCGCCAGGCCGAGGATGTAGACGGCCAGCGGCATGAGCCGCGCCTCCTTTTTGGATAGATCAGTACATAATTGGCGCACGAAAAAATCAGATCGCGTCCAGCACGTTGCGCGCGATCGACTCGAGCACGGACCTGTCGGCCCCGCCGCGCACCGCGACCCGCATGCCGCTGATCGCGGCGATCAGGAAGTGGGCGAGCTCGACGGGATCCTTGTCGGTCTCGCCCAGTCGCCTGCCGGTCTCCAGCGCCGTCCGCAGCGCCTCGAAGCGCAGATCCTGATCACGCCGCAGGATCTCCGCGACGTCCTTGTCGCGCGGTGCCAACTCGACCATCGAGTTGACGACCAGGCAGCCGCGCGGATCCCGCTCGTCGGCCTCGACGACCTGCCACAGCAGTTCCCTGACCTTCTCGCGCAGGGGAAGGCCGCCTTCGAGCAGGTCGAAGAACGCGGCGTTCTTGCTGTCCATGTACCGGCGCAGCGCCTTCTCGAACAGGTCCCGCTTGCTCTTGAAGGTGTTGTAGATGCTGCTGCGGCCCAGACCCGTCGCCTCGCAGAGGTCCTGCGTCGAGGTGGCCTCGTAGCCCGCGGACCAGAACGCGCGCATCGCCGCGTCGATCGCCAGGTCCTCGTCGAACTGCCTCGGCCGTGCCATGGCTTCACCGTAACACGTTCTGGATAGATCAGTTCAATACGGTCGGCCGGGACCTGTCGAGGCTCGGTCACATCCGCCTCTGACACGATGCTCGGATGGTCGATGCCTATGCCGATGCCCGACTCGTCAGCCTGTACGACGTGCTCAACCCATGGGGACCGAGCGACGACTTCTACCTCGACCTGGTGATGTCCGCATCCTCGGTCCTCGACGTGGGATGCGGCACGGGAACCCTGCTGCGCCGGGCCCGCGACAGCGGGCACGAGGGCCGGTTGTGCGGCGTGGACCCCGCGGAGGGGATGCTCGACCAGGCCCGCCGTCACCCGGACGTCGAGTGGGTGCTGGGCGACCTGTCCTCGGTCAGCGGGCCCTTCGACCTGGTGGTCATGACCGGGCACGTCTTCCAGGTATTCCTGACCGACGACGACATCCGCGGGACGCTCGCGGGCGTGCGGCGGATGCTTGGCGAAGGGGGCAGGTTCGCCTTCGAGACCCGTAACCCCGCCTTCAGGGCGTGGGAGAGGTGGACGCCCGAGCACGGCGTGACCGTCACCGGCGCGGACGGCGCCGACGTGCGGGTCGAGCACGCGGTCGAGACCCCCGTCGAAGGGCACCTGGTGCGGTTCGCCACGACCTTCAGCAGTCCCGCATGGGACGCCCCCGAGGTGAGCCCGAGCACGCTGCGCTTCGTGGACGCCACCGCGCTCTCCTGCTTCCTGTCCGAGGCGGGGCTGGCGGTGCTCGGGCAGTACGGGGACTGGGACCGGCGGCCGTTCGGCGACGCGAGCCCGGAGATCATCACCATCGCGGCTCCCGCGAGCCGGTGAGGTCTCAAACCCGCCAGCGCTCGCCTGCTCCGGGCTGCTGAACTGGGCAGATGCCCACAACGACCGTTTCCACTCCCCCCGCCACGCCACTCGCGCGATCACCGCTGATCGACTGGCTGGCCGTCGTGTCGGTGATGGCGGGGATCTTCTCCATCGTCACCGCGGAGATCCTGCCGATCGGCCTGCTGACGTCGATCGGATCGAGCTTCGCGATCTCCGACGGCGCGGCGGGCCTGATGATGACGATGCCGGGCATCGTCGCCGCCATCGCCGCCCCCACCGTCACCGTCGCGACCCGGCGGCTCGACCGGCGCACGATGCTGTGCGCGCTCGTGCTCCTGCTGGCCGTCGCGAACTTCCTGGCGGCCGCCGCCACCTCCTACTGGGTCATGGCGGTGTCCAGGGTGCTGGTCGGGCTGGTCATCGGCGGTTTCTGGTCGATCGGCGCGGGCCTCGCCGTACGGCTGGTGCGGCTCGAGAGGGTCGGCACGGCGACCGCGGTGATCTTCTCGGCCGTCCCGCTGGGCTCGGTGCTCGGAGTGCCCGCCGGCACGCTCATCGGACACCTCGCGGGCTGGAGGGCCGCCTTCGTCGTCCTCGGCGTCATGTCCGTGGCCGTCTTCGTCGCGCTGGTCGCGCTGGTGCCCCGCCTGCCCGCCGACCAGGTGACGCGCCTGAGCGTTGTCGGCGGCCTGTTCCGCAGCCGCGGGATCCGGACGGCCATCGTGCTGACCTTCCTCGTCGTGCTGGCCCACTTCGGCGCCTACACCTACGTGACGCCGTTCCTCCAGCAGGTCACCCGGGTCGGCCCCGGCCAGATCACGACCTTCCTCCTCGTGTACGGCGTGGCCGGCATCGTCGGAAACTTCGTCGGGGGCTTCCTCGTCACCAGGGCGGTGAAGGCGACGTTCGCCGGCTGCGGCCTCCTGATCTCCTGCTCGACCCTGCTGCTCCCTCTGCTCGGCGGCGGCCAGGCGGGCGCGCTGGCCCTGCTGGTCGTCTGGGGTCTGGCCTACGGCGCCGTCCCCGTCTGCTCGCAGACCTGGTTCGCCGCCTCGGCCCCCCAGGCGACCGAGGCTTCCGCCATCCTGTTCACCTCCTCCTTCCAGGCGACCATCGCGATCGGCGCCCTGCTCGGCGGGATCATGGTCGACGCGGCCTCGCCGTCCGCCGTCATGACGGCCGGTGGCGCCGTCGCACTCCTCATGGCGGTCACGGCGATCGGCGGGAGCGCGGCGAGACGGTGAAGGCCTCCTCAGCTCGCCGGTGAGTGTGGGAAGAGTGCGGCGAGCCTCGACAGCGCGGCGTCGATCTCGGCGAGCGCCTCATCGGCCCCGGGGCTTGACGGCGGCCGGTAGGCGGGGCCCGGCCGCCGTCCGATCGCCAGCCGGACCGCGGTGATGTTGGCCAGCACCGCGGCGACGGTCTCCGGCTCCCGTGATGATCGGTTGACGGCACGGGCGGGCCCCGCGCACGAGCGTACGGCGTCGATCGCGTCGGCCAGATGCGGCCCTCCACGGCGGCGGAGCGCGCGGTGTGCCTTCAGCGGTCCGGCCAGCAGGCCGAGCTGTTCGACGGCGTGGTCGAACCGGGCCCTGTGGTACTCGCGATCCTCCCCGCGGAGGAGGTCGGCGAGCGCCGCCAGCGCGTCCGCGACCCGCCTGCGCACGACGTCGACGGTCCTGATCGGAGCGATCAGCCACGATGCCGCGATCCCGATGACGGCGCCGGCCACGATCGCCATGAGCCGCTGTCGCAGGAGCGCTGGGTCCGCCTGCCCGATATAGCCGTACAGCAGCGACAAGGCGGCGGTGATGCAGGCGGCCCAGTAGCCGTAGCTCCTTGGCCGGAGCCAGGTGGCCGCGGCGAGGATCGCGAAGATCAGCACGACGGCCCACGGATCCCGCGGGCCGAACAGCCCAGCGATCCAGCTCGCCACGACAGTGCCGAGCGCCGCGCCGAGTGCCCGGAGCGCACCCTTGTGCAGGACGTCACCGCGGCTGCGCGATCCGCTGCACACGATGAAGGTGGTGAGCACCGCCCACGTCCAGTGCTCGGGGAAGGCGAGGTGCCCGACGGCGAACGCCACGGAGAGGGCGACACTCATCTGCAGCGCCATCCGTGTGCTCGGCAGGATGCCTGAACCCGCCCGCCGCTCGGCCGCCGCCGCAGGCGTCCGTCCGAGCAGGCCGCCGGGCACCTGGGCGACGGCGACCCAGAAGACGGCGATCAGCGTCGCGACCGCCGTCCACGGGCCGGAGGCGATCGGCTCCGGCACGACGAGCGCCGTGATCAGAGGAAGGGTGGCCAGGGTCCCGGCTTTGGTGGCCCGAGGTCCGAAGCGGCGGATCCAGATGGCGACGCCTGCCGCGAGGACGAAGACGGCGGGCATGAACGAGTCCGTCCCGGCCAGCGCCAGGGCGGTCACCGGCAGCACCACGAGACCGATGAGGTGGTCGGAGAGATCCGCTGTCCGCTGCGTCCAGGCCAGCGTCCAGGTCAGAGCGACCGTCTGGATGATCGCACCGAGGTCGAGCCCGATGAGGAGGGCCGTGCCGTAGCCGAGAAGCACGGCGACCATGATGACCAACATGGCCGGATAGTAAGTGATAGCGTATCAATATGGCTAACGAATCCGCTGCGGAGATCCGACAGGGGGTCACCAGACTCGCCCGTCGCATGCGGGCGGTGCGCCCCGCTGGGGCGCTCAGCAACAACAAGCTCGGCGTCCTCGCCCACCTGTATCGTCACGGCCCCTCCACCCCTGGAGAGCTCGCGGCCGCAGAGCGGCAGCGACCCCAGTCGCTCACCAGGCTCTTCGCAGAGCTCGAGCAGGACGGTCTCGTCTCGCGCGACAGCGGCGAGGCCGATCGCCGCCGATCGGTCCTCGCCATCACCCGGGCGGGCACCGACGCTCTGCGGCGTGACATGGCGGAAAGGGACGCGTGGCTGACGTCGGCGATGGCCGGGCTCACCGAGACCGAGCGCCAGGTCCTGCTGCTGGCAGGGCGGCTGATGGACCGGCTCGCCGACAGCTAATCGCTAAGATGTCTCTTACTAATCAGGGAGTCATGCACTGGTCAGCGCCGCTCAAAGCGCCGCGCGCAAGCGTCGCAGCTCGTCCGCGATGCCGGCCAACGTCCAGTGCGCGTTGAGCCCGCTCGGGTTCGGCAGCACCCACACAGGCGTCTCACCGATCTTCGCCTCCTGCGGCCCGATCGATGCCCTGGGTACGGCGAAAGCCGTACGGAACGCTGAAACCCCCAGCACGGCCAGCGTCTTGGGCCGCACCTCGGCCACCAGCTCGGCCAGCCGTACCCCGCCCTCGACCAGCTCCTGGCGGGTCAGCTCCGACGCCTTCGCGCTGGCTCGGGCGACCACGTTGGTGATGCCCAGGCCGTAGGAGGGCAGGAGGTGCTGTTCGGCGGGGGCCAGAAGGCGCGGGGTGAAGCCTGACAGGTGCAGGGCGGGCCAGAAGCGGTTGCCGGGGCGGGCGAAGTGGTGGCCGGTGGCCTCCGACAGCAGGCCCGGGTTGATCCCGCAGAAGAGCACGTCGAGGGAGGGGCCGAGCACGTCGTCGATCACCTGCGCAAACTACCCCATCTCCGCGGGCGCTCGCGCATGGCGGGACGCGGCGCCGCCCGAGTGCCCGCGGCAGGTCCACCGGGGGAGGCAGGGGTCGGCGGCACGGAGGAAGTCATCGTCTCCAGCGCTCGAAACCGTCGAGCATCGCGGCGAGGCCGAGGTCGAAGTGCTCCTCGAGGCCCACGGCGTCGAGCGGTCCGTAGCCGGGCGTCCCCCGTTTCGGCTTCCTGCTGCGCCGTTGCGCGCCGAGGTGGACGGCGGCGAGCCCCATGGCGTGGCCGATGGTGTAGTCGCGCAGGGCGCGCGTCATCTGCAGGGCGATCTCGGGCGGGAAGCCGCGGTCCCGCAGGAACTCGATCGCCCGGTCGCCCGTGGCGATCGCCTTGGCCGACCGCACGGGGCGGGAGCCGAAGATCGGCACAGCGTGCGGGTGGGCGGCGAGCACCCGCGCATACGCCGATAGGTCTGTTCGGCCAGGGCGCGCCAGGAGCCGTGCCAGGGCAGCGAATCGACGTCGATCTCGTCGAACAGCGCCTCCGCCACCGCGTCGAACAGCGCCTCCTGGTCGTCGACGTAGTAGTAGACCGCCATCGGGTCGACGCCGATCTCGGCCCCGAGCTTGCGCATGGAGAACTTCGGTGTTCCCCATGAGCCGGATCATCCCGCCAGGCCTGCGGCCGGTCGCCCACCGCACCAACCGCGCACCTCCCAGCACCGCGTTCAGGAGACCGGCCGTCACGGCCCTGCCCGCAGGGCCGGCGAACAGCCGTGGTGGCCTGGCCATGGTCATGGCCGCGAACGCCACGAACCCTCGCAGAGGTCCCTCACGCTCGCTGATCTCGCTGATCTCGACGATCTCGCCGATGGCGCGCTGTTCGGGGCTGTCCGGCCCGTCGGGCAGGATGCGGATCAGCGGCGGTTCGTGCACGACGGCGCCGAGGAGCCGGTCGCCGTGCCGCGCCAGGGCCTCCAGAGCGATGATCGCGCCACTGCTGTTGCCGAAGACGAAGGCGCGGTCGATGCCGTGGTGGTCGAGGATCGCGACGACATCGGCCGCCTGTCGCCCCACAGCGATGGACGCCTGCTCCGGCTCGGCCTCCAGGCGGCTGCGAGAGTTGCCACGCCGATCGAATGTGATCACCGTGTACCGGGCCGCCAGCAGGGGCACCACGTCCTCGTACACGGCGGCGTCGCCTCCCCCGCCGGAGATCAGGACCAGGGCGTCCGTTCGGCCAAGGACTCCATCGCCTGGCTGAACGATCACCTCAAGCAGAGCTGACCGATCGTCTTCCACCGCCCGCCCGGAAGACGATCGCCACGCCGAGCGCCGCCTCGGAGGGCACGAAGATCTCGCCCCCGGCCGTCCTGCCGAGCGGCACTCCCCTGCCGCGCAGGAACCGCTCGGTCGCGTCCGCGTCCCGTGTCGCCAGCGTGTAGGCGGCGAACCCGGGCAGGGCGGGGCAACGCTCGCCGGGCAGCAGATCCCCCAGGGCCGACGCGCCCACCAGCGTGACCGCGGCGTCGCGCAGGTCGAACACCCTCGCAGCGCCTTCGGCGCGTGCAGGAACCCCGAGGTAGCGGGTGTAGCGCTCCTCGACCTCCGACAACTCGGCGTCGGCCACGCACAGCACACACTCGAGCAGACCCGTCGCGCCGTTGGGGTGCGGGCCGTGGCCGGAACCGGCGTTCTCCGCCAGGCCCACCCTGCCCTCGGCCACCAGCCCCGGGGCCGTCCCGTCGATCTCCAGGAACCGGACGGGCTCCATCCTGGTGCCCTGCGCGGTCTCGACGGGGCGCTGGACGGCGTGCACGCCGCCGTGCCCGACGCCCTCCTGGCTCAGCCGCGCGGCCTCGTGCCCGACGTCGTCGGTGTCGAGCATGAGGATGTGCACGCCCTCGAACCGGCCGAGGCAGGAGATCAGGTTCGCGGTGGTGTCGCGGATCGCCGCCACGATCCCCGCCAGCCTGTCGTCGGGGACGCGCAACGGGATGGGGCGAGCGTCGGCCGGCATGCGGCCCGTGGCCTCGCCGCCCACGAGTGTCACCAGCTCGACGAAGTTGCCGGGGAAGTAGGCGTGGGTGTTCGCCACGCCGAACGGCTCGGCGGGCGCGCCCGGCGCCGGCGGCAGGACGGGATAGGCCGCGGGAGGCAGGGTGAAGCCGAGCGTGCCGTACCGCTCGACCGCCTCCCTCATGTCCCTGACGACATGTCCGATGTGGTGCAGTCCGAGAATGGTCACGCGTCGCCTCCGTAGGCCGTTTGCCGGTAATCGCGGCCGAGCCGCTCGAAGATCTCGATCACCCTGTCCGCGGCGGGGGCGCAGGCGGCCCCTGTCGGCACCTGCGCGGGCCCGAACGTCCTGTGCAGGGTCTCGGCCAGGTGGTCGGCCTTGTCCCGCAGTTCGAGCGTGACCTGCGACGGCAGGAAGGGCTCGATGGCGAAGAAGCCGTACACGATCGTCGGCAGGGGGTAGTCCAGGTCCTCGGGGCGCAGTCCTTCGCGCAGCAGCCCGTGCTCGGCGAGCACGCCCAGGTACTCGCGGGAGGACAGCAGCTTGGCGTTCTCCAGCGGCCCGCGGGCGGGGTTGTTCAGGAAGGCGCCCATGGTGTCGGCGTCCCTGGTGAAGATGGCGCGCAGCACGGGCCGCTCCATCGCCTCCACGAAGAATCTGCGCATGTAGCGGTGCAGGGCGATCTCGGCGGGGTCGGCGCGCATCGCGGCGACCACCTCGCCGATCATCACCACCGCCTCCCTGGCCCCGACCGCCAGGAACAGCTGCTCGCGGGAGCGCCAGTGCAGGTAGACCGTGCCCTTGCCGACACCGGCCAGCTTGGCGATCTCGTCGATCGCGGCTCGCCGGTAGCCCCAGCGCAGGAGCAGGTCCTTGGCGGCGTCGAGGATCCGGTCGGCGCGCGCCAGGCGATCGGCGGCATCCAACGGCTCGGCCATGAGACTCCTCTCGTATGACCAATGACTCATGACCAAATTAGCAATTTGGTCACCAGATGTCAGCGTTTGCCGCCTCCGGACTTCCGGGATAACGTGGCCACTCAAATGGCGACATCATCTGGATGCTGATGCCATTACAAGCTGGAGGCTTCCGTGGTCCCCGAGATCGATCTCACCGATGAGGAACTGCTGCGCGACCCCGCCGCCGTCTACGGCCGTGCCAGGGAGCGGTCGCCGGTGGCGCGCCTGACGGCCCCCGGATTCGGCCCGATGTGGGCCGTCCTCCGCTACCACGAGGCGAAGGCCATGCTCGGCGATCCCGTGTTCGAGCTCGGCGCCGACAGCTTCATGCGCCCCGCCGTACCGGAGGAGTGCCTGGTCTACCTGCGGACCATGCAGGAGATGGAGGGCGACGAGCACGCCAGGCTGCGCAGACTGGTCTCGCCCTCGTTCACCGCACGAAGAGCGGCCGCCTTCCGGTCACGCATCGAGCCGCTCGTCGACGCCCTGCTCGACCGGCTTCCCGGACGGATCGAGGACGGATCGAAGACCGGCGCGGTCGACCTGCTGGCGCACTTCGCCAGGCCGCTGCCGATCGACGTGATCTGCGAGCTGGTCGGCATCCCCGCCCAGGACCGGGCGAGCTGGCGTGAGTACGGCGCCGCCGTCGCCGCAGGACACGGGCGGCAGTTCGCCGACGCCATCCCCGCCATCGTGGACGGGGCCAAGGCGGCGGTCGCGCGCCGCAGGGCCGACGCGGGCGACGACCTGATCTCCGACCTCATCCGCGCCCAGGCCGCGGACGGCGACAGGCTCAGCGACACCGAGGTGGTCACCTTCGTCTGGCACCTGGTCCTCGCCGGCCAGACACCGACGAACCTCATCGCCAACGCCGTCGACGCCCTGCTGCGTCATCCAGACCAGCTCGCGGCGCTGCGCGCCGACCCCGGGCTCATGGCGCGCGCGGTCGAGGAGCTGACGCGCTGGTGCGGGCCGCAACTGCTGACCATTCCCCGCCGCCCCCGCGAGGACGTCGCGTTCGCGGGCGCGGCGATCCCCAAGGGAGAGCCCGTCACCGCCGTCATCGTGTCCGCCAACCGCGATCCGCGCGTTTTCGCCGATCCTGACAGGCTCGACATCGCCCGTGCCCCAGGAGCCTCCGGGCATCTCGGTTACGCCCACGGCCCTCACTTCTGCCTCGGGGCCGCGCTGGCCCGCGTGCAGACCGAGGTCGCGCTCGGCGCGCTGCTACGCCGCTTCCCCTGCCTGGCGCCTGCCGTACCCGAGGGACGGGTGGGCCGCCTGCCCGATCCCGGCACCTGGCGCCTGGCGTCGCTGCCGGTCACCCTCTGACCGCCGTGGCCCGCACAGGGGGCTGGGGCGACGTGCCGGCGTGCGCGTTCTGCGGCAAGAGCCAGAGCCAGGTCAGGAAGCTGATCGCCGGTCCCGGCCGGATCTGCATCTGCGACGAGTGCGTCGAGGTGTGCAACGAGCTGGTCGAGGAGGACCTCGACCAGGCGGTCACGCTGCCCGAGCCGAGGAAGCCGCGCGAGATCCACGCCTTTCTCGACCAGTACGTCATCGGGCAGGACCGGGCGAAGAGAACGCTCGCGGTGGCGGTGTACAACCACTACAAGCGCGTCCACGCGGCCCGGTCGAGGTCCGCGCCGAGGGACGAGCAGGTCGAGCTCGGCAAGTCCAACATCCTGCTGATCGGCCCGACGGGCTGCGGCAAGACGCACCTCGTCCAGACGCTGGCCCGCCTGCTCGACGTCCCGTTCGCGACCGCCGACGCCACCGCGCTCACCGAGGCGGGCTACGTCGGGGAGGACGTCGAGAACATCCTGCTCAAGCTGCTCCAGGCGGCCGGGAACGACGTCGGCAGGGCGGAGAAGGGCATCGTCTACATCGACGAGATCGACAAGATCACCCGCAGGGACGAGAACCCGTCGGCCACCCGTGACGTCTCCGGCGAGGGTGTGCAACAGGCGCTGCTGAAGATCCTGGAGGGTACGGTCGCCGGCGTCCATCCGCAGGGCGGGCGCAGGCATCCCGAGCAGGACGTGGTCCGGATGGACACGAGCGGCGTGCTGTTCATCGCAGGTGGCGCTTTCGCCGGGCTGGAGCAGATCATCGAGGCACGGGTGGGCCGCGGAGGCGCCGGGTTCGGCGCCGCGCCCGTGCCGGAGGCGGGCCGTGATCCGTTCGCCCACGTCATGCCGGAGGACCTGCTGCGGTTCGGGCTGATCCCCGAGTTCGTGGGCCGCCTTCCCGTGCTCTCCCCTTGCCTGCCGCTGGACAGGACGGCGTTGACGCGGATCCTCACCGAGCCGCGCAACGCGCTGATCAGGCAGTACCAGCGACTGTTCGAGCTCGACGGGGTGGAGCTGGCGTTCGACGACGACGCCGTCGAGGCGATCGCCGAGCTCGCGCTGCTGCGCGGTACCGGAGCCAGGGCGGCGCGCGCGATCCTCGAACAGGTGCTGGCCACGGTCATGTTCGAGGTACCGGGCAGGGACGACGTGGGTCGCGTGGTGGTCGGGCGCGACACGGTGCTCGGCCGTACCGGCCCGGTCCTGGTGCCGCGCTCCGACGGCCGCGAGAGCCGCGAGCGGTCGGCCTAGACCGTCGCCACGGGCTGCCTGCCGGGGACCCTGGGCGCCTTCGCGGCGGCGCGGCGGTTGATCAGGACGACGCCGAGGACGGTGACCGCTCCGCCGGCGAGCTCCACCGGGTGCGGCACCTCGCCCAACCAGACGAAGGAGACGACGAGCGCGACGGGCGGCACGAGGTACAGGGCCGCCGTCGAGGCGGACAACGGCAGCCTGGCGACCGCGTAGCCCCAGATGACGAAGCCGAGCGCGGAGGGGAGCAGGCCGAGGAACGCCGCCGACGCCAGCGCGGATGCCGGAGCGGAGAGGGCGGCGCCGGCCGTGGCGGGCACGAGAGGCAGGGCGAAGATCGTTCCTGCGACCATGGCGTAGGTCGCGACCTCGAGTCCTGTGTAGTGGCGCAGGAGCGGCTTGGACGCGACGTGGTAGACGCCCTGGACGACGGCGGCGGCCAGGACGACCAGGCTGGCGGCGGAGAATCCCGACCATCCCTCGGCGAGCGTGACGCCCGCCGTGCCCGCGAGCGCGACGACGCTGCCGACGACCACGGTACGGGTGACGGACTCGGACAGGAACGCGCCGGCGAGCAGGACGCTGAAGACGGGGGCGACGGAGATCAGCAGGCTGGCGGTCCCTGCGGGAACGTGCACCTCGCCCCAGTTGAGCAGGACCTGGTAGGCCGTCATACCAGTGGCGCCGCACAGCGCGATGAGCGGCAGGTCGCGGCGCCTGGGCCGGCGCACCTTCGCGAACGGCGCGACCGCCGCCAGCGCCACGGCGGCGATCGCCAGGCGGAGGAAGGACAACGCGGCCACGCCCAGGCCGTCGACTCCGACCCGGATGGCGGGAAAGGCGGAGGCCCACAGGACCACGGTGCCCGCCAGGGCGAGGAAGCTGCGCAGGTTCATACCTCCAGCCTGCTGGAAACACATCAGAAAGATCCAGTTAGTCTTTGTTTGGCGATGCGTAAGCCAGGCTTATCTCTTGATGCGACGACGGATGCCATCCCGAAGCTCACCGATCCCGTCAAAGCCCTGGTACGCGCTGTGAAACCTCTCTCAGACATAGACGTACATCTAAGGCGGCCGTTACTGTGACGATCACTCGCAGTTGACCCGAGGAGTGAGTACATGGGCAACGTGGCCCCTTCTGAACCGCCCAGCCAGGCCGCCACCACGCTGGCCACCCAGCGCAACCTAGGGAATTGGCTTTTCACGGTCGAGGCGAAGAAAGGGTTCGGCCTGAAGAAGTGGCGTGACTCGCGCCTGTACATGTACCACAACGGCGCCGTCATCACCGGCCCGGACGGCTACATGGCTGCGTACGAGTGGTACGACGCGAGAATCTTGCAGAACCTCCGCACCGTGAACGGCGTGGACTCGGACGCTCGCTACACGCTGATCGATCCGAACGGCGCGGCCGTGAGCATCGGCTTCGGGAGCTGGGCCTTCATCGGACGCCAGAAGGAACGGTACGGCGTCACCTCGCACGTGCAGGGCGCACCGTTCCTCTATCCGCACGACTGGGGACGGCACATCCAGGCCAGTATCAGGAACTTCCAGCTCCCGGACGTTCTGGCGCGCATCGAACGCGGCGAGACGATCGACTTCGGCGTCTACCGGGCCGACAAACAGGGTGTGAGCGGCAGCAAGCACCGGGCCGCCTGGGAGGAGATCACAGAGCTGGGATACGTCGTCGGCAAAGTCTGCTTCAACGGTTCACAGAAGCGCACGACCGTGGACTCGGAGCCGACGAGCTATGTCGTCAACCTGGACCTCTTCATGAAGCTTTGCCACCGTCTGGCCCCCATCGCAACGAGCTGAGCCCCGGCCTCGTGCACTTCGCTGGACCGTTGGATGGGGCGGGCTGGCGGGCGCTGAGCGAGAAGCGGGTCCGGCCGAGATCCGGCCAGAAGCGGCCACGAGCCGATCGTGTTCGTCACCTCGGAAGGGGATTGGAGGCTCTCCAGGGCTCGGGGGTGCAGAATCTCCCCGGGCAGGAATCCCTTGTTCATGATGCTGAGCTCGGCTCCGGCGACGAACGGGGAGCCGAGGTCGTGACCGCGCGCGCCGAACGGCTGCGGCAGCGGCACCAACAAGAACGCCATCTATCGCCGCTGGCCGAACCGGCTCACGCTCGGCATCGCCGCCCATCGTCAACTGACCACCACGGTGCAACCCCCCGACACCGGCAACCTGCGCGGCGACGCCCTCGAGCTCCTACGACAGGCCAACCGGCACTGGAGCTCCCCCTCGGCGCGATCCTGCGCGAACTGCTCTCCGCCGCCGGCGGCGCGTCGGAATTCCTGGCCCAGCTACAGGAACAGTCGGGCGACGCCGCGGCCGCCCCCTGGTTGACCATCCTGGGGCGCGCGGTCGCGCGCGGTGAAGCCTCCCCCGAGGCGCTCCACCCGCGGGTCGCCACCGTGGCCATCGTCCTGCTGCGCAACGAATTCGTCGTGCGCGGCGTCCCTACCGCACCCGACGATGTCCTCGTCGAGATCGTGGACGAGGTGTACCTCCCCCTGGTGCGGCGACGCGGCCTGACGCCGAAGTGATCGTCGCGGCGGCGCCGCTGCTTCACCGCCTGTACTGCAGGCAGCGGACCGTCCGTCTCCGCCGCGCGGGAGGCCTACACGGCGACTCGCCGCGGCAGCAGCGCCTCCGCCAGCTGCCGCCATCGCGGCATGGCCGACCGGCCGGGCTCGATGCCGAGAACCTGGATGCCGACGTGGTCGGCACCGGCGTCGAGGTGGTCGTGCAGCTTGTGGACGATCGTGTCGAGATCGCCCCAGAACACCAGGTCGTCGACGAGCCGGTCGCTGCCACGGCCGCCGTCGATGTCCGCCTCGGTGTAGCCCAGGCGAAGGAACTTGGCGATGTTGTACTTCGTCGTGAAGTACACGTGCAGATGCTCGCGCGCGATCTCGCGCGCCTTGTCCGGGTCGCTTTCGAACAGCACCGCCTGCTCCACGCCGAGGAACGGGCCGTCGCCGAGCACCTCGCGCGCCTGCGCCGTGTGCCGCACCGTCACGTGGTAGGTGTGAGCGCCTTCGGAGCGATCGCGGGCCATCTCGAGCATCTTCGGCCCGTACGCCGCGAGCAGGCGTCGCATCGGCGCCCGCGCGAGAGGATTGGCGCTCGTCGTCGCGTCCATGTCGTCCAGATAATCGCTCATCGCCTGCAGTGGTCTGATCCCTGGGCGACCGGCCCCGATGCCGAGGCCGAGCAGGTGTCGGTCGGGGTAGGCGTCGGCGAGGAGCAACGCCGCGCCCTGGGTCCACCGCGGCTCGCGGGACCAGATCCGCGCGATGCCGTTGACGACGCTGATGCGCTCGGTGCAGGAAAGCAGGAACCCCGCGTGCGTCATCGCCTCACGCCCGTCCCGCTCCGGGATCCAGAACGCCTGCCAGCCGAGCTCTTCGAGTTCCTGAACGGACTCCCGCATCATGCTCGCCGGCTGGTCCTCGAAGTCGAACGTCCAGACCCCGAAGCGCCCCAGATCCATCCCATCGATCATGCCCATGTCTTCCTCCTGCCCGACGGCGCGGAACCGTCCTCACGAACTCATCAACGCATCGAAGTATCGCAGAAAGTCGATATGAGAAGTCAAATCTGCTCCCGGTGACCGAGGTCGAGGACATGGAGAGAGGGTGACTGAACCGGGGCCCCCACTCGGGTCGGTGCAACCAGCCCCAAAGTAGCTCTCTGTAATTATGCTCACGGGCTGTGTTTACGGAGGTCGCTGGCTCATGGCCATGTCGGCCTCCCTCACGGGCAACTGATGGATCAGTGAGTGCGGCGACGGGGCGCCAGCACCTCGGTGATCTTGGCGAGGGCCTCAGCACCCGGCTTGACGTAGCGTATGGCGGTGCGGGGGTTCTTGTGCCGGGTCTTGCCCATGATGAGCTGCAGCGGGACCTCGGCCTCGCCGAGATGGGTGGCCGCGGAATGCCGCAGCTGATGCAGATCGATTCCGGCGTAGGTGTCCAGCAGGACGCGGGCGCGGTCGTAGCCGAGGCGGGCGCGGCTGGTATGCGGGCAGATGTCGGCGGCGGCCGGGCGTCGGGCGGGGACCGGGCGGCGTTCGGACAGGAACAGCGGGCCGTGCGTGCGGGTGCCGCCGTTCGGGAGCCGGAGGAGGCGGGGCAGCAGGTGGGCGGTGCCGCTGTCCCAGTACACCCACTCGATGGCGCCCCCCTTGGAGCGGACGGGAGCACGCCGGTGCTCCAGGTCGAGGTCCTCGACGTTGAGCGCCAGGATCTCGGCGGCCCGGGCGGCGGTCTCATAGAGCATCCGCCACAGCGTCTTCTCCCGCAGCGGGATGTCGCGGCGTGACAGCAGCCGGTGGATGGCGGTCTTGGCAACCGCACGGGTCTCGTCGGCGCTTTCCTTGCGGCGTTCGGCGTCGGCTGGGACTGACGGGGCGGCCCAGTGCTTCTTGGTCTGGCACCCAGGCGAGCCAGGAGGTGATGGCGGCGCGGTTGCGGTTCCAGGTCGCCGGCGCGCTCGACCCCCATAGCTCAGTGAGCGCGGCGCCGATCTCGGCGTCGCTGACCTCGGCGAGCAGCCGGTCGCGGCCGAGCAGCGCGATGGTGCGGTCAATGGCCGAGGCGTAGGCGCGGTGGGTGTTGGGGTTGGCGGCGCGAGGGGTGGCCAGGAAGGCGTCGGCGGCCGCGGCGAGCGTGACGTGCCCGCCGCGCAGCGCGGTGATCTTCGGCGTGGCAGTCATGCCAGCCACCGGGCGGCGGTCGTCGCACCGCTCCGGATGATGTACCGGATAACATGCCGGAATCGCGTACCATCCCGGCGAGGCGTTGTCCTGGTCACCGCACCGTCATGATCGCTCATGTACGTGATAATAGATATTATCACGTACATCAGTAGTGCTCCGCCGCTCGAGTCCGTATCGAAGTAATCTCCATAACTGGCATGAGCGGGGCGCCCTACGCGTAGACGCCAGAATGGGCGCACGTGGCGGTCGGCGAGGATGCGGTAGACGTTGGGCCACGGACCTGCCCTTCACGAGATTTAAAGGCGTCCCGGTCCTGCCCGGTCAGCACGCTGCGCCTGCCGGAGGCGAGCATGCGCTGTGCCTCGCCGGTCACGCTGGTGGGGTCGTCCAGGACGGGGTTCGCCTTCTCCGCCTACCTGAGTCCGCCGAGACGGAGGGCGTCCCTGATCTCGCTGAGTTTCGCGGTCGTCGCTGGGGTCCACTCCTTCGCCTGCTCCCCGAGACGGAGGGCATCCTCGATCTCGCTGAGTTTCGCGGAGGACAGGACGCCCGCTTGCTCGATCAGGTCGTCCCGGGACACCGTGGTCAGCCACGTGCACGGAGTAACGCCTGGATGAGGGAACGCTATCCGCAGCACGCCTTCAAAGGGCAGTCCTTCCACGGCTCCTACTACCACTTCGACGCCCAGGCCGCTGATGTCGACGCCCGCCGGAGCGACGACCCGCATCGCCCGGATCCCGGACGCGTCGTCTCCCGACAGCAGTACGACCGGCCGCCGCTCGTCGAACGCGACCCACCAGACTTCGCCACGTTGCACATGTCCTCCTGATACAGGGCGGCAGACCGGACGGCGGTCAGGTCATGCCTCTTCGGTGACACCGCCGCGGCGTCGGCGATGCGGGTGATCTGTTCGGCCAGTTCTTACGAGTTCAGGGAGGACGTGTTGGCAATGGCAGCCATGCGGTCGTCGCTGGTCGTTGGTTGCTCGGCATCGCCCCCGAGTTCGATGCCGCCGGCCAGCCAGCCGCCATCGATGGTGAGCACGCTGCCTGTGATGAACGACGCGCTCTCACCTGCCAGGAACGCGACCAGATTGGCGACCTCCTCGCTGCGCCCCAGGTCGGCCCAGCGGAAATCGGCTGGCGACGTCGAGCTCTTCGCCCATTATCACGTACATGAGCATGGCCGTCATCAGACGCTGGAGGCGGCGATGGGGACCAGGAAACTGATTGAGGGTCAGCGGGCAAACGTGACACCCGCATCCCATCCTCAGCTCGAAGCCGGCAACCAGTGGGCGGTATTCCGCGGCCGGTCATCCGGCGACAGTGAGTACGATCTTTCCGGTGGCTCGGTTGGTCTCGCCGAGCTCATGTGCCTTGGCCGCCTGCTCGAACGGCAGGACGGTGTCGACCTCGACGCCCAGCCGTCCCGCCTCGACCAGCTCGGCGATCGTCGCCATCGCGGCGTTGTCCGGCTCGACGAGGACGAAGCCCGCCCAGATGCCGCGCTCCCCAGCCTGGCGAAGGAGGTCCTCGTCAGGCCCCGGGTTGAGCTGGGCAAGAGTGCCGCCGTTCCGCAACGTCTGCAGGGAACGCGCCCCGTAGTCGCCCCCGATGCTGTCGATGACCAGGTCAACGTCGCGGACCGTCTCGGCGAAGTCCTCCTCGGTGTAGTCGATCACCTCGTCGGCGCCCAGCGCATGTACGAAGGCGTGCTTGGACCCACGAGCGGTACCGATCACGTACCCGCCGAGATGCTTGGCGAGCTGCACGGCCAGGTGGCCGACCCCGCCGGCCGCGGCATGGATCAACACGCGCTGGCCCGGCTGCACGTTCGCGGTGTCGTGCAGGACCTGCCACGCGGTGAGCGCCGCCAGCGGCAGCGCCGCGGCGTGCACGTGGTCGAGGCCGGCCGGTTTACGGGTGAAGTGCCGCGACGGGGCGGTCACGTACTCCGCGTAGCCGCCCGCCTTGTGCGGGAAGCGGGGCATGCCGAAGACCTCGTCACCAGGCCGGAAGCGGGTGACTCCGAGGCCCACGGCCTCGACCACCCCGGACACGTCCCAGCCGAGGATGGCGGGCGGGTCGCCCAGCAGCCTGCCGACCGTCCGTGACTTCCAGTCCGTGGCGTTGACGCCGGCCGCGTGCACCTGTACCAGGACCTCCGTCGGCATCGGCTCAGGACGGTCAACCTCGGCCAGCGTCAGCACCTCGGGGCCGCCCGCGGACTCCTGAATGATCGCGCGCATCCGCGCCGTCGTCGTGTCTTCGCTCATGGGAGAACCTTCGTGAAAGCGGGAATGAGTGCGCAGCCCATCGTTATCTGGGTTCTTGGACTCTTCTCGCAGGTCAGAGTGAGATGATCTTTTCAGGCATGTAAGGCATGTTGACTGGCTCCTCACACCTTGGTGCGAGGAGCCAGACGCTCCCGTGGGCATTTGGCGATCTCGGGCGCATTGACCCTTTTTCGGAAGGGATCGACTGAGTCGCGTCAGCCGTTCGACGGCGCGCTCTTCAGCCAGCAGCGCTGCGTCGTGGTCATCCCTGGCTACCTTCACCGCAGCCGCCCGGTCATGTCGCCGACCAGGGCGCACAGAAGCTCATCGAGCACGCCCTGCCCTGTCGCTGCCCTTCGGCGAGTGCGCCCACCCGCAGGAGCGGATCGCGGCCCGCCTCCCGCCCGGGTGACGGGCCGGTCAGCCGGTGAAGGGTTCCAGTGCGAAGCGGCCGATCGCCACGAAGGCGGCCAGGGCAAGGTAGCTCCCGTCCACCAGCGCGGCTTTGGTCTCGCCACGGCGGATCCGCATGATCACGGCGCCGGTCATGAGCAGCGTCAGGCCGCTAGCCGCCAGCGGTACCAGTACCGGCGCGATGCCGAGCAAGGCGGGCAGGATCAGGCCCACGGCACCGAGGACCTCGAGCGCTCCGATGGCCTTAAGGGTGCCGGGCTTGAAGTCGAGGACCCAGCGCGCGGCGTTGGCCATCTGGGCCATCTTCTCCCGTGGCACGAACAGCTTCCCGAAGCCGGAGAACAGGTAGAGGGCGGTCAGCAGGCCGGTGATGATCCACAGTGCGATGTTCATGAGTCTTCTCTTTGGCAGAGGGTCTGGGGTCGGCGGCCGCGGGGCGGACCCGGGGTCCCGGGTCCGCCTGAGAGCCTGAGGGGGAATGTCCGCGTCAGCCGAACTGTCCGGGCTGGTAGTCGCCGCCGGGCGTCCGGGTGATCACGTTCAGCCGGTTGAAGGCGTTGATCGTGCAGATCAGGGCCACCAGAGCCATCAGCTGATCCTCGTCGAAGTGCTTCGCCGCGTTCGCCCACGCCTCATCGGTGATGCCACTGGAGTCGGCGAGGCGGGTGCCCTGATCGGTGAGTTCCAGCGCCGCCCGCTCCGCCTCGGTGTAGACGGTCGTCTCCCGCCATGCCCCGACCAGGTTGATCCGCACCATGCTCTCGCCAGCGGCCGCGGCGTCCTTGGTGTGCATGTCAAGGCAGCCGCCGCAGCCGTTGATCTGGCTGGCGCGGATCTTCACCAGCTCCTGCACCGCCTTCGGCAGTGCCGAGTCGGTGATGACCTTGTTCGACGAGATGATGTACTTGGCCCACTTCGACCCGACCTCGTTGACCATGGGGTTGATCCGGGTTTCCATCTCGATCTCCTTCGTCTTCGGATACTTGCACCACTACGACGAAGCACCCCACCAAGACGTAACAACCCCATGCGACAGACGTGCGCTACTCGGGTCGCGCGGGCAGACCCATGGTGTCGATGAGCTTGCGGTCGCTCACGGTAAGGAGCTCGACGATCCGGCCGTCGACCACGGTGCACCCCACCACGCCGAGTACTTTGCCTTTCGCACCCCAGGCCACGAACCCGGGCTCGCCGTTGACCAGAACCGCCAGCGCCGAGGTCATCGACCGGATGCCGCGCAGGATCGGACCGGCCACCTCGGCCGCCCCGACCGTGGTCAGCACGCCCTGCGGGTGGTACGTGCGCCAGGTCACCTTCGGATCGAGCAGCCGTACGAGCCCTTCGAAGTCCCCGTTGCGCGCCGCGGCAAGAAATGCGTCGACCACTGCGCGCTGTCGCCGCGGCTCCTCCTCTGGCAGCGAGGTGCCCTGCACCTTCCGGCGGGCCCGGCTGGCGAGCATCTTCGTCGCGTCGGCGGACCGGCCGATGATCTCGCCGATCTCGGCGAAGGGCACCGCGAACATGTCATGCAGGACGAACGCCAGCCGCTCGGTAGGCGTGAGGGTGTCGAGCACCACCAGCAGTGCCAGCCCGACCGATTCGGCGAGCATCGCGTCGTCCTCGGGTGCCGCCCCGCCGTCCACCGTCACCACCAGCTCGGGCAGCCAGTCGTCGTACGACAGCTCAGCCCGGGTCTTGCGCGAGCGCAGCACGTCGAGGCAGACCCGGCCGACCACCGTGGTCAACCAGCCGGCCAGGTTGTCGATCCCGGCCGCGTCCTGCCGCGCCAGCCGGATCCACGCCTCCTGCACCGCGTCCTCGGCGTCCACCCGCGACCCGAGCATCCGGTAGGCGACCGCCACCAGACGCTCGCGCTGCTGTTCGAAGGCTTCCGCCAGTGCTTCGTGAGGACCTGATCCGGCCATGTTGTTACCTTCCTTGCGCTAATTCCGTCATGGTCATGACGCGACCGAAGGCGCCGAGGTAACCGTTCGGCGTGCGTCCTGATGGGAGACCGCAATGTCACAGGGATCGGGTCGCCGGCGCTTCATGGTCGTCAGGACGCCGCGCAAACGATCCACGCGCCTCGTGGAACTTACCGCTGACCTCGAATTCACCGGACGGCTGGTCGAGTGACGCGATCGTCACCGACCGGCCCCCGGCTCAAAGAAGCCAAGAAACTAAGGGAGATCCCCACCATGATCCTGGTAACCGGTGCCACCGGAAACGTCGGTTCCCACGTCGTCCGCCAACTCCTGGAGGCGGGTGAGAAGGTCCGCGTCATGACCCGCAACCCCAGCGGCCATGCGTTCCCTGACCAGGTCCAAGTCGTGACCGGCGACCTGACCCAGCCGGAAACCCTGTCTGAGGCACTGTCCGGCATCGAGCGGGCCTTCCTGTTCCCCGTTTTCCAGGGGGTCGACGGATTCCTCGACGTGGCCAAGCGAGCCGGCCTGCGGCATGTCGTGATGCTGTCCTCGGTGTCCGTCACGTGGTCCGAGCCCGGCTGGGTCGGCGAGGTGCATCTGCGGCTTGAACGATCCGTCGAAGCGTCCGGGTTGGCGTGGACCTTCGTGCGGCCCGACGGGCTCACGACCAACGACCTGGTCTGGGCGCCCCAGATCATCGAGGGCGGTGTCGTACGCGGACGCTACGGCGAGGCCGCGACGGCTCCGGTCGACCCGCGCGACATCGCCGCGGTCGCCGTCCGCAGCCTCCTCGATGGGCGTGCCGGCGAGGGGTACTCGGTGACAGGACCGCAGTCGCTGACCCAGATCGACCGCGTGCGCGTCATCGCGGAGACCATCGGGCGGCCGTTGCGGTGGGAGGAGCAGTCCGAGGACTGGTTCCGGGACGAGATGGTCCGCCTCGGCATGCCCGCTCCGGGGATCGACGATTACGTCAACTTGCTCACCGCGAGAGTCGGCAAGACCGCGGAGGTCCTGCCGACGGTCGAACAGGTCACCGGCAGACCGCCCTTCACCTACGCGCAGTGGGTCGCCGACCACGCCGCCGCCTTCGGCGCGGCGTCGGCCTGACGGATTGGCGGCACCTGCCGGCCTTCGCGCATGTCCCGAGGACGAGCCCGGCGGCACCAGCCGACTGTCAACCGAAGCCGTCTCTCATCGACAAAGTCAGGGCTTGGTATGTCGCCGCGTGCATGGTATTTCCGCTGGTCGCACGCGTTATGATCATCCTTTGACCGTGGCGGGAACGCTATTGACACTCTCCGCGCGAAAGAGCGCCCCGTGTCGGCGAGGCGCTCTTTCTGCTGCTGTTCTGTGACGCGATCTATACGGGGGCTCCCTCGTTCTGCTCGACGACGGCGAAGCGCTTCCCGCACAATCCGCTGATGATCCCGCATGCCTCCAGGACCGAGATCGGGCAGCGCGAAGGTGTAGGTGCCGATCACGTGATGTGCCGGCGGCCGAACGGCGACAAGCGGGCGGTGGGCCCCACGCCGTCCAACTCCAGATGGCGGTTCATGTCGAGCTCGAAGCGCCCGTACAGGTTCAGATGGGACCAGAACAGCGCGGTCAGCCCGCGCCGGTCGGCCGCGCTCAGCCGTTTTCGCCAGGCCGGATCGCGCAGCACGATCTGGATCAGGTGCGTGTTGAGGTAGGCGATCGCGGCCGCGACCAGGTGGAGTGCCAGCGCGGAGACCTCGACGTTCTCCCGGTCGTCGCCGGTCAGGTCGCCGGCCTTGCCGTAGAACAGATCCTTGCTGGCCGAGTTGAAGTTCTCCACCACGTTCAGGCCTTCGTTGATCTCCCTCCTCAGCTCCTCATCCGCGAGATAGTCACAGATGAAGATTGTCCGGACGACGCGACCTAGTTCCTCGATCGCCTGGTAGGTGGGGTGCTTGGGGCCGCCGCGGGTAAAGCGGCGCAGCATCTGGTGCGACTCGGCGGTGCGCAATCTGAGCGCGGTCGCGTATTTGATCATCTGGTCGTAGTGGCGGGCGATCAGGTCCCAGTCGATGGTCTTGTTCGACAGCACCGCCTCCAGGCGCGGCCAGGCCTCGTCCTCGCCGGTCCCCGGCCGGTACAGCCGGGCGGAACCGATGTTCTTCAGCCGCGGCAGCAGCTTGAAGCTCAGCAGTTCGGAGAAGGCGAACCCGACGATCGAGGCGCCGTGGGTATCGGTGTACTGGCGATCGATCTCGGCATCAGTCAGGTGCCGTAGCAGGCCCTCGATCATCGAGGCCACCTCGGAGGCGGTCGTGCTGGTCACTTGGCTGTAGATGCACACGGACCGCCGTTCGACGTGCCAGTACACCATGATCCCCGGCCCGTGATAGCGCTCATGCCACTCGGTCATGAAATTCGCCGACCAGGATCCGAACTTGCGCGAGTCGGACGCGCACGAGGTGCCCTCGCCCCACAGCACCGTGTCGCGCGCTTTGAGGGTGGCGTTGACGATGAGGCGGATCGCCTCGCGGAGGTTGTCGCGGTTGATGAACAGCCGGCGGGTGCGCCGCAGCGCCGCCTCGTTGTCGAGCTGCCCGGGCGGCGGCGCGGCCGCGGCCACCCCGTCGGCCACCCGCTTGATCCCGACATTCGTCCCCAGCCCGTACAGGCAGAGCAACAGCCGTCTCTGCAGCACCGCCTCATCAATGACGGTGCGCGAGGCCACCGAGGTGAAGGCGGAGGTGTAGCCGGTGACATGGGCGACGTCCTTGAGCACGTCCAGCAGGTCGATCACGCCCCATCGGCGGGAGATCTCCGCCTTCAGCGCCTTCAGGCCCGTCGGCTCCTCCTGCTTGACCAGCGGCGGGACGCTGATCCACGGTTCGCCCTTCTTCCGCGTGATCTTCACGCCGCCGGTGGTGCCCTTGCGCATCGCCCCCTCCAGCCGGTCCAGGGCGGCGGTGTGGCGGCGCTGCAGGTCGGCGAGGAACGCCGCCGGATCCCGGGGCTTCTTCAGGGCCTCGTAGTGCACGTCCCGGTTGTCGTCGTAGTCAGCCGGCAGGTCGGCCTCGGGGTTGCGCCAGATCTTGCCGCCCTCCACCCAGATCTCCCGCCGGCGGATGGCCTTGCGCAGCGCGACCAGCACGCACAACTCGTACGGGATGCGCTCGATACGGCCGCGGTCGTCGACCACCGCCTCCTGCCAGTCCTCGGGCACCACGTGCTCGATCGGGACCGTCTCGGCGCGGTCGTAGAAGACGGCCTCGGAGCCGTCGTAGCGCTCCAGCAGCGCCAAGGCGTCCATCACCGGCTGGAAGGCGGTGTTGTTGCAGCGGAAGGCCAGCGCGCGCAGCAGCTTGGGCAGGCCGCGCCGGTAGTGGCGCGAGTAGGAGCCGCGCAGCTTGACCCGTACGCGGGTACGCAGTTCCTTCTCGTTCGCCTTGGCCTCGGCGATGATGTCGGCCAGCGTGGCCGTGCCCACCACCGGGTAGATCGCATTGCGGACAAGCTCCTCGGGCAGGTCCAGCGCGGCCTGGGCCAGCCGGGCCAAGATGCCGTGCTTGCCCTGCACCCGCCGGAACTCACTGCTGAGCTCGTTCTCGACCTTCTTCTCAGCCCGTACGCTGATCTTGTGCACGAGCTGGATCGGCAACTCCACCAGCCCGTCGATCATCTCCGCCTTGCACACCCAGCACAGCGCCGCCAGCAAGGTCAGCCTGATCGGCTCCGGCGCGGCGGCGAAGTCGGAGGGGTACATGCGCATCGCCCGGGCCCGCCACACCTCCACCACCTTTTCCGACACCCCCTCGAACAGGTGGTTCGGTAACCCGATCGCCTTGACCCGTTCCAGCTTGACGATCTCGGCCAGCAGCGTCTCCAGCTGCACCGGTCCTGGGTCCTCTTTCAGCTCCTGCAGGAAGCTGCGCACTGCGGCCGTGCCGGCCTCGCCTTCGCCCTCCGGCTCGGGGTCGGGAACCGTGATCAAGTCTTTGAGCGCGGCAACCGCCGTGGCCGGCAGGCGCTGGGCCGTGGCGGCGGTGAACTCCCGCTCGGACAGCGCCTCGGCCGCGCCCCCCAGCCGTTCGATCTGCTTGGGCGTGGGAGGCCCGGTCCGTTCCTCCCGGCAGCGAGCCAGCAGCGCGGCACGCAGCCGCTCCCGCGACGTCTCCACCGGGCAGATCTCCTCGGCCAGCCAGACCGTCAGCTTGTCCTCGTCGGCGACCGTCGGCTCACGAAAGCCGTGAAACCGGCGGATCTGCGCCCGGTGATACTCGATCGTGCTGCCCGACCAGCGGTACTCGGCGAACAGTGCCGCATCGACCTTCACCTGGCCCGCCATGTAGTCGACCGCGGCCTTCGGCACGTCCTCCCGGCGCGGGAAGCGACCCTCAAGCTCGAAGTACTTCAGCATCAACGCGAACCCGAGACGGGTGGCGCCGCTCTTGTTCGCCAGTAGTTCGGCCTCGGCCTCATCCAGGGTCCAGCACTCGATGAGGTCCTCCAGCTCCCACTCTCTGCGCATCGGCAGGGATCCCTTCTCCCCCGATCGCTTTGAAGATTCGGGAGCACCCTGCTCGCACCGATGCCGCTACGGTGCGGTACCGCTCATCCGTAACCATCACGTCGCGGACTGAGACATTACAGAGAGCTACTTTGGGGCTGGTCGCGCCGACCCGAGTGGGGCCCCAACCGCGGAGGTTCCGCTCGCCGACCCGCGAGCGGCTAGAGGGAGCGGCCGAGGACGTCGACGAGCTGGGCGATGCGCTGCTCGTCACGCCGATAGTGCGTCCACTTCCCGACACGGGTGGCGCGGACCAGCCCGGCACGCTGCAGCGATGCCATGTAGGCGGAGACGGTCGACTGCGCGAGGCCCGTCTTGGCCTGAATGTGGCTCACGCACACGCCGACCTCGTCGGGGTCGGCGATTCCCTCCTCCACCGGGAAGTGGCGTTCGGGCTCGCGCAGCCACTGGAGCAGCTGGAGTCGCACGGGGTTGGCGAGCGCCTTGAACACCTCGAGCAGCTGCGCGGGGTCGTCCGGCGCGGCGGCGTCTGGTGAGGGGAGGGCGTGTGTCGTCATGAGCTTTCGAGAGGAGTATACGACGATTCGAGGAACTTCGATATGAGCCCGACGCGCACCGCCCCGGGCGCCGGGGGCGTCGCGGCCCGTCCTGCCACCCCCCAGGAGCGGCGGAAGCCTGCACTCGGCAAGACCCGAATAGGGCGCGGCACGACGAGGCGCAACCCTCGCGCGCCTCCACGCCGAGCCGTACCGGTGACCAGCACACCGAACCGAACGTGACGTGCGGTTCCAGCCGGACGCGGTCCGTTCCGACTAGGGCCTGTACGAGGTTGAGATCATGAGCCTTGAGAGGGTTCGCCTGCGCGATGGGCTC
>NZ_JBHUFV010000019.1:0-17768 GCF_042681425.1 Nonomuraea mangrovi | reverse complement strand
TGAGTCGTCGATCGGCAGCCCGATCACCTCGACGCTCCCGCCGCAGGCGGCGCGGGCATCCTCACCGACATCACGATCAGTAGATTCGCCGAGCGGGACGCCCCCGGTGACGCGGTGACCGAGCTGGAGCGGGCGGGAAATTTCGGCCGCTGGAGCAGCACGAGGCGTTCGTCGAGGACGCCCGAGCCTTCTTCGCCGCCCTCTGACCTCCCCATCTAGAACCCGGGAACCGGCCCGGCGGTGCCCGGGTCTCCCGCCTCCCCTGGCCGGCTGCTGGGCTTCGGCGCCGGCCTGCCCGCCCCGGTCATTTTCACTTGGTCGAACAGCGCTTCGGACGCCTGACAGCTGGTCGGCCTCGCGGTAAACGGCCTGGCCTCGCCGCTCCTGTCGGACGCCTACGTGGTCACGCTGCTCCAGCGGGTCAGGCGCTTCCCCGCGGTGGGCGCTGTCCTGTCCCACCCCGGTCGGCTGGCGGCGTCCAACCACATCGGCCAGTCGGTGCTGACGTGCCTGCTCTTCACTGGGTACGGCCTGGCGCTGGGCGGCAGGCTCGCGCCGATCGCGGTGATGGGCGTGGCCGTGGCGATCTACGTGGTGCTGGCGGCGCTGAGCGCGTGGTGGCTGCGGCGCCACCGCTATTGCCCCATCGAGTACGGCCTGCGCGCCCTGAGAACGTGCGGTGACACGGGTGGTGCCGCGCGGGCCCCGGGCGGGGGGAAGGGCCTGGGGCCCGCGCAGCCCTGGCGGGTCGGCCACACCATCAGGCAACCCTCACTCGGCCGGCGAACTCAGCTCGCCCATGGCGCCCTCGCCTGATCGAGTTCTTGATGAAAGAGTCCGTCAATTCTGCTAGCGGGTACGGCTCACAGGCGCCGACTAACTCGTCCTCAGGGCTTCGCCGAGCTCGGCGGCGATCGCGCCACGGAGCAGGTCGCGGGCTCGCTCCAAGGTGATCGAACCGCTGAGCCATCGCTCGCTGAGTCCCTCAACCAGGGCGGTGAGGCGTTCGGTGGTGTCCATAGGGTCCAGGTCAACGGCGGTCACCGGACCCGACTGCGTGCGCTCCACCAGTTCGGCGATGTCGTTGATCCACTGCCGGGTCGACGTGCGCATCTGCTCCTGCAGGTCGGGCTCGAAGATGGCGCTGGCTCGCAGCTCGCCCCAGGCGATGCTGTTCTCTCGCCCGGGGGGTACGTCCTGCAGCTCGAGCATCAGCGCGTGCTCCAGGGCTGCACGCGGCTCGCCCTTGGAGGAATCGTCGGTGTAACGGCGGGCGCGATCGTTGACGAACTCCAAGGTTCGGCGCAGCAGCCCGGCGCGGTCTCCGAAGTGGTAGTAGATCAGCGCGGTCGAGACTCCTGCTTCTGCGGAAAGCTCCTCGACGCGGAGCCCGCGCACACCGCGGCGGGCAATGACCCGGATCGCGGCCTCAAGGATCAATACCTGACGATCTGACACATCGCCTCACGTGACTGGGAATTTGCCTTGCGAGTATTGACCAAACTTTCAGTCAGCACGACTATAGCGCTGACTGAAATTTCAGCCAGCAGAAGGGATTGCCATGCGGACGCGAATGCCGGCCGAGTGGGATGCGCATGAGGGTTGCCTGATGGCGTGGCCGACCCGCCAGGATCTGTGGGGGGACGTGCTCGCCGAGGCCAGGGCCGAGTACGCCGCGACGGCTCGGGCGATCGCGGCCTTCGAACCGGTCACCATGGTGGCCAGACCGGACCAGGTCGAGGATGCCCGCGCCGCCTGCGGCGGGAGCGTCGAGGTGATCGGGCTGCCGATCGACGACTCATGGCTGCGCGACTCGGGACCGATCTTCACTCTGACCGGCAATGGTGACCGGGTCGGGGTGGATTTCCGGTTCAACGCCTGGGGTGAGAAGCACACGCCCTACGACTCCGATGACAGGGTCGCCTCGCTGATCCTTGACCGGCTCGGTGTCGAGGCCGTCCGCTCGGAGATGGTGCTGGAGGGTGGCGCGATCACCGTCGACGGCGAGGGCACCCTGATCACCACCGAACAGTGCCTGCTCAACGCCAACCGCAATCCGCACCTGAACCGCCACGAGATGGAGGCCGAGCTCCGTGGCCTGCTCGGCGTCGAGAAGATCATCTGGCTGCCCTACGGCGGTCTGCTGGATACCGAGACCGACGGTCACGTGGACGGGGTCTGCGCCTTCACGGCGCCGGGCACGGTGATCATTTCGCTTCCCTCGGACCCGGCGCACCCCGACCACGCTCGGATGCGTGCCAACCGGGCGGTGCTGGAGGCCGCAACCGACGCCCGGGGCCGCAGGTTGAAGATCGTCGAGATTCCGCACAGCGCTTTCGTGACGGTCGACGGCGCGGAGACCGAGGTCAGCTATCTGAACTTCTACATCGCTAACGGTGGTGTGGTCGTGCCGGTCGCCGGTGTTCCGGCGGATGACGGTGCCCTGGCGGTCATCGCCGACGCCTTCCCTGATCACAAGGTCGTCGGGGTGCGTGCACGTGCCGTCGCCTTCGGCGGCGGGGGTGTGCACTGCATCACCCAGCAGATCCCCGCGCCTCGCCCGTGACGGCACCGACCGGCCGGCGGATGAGCGCGCGGGGGTGAGCTCGTCGACCGTCTCCACTGATCCACTACCTAGGGAGCCCTCCGTGCGCAGACCTTCGAAGCCGCACTACGTGGCGGCAGCCGCCGCTCTTTCACTCCTCCTCGCTGCGTGCAGCGGCACCACGGCGACCAGCACCCCTGGCGGTGGGGCCTACACGCTGTCGGCGAGCACCCCGCTGCCCAAGGGGGACATCGCGTCGTTCACCTGGGGGCTGTACGCCGAGCCTCCTGGCCTGGACTACATCTACGCCTTCGACTACCCGCAGAACATGATCCTGTCGAACGTCTGCGAGAGCCTGACGCGGTGGACTCCGCAGCTCACCATGGAACCGGGCCTCGCCACACAGATGGAAAACCCTGATCCGCAGACCTTCGTCTACACCATCCGGCCGGGCGTGAAGTTCCACGGAGGCGGTGAGATGACCGCCGACGATGTCGTCTACAGCATCCGCCGGCATCTCGATCCTGCCTTGGGGTCGTACTGGAACAAGGCAGTCGGCAACGTCGACTCGGTCACCAAGACCGGTGCGATGCAGGTCACCGTCAAGCTGAAGCGCCCCGACGCACTGTTCCCGCAGTGGATGGCGACTTCGGCCGGCACCGTGGTGAGCGCCAAGGCCGCCAAAGCGATGGGCAAGAAGTTCGGCACCGCCGACGGCGGGCTGGACTGCACTGGCCCGTTCAAGCTCGGCACCTGGACCAAGGGCCAGTCGATAGACGTGGACCGCTTCGACGGCTACTGGGGGAAGCGGGCCAAGGCCGGCAAGGTGACCTTCCGCTTCATCCCCGACGTCGCCGCCCGGACCACCGCCATGGTCACCGGGGAAACCGATGGCGGCTACCTGATCACGCCCGACAGCTACGCTCGGCTGGAGTCCAGCGGCAAGGGCAAGCTGTACTTCGGCAAGAGCCTGACGACGGTCAACCTGGGCGTGACCAACCTCAAGGGCGCCGTGGGGGACGTCCGGGTCCGCAAAGCGCTCATGCTGGCTCTCGACCGCCAGGGCTTCCTCAAGACGGGCCTCGGCGGCCTCGGCTCTGTCTCCGCCGCACCGGCCTCACGCGATGCCTGGCAGGGGGTTCCCAAGGCGACGGTCGACGCCGCGTACAACGGTCTGGCGCCGGCCACCCGGGATCTCGCGCAGGCCAAGCAATTGGTCCAGCAGGCCGGCGCCACCGGTAAGAAGGTGGTCGTGGCGACCAGCCCGATCGGGCCGGACGTGTCGCTGCTGGCCACGGCCGTACAGGCGGCGGGCACCGAGATCGGCCTGAACGTGGAACTCAAGACGATCGCGCCCGACGCCTACACCGCCCTGTTCTCCGACCCAAAGGCGCGAGAGGCCGTGGACCTGTTCCCCAACACCTACTACCTGTCCGTCACCGACCCGCTGGCGAACTACTCGCTCTTCCGCACCGGTGACTTCGAGAACTACACCGGATTCAGCGACCCGGCCTATGACAAGCTCGTCGATCAGGCCCTCGCCGAATACGACCCGGCCAAGCGGGCGGTGCTGACCGCGCAGCTGCAGAAGCTGGAGACGGACCAGGCCCTGTGGATACCGGTCGCCGAGTGGCCCACCACCATGTTCCTCAACAACAGGATCACCGGCGCGCCGACCAGCATCTCCTACATGTACTACCCGTGGGCGGCAGACGTGGGTGCGGCAGGATGATCGCCGGTTTTCTGATGCGACGGCTGGCGGGGCTGGCCGCCACCCTGGTGGCCGCCTCGTTCCTGGTGTTCGGCGCGGTCTACCTGGCTCCCGGCAGGCCGGAGACCTTCCTGCTCGGCGGCCGCGCGGCCAACCCCGAGGCGCTGGCGGCGATCCGCGCCCAGTACCACCTGGACGACCCGTTCCTCATCCAGTACGGCACGTGGCTGGGGCGGATGGTCGCCGGCGATCTCGGCCAGTCGGTGCAGTACCGCAGCCCGGTGCTCGGCCTGATCGAGGCGAGGCTGCCCAGCACCCTGCTGCTGATCGCGATGGCAGCCGTACTCGTCGTGGTGGTCGGCGTAGGCCTCGGCTGGGTCAGCGCGGTGCGGGGCGGCGGCGCCGACTCGGCCATCCTGGTCGCCACCACCGTGGCGCTGGGGACTCCATCGTTCGTGGCGGCGATCGTGCTGCTGTGGCTGTTCTCGGTGAGGCTCGGCTGGTTCCCGACGATCGGCAGCGGCCACGGCCTGGGAGACATGATCTACCACCTGGTCCTGCCATCCGTCGCGTTGTCCCTCTACTGGATCGGCGTCCTGACCCGGGTGACAAGGACATCGATGCTTGATCAGCTCGGAAGGGAGCACGTAGAGGTGGCACGCAGTCGCGGCATCCCCGAACGGACGGTGATCCTCCGGCACGTCCTGCGCAACGCGCTCGGCCCGATCACCACCATGAGCGGCTTGACCATCTCCGGACTGGTGATCAGCACCGTGCTGGTGGAATCGGCGTTCGGCCTGGGCGGGCTGGGAGAGCTCCTGGCCCGCTCGGTGTCGGTCAAGGACTTCCCTGTCGTTCAGGCCGTCTGCCTGCTCATCGTGGCCCTGTTCGCCTTGATCAACCTGGTCGTCGACCTCCTGTATCCGTTGATCGACCCGCGGGTCGGACTCAGCACGGGGAGTTCGCGATGACGGCGACCGCGCTCATCCGCCGCCCCGGGCTCAAACACCTTCGGACCCGGCGGAACTGGCTGTACCTGACCTGCCTGGGATTCGCCGGCCTGGTGGTCGTCATCGCGCTGGCCGCCCCGTGGCTGGCGCCCGCAGATCCCAACGCCACCGACCTGGGCGCCGCGCTGACCGACCCGTCGCCCGGCCATCTGCTCGGCGTGGACGGCTCTGGCCGCGACACCCTGTCCCGGCTGCTCCTGGGAGCGCGTACCTCACTACTCGGCCCCCTGGGAGTCGTGGCCTTCTCCACCCTTCTCGGCGTCGCCGTCGGGGTGACCGCCGGTTGGCGCGGTGGATGGATCGACACCGTCCTGTCACGCGGCAGCGAACTGCTGCTGGCCTTCCCGGGGCTGTTGCTGGCGATCCTGTTCGTCGCCCTTTACGGCGACGGCCTCATCGCCCCCGTCATCGCACTGTCGCTGGCATGCCTGCCCTTCGTCAGCAGGCTGGCCCGCAGCCTCACCATCAGCGAACGCCAGCGCCCCTACCTGGCGGCCTACCGGGTTCAGGGGTTCTCCGGCCTGTCGGTATGCGTGCGGCATCTGATCCCCAACATCGCACCTGTCGTCCTGGCACAGTCCACGGTCAATTTCGGGTACGCGCTGCTCGATCTGGCGGCGCTGTCCTACCTCGGTTTGGGCGTCGCACCGCTGACGCCGGACTGGGGGTCGATGATCAATGCCGGGCAGACTGCCCTCCTGCAAGGCAAACCGCTCTCGGCCATGCTTCCCTGCGCCGCGATCGTCTTGACGGTCGTCGCTTTCAACGTCGTCGGCGAGCACTGGGCCGACCGGGTTGCCAGGAGGGAGCGATGAGCGTGGAAACGAACGTACTGGAGATCGAAGGGCTCGCCCTGCATCTGCCGCGCACCGCCCGCCCGGTCCTGAACGGTGTCGACCTCACCGTCGGCGCCGCCGAGATCGTCGCGCTCGTCGGTGAGTCAGGCTCAGGCAAGTCACTCACGCTACGGGCGGCGCTGAGGCTGCTGCCCCGCCAGGCCACCGTGCGAGGATCGATACGGATCGCCGGCGAGGACGTGCTGACGATGACGACCACCCGGCTGCGAGACCTGCGGGCCGGCACAGCCTCTATGGTCTTCCAGGACCCGCGGGCGGCCATCAACCCGCTGCGGCGGATCGGGGACTTCCTCACCGAGAGCACCCGCACCAACCGCGCGGTCGCCGACGAGCTGGCGACGGCGCGGGCGCGGGAGCTGCTCGCGGCCGTCGGGCTCACCGACAGGGTCCTGCTCCAGTACCCCCATGAGCTGTCCGGCGGCATGCTCCAACGGATCGTGATCGCCTCAGCGCTGATGAGCGATCCGCGACTGTTGTTGTGCGACGAGCCGACCACCGCGCTGGACGTCACCACGCAGGCCGAGATAGTGGCGCTGCTCGCAAGGATACGGAGGCGATTCGGGACCGGGGTGCTCTTCGTCACCCACGATCTCGGGCTGGCCGCCGCGATCAGCGATCGGGTGTTCGTCATGTACGCGGGGAGAATTGTCGAGCACGGCCCAGCCGACTCGCTGTTCGGCGCGCCCCGCCATCCCTACACGGCCGCGCTCCTGGCCTCCACGCCGAGGCTGGAGGCGCCCAGCGCCCGGCTTGCCGCCATCTCCGGCCAACCGCCCGACCTCCACACCGAGCTGACGGGCTGCCCATTCGCCGCCAGGTGCCCGTATGTGATCGACCGCTGCCGCGCCGAGCGACCCGAGCCGGAAGAGGGCGTCGCCTGTCACCGGGCCGGGGAACTCGTCCTGAGCGCCCTGCTGGAAGGAGACCGCTGCGATGGATGAAGCGCCGCTGAAGGCCGGTGGCTCGCCGCGTGCCGAACCCATCCTACGGGTGAGCGGGCTGCGCAAGGCATATGGGACGGTACGCGCCGTGGAGGACGTCTCGTTCGCCCTGAACCAGGGCCGCTCGCTGGGCATCGTCGGGGAGTCCGGGTCGGGCAAGACCACCACCGCCCGGATCATCGTCGGACTGGAGTACGCCGACGCCGGGCAGGTGATGGTGGCCGGCCACGACCGCGCGGTGGGGAGGCAGCACGGCCGCGTCGCGCGGCTGAGGCGGGCCCGGGAGGTGCAGATGGTCTTCCAGGACCCTTTCCTATCTCTGGACCCGAGGATCACCGTGGGTGCCGCGCTGCGCGAGACCCTCAAGCTGCACTTCCCCCGCGACGACTGCGACGGCCGCGTCATCGAACTCCTCGACCAGGTGGGCCTCGGCGAGAGGACGGCCGCGGCACTGCCCCGCGAACTGTCGGGCGGCCAGCGGCAGCGGGTGGCCATCGCCCGCGCCCTGGCTGTGGAACCCGCCGTACTCGTGCTCGACGAGGCAGTCGCGGCGCTCGACGTCTCGGTACAGGCCCAGATCCTCAACCTGCTGGGCGACATCCGCGAGCAGACCGGCATCAGCTACCTGTTCATCACCCACGACCTGGGCGTGGTCCGCTGCGTCACCGACGACGTGGTCGTCATGTGGCGCGGCGCCATCATCGAACGCGGCCCCACCGACCAAGTCCTCGCCACACCCGAGCACCCCTACACCCGGCTGTTGCTGGACTCGGTGCCCCACCCTGGCTGGGACCCGGACCAGGTAGCCGCCGATCGCCGCGCCCTCGCCTGAAACGCGCGGCGACGTACCTCACACCCGACTCCAGGAAGAGCTCATGCGTCTCACCCCTACCGAGCAGGACCGGCTGCTCCTGTTCACCGCCGCGGAACTGGCCCGGACCCGGCGAGCACGCGGATTGCGGCTCAATGTCCCCGAGGCGACCGCGCTGATCGCCGACACCGTGTGCGAGGCCGCCAGGGACGGTGCGCGACTGGCAGAGGCGATCGCCGCAGGACGGGCGGTCCTCGAAGCGGACGACGTGCTGCCTGGCGTGGCCGACATCGTCGCCGAGATCCAGGTGGAGGCGGTGTTCGAGGACGGGACCAGGCTGGCCGTGGTGACCGACCCGATCGGCTCCGGCTCGCTCGGCACGCTCGCGCCCGGGGCGATCGTCGCAGGCGGCGGACAATCCACCGTGGCCAAGCCGGTGGCGACCGTCGAGGTCACCAACACCGCCGAGGTGCCGATCAGCGTCACCTCCCACTTCCACTTCTTCGAGGTCAACCCGAGGCTGCGCTTCGACAGAGCGGAGGCTTATGGGAGGCGGGCGGCGATCCCGGCCGGGTCCACGCTGCGCTTCGACCCGGGGGCCACTGTCGCCGTCCAGCTGACACCTATAGGCGGCGCGCGGGTGGCCGTGGGATTCGCCGGGCTGGTCGACGGCCCGCTCGACGCCCCGGGAGCTCGCGAGGAGGCGCTGCGGCGGGCCCGTGCCTGCGGTTACCTCGACCTGCCCTCAGACACCGGATCCCACACCCACTCCGCTTCCGGTGAAGAAACCCGTCCCGGAACCCCGCGCAGCGACAGGGAGATCGCATCATGACGCTGGACGCCTTCGAGTACGCGGCGGTACACGGGCCGACCACCGGCGACCTGGTACGGCTGGGCGACACCGGCCTGGTCGCCCGGGTGGAGCATGACGCGCAGCGACCAGGAGAGGAGTTCCTTGCGGGCTTCGGCAAGACGGCCAGAGACGGCATGCATCTCAAGGCCGCCGCCGTACGCGACACCTGCGACCTGGTCATCAGCAACGTCCTGGTGATCGATGCCCTGCTCGGGATCCGCAAGACCTCCATCGGAATCCGGGCCGGGCGGATCTGCGCCATCGGCCGGGCAGGCAATCCCGACACGCTCGACGGAGTCGACATCGTCGTCGGCACCGGCACCACGATCGTCTCAGGAGAAGGGATGATCGCCACGGCCGGCGCCGTCGACACCCACGTCCACCTGCTCTCCCCCCGGATCATGCAGGCGTCCCTCGCTTCCGGCGTGACCACCATCATCGGCCAGGAGTTCGGCCCGGTCTGGGGGGTCGGCGTCAATTCGCCGTGGGCGCTGCGGCACGCCTTCAACGCCTTCGACGCCTGGCCGGTCAACATCGGCTTCCTCGCCCGTGGCTCCTCCTCCGACCCCGCGCCGCTGGTCGAGGCGCTGGCCGAGGGCGGCGCCTCAGGGTTCAAGGTGCATGAGGACATGGGCGCACACACCCGCGCCCTGGACACCGCCCTGCGGGTCGCCGAAGAATACGACGTTCAGGTCGCGTTGCACTCTGACGGGCTCAACGAGTGCCTGTCGGTGAGCGACACTCTCGCCGTCCTGGACGGGCGGACGATCCACGCCTTTCACATCGAAGGGTGCGGTGGTGGTCACGTCCCCAACGTCATGCGGATGGCCGGCGTGCCCAACGTGATCGGCTCCTCCACCAACCCCACCCTGCCGTTCGGCCGCGACGCCCTCGGCGAGCATTTCGGGATGATCGTCTCCGCGCACGGTCTCAAAACCGACCTACCTGGTGACGCGAGCATCGCCCGTGACCGGATCCGGGCCGGCACGATGGGCGCCGAAGACGTCCTGCACGACCTTGGTGTCATCCCCATCACCTCCTCTGACGCCCAGGGCATGGGCCGGGCGGGGGAAACCGTCCGCCGGACTCTCGCGATGGCCGCGAAGATGAAGACCGAGCTGGGGGCCGAGGGCACCGATGACAACGACCGGATTCTCCGCTATATCGCCAAGCTCACCATCAACCCGGCGATCGCCCACGGCCTCGCCCACGAGATCGGCTCGATCACCGTCGGCAAGCTGGCCGACATCGTGCTATGGCGCCCGCAGTACTTCGGGGCCAAGCCGCAGCTCGTCCTCAAGGCCGGGTTTCCCGCCTTCGGTGTGACCGGCGACCCCAACGCCTCCACCGACGCGTGCGAGCCGCTCGTGCTCGGCCCGCAGTTCGGCGCCCACGGGGCCACCGCCGCCGACCTGTCGGTGGCCTTCGTCAGCCAGGCTGCTGCGGCCGCATCCGACCTCATGCCCACCCGCCGCCGCCGGGTGGGCGTTCGCAACACGCGCGGCATCGGGTCCTCGGCGATGGTCCACAACAACCGTACGGGACAGGTACAGGTGGATGTCTCTACCGGCAGGGTCACCCTCGACGAGGAGCCTATCTCTTCCCCGCCCGCCCAGAGTGTCAGCCTCAACCGGCTCTACTTCCTGTGAACGGCCATGTCGGAGAACCGGACACTGATCCTGGAGGCTGCGATCCGCCTCGTCGGCGAGCACGGCCTGGCGGGGCTTGAACCCCAGGTTTCTCGCCGCCGATCCCGGGTGTTTACGAGACCGCCCAGACCTACACCGGCGAAGCCGCCGCCATTGCCCGGGTCAGCGAGCGGGTCGTGTTGGTCGCACATCGGCAACCGCTCGTCTCGCTCGCGGAAGCCGGAGATCAGCTTGAGCGACTCGTTGGTGATGCCGTGGCTGCCGAAGCCTGGCCGCTCCCCGCGCACGGCGGCGATCTCCGCGACCTCGGTGATGAAGACCAGCACCCGTTCCGGCTCGGCGACCCGCGCGAACGCGTCGCGCAAGCTCCCGCTCGCTCACCTCGGAGAGCAAGGTGGTCCATTTGTCGGTTCGCTCTCGCAAAGGCCCGCGCAGTTCGATCTCGAAGGCGGCCGCAGCGCGCAGTTCGCCCCAGGTGGTTCTGTTGATGAGTAGCTCCTGCTCCTCCTGCAGTTCGAGGAGGAGCAGGAGTTCGAGCTCTGTCCGCTGTCTATGGGCTGTGCGTTTCTGCGGCCCGGCCGGTTCGATTATCTGCTGCCGATGGGGACCCCGGACGCAGCCGCGCGCACGGCGATCTGGAGCGTTACGGACGGGCGTGGCGACGTCGACCTGGACATGCCGGCTGCCGCGAGCGAGCCGTTCACGCCCGCCGACATCACCAGCCACGCGCGCCTCTGACCGTCCCCTCTCGTGCCGGTACGGGCGGCCCCGCCGTATCGGCACGCCACCGAGGAGAGTCATAACCCCTGGCGAGGAGGAGAGACGGAACTGCCGGTACTTCGGTGCGGAGGCGTTCAAGCATGTCGGTGTCGCTGGTGCACTCGCATTCGTTGTGTGAGATGCCGTCGCGGCTGGGGACGAACAGCATCACCGTGGGAGTGACGTCCTTGAGGTTCGTCGAATCGTGGCCCACGACAGTCAGGATGCGATGGCTGGCCAGGCCCAGGTCCACGCACACCTCCTCCGCAGGCTCGATGCCGTCGCCCGCGTAATCGTTGCGGTCCCAGTGATGCGTACGGTCGAGCGTGATGGACACCCCGTGGGCACGTTCGAAGCCGGCGGAGGCCTGCCTGAGGAGCCGCTCCCCCGTTTCCAGCGCGTCGGGATCGGGGCTGCGCAGGTCGAGATTGCAGATGACCTGCCTGGCCACGACCACGGGCGAGTTCGGCTGGACGTTGAGCTTCGATACGGTCGTGTGCAAGGCCGGCTCGCCCGCCAGTTCCCTGGCTCTCACGATGACCAGGGCTGCGCCCAGGAGGGCGTCCCTCCGGTCGGCCATGGGTGTGGGTCCTGTGTGCGCCTGCTCCCCGTCCACGGTGACGAGGAAGCTTCGTGCCCCCACGTGCCGGTCACCACTCCGATGCGGGCGCCGGCGGCCTCGAGTTCCTTTCCCTGCTCGATGTGGATCTCGGCGTACCCAGCCAGCGGCAGCTCGGGCGGCGTGCCGATGGAGCCGATGCGCGTCAGCGCCTCGCGTACGCTGATTCCGCGATCGTCCTCGACGCTGTAGGCATTCTCCAGCGGTGGCTTGCCGGTGAACACGGAGCTGCCCATCATGCTCGGTGTGAACCGGCTCCCCTCCTCGTTGAACCAGTTCACCACGGCGAGGTTGTACCGAGGCGTGATCTGCCCGCTGCGTGCCAGCCGGGCCACAGCGTCCGCGGCGTGAGCGGACGCGGCGACCCCGTACGCGCCGTCGAACCGGCCCGCCGTCGGCGGGCTGTCCAGATGCGACCCGGTGAGGATGTACGGCGCGCCAGGAACCAGCTCGACGAGCCCGAATTGGTTCCCGATCTCGTCTACCCGCACGTCGAACCCGCGGGATGTCAACCAGCCGCCAAGCCACGACCGTTGCATGGCGTCTGGGAGGGTCGCCGCCTCCCGGTCGACGCCGCCACTCGGCATCGCGCCGATCGACGACAGGTAGGCGAAGTCGCGCAGGAACTCATGCTGCCGCTCACCAATCACGACGGAGCTCCATCGTGCTGCAGTGCAGGCTGCCGCCGTTCTTGGTGATCTCACCGTACGCCACGGGCACGACCTCGGCGTTGTGCCTCGCCATCCAACCCAGGGCCGGCCAGACCAGGCCGCGCCGGCGGGAGATGAGGAACCAGGTGGCGGTGACCACCGCGCTGGCCAGTGCCCACATGGCGGCCATCAAGAAGATCGCGAACAGCAGCACGCTGGTCGTCCGCTCGACGGTCACGTCGAAGTAGGCCATGCCGCCGCTCTGCTCAGCCGTGACGAGCTGGGTGAACAGGGGGTCGCTGCCGGTGAGGGTCATGTTGACCGGTACGGCGGCGCCGTCCATCTGGGCGACGACCTCGATCTCGGTCCCGTAGGCGTCGAACGGGTAGTCGGCGACCGTCCTGCCACCCAGTGTCACCGGCACGTCCACGCTGGAGATGCGGGCGTGGGCGGGCAGGCGCAGGTCGCCGCGAACGGATGCAGAGGTGAGCAGGGTCAGGTCGGAGGCTGGGGCCAGGCCGCCGGCCTCGCCACGGTCGCCGCGCGGTACGACGAGCAGGCGCAGGGTGAGTTCCCTGGCCGTCAGGTCCACGCGTTGGATCGAGGCACTGATGTCGATGCGGTCCCTGGCGGTGTTGATGGCGGCGTGGCTGACGCCGAGGGTTCGGCGCTCGTCGATCTGGAGCCAAACACCCCGACGATCGCCGCGACAACGGCCACGACGGCCGCCACCACCAGTACGCGCCGGTTCATGGCATCCCTTCCCCCGTCCCAGCGTGGTCTGCCCCGTGCGGGCGGCGGCTCAACGGGGCCGGAGCGGTTGTCTAGTTCCGCTTGGGCATCTGCTGGGTGGCGCAGTGGATGCCGCCGCCGCCTTCGCCGAGGGTGTCGACGGGCACCTGGACGACCTCGCGGCCGGGGTAGAGGTCGCGGATGATGGCGACGGCGTCCCTGTCGGCCTTCTTGTCGCCGAAACGGGGCAGGATGACCCCGTCGTTGACCACGTAGTAGTTCACGTAGGTGGCCAGGAAGCCCTCGCCCCGGCGGCCGATATCGACCGGTTCCGGCAGGTCGACCAGTTCGAGCCGCTTGCCGCGGGCGTCAACGGCCGAGTTCAGGACCTTGCGCGCCTGATCGTAGGCGGCGAGCCAGACGTCCTGGGCGGCGTCCTTGGGCGGGGTACTGACCACCACGACACCGGGCTCGGAGAAGCGGGCCAGCGCGTCGATGTGGTAGTCGGTGATGTCCTTGCCCTTGACGCCCTTCACCCAGATGAAGGTGGTCGCGCCGACGGTCTCCGTCAGCACAGCCTCGATGTCGGCCTTGGTCTTGCCCGGGTTGCGGTTGTCGTTGATCAGCGAGCTCTCCGTCGCCATCAGCGTGCCCGCGCCATCCACCTCGATCGAGCCGCCCTCGCCGACGATCGGCGCCTGGATCCTGGTGACCTTCTCCATGGACAGGATCTCCCGGGCGACGCCGGCGTCGCGGGTGTGTTCCTGCTTGTCGCCCCAGCCGTTGAAGTTGAAGTCGACTCCTGCGATGTTCTTGCCGCCGAGCACGAAGGTGGGGCCGGTGTCGCGCATCCACAGGTCGTCGACGGGGATCGGGACGACCTCGACCTGGGAGCCGCAGGCGCGCTGGGCGGCCTTGACGTCCTTGGGGTTGGCGAGCAGGACCACCGGCTCGAAGTCGGCGATCGCGCGGGCGATGCCGGCGATGTCTCGGCGCACCCCTGCGGTGTCGGGCTCCCAGATCAGCTGGGTCGGCCACGACATGAAGGTCATCTGGTGTGGATGCGTCTCTTCGGGCATCAGCCATCTGGCCGCCTTCGCGGCCGGTGCGTCCTTCATCGCGGCGGTCGTCGCCCCACTCCCGGCCGAGGACGAGTCGCAGGCGCTCAACGCGCCGCCGAAAGCCGCCAAGATCGCCGTTTGTAGTGTCTGACGTCGTGATATCCGCACAGCAGCCTCCTGACTGAAATTTTCGTTAGGAATGAGCCTAGCCCATCTGGACATCGAGGACAGCAGGAGCTGGGTGCAGGTGTGTTGATGTTCGTCCAGGACGCGCGCGTGTAGCGCTTCAAAACTCGTGCATGTGGTCTGAGCTGGCGTTTCATCGGGTCAGTCACGCGGCTCGGTGATACTCGTTGATCGCTCCGCTGAGCACCTTTCGGCGCTGAATCCGGCCTTCCAGTGGCACGACGACGTGGTTGTCTTCGTTGGGTGGGCGTTGCTGACGGGACTGGTGCGCTCGATGCTCGTTGTAGTGCTCGGCGTACTCGTCCGGTGACGTTCGCCGTAGATCAGCATCTGGCCGGTGCACTCGGCTCGCACGGTACGCACCCAGCGTTCGGCATAGCAATTGGCTCGCGGCATCCGCGGCGGAGTCTTAAGCACCACGACACCCTCGCCGGCGAAGATCTCATCGAAGACGGCGGTGAACTTGGCATCCCGGTCACGGATGAGGAACCGGAACGAGCCGGCCCTCTGCCCGAGGTTCATGAGCAGATTGTTGGATGGGTGGTCACACCCAGGACGTGCACGCGCCGCGTCTCCACCCCATCACGAACAACACGTACAGACGTTTCAAGAAGACCGTGTCGACGTGGAAGAAATCGCAGGCCAACAACCCTCTCGCCCGCAGGCGCAGGAACCTCCTCCAGGAGGCGTCCAAGCTTCGGGAAGCCGGACCGGATCGGCGCGAGCGCAGGACCCGTCTCACCGTCGCTTCACCGACATGGAACCCCAGGCGAACCAGCTCACCGTGTACCCGCCGATACCCCCACCTCGGGCTCTCGCGTGCCAGACGGACGACGAGATCCCGGACCTCGTTGCTCGTTCCAGGACGGCCAGGGCGCTGGGATACGTCCACCAGCGTTTGATCAAACGACGATGCCAAGCCAGCAAGGCGCCCGGGGTGACCAGGCGAGGTGCTCGCAGCACCGTCGGCAGGAAGCGGGCCAAGGCCGCCAGGACCGCCCGATCGGCCCAGTCCGGCTTCGGCCGGACGACCTGACGCTTCAACACGGCCATCCCCGACGCCCGCGCGCCCCTCACCCCACGCCGAGCCCCCACCCCCGACGTCGCCCACCGCGGCGCCGAACTCGCCCGCCAAGCCCTCACCCGCCAGCCGAACGCCTGACCAGCCGAACGGACACCCCATGACCAGCATCCGCGACCTCGTCGCCGCAACCCGTCTGCCTCCTGTCGCCCTGATTGAGCGACAGGAAGACATCATCACCTTCGCTAGCTCGGAGGGCGAACGATCGGAATCCGAGCGCTATGCGTCTTGCACCGACCCCCAACCGTTGTTCCAGAAGTTGTCCCAATCAGCCTTGACGACGATCTTGTACCGGTGGGTCAGCCCCCTGATGGTCTTCACGCATGGCTTGGTCGTCTGGTCGCAGGAGAAGGACCCGACCGACACATTGTTGATCGTGTCCCACACAGTGCCCTTAACGTCGCCCGCCAGCTTGGCGATGATGTAACCATGGGTGGCCGGGACGGACCCGCTCGTGCAGGTGGCGTCGCCGTTGAGCCAGCAGGTGGAACTCCCGGCGCTGGCCGGAGTCGCGGAGGCAGTTACCAGCGCCACCGCGATGGCGGCAGAGGCGGCCGCGAAGTGCCTGATCTTCATCGGATCTCCTCACGAGAAGTCGGCCAGTGGTGGCCGAACGGAGTGATCATCAGGCTAGGGATCGGCTGTTGGGTTTCGGTTGGCTGACCGTTGGGCCGACGCCAGCGCGGAAGACGGCGTTGCCGGTGGCTGGGCGGCTGCGCGGCGGCTCACTGACGCGCCCTCGACGACCGCGCAGTTGGAGCTGGCGGTGCGCAACTTCGGCGACTGGCTCACCCAGTACCACCCTGACATCACCTCCTGGACCCGTGGCCCGCGACCACTGCCTGGAGTGGATCTCCTACCTCGCGGAGACTCCGTCGTCGGCCACGGGCATACCGCTGGGCGTGATCTCCCCCCACGCCGGATCCTCTCGCGCAAGACGGACGATCACGTCCCGGGTCTCCGGCTCGTCCTCGGCCGTCCGCCACGATGCGGGTAGATCCATGCGCGTCGGAGCAGGCGACGATGCCACGCCTGCAACGTCGCCGGAGTGACCAGCCGATGAGCGCGCAGCACCGCCGGCAGCGACCGGGCCAACGCTGCGAGAACGGCCCGATCGGCCCAGTCCGGCTTCGGGCGCCCAACCTGACGCCCCAACACCGCCACCTCATGCCGCAACACCATGATCTCCACGTCCTTCGACGCCTGGCGACGGCCCAGCAACATCAGCCATCCGAACACCCGGACCGTGAGCAGATAGAGCAGGCGAAGAGGCACACGACGTGATCTTGTCGGCGCGGGGAGGCTGGGTCAAACCGCAGCTCGATGCGGTAGCGAAGGTGTTTTGACGCGCTACAGGCCGCTTATAACGCCGAAGCCCATGACGAGCTCTTGCACACGGCTACCACCCGGCCTACTGATCACACCTGTGGCGTCGCCATCACAATCCGCTACTGACAGAGCATGTCGTCAGCGCGGTCATCCTCCTCCTGACGCCCAACACACTGGCAAAGCCGCATACGGCCGAGATCGTGCTTCTCACAGTGACTGCCGTTCCGATCTTCTCTGCGGAACTGATCTGCCCATGATCGTTCGTCTTACCTTTGCGGGATGTACCGCCCTGCCCCTGCTCGCCGCCCCTGCGGCGGCCGCCGCGCCCGTCTCGGCTGAACGCAATCCCGCCGAGGCCAGTTTCGTCCCCCAGCCCAAACGGTGGGTGGTGGAGCGATGTCGAACGGCACGTGCAGCGCGCCGTCCTTCTGGTCAACGAACTGGCCATCGACCGGGCACACGGGCGGCGGGTCACGCCGCCGACCGCGGGACCGGACCGCCGGGCGGCGATCCAGGAGGCGCTCGCGGCGGCCGGACTGCCACGGAGCGAGCCGCTCACCCCCGCCGGCGCCGACGCGCTCGCGGCCGTCGCAGCCCAGCTGCGACCCGCCTTCGGCGCGGGGGAACGCGCCGAGTCCATGATCGAAGGTCTCAATCAGCTGCTGGTACGGCATGCGGCCGTCCCCAACCTGCACGGCCATCCGGACGGGCCCCCCGTCCTGGCCTTCCATCGCGCGGATGCGAGCCTGATCGACGCCTGGACCGCGGACGCGGGCACCGCCCTGGCCATGGTGATCGGCGTCGGTCAGAGAGCGAGACTCCGGTCCTGCGAGGCCGCGAGCGGGCCTTCCTCGACACCACGCGCAACGCTTCCGCTGGTTCTGCGGCCTGCCAGAACCGCGCCAAGGCGAGTGAGGGGCCACGGTGATTCCGGACAGCCGTCTTATGGGCGTAGCCTATGCGGCTGTTTGGAT
>NZ_JBHUFV010000018.1:0-26969 GCF_042681425.1 Nonomuraea mangrovi | reverse complement strand
GGGTCAGCAGTGGCGATTCCGTAACACGCCTGTGGCCAGCGGCGTCACGATGGAATGGGCTCACTCCAGCGCCTTCTTCACGGCCCGCAGCCGCTTATACTTCTTGCGGATCCAGCGCACCAAGTAGGCATTGAGGGCTCATCGCAATCGAGGGTGTGCCGCGTGAGAGCGTGGCGGTATCGGACGGTTGGTTGTGTCAGGTCAGGAAGTGCGAGCGTCGTGCTTCTCGCGGTTGGCAAGGACCTGGTCCATGTGGGTCAGCACGCCCCGGCGTCGACGCCGTCGCCGCACACATCGCCCGCCTCGACCCGGCCGCCCGGCGCAGAATCCCCTGACGCAGACGAGCTCTCCCCGTTCCCTACGCCCTCCTGCAGGTTTCCCTGCCCCGCGGGGAATAGCTTGATATCCGCCCGATTTTCGGCGAGTACTACGGGGACCCCGTTCAGACCTGAGGTGGCTACGGCACGAACAGGTTGATGCTGATGCCGATCGGGACTGAGATCAGCGCGCCGAGTGCGAAGAACATCCACTGCTGTCGCAACTGGTGTCGCCGCTCGGCCTTTTGTACTTGCTCTGTCTGACTGAACAGGATTCGCTGGATCTTCTCTGCCTCGTCGGCGTTGATCTCCAGGAGGCGCTGTTGCTCCTTAGCCTGCTGAAGGAGAACTTCTCTGACGGCCTGTTGAGCTTCCATGTCGCGGCTTAGATCGGCCATGAGTTCGGCGGCTTTGAGGAATGCCTCGTTGACTTCTTCCGCACGTCGGCGGATCCGCTCGCCAGGATCGTTTGCCGCTCCGGCGGATATCTCCTTTGAGTACGGCGATGGCGTCTGTAGCCAGGTCCCGACAGTCGCACCAATGAAACCGAAGGCCCAGAGCGCTACCCATCCGGCGGGTTCCTGCATCTGGTGCACCACGAGCTCGAGGGACTTACCGCGTTGCCCGTACCAAGCGTCCTTCGCCACGGCAAGCATGGCCAACACACCAAGCGAGATGAAGATCGCTAACGCGAAGTTGACTAAGAGGCGGGCAAGGAGCCTTGATCGCGACATGCTGCTCATTGTCGTAGATCAGCCGCGTATTCGGGTGTGGTGAGCGTTCTACGGCACGAATAGGTTGATGGCCACGCCGATCGGGATGGACACGACGATGCCGAGCGCGAAGAACATCCACTGTTTGCGTCCCTCGTCGCGGATGGTGGCCTTCGTTTCGCCGACGAGGATGTGACGGATGCGTTCGGCCTGCTCCTGGTTAATCTCCAGAAGCCTCTGCTGCTCCTCGGCTTGCGCGAGCAGCGCGGAGGACGCGGCCTGCTGGGCTTCGAGGTCGCGCTGAAGGGCCTGCATCTCGGAGGCGGCCAGCGCTACTGCTTCGTTCACTCGGTGGATGCGGCGCTGGAGAAGCTCTTTTGGGTCCTCTTCGGCCTCGGAGAGCGCCGCTTGCAGATCACGGTGCTCACGGAAGGCGAGCACCATCGAATAGATGGCGCCCACCACTGTGCTGCCGATGAGCGCCCAGCTCAGCGGGTCCTTATCGCCTAAGCCGCTGACTGCGAGCCAGAACACGAAGGCCATGCTGATACCGACAAGCAACCAGACCCTGACCGCCAGCCAGACGCGCTTCCTTCTCATCTGATCATTACAGCGGCGATGTGGGACTTGCGCGGCATGATCGGCGAACTCGTGACGCGGCTGTGTGCCGGTGTCCCGTCTCGTTCGATTTGAGGCATGGCCTGCCCCTGACCTGCGGTGCCTCAGAATGGATGAGATAAAGCGGCGTAGGGCTGTCTCGTCGCTCATGAGACGATTCAGCCCCCATTTTTGTCCGCGTCGATCTGCTACGGCTGATCGCCTGTGGACGCTTCGCCCTCGGCCTGCATGAAGATGGTCCGTCGCTCGCCGATCACCAGGGTGACCGCGGCCAGCAGGTAGAACGGGGACAGAAACAGCAGGTATCCCACCGACAGATTGCTGCTCTCCAGCCCTGACATCCCGACGTACCCGAGGATCAGCCCGAAAAGTGCCAGGACTCCCGCCGCCCAGGGTGTGATGCGTCGGCTGTGCTTTCGGGGCAGCACGAACACGATGGCAACCAGGAGAAGGACCAGGCCAGAGTTCAGAGCATATTCGAGCAGCCGGGGAACAACCGGAGAAGTGGTGGCTGCCACCGTCGTCACCGTTGTGGCTTCTGCATAGATACGGGTTCCCTCCTCGCCGTGGTCAGCTGGGTCCACGCCGACGAAGGGATATTCGGTGGTGAACAGCTGCGCGAGTCCTGCCAGGACGAGAGTCAGCACGCGCCAGAACGCGGGAGACCCGCTCCACAGTTTCAACCGTGCCATCGTGCCTCCTGAGCAGCGATCCGAACCACAGCAGGTCCCCCGCCGCTCGACGACGTCGCTTTCCCCAGCCTCCAGGCACGGCGGCCCGAGATCAGCGTCCCGCGACGCCTATGGGCTACGGCCCGCAGGCGTCGCCCACCCGTCTGTCCCGAGGATCACCAGCGTTGGTGACCAACACCTTAGCGATCATGGCTCAGATTGGTGAGACGAACGACAGGATGCCTCATGATCGATGAGACTGCCTCAAATCCAGTGAGACGGGACAGCCGGTAAGTCGTTCCGTTCCGCTTTGGTTCATGATCGCTAAGACACGGTCATAATCCAGGTTATGACCAGAGATCATTGCGGTACGGTCGCGAGGAAGGATCCCTCGCGAAAGAGATCATGAACATGAGCAATCCCCAGGTACACAGCCGCCTGATCTCGCTGGACAACCCCGAGGCCTTCCCACTGGACTTCCACGCCACCGTGTCCGGCCAAACCCCCGAAGAGATCCGGCAACTGGCGCTCGAAGAGGCCCGCGACTTCTACGGGCCGAGCCTGGAACACACCGGCGTTCACGTGCTGAGCACCCACGTCGAGTACGACGCCGAGGCTGAGCCGCACGGCACCTACCGGGCGACCGTGGTGTTCCGGCAGGTGACCGACTGATGGGCGCGATCCAGAAGCCGACCCCGCCGATGGGGTCGTACAAGGTCGAGACGCGCGGCGAGTCGTTCTACCTCACCGCGCCGAAGGACCGGCTCACCAACGCCGCCGACACGTGGCGCATCCTGCGACAGGACGTTCCATGCGTGCTGGCCGCGCTGGACCAGGTCGTCGGCCCGCCCCACGAGGGCTACGCCGCATGGGAGGCGAACGGCCGCACGAACACCGGGGACGTGCCCGCGGTGGACGGCACCTACCCCGCGGCCGCGGACGGCGAGCGGGTCGCGCTGTCCGGGCCGGCCTGGCTGATCGACCGCACGGACGACGCCTCGGCGTGGAACTCGATCGAGCTGACGTACGACGCGGTGCTCCCGATCCGCGCGGCGCTCCAGGCGGTCGCCCAGGGCGGTGACGCCTGATGGACGGCACGCTGACGATCGAGACACCCACGATCCCCGGCTACGCGGTGTACCTCACGCTCATGGACTGGTACCTCCACCTGACCCAGGGCCAGACACTGGCCCTGCGTGATCTGCTCATGGGCAAGGGCAACCCGTGGGGCGGCATCGTCGAGTTGGACGGCCAGGGCGAGGAGATCGCGTTGTCGGTCGTCAACCGGCGCGGCGAGACCGTCGTCCGCGTGCTGGTCGACGGCGAGGAGGACCCCGCCTACGTTGTCCTGGACGACGAGGAGCGCCGAGCGTTCGCGGACGCCCTGCTGTACACCTCGGCGTCCCCGGCCGAGCGGGCCGGGATGGAGGCCGTGGACAAGGTCCGGACCGCCATGCGCACGGAGCTGGAGCAGCTGCGCGAGCAGGCTCGGCGCATGAACGACTCCGGTGGTGCCTGATGTACAACTCGCACATTATGTCCATCCACCCGAGCGCCTGGGGTTGGGCGGTGCGTTACCGGTGACCGGGCCGAAGCGGCGCAGGCCGACGCCCGCGCAGCGTGAGGTGCTGGAGCGCATCCGGGACGAAGAGGTCTACTACCTGGCCACGAGCCCGCGCAGGTCCGGCATCCCGAAGCCGACGTTCAGCGTCGTTCGGGAAGCGGGCTGGGTCGAGTTCGGCGAGGAAGTGCGCGGTCAGGGCAGGCTTCTGGGGCTCACCGATGAGGGCCTGGCCGTCCTCGCCGAGGCGGCGCAGTGACGGCTGAGCTGGTCCGCGAGTCGAGCAGGCAGTTGGCGTTCCCGCCGCACCTGCTCGGCTACGCCCGGGACCTCACCATGGCGTGGCTGCTGTCGTACGACTCGCCGAACACGCGCGACGCCTACCGGCGCGAGATCGAGCGGTGGTTCCGCTTCTGCGCCGAGCACGACCTCGACCCTCTGGAGGCGCGCCGCCCCCACGGGGACGTGTACAAGCGGTGGCTCGAGCTCCAGGCCGGTCAGCCTGTGCCGCTCAAGACCATGGCGCGCAGGCTCGCTGCCGTCTCCTCCTGGTACAAGTACCTGGCCGAGGAAGACGCCGTCGAGTTCAACCCGTTCGAGAACGTCCGGCGCCCGAAGATCAACCGCAAGCACTCCGAGACCACGGCGCTCACCCGCGACGAGGCACGCGCCATGGTCGAGGCCGCCGACAAGGACCACGGGCCGGCAAGGCTGCGTACGGCGGCGCTGATCCGGCTGCTGCTGCGCACCGGGATCCGCATCTCCGAGGCGGTGGACGCCACCATCGGCGACCTCGGCTTCGCCCGCGGATATCGGACGCTGCGGATCGTCGCCAAGGGTGCGGAGCCGAAGATCCGGCGTCTGCCGGTGGAGACGACGTTCGCGCTCGACACCTACCTGTCCGATCGTGCGCGCCGGGCCGGGGTCGAGCTGGCGGACCTGCGCGGGCCGCTGTTCGCGTCGGAGTCGGGGAAGCCGATGACGCGCGGGCAGGCGTACGAGCTGGTTGTCCGCATCGCCCGGCAGGCCGGGATCGAGGGCAAGGTTACGCCGCATACGTGCCGCCACACCTACGCCTCGATCGCGGAAGAGGCGGGCGTGCCGATGCGGAAGATCCAGCTCAACCTGGGCCACAAGGATGCTTCGACGACGGAGATCTACGTGGAGTCTCGGGAGCGGCTGGAGGACGACGCCTCACAGATTGTCGAGTCGGCGATGGAGTGAGACGGTCATTCTTCGCATGTCGCGCGTGTTCGACCATGTTCGGTACTGATCACGCGCGCCTGTGCTGCACGTAGAAGCACGAACGCGCTCACACCGATAGGAAGGTGTGGGCGCGTTCGTGCGTCGCTTAGGATCTTCCTAAGCGCGTCACCGCTGGTCAGCGACACGCGCGACACGAACGCAGGGGGCGGCGGTGTCAGTTGTCCCACTCACCGCTGCTCCTCTGCTCACCTCGTTCCTTCGATCTCGCCTTCTCGACTTCCTTGAGTGCACGGCGCAGGCTCTCCTCCGTGGCGGAGGGAGACTTGCGGCGACGGCCCGTGGTTAGGTTCATCGCTACCCTGAGTGTGAGGCCCACTAGCCTGGGGTTACTACTCAGGAATCTTGCGCCTTCTCGCAGATTTCGTAGGTACTCCCGGACACGGACTCCCGTGCCAGCACCCAGGAACCCGATAGCCGTGAACAGCTTGAGCAGCTTGCCGGGCCGCGAGTCGATCAGCGCGATCAACTCCTCGGTGCGGACCTCTGCGCGTATGGGATCGCGATACCGCAGGTAAGCGGACCGCCGGACGAGCTTCTTCGCCAGCCAGGGCGAAACGTCGCACATCTCGTTGACGATCAGGCCCGCGACGAAGGCGAAGACGACCTCCCGGCCGCTCAACGGGCCCCTCCCAGCCGCAGCGTGTGGAGCCAGGCGAGCGGCGCGAAGCCGAGCGCGGGACGCTTTTCAACACGTTTTTTCGACACTCTCAGGGCGGTCCAGACGTCGTTCGGACCGCTCCCGACGCAGGTGTTGAGAATCGATCGATTCTCAACACCCACAGGCCAAGCGATCAACCTACTGACGGTTCGCCGCGGCACATAGCCGTCTACCTGGCATGACGTGTCCGCCCACCTAGATCTCCACATGATCGCCAACAGCTGGCGCGGGTCTGACTGGATTGGTCCGAAAGATGGCCAGGTATCCGACGGCAGGCGTTGCCGAACGCGCCAAACGACCACGGGGACCAAATCTGATGCTGTGTCGTGTCAGCGGCCGTGTCAGCACGGCAACGGCCCGAGATCAGAGCCGCCGGCGATGGTGGATGCCATGAACGGCCCTCGCGGCCGAATCATCTCACCCCGAATCAGGAGCAGAACCCGGCCATGTCCCAAGTCCTCTTCCTGCTGATCCCGCAGGTGCACCTTCTCGAGGTGGCCGGTCCCGCCCAGGTCTTCTCCACCGCGAACGACCTCGGGTATGCGTACACCATCGCCTATGTCGCCGAGGCCGGCCAGGTCGCCACCGTGCAGGGTCTGACGCTGCCGGCCAGCACCGGCTGGCCGCGGCTGGCGCCGGATGACCTGGTCATCGTGCCGGGCTGGCGCGGTCCGACCCGCCCGCCGGGCGAGCAGACCTTGCGCCGCCTGCGCGACCACCACGCCGCGGGCGGCACCGTCGCCGGCGTGTGCGCGGGCGCCGACACACTCGGCCGTGCCGGGCTGCTGGACGGCCGCCGCTGCGCGGTCCACCACTGCGTCCAGGACGAGTTCGTGCGCCTTTACCCCAAGTCGGAGATAGTCAAGGACTCGCTGTACGTCGAGGACGACAGGGTCGTCACGTCGGCAGGCAAGGCCAGCGGCATTGACCTGGCCCTGCACCTGCTGAGCATGCGGCATGGGCCGTACGCGGCGGGCCAGGTGGCCCGCACCCTGCTCGTCCACACCCGCCGTGATGGTACGGCGCCGCAGATCAGCCCGATGCTGCGCCTGCGCTCCCATATGGACGAGACGGTGCACCGCATCCAGGACTTGATCGAGTCCCGCTTCACCGAACGGCTCCCGCTGCGCCTGCTGGCCAAGGCGGCAGGCTGCAGTGAACGGACCGTGACCCGGCTGTTTCGCCGGGCGACCGGGCTCACCCCCTTGGCCTACCAGAGCGCGCTGCGCTTGGAACGTGCCGAGCAGCTGTTGCGGCAGGGCGCCACCACCGAGGTCGCCGCCCGGGAGGCCGGCTTCGCCGACACCAGGATGCTGCGCAGGCTGCGGGCGCGGGCGGCGACTCCGGATCACCCGTGAATCGGGAGGCGCCCAGTGTCGTTCGTCAGAGGGTGCCGAGGTTGCGGACGGCCTGGGTGAAGGCCCGGATCATGTCGGTTCCGCCTCGCCGCGCCATGTGCGGTCGTAGTCCAGCGCTGCTTGTCGTGGATGGCAGCCAGGCGATGTCCGGCCGGTTCCGCCGCAACCACCTGATCCCGGTGTGTAGCCGCCGCCCACCGTTGCCTGCTGCAACGCCCTACTTCAGGGCTCACGGCGCCCGAGCGGAGGGCCTCGATCGGCGCCAGTGCGGATCTCCACACGATGCCCTTGATGGCCTGGCGGGACTTCGGCCGTATCCGCCCGGTGCCAATGATCAGGACAGGACGGAGGAGAAGCCGTCGAGCCGCACCCAGGTGATCTTGCTGGCGCTGGTGCCGCCGAGCACGATGAGGACGCCCCTGACATCGGCCTCTACGCGGCACACGCTCAGCCCGTTGTGGTTGTTGCGCGGGCACAGTCCGCGGGTCAGTTTCGGCACGCGCAGCCCGCTGGGCAGCCTGCCCAGCGGGCTGTCGGCGGTGTAGGAGACGTGGGCGCCGCCGCGGAGCTGCAGGAAGTCGGTGCCCGCGACGCGTACCACCCGCGCCTGGGGCGGGGCCTCGGCGAAGGCCTTGGCGGTGCCGGTGAGCGTGATGGGTTTCCAGGCGGACACGACCTCGGCGTCGGAGACCCCAGGAGCGAGGGCGACGGCGGGAAGGGCGGCGGCCGCGGTGAGCAGAGTGCGACGGGTGGGAGATCGCATGAGGGTCACTTCCAGGCGGCGGTGAAGCTGTCGAGGTCGATCCAGGACAGCGGGTGGGCGGGGCTGGCGCCATGGACCCGGAGCTGGCCGGAGGGGGCCGCTTCGACCTGGCATGCGGCGTTGCCGTGGCTCATGTTGCGCGGTACGGCGGCGCGTACCGGCAGGCTCGGGGTCAGCCAGGGCGCCAGACTGGCGACGACGGCCGGTCCGGTGAGGTTCGGGCAGCTGAGCGAGCCGCGCAGCTGGAGCTGGGTCAGTCCGCCGACGCTGATCAGCCGGGCGCGGGGCATCCGTGCGCCCGTGTGGCTCTCGAAGCCGCCGGCCAGTGTGAGGTTGCTCCAGTCGGCCAGCACCTTCACGCCCTGCGCCGACGGATCTGAGGTGAAGGCGCACACGCTGGCCTGTCGTCCCGGCCCGGGGGCGTCGCCGCTGAAGCCGAACAGCAGCCGCACCCGATCTCCCAGCGGCTCGACGGCCAGCCCCTCCGGTTCGCGGACCGGCAGACCGGGCAGCGCGGTGACGGGGGTGACGACCGGAGTGCGGCCCGGGTCGCGCCAGGAGACAAGCGAGATGCGGGCGTTGCTGTCCTCGAAGGAGTCCGACGGGTCGCCGTTGTAGAGGTAGAGCAGGTCGCCGACGGTGGCGAACCCCTGGAAGGTGCCCACGACCGACGGCGGGTGCGCGATGGTGGCGGCGGAGGTTCCGGAGACCTTGCCGCTGGCCGGGTTGATGGGGTGGCGGCTGTAGAAGTAGCCGGAGGGGGTGCGGTAGCGCAGCGTGAGCCAGTTGCCGATCGGATCGACGGCGGGTGCGCACGTGAGGGTGTCCGGGGCGGGCGAGTAGGGCTTGGTCAGGACATGAGAGGTCATGTCGATGCTGCGGCCAGGCAGATAGGGGAAGCGGGTGACCCGGGTGCCGAAGCCCTTGCGGATGGGGCCGGCCTCAGACCACAGATGGGTACGGCCGGCGATGTGCTGAGCACCGATCTGGTAACCGTGCCCGAAACCGTCCAGGTGCATCCAGTCCAGCACCTTCCCGGTGGTGGCTGAGACCCGGTTGACGCAGAGGTTGCCCAGTTCGTCGGCGCTGCCGGCGTCGCGCAGCTGGACGAGGTACAGCTCATGCGTGACCGGGTCGACGGCCAGCGACTGCATGGCGGGGCCGTGGTGCAGCCTCGTGTCCGCGAGTACGCGTGACCAGGGGCCGGATAACTCGAACATGCGGAGATCGTATAGGGATGATCAAGGCAGGATCGTGTGGCTGAGCCGTACCACCGCCGTCCCCTTCGTCGCCTCTCCAGCAGCTCGTGCAGATTGACACCGAGGTCTGCCGGCGCTGTTCGCAGGGCTTCAAGGCCCTCCGCTCGGGTCCGCGCCACGAGGGCATTGTCGCAGGCCACAGATGATGACGGAGGTATCGCCCGAGCGTGGGTGCGGTCTGCGGCGGGATACGCACGGCTACTTTGCGTCTGGTGCCGCGGACCCGGACAGAGGGCGCATCGGGGCTGCCCGGGGGGTACCGCCTGACTGGATCGGTCCGGAAGATGGCCAGATATCCGATGCCTGGGCGTCGTTGAACGTACCTAAACGGTCACGTCCTGATCGCGCGTTGATCCGTTCCATCGTCGGCCAGGGGGTGGTGTCACTCCTTCACGGTCGCGACCTTGCCGGAGTGGTATCGCCACGGCCCCGAAGTCCAGGCCCGGCTACCGCTGCTGGCCACCTATCCGGGGCAGGTCGACCCAAATCGTCCTACTTGCACTTCAGCGGATCACCGGAACTGCCGGCTCTGGCGGCCGTCAGCCTGGAGCACGCCTTCGCCCCGACCCCGGCGGAGGTGCTGCGCCGGTTACGCGCCCGCCAAAGGGCCGCAAGCCAGGTGAGAGCTGGCGGGACTTCAACACCGGCTACTGCCTCGCCGGCCTGATCAGCGAGCAGACGACGGGCGGCAGCCTGGCTGAGGAGATCGATCGTTTGGCATCCGCCGCTGAAGCTGCGCGGCATCTGGTGAGCAGCCGTCACGGCAAGCAGATGGTCGGCGGCAACGCCAACGGCGACCGGAACAACGCGACTGCGGGCCCTCGGCGTCATCGAGGCCGAGTCCTGCGCCTGGAAGCAGTCCCAGAAAGATCGGGATTACCGTTCTTGTCAGGGAGTTCAGCATCGAGAAGGAGTGGCGCTCCCGGTCAACCTCCGGGCCGATCTGGACACGCATCAAGCCCTGCCCCACCTGATGACCTGGCCGTTCGCCTCTCGGAGCGTCCCCGCTCCGGAAGGCGTCTGTTTTGCGGGGAACAATGCGCTTATGTCACTCTTCTCCTCCGAATGACGAGAATCGAGAGGAGAAAACGTGGAGCTGCGCGATATAGAGATCTTTTTGACGCTGGCCAAAGAGTTGCATTTCGGCCGGACGGCCGAGCGGCTCCACGTGTCGGTGGCCAGGGTGAGCCAGGCGATCAAGAAGCAGGAGCGGGGCATCGGTGCCGAGCTCTTCTACCGTGACAGCCGCAATGTACGGCTGACGCCCGCCGGCGAGCAGCTCCGCCGCGATCTGGCCCCGATCTACCAGGGGCTCAAGGACAGCATGGAGCGGGCCAGGCTGGCCGCTCAGGGCAAGACCGGCGTGCTGCGCATCGGCACCATCTCCGTCAACAACTACGAACTGCGCCGCTACTGGGAGACCTTCCGTAGCCGGCACCCGCAGTGGGACCTGCGCCTGGCGATCGCCCCCTGGATCGACCCCTTCGGCGGACTACGCCGCGGCGAGATGGACATGCTGGTCACCTGGCTTCCCGTGCTGGAGCCCGACCTCGTCACGGGGCCGACGATGTTCACCGACGGCCGGGTGCTGACGCTCGCCGTCGACCACGAACTGGCCGGCCGTACCAGGGCCACGATCGAGATGCTCGGCGACTTCCCACTCCCGCTCGCCAACCCGGCCCCTGATTACTGGCTCGAGGCCTACACGCCGCGGCAGACTCCCGAGGGCAACCGCGTCGAGCCCGGGTCGGTAGTCACCAGCAACGACGAGCTCTACTCCCTCCTCGGCATGGGTGAGATCATCAATCCGTCTCCCGCGCACGTGGCTCGGTACTTCGCCCGCCCGGACCTCGTCCACGTGCCCATGCCCGACATGCCCGCGCTGGACTACGGCCTGGTCTGGCGAGGAGAGTCGGAAAACGACATGATCAGCGCGTTCGCCCAGGTCGTGCGCGACCTGGGCCCCCTGCCCCTGTGAACCGGTGACGTCGTGGAACTACGTGATATCGAGATCTTCCTGACTCTGGCCGACCTGCTGCACTTCGGCCGGACCGCTGAGCGTCTGTTCGTCTCGGTGGCGAGAGTGAGCCAGGCGATCAAGAAACAGGAGCGGGGCATCGGCGCCGAGCTCTTCTACCGCGACAGCCGCAAGGTACGGCTGACGCCCGCCGGCGAGCAGCTCCGGAAGGATCTCACCCCGATCTACCGGGGGCTCAAGGAGAGCATGGAGCGTGCCAGGCTGGCCGCCCAGGGCAAGACCGGCGTGCTGCGCATCGGCATGATCCCGGCCAACGCCCACGACCTGCGCCGCTACTGGGAAACCTTCCGCACCCGCCACCCGCAGTGGGGGTTGCGCCTGCGGCACGCCCCCTTCGTCGAGCCTTTCGCCGGGCTGCGCCGCGGCGAGGTCGACATGCTGGTTACCTGGTTGCCCGTCCACGAGCCCGACCTGATCGCGGGGCCGACGATGTTCGCCGAGCGGCGGGTGCTGGCCGTCTCCGTCGATCACGAGCTGGCCGGCCGTACCTCGGCCACAATCGAGATGCTCGGCGACTTCCAGGTGGCACGCGGCAAACCCATCCCCGATTACTGGGCCGAGAGCTACACACCGTGGCACACGCCCAGAGGCAACATCATCGAGCGGAGCGCGGAGATCGAGAACGTCGACGACATCTTCACCCTCATCAGCGCCGGTGAGATCGTCAACGTCTTCCCCGTGCATGTGAGCCGCTACTGGAACCGGCCGGACATGGACTGGCTGCCCATCCCCGACATGGCCGCGCTGGACTACGGCCTGGCCTGGCGCGGTGAGGCGGAGAACGACATGATCCGCGCGTTCGCCGAGGTCGTGCGTGACCTCGGCACTCTCTAGATCTAGCCAACAGACGGCCGGGCTCCCGTCGGAGCCCGGCCGTCGTTCTACGCCTTGACGGTGGCGCGCACTCTGACTGACACCACGGCCAGCCAGATGAGCCCCAGCCCCGCTCCGGCGGTGAACGCCATCACGGTGGCCGAAGACCCGGCGAACCCGGCCAGCACGCCGACCGGCACGAGCCGGCAGGCGATCGCCCACCCGCGCTCGCCCCGGGCGGCGAAGTGCCGGCCCATCACCACGAAGGCCGCACACAGCGACAGGAAGCCGACCATGGCTCCCGCCATGTGGACGGCGCCGGTCGTGCTGAGCACGGCTGCCTGATCGCTCGCCTCCGGGAATCCCGCCCCGGGATCAGCGCTGAATACCGCACTGACCAGGAACGACGCCCCGAACACCGCCACCAGTCGAGGCGCCCACGTGCCACCGGGGCCACTCTGAAGCGCCTGGCGCAGCCCGATCGAGGCGGCGATGGCCAGGCAGGCGGTGATGACGAAGCTGCTCACCTGGATCCAGCCGAGCTCGCCGAGGCTGAGCTGGCTGATGGCGTTGCGGGTGAAGTCGAAGGGCTCGCGGGTGAGCCCCTGGATCAGCGCCACGCCCAGGAACCAGGGGCCTGCGGCGATGCCGCAGGCCAGCAGGATGCGTGTCATGCGGGCTGGTAGGTCAGGTCGAGCACGCCGGTGCCGAAGGTGACTGACTTGGCCAGCTTGAGCGGGGTCCGGTTGGGGCCGCCGGGGAAGAGCTTGCGGCCGGTGCCCACCACGATGGGGTGCACCAGCAGCCGCAGCTCGTCAATGAGCCCGGCCACCAGCAGTGCCTGGGTGAGGGTGATGCTGCCGGTGACGTTGATGTTCGTGCCGGGCTCCTGCTTCAGCTCCTTGACGGCGGTGATGAGGTCGCCTTCGATCACGCTGGCGTTCTGCCAGCCCGGCTCCGTCATGGTGGTGGAGGCCACCACCTTGCGGATGCCGTTGATCGCATCGGCCATCTCGCCGCTCTGGTGCGGCCAGACCGAGGCGAACTCCTCGTAGGTCACCCGGCCCAGCAGCAGGGTGTCGGCCGCGGCCGACATCTCGCCGACAGCGGCGCCCATCTCGCCGTCGAAGTAGGGGAAGTGCCACTCGGTGGGCGCCTCCACGACGCCGTCGAGCGATATGAACTGCGCGGCCACGAGTTTGCGGCTCATGTGTTTCTCCTTAGGGTGTTTCTTGTGGTGACGCCGCGCGCTGGTTTGGTGCCTGCGCGGCGTTTGGTGCCCCCTGAAGCCCGCCTCGCGCGGTGGGCTTCGGGGGGTTGCCTCCTGCGGTGGGAGGTGCTTGGCACGTTCCCATCGCAGGGACGTCTGGAAGGCCGGCGGGGGTGAGACCGCAGACCGGTTACTCCGCCGCCGTGCCGGTCTGCCCGTCGCAGAACACCTGCTTGACGAGGGTGTCGGTCAGCTTCTGGAAGTCCTTGGCCGGGCCTCGCGTGGCCGAGTCCACCCAGGTCACCGACGCGGTCAGGGTCTTCTTGCCGTCGGGCGAGCTGTACATCAGGGTGCCGTAGCCGTGTGGCGGGCTGCCGTTGTGCTGGTAGACGGTGCCGCAGCCGGGGCCGAGGTCCTGCACGAAGAGTCCGAGTCCGTAGCGGAGTTCCCCGCCCGGGTACGGCTTGCGCATCTCGGCCAGCAGGTTGGCGGGCAGGAGCTTGCCGCTGTTCAGCGCGGAGATGAAGGTGTGCAGGTCCTGGGTGGTGGAGATCAGGTCACCGGCGCCGGCCAGCAGGGAGATGTTCTGGCGGGAGATGTCGGTCACCCGGCCGTCCTGGGTGCGGTAGTAGCCGTGGGCGTGCGGCCCGGGCAGCTGGGTGCGGTCGCCGGGCACCGTGGTGGTGGTCATGCCGAGCGGGCGCAGGATGCGCCGCTTCATCTCCTCGGCGTAGGAGCGGCCGGTGACCTTCTCGATCAGCAGGAGGGCGAGCGTGTAGTTGGTGTTGGTGTAGTCCTGCTTCGTCCCCGGCTCGAACCGCGCCGACTTGGACAGCGCCAGCCGTACCAGCTCTTCGGGCTTGTAGCTGCGGAAGCGGTTGGGCAGCCATGCATCGCCGGTGGCGGGGATCCCCGGCTCCCACTTGCCGTCGGAGCCGAGAGCGCCGGTGTAGTTGAACAGGCCGGTGGTGTGCTGCAGCAGCATCCGCACGGTGATGCGCCGGTCCAGGCCGAGCTTGGGCAGGTAGTCGGCGACCGAATCATCCAGGGCGATCTTGCCCTCGGCCACCAGTTGCAGCACCAGGGTGGCGGTGAAGGGCTTGACGACGCTGCCCGTCCAAAACCGCCCGTTGGCCGGCGGCTTGGCGGCCGAGCCCAGCTTGCGCGCTCCGGCACTGTCGGTCCATTGGCCTCGCTCGTCGTTGACGCGCACCTGCACGCCGAGGAAACCGGCATCGACGAATGCCTGGACGCTCTTTCGTAGTTCCGGCCGATCCCGGTCGGCGGCGAGCGCGGGTGTGGCGGTGGTGGCCGCCCCGCTCAGCAGGGCGGCTGCCAGCGCGGGGATCGCCACTCGCCTGAGGACTTTGCTGGTTTTCATGGTGTGTCGTCTTTCGTGTCGCGTTACTTGCCGGTGACCAGAGGCAGTGAGATCGAGGTGCCGGCCAGGTCGACGGTGACCTTGGCGCCGGTGCCGGTTTCGGCGCCGCCGAGGGTGGGTTCGCCGAGGTCGGCGTTGGTTCCGGTCAGCACCAGGCCGAGGCGGTGCCCGGCCTTGAATTCGTAGTCCTGGGGCAGCATCTTCCAGGTGATCCGGTACGGCCGGCCCGGCGTCAGCGGCGTCTGGCGGCTGAGCGAGATGCGGTTCTGCGCGTCGATGATGCCCCGGGAGACGACCTGGAAGCCGGAAGTGATCGTGTTGTCGGCGGCCCTGAGGTAGCAGCTGCTGTCGTCGGCTGTGCCCTGGCCGACGCAGTCCTGGCCGTCGACGAGCTTGAGTCCTTGCCCCTTGTCGGGGGCGACGCCGTGGATGCGGGTGTCGGTGCCGTAGTCGACGAGCAGGACGCCGAGGTTGGCGGTCGGCTTGTCCAGCTTGACCGTGAGGCTCACCGACGGCGTGCCGGACACCCTGATCGCGTTCTTCAGCGGCGGCGTCAGGTAGGCCAGCCGGTTGGGGTTGGCGGTGCCGGGCTCGGCGGCCATCGCCTCTTCGGTCTGCAGGGTGTCGAGGTAGCTGCCGGTGCCCTTGGAGGGCTGGCTGCTCAGGGCGCCGTCGGCCTGCGGTCGCAGCGTCGTGGTCCGTGCCTGGCGGGCGGGCCAGTCGGTCTGGGTGATCCACCGGTCCGGGCCGAGCTGCACGTCGGCGCGCGGCTGGCGCATGATGTCGTTGGCCACGCCCATCAGTTCGTGGTCGAACCACTGGTGCAGGGTGTTGACCCATACCTGGCGGCGGGCCCAGAACGGGTCGAGGTGCCCGTACTGCGTCACCCATGCCTTGCGCCGCACGTCGCGGGGTAGCTTGGTCCACCACTGGGAGAACTGGTTGCCCATCACGTTGCGGTCCTGCATGCCGACCACGGCGAAGACGCTGGCGCGCACGTTGCCGGCCTTGGAGACCGGTCCGGTCCGGTAGTTGAGCTCGTCCCAGTAGGCGTTGTAGTCGCCGGTGGCGTCGTCGGAGCCGGCGCTCATCCGCCGGTGCACCGCCGCGCATTTGGCGTCCGGGTCCTCATCGATCATTTGGGCCAGCCATTGCTGGCCGTTCTTGAAGTCGGTGAGGGTGCCGTTGGCCCGCCACATGTCGTACCAGCTGCTCGGCCCCGCCAGCGGCACGATCGTCTCCAGCCCCTGCACACCGGTACCGGCGACCCCGATGGCCAGCCCTCCTTCATAGGAGTGGCCGATCATCCCGGTGCGCCCGGTGGTCCAGGAGGCCTTGACCGGAGCACCCTGGTCGTCGTAGGCGGTCGCCCGGCCGTTCAGCCAGTCGATGACCGCCTTACCGCCCAGCACGTCGGACGGCCCGCCGCCGGTCGGGCAGCCCTCCGACAGCCGGGTGCCGGCCATATCGACCGACAGGTACGCGTACCCGCGCGGCACGAAGTAGTTGTCGTAGAACAGCGGGAACTTCGTCAGGTTGCCGTTCGCGTCGTACGTCTTGTGGTCCAGCTGGAACCCGACGCCCGGTTTGTCGAAGTACGGGCTCTGGTGCATGATCACCGGGACCTTGAGCCCGGAGTCGGACTCCTTCGGCCGGATGATGTCCACCCGGACCAGGTCCTTCTTGCCGTCGCCGTCGCTGTCGAGCGGCGACTGCACCTGGACGTGCTCACGGATGGCGTCGGTGTAGGAGAAGACCGGCTGGGTGAGTCCGCCCGAGACCGTGATCCCCGGCTCCGCCGTCGCGGAGGCGGCGGGAGCCCCCGCGACCGCGATCGCGGCCGCGAGGGAGGCGGCGGCGAGGAGGCCTCGCCGTTGGAAGAGCGACATCTACATCCCTTTGCGTTGTTCGTAGCAGTCCGGGCCGACGTGCTGTCAGGCAGCGTCGAGAGCTTCGGTGATCTTGCGGATCATGTCGGCTGCGGCAGGGCTGCGCTCGCCCTTGTGCGCCGTGGCGGCGGCTTCAACGGCGACCAGGACGGTGTCGCGGAAGTTGCCGGCCTCCGCCGGGTCCTGCTTGTTGAGCAGGCCCATGGCCGCCGTCAGAGCGGGCAGCACGCGGTCGGCGATCGCGGCCACCGACTTGCCCTCCAGGTTGATGTCCCTGGTCTTTGCGGCGAGCACGTGCCCAACCGGTCCGGTCGCGGAATACAGCGAGAGCGAGCCCGCGGTGGCCGCCTTGTGCGGCGAACCGGCGACATCAGCGGCGGCCAGCAGCGTGACGGCACCGTAGGCGGCAGTGCGCAGGGTGAGCTTGTCCTGGTCGGTAAGGGTGATGGACATGGTGGTGAGCTCCAAGAGATCAGTTAGGGATTCGGTTGATCGGGCGGTTGAACCGCTCATGGCATCTACGATCGCGGGCCGTCCTGATAGCGGGCCGTCGCCGTTCTGACGTGGCCGCTGACACGGCACCGCGTACATGTCAGTGCGTGGCGACCGGGGTCGAGGCCGGGGTCGAGGAGGTGGTGTGCGCGCCGCGCTTGCGGCCACGCAGCAGGAGCAGAGCCAGTACGGCGGCGCCGAGCACCCCGGCCGCGGCGGCGAGGAAGGCCGAGGACATGGCCGCGTCAAAGGCATGGCGGGCCGCGGCGGCCAGGGACGGGTCGGCCACGGCGGCGGCCACCGACCGGCGGGCCTCCTCCGATGCGGTGGCCGGCATGGCCGAGGCGTAGCTGCTGGTGGCCAGGCTGCCCAGGATGGCCACGCCGAGGGCGGCGCCGGCCTGCTGGATGGTGTCGTTCAACGCCGAACCGACACCCGCCTGCTCGGTCGGGATGGCGCTCATCAGCGCGGCGATCGCCGACGGCCCAGCCAGGCCGCCACCGGCACCCAGCACGACCTGGGCGATGGCCAGCATCACGAAGCTGTCGGAGGAGGAGAAGCTCAGCAGGGCCAGCCCGGCGGCCATCACGATCATGCCCAGCACCGCGGTCGTGCGGTTGCCGAGCTTGCTGCCCAGACCGGCACCCACCCCGTTGAACACCACCGAGGCGATGAACATCGGGATGAAGGCCAGACCGGCCTGAGTGGGGGTGTAGCCGAGGACGAACTGCATGTACTGGGTCAGCACCAGCAACAGGCCGCCGTTGCCGACCTGGACCAGCGTCAGCGACAGGCTGCCGCCGGCGAAGTCGCGGTCGCGAAACAGCTTGAGCGGCACCATCGGGTGCTCGGTGCGCAGCTCCCAGCCGATGAACGCGCCGAGGGCGACGACGGTGATGGCCAGCGGGACCCAGGCGACTCCGTGCGCCAGCTCGTTGATCGTCCACACCAGGGCGGTCATGCCGATCATGGACAGGACGGCGCCGAGCGGGTCGGGCCTGGTCGCGGGGCCCTTGGATTCGGGCATCAGCGTCAGCGCGGCCGCGATGGCCACGACGGCGACCGGGACGTTGATCCAGAAGACCGCCTCCCAGCCGAGGGAGGCGATCAGCGCGCCGCCGAGGACGGGGCCGCCGACCAGGCCGAGCACGGCGAAGGCGGCGCCGGCCGCCATCGCCTTGCGCCGTTCGGCCTCGTCCGGGAAAACGACGATCAGCAGCGACAGGGTGGAGGGCATGATCAGCGAGCCGCCGACGCCCATCGCCACCCGGGCGGCGATCAGCTGGCCGGGGTCGGTGGCGAGCGTGGCCAGCGCGGAGGCGGCGCCGAACAGCACCAGGCCGATGACCATGATCTTCCGCCTGCCGTACCGGTCGGACAGCGAGCCGGCGGTCAGCAGCAGACCGGCGAAGACCAGCATGTAGGACTCCAGAATCCACTGGATGTCCTTGGCGGTGGCGCCCAGATCGGCGGCCAGGGCGGGCACCGCGACCGTGAGCGCCATGCTGTCGATGACCAGCACCAGCGTGCTCAGACAGAGCACGATCAGGATCAGCCACCGACGAGGATGCGATTGCATACTTCTTGCTTCCATTCGTGTACGGAAAGTGATCGATCATGGGTGGCGCCGTTCAAGGGCCATCCCAAAGGGGGTGGATCAGTCGCCGCTGGGCGGGATCCATTCGGTCAATTCGACGACGATGCCGTTGGGGTCGGTCAGGCGCATCAGCCGCTCACCCCACGGATCGCACCGCAACGGCGTGGTGATGGGTGCGCCTGCGGCGTGCAGGCGCTCGTACTCCTTGGCCAGATCGGTGACCGCGAAGGCCACCACCGGCTGGGCCTCCGACTGCAACGGCAGCTCGAGGTCTCGCTGGCGCAACAGGATGTCGGCGGCCGCGTCGTCACGGCTCAACCAGGTGAAGTCCGGCGTGTCGAGGACCTCGCGGAAACCCAGATGGGTGGTGAAGAACCGACGGGAGCCCGCCGGATCATCGACCGTGAAGACAACTGTTGACGTGATGATGTTCATGGATGTACTCGTGTGTGGCTTTTTGTCACGTTTTCCCTCCGATGCGGTGATTCGTCCTTGATCAAGGGTGTCGGAACGGCACGATCGGAACAACGGCGAAGCACACAACGCAGCGTTAACCCAGCGGTTCACGATCAAGGGCAAGGCCGAGATCCGGGGCGGCCTGGCGATCGCGCGCCCCGCCCTCTGCGGCGCACAGTCCGTTGCGTCACCACCCGCCGTAACACCGCCCTCAGACGGCGGGGGCCTGTCGCGTGTTATTCAGCACGGGCACGGAGGATCCGCAGGCCGGTGCCCGCTATGTCGTAGGCGCGCGTTCGCCGCGGCGAGCTTCGCAGGCTCCCCAATGGTCGGGGCGTGCGCCGGTGTTGCCCTTGGCCGGCCACAGGGTGGGCGGGTAGTGGCCGTTGATGGGCCGAAGCTCTCCCCAGCTGTGCCGTTCCGAGGCGATCAAGATGAGGTCGGGGTGGCCGGCGAGCAGGGCGGCGGGCATCTGCCGGTGATGAGCCAGTCGGCCAGGGAAACGGTGCGCCCTCCTGGCGGGACGATCACTTCGCAGGCGATGCATAGCTGGCCGTAGCGCCGCTGAACTGGTGAACACCAGACCGTCGAAGATCTGCTCGATGCGGGCCTCGTTCAGCGCCCACTCGGACGGGATCATGCCGAGCGCCACACCGACGCGGGCGACGCTCATGACGAGCAGCGCGATACCGCCGCGCAATAGCGGGGCGGTCCCCGGTAGCAATGGCGAAGAATCCAACGAATATGCCCCTGAACTGCGGCGATGCGCTCTTTGGCAGGTCAGGCGGGGTTCACGCGTCCGATGCTGAACTCAAGGATGCTCGCGGCGAAGGTTCTTCAGGAAGGGTGAACCTGAGGGCGATGGAACGGGGCCTGGAGGAGGGCGTGGGCTTGTTTCGGCTCGAACACGGCGGGATGAACCTCGCCCTGACGCGGTCGTCGCCGCGGGCTTGACGGGCGGGCGCGAACAGGTCTCGGATGCGGCATGGCCGCCAGGCCTGTCGTCGTCAGCCGAGCAGGAACGTGCGGGCCCGGTCTGCGACCGGCTCAGGGGCCATCCAGAAGGCGGAGTGATCCTGGTCGGCAAGCGTCAGCACGGTCACGTTCGGCAGGATCGCGGCCAGCGCCTGGGCGCCGACGCGTATCAAGGCCTCGCCGTTGCCGCCGACGGCCACCGCGATCGGCGCCTTGACCGACCAGCGGTCGGTGGGCAGTGGCTTGCCGTCCTGCAGCCCACGCATGATCTGGCCGTCGTAGGCGTAGGTGTGGGCGTACTTGACCATGACCTCCCAGGAGGAGTCCTGCTTCATCACCGGGATGTCCTCGGCCGGGACACCGATCATCTCGGTCATGAAGTAGACCCGCCGCGACCAGGGCGTTCTGGTGTTCGACGTAGTCGGCGGGCGCCGGGGGCTTGGAGTCGTCGACGATGAACGGCGGCTCGTACAGGTAGAGTCCCTTGACCTTGTCACCCAGTGCGCTCGCCGCGTCCAAGGTCAGCCCGCACCCACCGGAACCGCTGGTCAGGGCCGCGGAGCCGCCCCGCGACCTCGATGAGCGCGGCGATGTCTTCGATCTCGCGCGCCGAGTCGTAGGGCTGCGGATCGCCGCTGGCCCCGCGGCCGCGCCGTCGAAGCTGATCACGGTGAAGTCCTTGGCCAACGCCTCGGCCACGCCCGCGACACCGGTGTAGTCTTCGGCGACATTGCTGATCACGATGATGGCCGGGCCGGACCCGGTCATCTTGTACGCGATCGTGGTGCTGTCGGCGGGGGTGATGGCGGAAAGTTCAGACATGATCGTTTCTTGATGGGCCGTCCAGCAGGCCGTCGAGCCGGTCGTGGGCTTCGGCGTAGCCGTCGGCCATCTGGAGTTCGACGGCCCGTTGCAGTGCTTGGCTGTCGGGGAAGCTCGCGGCGACGGAGACGATGCAGCCGTTGCCGGTGGAGGTGAAGGTGACCCAAGTCGGGAAGGTGCCCGTGCCGTCGGGCTGCCACGCTGCGTCCGTGAACACGTCGTCGTAGGCGAGCTCGCAACGATCGACGACGGTGGTGTAGGTGGCGATGCTGCGCACCGGCGCGGCCGAGCCGTCCACTGGCGCGATCTCGAAGCGCCAGCGTCCTCCCGGCCGCACGTCCATCTCGTACACGGTCGCGGCCCACCCCTGCGGCCCCCACCAGCGAGTGACCGCCTCGGCGTCCGTCCAGGCCCACCACACACGCTCGACCTCAGCCCGCGTAGGTGCGGCTGATGTGCAGGGTGTTGGCCAACCTATCGACCACGATCCCGTCTGCGGTGTCTGGGGACATGCTCAAGCTCCTCATTGATCGGCCCTGTCGTCGAGAAAGGCGCCGAGGCGATCCATCCGTTCCGACCACAGAACGGCGAACCCCTGCACCCAGTCACTCAGCTCACGCATCGCGCCCGGGTGCAGCCGGTAAATCCGCTGCTGTGCCCGCTTGGTGACCTCGACCACGCCCGCCTCGGACAGCAGTCGCAGATGCCGGGACACCTGCGGTTGGCCCAGGCTCAGCGCCTAGTGCGGTGTCCACTTAGGTTCACCGGGTCGTGAGGTGACACGCCGTACGGCTTGCGCCGGTTTCGCCCGCTTGTCCTTCAAGGTCGTACCGACACCATCCAGGTCGATCAAAGGAGAGACATATGGCCGAGCCCGTCCGGGCACGGCGGCTGTCCGATCACGAGGGACAGACCCTGCAACGACTGGTCCGGCGAGGCAAGCACGACTCGATCCGGGTCAGGCGCGCACTGATCATCATGGCCTCGGCCGGCGGAACTCCGGTGACAGCGATCGCCCGCCTGGTCGCCGCGGATGAAGACACCGTCCGCGACGTGATCCACGCCTTCAACGAGCGAGGACTATCCGCTCTGGACCCTAACTGGGCGGGAGGCCGTCCCCGCCGCATCACCAGCGATGATGAGGACTTCATCGTCGCGACGGCCACCACCCGACCGGAGAAGCTGCAGCGCCCCTTCACCCGGTGGAGCATCCGCAAACTCGCCGCCTACCTGGCCGACAACCCCACCCGCATCGTCGTGGTCGGCCGCGAGCGGCTGCGCCAGTACTTACGCGAAAACAAGATCTCCTTCCAGCGCACTCGCACCTGGAAAGAATCCACCGACCCCGCCAGGGAAGCCAAACTGGACCGTATCGAGGAGGTGACCAGCCGCTTCCCCAACAGGTGTTTCGCCTTCGACCAGTTCGGGCCGCTGTCGATCCGGCCGCAGCCCGGCTCCGGCTGGGCACCCGAGGCCCGCCCCGAGCGGTGGCCGGCCACCTACCGGCGCGAACATGGCGTGCGCTACTTCCACGGCTGCTACAGCCTGGGCGATGACCAACTGTGGGGCGTGGTCCGGACGCGCAAGAGCGGCGCCAACACGCTGGCCGCGCTCAAGAGCATCCGCAAAGCCCGCCCAGATGGCGCCCCGATCTACGTCATCTTGGACAACCTGTCGGCCAACACCACCCCCGCCATCCGCGCCTGGGCCGCAGCCAACCGGGTGGAGCTGTGCCTGACCCCGACCTACGCCTCCTGGGCCAACCCCATCGAGGCTCAGTTCGGCCCGGTGCGCACCTTCGTGATCAGCAACTCCCACCATCCCAACCACACGGTGCAGACCCGCAAGCTCCAGGCCTATCTGCGCTTGCGCAATGCCAATGCTCGCCACCCCGACGTGCTGGACGCCCAACGTCGTGAACGCGCCCGCATCCGCAGCGAGAAACAACGACGTTGGGGACGACCAGCGCACCGGGCCGCGTGATCACCCGACCCGGCGAACGTTCATGGTCACCGCACTAGACAATGTCACCCACCGGTTTCTGGCGGGCATGATCGCTGTTCATGGCGCTGCGGTTGCTTACCTGATCTTCGTCCGGCTCGCGGGTTGGTTGGGTTGGTGCTGCCGACTCGCTCGCAGAGGTCGAAGGACGCGGAGATCATCCCTTGCGCCATCAGCTCGCGGTGTTGCGTCTGCAGGTGGCAAGGCCCCGGCCGTCGTGGGCGGATCGGGCGGTGATCAGCGCGCTGGCGCGGCTGCTGTCTCTGGAAGGTCGTCGGCGGTTGTTCACGAGGAACTCCCCCTGCCCTCGCGGCTCGGGGCCTACCTTTTGCAGGATGTGCGGGAGCGGGCGGCGCCAGCGTGACGGCGCGCCACGGGTCACGCGCTTGGATAGATGGCAGAAGAAGCGGTGAACCGACCAACCGGCCCCAGGTTTGAGCTGACGGACGCTTGGCCTCGAACACGGCAAGGCCTAAGGTGAGAAACGAAAGGGATATTTCGCCCTTTCACTCCTTCACACCATCTGGGGATTGCGCACACCGCGATCTTCGTGCCGTCCTGACCCCGCGGTCCAAGACGATGCGAGCTCGGCTTCAGCCCGGCAGACGATCCTGTCTGCATGAGGACCGCAGGGGCCGCGCGAATCTTCATGTGATGCCTGCCGAAAGTGGGCGACATGACCGCCCTTGCCATCAGAACGGTTCACCATCCCGGCTACAACGTCCTGTTGCTCTCGGGCGAACTGGACTTCGTGTCGCGCCCCGACCTGGAGTGGCTCCTGGACCGCCTACACGAGGGCGGGCACCATCGCGTCATCGTCGACGTCGCCGCGCTGACGTTCTGCGACGCCGCCGGACTGCGGCTCATGCTCGTCAGCACGCAACGCTTCTTCGAAGCCGGCGGCTGGTTCCGGCTGCGCGGGGTGTGCCGTAGCGTCCTGCGGTTGAGTCAAATCTTGCGGCTGCACATGCAGGTACTGGCCGACGAACCCCTCACCTATGTCCTGACAGACGGGCAGGGCCGTACCGCGGTCGACCCGGCCGCGTGAACGGCTGACAGCTGCGAGCGGCGGTGATGTGAATCTGCCCCTGCCGATACTGACGGCTACCGACGTGCGGCGGCTCTGACATTTGAAAGAGGCAGGGCAACGGCAGGATGATCACTTGTGCTTCTTCGCCTGTGACGGTCCTTGCCGGTATCCGGATGCCGCGAATGAACTCGACCATGGAGTGGTGGGTGCAGTCGTGCCGCCGAAAGCTCCTCGACCGCTGCCTCGTATGGAACGAACGCCACCTGCGGCACGCCCTACGCGAGTACGAACGGTTCTACAACCAGCACCGAGCACATCAAGCCCTGAACCAAGCGGTGCCACTCCGCACCATCCCCGATCCGATCACGGATCCAGATCGAATCATCGATCTGAATGTACGCCGACAAGACCGGCTCGGCGGAGTTCTGCACGAGCACTCACATGCCGCTTGATCTGCATGAATGGAATTTCCGGCAGGCGCAGTTTCGCGAGTACCGCAGGGCGGAAAAGCTCCGGCGTGGTGGGCGGCGGGTCGATCCGATCGATGCCTATATCCCGGTGCCGCGCCCGTCGGCGGTGATGGTGTGGACGCCTGAGCAGACCCGGCTGTTTCTGGAAGAAGCCAGCCAGCATCGGTTGTTCGCGCTGTACAGGCCGATCACGCTTCGAGGACTGCGGCGTGGTGAGATGTGCGGGCTGCGCTGGAAGGACGTCGATCTCGACGCCGGAACCGTGAACATCGCCTGGCAGCTGGTGCAACTGGCCGGGCGGATCCACGAGGGCAGGCCCAAGACGGACGCCTCCATGCGCACCATTGCCCTGGATGCCGAAACGATCGCGATCCTGCCGTCGAGACCCCAACGCCGATCCACCAGTCGTCGGTGGCTCCCAGTCGCGAGACATGTGCGGTAAGTCTGGCTGCCGGAATACGCTCCATCAAGAGCGGCGTCCGTATGCCGTGGATGAATTCCGTCATGGAGCGCTGGATCCAGACCTGTCGACGCGAGCTGCTGGATCGAACCTTGATCTGGAACCAGCGCCACCTTCTGTATGCGCTGCGCGAGTTCGAGACGGGGCTTCCACCCGAAGACTGGACACGGCTTATGCAGCTGATGCCAGCGTAGATGACGTTGAGTGGAAGGCCGTCTCGTAGGTCTGGGGAGCCCGCTGGCCGAGCCTGGAGTGGCGGCGTCGGGTGTTGTAGCGGCTGGCCCAGCGGAACACCTCGAGACGGGCGTCGCGGGCGGTCGGCCAGTTGGTGCGGCCTTGGAGGGTCTCGCGTTTCAGCGTGGCGTTGAAGCTCTCGGCCGCCGCGTTGTCGGCGCTGGATCCGACCGCTCCCATCGACTGGACGACGCCCAGCTCGGCGCACAGGTCCGCGAACTTCTTGCTGCCGTATTGCGCCCCGTGGTCCGAATGGAAGACCGCCCCGTCCAGTCCGCCGCGATCGCGGGCGGCGGCCCGCAGCGCATCGGCCACGAGCTCAGTGCGCATGTGGTCGGCGATCGACCAGCCCGCCAGCTTGCGCGAGCACAGATCGATCACTGTCGCCAGATACAGGTGCGTGCCGTCGGCGATGGGCAGATAGGTGATGTCGCCCACGTAGCGCCGGTTCGGCGCGTCCGCTGTGAAGTCGCGCTGGAGCAGGTCCGGCACCCTCCGGCCGGAGGCCTCGGGCACCGTGGTGCGGACCTTCCTGCGCAGGTGCACGCCCACGATGGCGAAGGCGCGCATGATGCGCTCGACCCGCTTGCGGTTCACCAGCCGGCCCCGCTCACGCAGCTCCGCGGTGATCCGCGGCGCTCCGTAGGTGCCGTCATGCTCGGCATGGATGGCACGGATCTGTTCGGCGAGCGCTTGGTCCCGGCGCTGCCGCTCGGCCCGTGCCGGCGCCGCCGACAGCCAGTGGTAGAAGCTGGAGCGGGCGACCCCGACGATCCGGCACAACCGCTTCACCCCGAAGGCGCCTGCGTGGTCAGCGACGAACTGGAAGCGGTTCAGGGCGCGTAAGGAAATTACTGCTTGTTTTGATCTCGTGTCTGTGAGTGAAGTGGTATATGGGCTCTCGTGGGGATATCGCCGCAGGCCCTGGCGGTGCTGGATGTGAAGTTCGCCGCGTTGCTTCCACATCTGGACGAGCGGCAGCGCCGCTTGTATCTGGCCTCTGAGGCCGAGGCGCTGGGGCACGGAGGGATCGCGGCCGTGGCCCGGCTGGCGGAAGTCTCGGAGTCGACGGTCGCGCGGGGGCGAGCAGAACTTGCGGGCGCGACGGTGCTAGAGAGACGGGCGCGCCGGCCGGGCGCGGGCCGCAAACTGGCCGACGAGCGCGACCCGGGCCTGGTCGCGGCTCTGGAGTCGTTGATCGAGCCGCGGGAGGTGGGCGATCCGGTCTCCCCGTTGCGGTGGACCACCGCCTCACTGCGGGATCTATCCCGGGAACTGGCCGAGGCGGGGCATCCGGTCAGCGCGCCGGTGGTGGGCAGGCTGCTGCGCCAGATGGGGTTCAGCCTGCAGGGCATGGCCAAGAGACGGGCCGGCAGCCAGGTGCCCGACCGCGATGCGCAGTTCCGGCATATCAACGCGGCCGTGGAGGAGTTCCTGGCCCGCGGTCTTCCGGTGGTGAGCGTGGATGCCAGGAAGAAGGAGCCGATCGGGGAGTACGCGCGGCCCGGCCGCACCTACCGGCCCATGGGCAGGCCGATCATCGCCCCGGACCATGACTTCACCGACCCCGCCACGCCGGTGGCCATCCCGTATGGCGTCTATGACCTGGGACGCGATTCCGGCTGGGTGAACGTGGGCACCGACCGCAACACCGCCGCGTTCGCGGTGGAGTCCATCCGCCGCTGGTGGAACCAGCAAGGCCGACTCGATTACTCCGACGCGGCGCGGCTGCTGATCACCGCGGATTCCGGCGGAGCGAACTCGGCCGACTCCCACTTGTTCAAGAAGGACCTGGCCGCGTTCGCCGATGAGTGCGGGCTGGCCGTCACCGTTATGCACTTTCCGCCCGGCACATCGAAGTGGAACAAGTCCTCCTGACCCTTCCAGGGGACGCCGCGCAGGCGTGAAAATGGGGCC
>NZ_JBHUFV010000017.1:79256-88265 GCF_042681425.1 Nonomuraea mangrovi | reverse complement strand
CGATTTGATGTCAAACCGGCGAACCTGGCTACAATCTCGACCACCCCGTCTCCGGGGCAACCCCTCTAACTTACCAGCCCTCTGACCGATTCACAAACCGATCTTCAGAACTGCTGCGTTGTCGGGGTTTCCGACGCTCAGCGGCCTGACCACCAGGTGGTTGCGCCGCGCCGCGTCGGTTCCTAAAGATTAGCAGCGCTCCAGACCGCTCGAGACGCGAAACGTAGACTCGGCCAGGTGAGCAGCCACATCCCGCCTCTGGCGAAGAAGGTATCGAGCGAGCGCACCCATCACGGCGACACCGTGATCGACGAGTACGCGTGGCTCACCGACAAGGAAGACCCTGACACGATCGCCTATCTCCAACAGGAGAACGAATACCTCAAGCAGGAGACCTCCCACCTGGAAGAGCTGCAGGAGCAGGTCTTCCAGGAGATCAAGGGGCGCACCCAGGAGACCGACCTGTCGGTCCCCAGCCGCAAGGGCGCCTGGTGGTACTTCTCCCGCACACAGGAAGGCAAGCAGTACGGCATCTCCTGCCGGGTGCCCGCCGACGGCGACACGCCGCCGGTGGTCACCGCCGACGGCACGCTCCCCGGCGAGCAGGTCCTGCTGGACGGCAACGAGCTGGCCGGCGACAGCGAATTCTTCTCTGTCGGCACCAGCGCCGTCACACCTGACGGCAAGCTCCTCGCCTACTCCACCGACTACAAGGGCGACGAGCGGTTCACGCTGACGTTCAAGGACCTGGAGACGGGCGAGAAGCTCTCCGACGAGATCGTCGGCGTCTTCTACGGCGGCGCCTGGTCGGCCGACGGCACGACGTTCTTCTACACCAGGGTCGACGACGCCTGGCGGCCCTTCCAGGTCTACCGCCACACCCTCGGGACCGCCGCCGACGAGGACGTGCTGGTCTACGAGGAGTCCGACGAGCGCTTCTGGGTCGGCATCGGCCTGACCCGTAGCGAGAAGTACCTGGTCATGGGCGCCGGGAGCAAGATCACCAGCGAGGTTCGCATCCTCGACGCCGAGAACCCGGCGGGCGAGTTCACGGTCGTGCGCCCCCGCGTCACGGGCGTCGAGTACGGCATCGAGCACGCGGGCGACCGCTTCTTCGTCCTCCACAACGAGAACGCGGAGAACTTCGAGCTCGCGACGGCGCCGCTCGACGATCCCGGCGCGTGGACTCCGCTCATCGAGCACCGCGAGGACACCCGCCTGCTGGAGATCGACGCGTTCGCGACCCACGCCGTCGTCCACTTCCGCCGCAGCGGCCTGACGGGCATCCGCATCCTTCCCTATCCTCAGGACAACGGAGGGGGGCAGCCGTCTCGTAGCCGGCTCCTCGCCTCGGCGTACGAGATCGAGTTCCCCGAGCCGCTGTACGACGTGGCGCCCGCGGGCAACCCCGAGTTCACCACCGAGCGCCTGCGCCTCGGCTACACGAGCATGATCACCCCGCCGAGCGTCTACGACTACGACCTCGAGGCGCGCGAGCTCATCCTCCTCAAGCAGCGCCCCGTGCTCGGCGGCTACGAGCCGTCCGACTACGAGCAGTTCAGGGAGTGGGCCACCGCGGAGGACGGCACCAAGGTCCCGATCTCGATCGTGAAGCGGAAGGACGCGACCAAGCCCGCCCCCACCGTCCTGTACGGCTACGGCAGCTACGAGACCTCGATCGACCCGAGCTTCTCCGTCGCCAGGCTCAGCCTGCTCGACCGCGGGTTCGCGTTCGCGATCGCACACGTGAGGGGCGGCGGCGAGATGGGCCGCAGGTGGTACGAGGAGGGCAAGCTCACCAGGAAGCAGAACACCTTCACCGACTTCGTCGCCGCGGCGAGGCACCTCAAGGCGTCCGGCTGGAGTGACCGGATCATCGCGAGGGGCGGCTCGGCGGGCGGGCTGCTGATGGGCGCGGTGGCCAACCTCGCTCCCGAGGAGTTCGCCGGCGTGGTGGCGGAGGTGCCGTTCGTCGACGCGCTCAACACCATCCTCGACCCGTCACTCCCGCTGACCGTGATCGAGTGGGACGAGTGGGGCGACCCGCTGCACAACGCCGACGTCTACGCCTACATGAAGGAGTACTCCCCCTACGAGAACGTCGCGGCGAGGACCTACCCGCCGATCCTCGCGATCACCAGCCTGAACGACACCAGGGTGCTCTACCACGAGCCCGCCAAGTGGGTGGCGCGGCTGCGGGCGACCGCGGACGGCGGGCCGTTCCTGCTGAAGACGGAGATGGGCGCGGGCCACGGCGGCCGTAGCGGGCGCTACGACGCCTGGAAGGAAGAGGCGTTCGCGCTGTCCTGGATCATCGAGAGGGGAACGAAGTGAGCTACGCGGCGGCGGAGGACCGCTACGAGAAGATGCCCTACGTCCGCAGCGGCAGGAGCGGGCTCAAGCTGCCCCAGGTGTCGCTCGGCCTGTGGCACAACTTCGGCGACGACCGGCCGATCGAGAACTCGCGGTCCATCCTGCGTGCCGCCTTCGACCGTGGTGTCACGCACTTCGACCTGGCCAACAACTACGGCGTGCCGTACGGCTCGGCGGAGCGGAACTTCGGCGCCATCTTCGCCCAGGACTTCAAGGGGTACCGCGACGAGCTGGTCATCTCGACCAAGGCAGGCTACGACATGTGGCCGGGGCCGTACGGGGAGTGGGGCTCGAGGAAGTACCTTCTGGCCAGCCTCGACCAGTCGCTCCAGCGCATGGGCCTGGAGTACGTCGACATCTTCTACAGCCACCGTCCCGACCCGGAGACGCCGCTGGAGGAGACGATGGGCGCGCTGGACAGGGCGGTGCGGTCGGGCAAGGCGCTGTACGCGGCCATCTCCAACTATTCGGCCGAGCAGACCACGCAGGCGGCGCGGATCATGCGCGAGCTCGGCACGCCGCTGCTGATCCACCAGCCGTCGTACTCGATGATCAACAGGTGGATCGAGGACGGGCTGCTGGACACGTTGGAGGAGGAGGGCATCGGCTGCATCGTCTACTCCCCGCTGGCGCAGGGGCTGCTGACCGACCGCTACCTGGACGGCGTGCCCGCGGACTCGCGGGCGGCGACGAGCAGGTTCCTGTCGGCCGACAGGATCGACCTCGACCTGGCCCGCGACCTCAACGAGATCGCGCGGGCGCGCGGGCAGTCGCTGGCGCAGATGGCGCTGTCGTGGGTGCTCAGGGACCCGAGGGTGACCAGCGTGCTGATCGGCGCGAGCAGCGTGACTCAGCTGGAGGCCAACCTGGCCAGCGTGGACGGGCCCGCGTTCACCGAGGACGAGCTCCAGCAGATCGACAAGATCACAAGGCCGACTTCGTCGCCCTCGTGATCGAGATGCTGTGCCGACCGGCTCCCTCGCTCCGCTCGCTCACGAGGCCGACCTCGTCGCCCTCGTGATCGAGATGCTGTGCCGACCGGCTCCCTCGCTCCGCTCGCTCACGAGGCCGACCTCGTCGCCCTCGTGATCAAGATGCTGTGCCGACCGGCTCCCTCGCTCACAGGGCCTCGTGCCGCTGAAGGTAGGTGAAGGCGGCCCAGCCAGGTAGCACCGGCAGCCAGAAGGTGAGCAGCCGGTAGAGGAGCACCGAGGAGGTCGCGTACTCCGCGGGCACTCCCGCGACCGTCAGTCCGACGGCCAGCGACGCTTCGACCGCGCCCAGACCGCCAGGTGTGGGCGCGGCCGAGCCGATGGCGTTGGCGGTCAGGAAGACCACGGCGATCGTGGTGAAGCTGGTCTCGCCGCCGAAGGCGCGCACGCAGCCGTACAGGCAGACGACGAACGCCAGCGACAGGCAGAGGATGCCACCGAACCCCTCCGCGATCTTGCGGGGTGACTGCAGCACGTCGAGCAGGCGCGGCACGACGTTGGAGAAGAGCGAGCGCAGCCGCTTGGTGATGATCCTGCGCAGCCGGGGAACGCCCAGCACGATCACCATGAGGACGGCGACGGCCAGCACCACGGCCAGCAGCCCGCGCGAGGGTGTGAACGAGGTGGTGGCGCTCGACCCTGTGATGTAGGCGAACAGCAGCAGCAGCCCGATGTGGCTGGCCAGGCCGATCACCTGGGAGGCGCCGATGCTGGCGACGGCCAGGGCGGGCGGCACTCCGCGCTTCTGCAGGTAGCGGGTGTTGATCGCGACGCCGCCCACCGCGGGCGGTGTGACCAGCTTGACGAAGGACGAGGCGAACTGCACGAGCACGGTACGGCCGAGCGGCAGCGGCTCGGGAACGAACCCTCTGATCATGAGTGCGGCGGCGACGAAGCTGAGCCCTGAGGCGACCAGCGCGAGGATTCCCCACTCCCACTTGGCCGTGGTGATGACCTGGAGCAGGTTGACCTTGCTGAGCTGCGAGAGCAGGAAGTAGGCGGCGAGGGTGCTGGCGATGATGGTGACGAGGGTGCGCGGCCTGAACCGCTCCAGCCGTACCTCGTCGACCTCGGCCTGCGGCGTCAGCGCCTCGATCTGCTCGCGGATGGCGGGCAGCAGGTCCTTCTTCTTGTTCAGCGCCGACCTGGTCTGCCTGGTCAGCGCGATGCGCTGGAGCAGGGGCAGCGCTCCGGCGAGGGCGTCGGGGCCGAGGACGGCGGCGGCGGCCTTGACCGAGCGCTCGGCGCCGACGCGCAGGGCGAGGTAGGTCAGCAGCTGCGCGATGTCGATCCGGAGCAGCAGGTCGCCCGCCGCGACCTCGCCGCTGCGGGGGTCGGTGAGGACGACGCGGCCCTCGCGGTCGAGGTGGATGCTGTCGCCGGTCAGCCGCCGGTGCGCCAGGCGCTGCATCTGCAACAGCAGCACCTGCTCCCAGATCTGGGCCAGCAGGTCGTCGTCGAGTTCGCTGTCGTCGACGTCGTCGAGGGTGCGGGTCTCGAGGTGCTCGTAGGCGAGGAGCGCGGCCTCGGTGCCGATCTCGCTGGTGCCGAGCAGGCGCGGGGTGTTGGCGCCGGCCGCCTGGGTGGCGTAGGCCATGAGCGCCTCGCGTTCGAGCTCGGCGCGCAGCGAGCGGATGGCCCGCCGCCTGGTCTCCGAGTTGAGCCTGATCCGCCGCCACAGCCGGTACGGCAGGCCCGCCACCTGGCGGTCGCGGTCGAGCACGGTGACGTCGAGGCTGGTGTTGTCGGACAGGCCGATGGCGTAGCGGCGGCTGCCCTGGTGGTCGTCGTCGATGCGCCTGGCGGAGACGGGAGAGAAGGACAGCTTGCGCAGCGCGGCGATGACGGCGTTGCCCGGCGGGCGGGTGTTGGGGCTGCCGACGCCGTACAGGGTGCCGTAGCCGACGGCCATGCCGAACAGGACGGTGACGATCGCGCTCGGCAGCGTGATCTGCTTGCCGGTGAACAGCGCGAAGATGGACAGCGCGGTCACCGTCCACATGAGCGCGCGCCATGTGGGCCTTCTGGAGATGCGGACCGCCGTGGCGTAGGCGACCACGGAGCTGAGGAGCGCGTTGAGCGGTTCGAGGTCGCGTCCGCCGGTCAGCAGCGTGACCAGGTCGTCGGGGCCGGCCGTGACCAGCCACTGGCCGATCAGGTAGGAGCCCGCCATGCCGATGATGGCGGCGACGAGTCCCTCGGCGACGCGCAGGCCGTCGCGGTGGAAGACCCGCTCGACGGCGAACGCGGCAGGAACCACCAGGACGGCGGCGCCGCTCAGGAAGGTGGCGATGCCGGCCAGGAGCGCGGGGGCGCGGTCGGTGCCCTGGGTGACGTCCTGCTCGAGGCCGATGAGCGTCTGCTTGGCGACCAGCATGATCAGGATGACCGCGGTGAGCGCGATGAGCGTGGCCAGGAAGCGGAGCGCGTCCGACGGCCTGCGCAGCCGGTGAGGCAGGAGTGGTTCGACGACGAACACGGTAGGTTCGTCGCGCGCTTCAGACACGACTGGATGCTCCTCCGCGGAGTCCGCCGATTTTTCGCTTTCCCTGATGTCTGCCACCGACAGCGATTCTGCACCTTTCCCGCGTGAGCGTGCGATCTTTAACTCCAGTGTCCACAATCCCCACCGAGGGCACTGCACCGGGTAACGACTCTGCCAGCAACGACGTGCCTTGCCATACCCGGTGCACAAAGCTTGCCACCATGCCGGGCATGATCACCCATTTCCTCGCAGCGTTGGCCGTCGCGCTCCCGGGGTCCTCCCTCGCCGACGATGTGCAGATCGACAACGTTCTCAGCCATCTGCGGGCTTTCCAGGCGATCTCCGACACGTATGGCGGTACCAGGGCGGCGGGGACTCCCGGTTACGACGCCTCGGCCGATTATGTCGCCGCGCGGCTGCGTGAGGCGGGATACACGGTCGAGCGGCAGGTGTTCCGTTTCGATCATTACAGAGAACTGTTCCCCGGGCGGCTGCTGGTGGACGGAAAGGACGTCGGCACGGTCGCGACGCTGACCTACTCGGCGGACGGCGACGTGACGGGGCACCCGCGGAAGGTGGGCGCGGGCTGCATGAACACCGATTTCACCGACTTCAGGTCGGGCGGGATCGCGGTGGTCGACAGGGGTGGTTGCACGTTCGCCGCCAAGGCCGCCAACGCCACGGCGGCGGGCGCCGGCGCGCTCGTCGTGGTGAATCCGGGCGGCTCGTTCGCCGGCAGCGCGGGCGTTCCCCAGCGCATCCCCGTGGTCGGCGTCGACGCCACGACGGGGGCGGCGGTGGCGCAGGCCCAGGAGGTGAGGGTCGCGACCAGCACCGAGAGCTCGCGGTACACCACGAGCAACCTGATCGCGCAGACCCCGACGGGTTCGACCGACGACGTGGTGATGGTCGGCGCCCACCTCGACTCGGTGCAGGACGGCCCCGGCATCAACGACAACGGCTCGGGCAGCGCGGCCCTGCTGGAGATCGCGCTGAGGATGGCCGCCTACCATCCCGACAGGGCGGTGCGTTTCGCCTGGTGGGGCGCCGAGGAGCTGGGTCTGGTCGGGTCGAGGCACTACGTCGGGTCCCTCACGCCTGAGGAGCGCGCGAAGATCAGGATGTACCTGAACTTCGACATGATCGCCTCGCCGAACTACACGTACGGGATCTACGACGGCGACGACTCCGACCGGGACGGCGCGGGGCCTGGGCCGCAGGGGTCGGCCGAGATCGAGCAGGAGTTCGTGCGGTTCTTCGCCGGGCGCGGCCTGCCGTACGTGGGGGCGGACTTCTCGGGACGCTCCGACTACGGGCCGTTCGTCGAGGCGGGGATCCCGGCGGGCGGGCTGTTCACCGGCGCCGAGGAGAAGAAGTCGAGGCGCGACGCGAAGCTCTTCGGCGGTACGGCAGGCGCCCCCCTGGACCCCTGCTACCACCAGGCCTGCGACACCCTGGAGAACATCGACGCGGTGGCGCTGGACGTATCGGCCGACGCGATAGCGACGGTGATAACCACGTTCGCCCGGCCCAGATAACAAAACGCCTCGGGGCCTTTCCGATAAAGGGTCGCCAATATACCTTTCCGAACATGCGCTTAGCCGTCAGGGACAATCATTTTCATTCTCCGAGGAGAGCACTCGTGCGTTCCCGCCTGGGCAAGGGCCTGCTGGCCGCCGTTCTCGTCGCGCCGTTGACGTTCGCCGGCACCGCTCACGCGGACTCGCCGAGCAATGCGGTCCGCAAGCTGGTGAGAGCGGTCAAGGGCGAGAATGTCAAGCGTCATCTGAAAGTGCTTGATCTCATCGGAAAGGCCAATGGCAATACCCGCGTGGACGGCACCCGCGGTTACAACCTTTCGCGTGATTACGTGGCCTCGGTGCTGCGGCTCGCGGGCTACAAGGTGACGATCCAGCCGTTCGAGTTCGACTTCGAGGGCTACAAGACGCCGCCCGTCCTGCAGCGCACCAGTCCCGAGCCGAAGTCGTTCGCCCACGTCACGGAGTTCAACGAGGTGGGCGCCAGCGCCACGGGCGCGGTGACGGCGCAGGTGCAGCCGGTCGACGTGGTGCTGCCGCCGCCCGCGACGCCCGGCTCCACCTCGGGCTGCGAGGCGGCCGACTTCGCGGGCTTCACCAGGGGCAACATCGCGCTCATCCAGCGCGGCACCTGCGGCTTCGCGGACAAGGTGGCCAACGCGGTCGCCGCGGGCGCCTCCGCTGTGATCATCTTCAACGAGGGGCAGCCCGGCCGTACGACCGCTCGGGTCAACCCGGCCATCGGGGAGAACGTTCCGGTGCCGGTCTTCTTCACCAGCTTCGGCGTCGGCAACGAGCTGGCGTCCAAGCCCGGCACCACGGTGAAGGTGTCGTTCGACAAGCTGGCCGAGAAGCGGACCACCTACAACGTGCTCGCCGAGTCCCGGTGGGGCGACGACGACAACGTCGTGATGGCGGGCGCGCACCTCGACTCGGTCCAGCCGGGTCCCGGCATCAACGACAACGGCTCGGGCACCGGCGGCGTGCTGGAAGTGGCGTTGCAGATGGCCAGGCACAAGACGGCCAACAAGGTCCGCTTCGGCTTCTGGGGCGGCGAGGAGTTCGGCCTGCTCGGCTCCAACCACTACGTCGCGAACCTGACCGAGCAGGAGAAGGCGAAGATCGCCCTCTACCTCAACTTCGACATGATCGCCTCGCCGAACTACACCTACGAGGTGTACGACGGCGACGGCGACGTGTTCGGCACCCCTGGACCGGCCGGCTCGGCACAGATCGAGAAGGACTTCCAGGCCTTCTACACCTCGCGTGGCCTGCAGTACAAGGCGAGCGAGTTCGACGGCAGGTCGGACTACAAGGCCTTCATCGACGCGGGCATCCCGGGCGGCGGCCTGTTCACCGGCGCCGAGAAGGTCAAGACCGAGGAAGAGGCCAAGATCTGGGGCGGCACCGCGGGGATCGAGTACGACCCCTGCTACCACGCCCCCTGCGACACGATCAAGAACATCGACGACACCGCGCTCGACGTCAACTCCGACGCGATCGCCACGCTGATGGGCACCTACGCCTTCAGCACGGACGCCGTCAACGGCGTGCGTGCGGCCGGGCCGCGTAAGAGCGGCGCCGCGCGACTGAGCGTCGACGGCCACAGCCACGACAAGGT
>NZ_JBHUFV010000017.1:68313-79206 GCF_042681425.1 Nonomuraea mangrovi | reverse complement strand
CAACCGCTATCGAGGAGTCTCATGAGTCATCGCCGAACGAAGGGCCTGCTCAGCGCCGCGCTGGCCACGGCCGTCCTCATCGCACCTCTGGCAGTCGCGGGTACGGCGCACGCCGACCCGAACAACAACTCGGTCCGCAAGCTCGTCAAGGCCGTCAACGGCAAGAACGTCAAGAACCACCTCAGGGTGCTGGACCTGATCGGGAAGGCCAACGGCGGCACCCGCGTGGACGGCACGCGGGGCTTCGAGTTATCGCGTGACTACGTGGCCACACTGCTGCGGCTGGCCGGATACCAGGTCTCGACGCAGAAGTTCACGTTCGAGAACGAGGAGTTCAAGACCAAGCCGGTCTTCGAGCGCAAGTCGCCCAACCCCAAGGTGTACGCGCTGGGCCTGGACTGGGTGCCGTCGGGTCACACCGCGGAGGGCAGCTTCTCCGCCAAGATCCAACCCGTCGACGTGATGATCCCGCCGGGGCCGACGCCGAACTCCTCCAGCTCCGGCTGCGAGGCGGCCGACTTCGCCGGGTTCACCGCGGGCAACTTCGCGCTCATCCAGCGCGGCACCTGCAGCTTCGCGGTGAAGGTCGCCAACGCCAAGGCCGCGGGCGCCACCGGCGTCGTGCTGTTCAACGAGGGGCAGGAGGGCCGTACGGAGGCCGACGTCAATCCCGACCTGGGCGGACCGCAGGACATCCCGGTGCTGTTCACCAGCTTCTGGGAGGGCAGGGACCTGGCGGCCACGCCGGGTGCGGAGGTCGGGTTCACGTTCTCGTGGGAGACGGAGATCAAGACCTACGAGTCCTACAACGTGCTGGCCGAGTCGCGGCACGGCCGTGCGGACAACGTCGTGATGGTCGGCGGTCACCTCGACTCGGTCGAGGACGGCCCTGGCATCAACGACAACGGCTCGGGCGTCGGCGCGATCCTGGAGGTGGCACTCCAGATGGCCAAGTCGAAACCGGAGAACAAGGTGCGGTTCGCCTTCTGGGGCGGTGAGGAGTTCGGCCTGCTCGGGGCCGAGCACTACGTGGCGAACCTGACCGAGCAGGAGAAGGCGAACATCGCCCTCTACCTCAACTTCGACATGATCGCTTCGCCGAACTTCGTCTACCACATCTACGACGGCGACAACTCCGACGGCGTGGGCTCCGGTCCTGGCCCCGAGGGATCGGCGCAGATCGAGAAGTACTTCGAGCAGTTCTACGCCTCGCGCAACCTGGCCTACAAGGGCACCGACTTCGACGGCCGCTCCGACTACGGGCCGTTCATCGCGGTCGGCATCCCGGCGGGCGGCCTGTTCACCGGGGCGGAGAAGCGCAAGACGCCCGACGAGGTGACCAAGTGGGGCGGTACGGCCGGCGAGCGCTACGACCGGTGCTACCACCAGGCCTGCGACACCATCAAGAACATCAACGACACGGCGCTCGACGTCAACGCCGACGCCATCGCCACGCTCGTGGGCACCTACGCCTTCGACTCCTCGACGATCAACGGGCCGCACGCCCCCGGCATCGCCACCAGGGCCAAGACCTCGCACAGCGATGAGGTGCCCAAGGCGCTGAGCTGACGCTCGCAGGCGCGGCGTCCCCGCGTGGGACGCTGCGCCTACACTCGAATCCATGTCGGGTGAACTGCGAGTTTTGGGGGCATGTCCACTTGACTGCCCCGACACGTGCTCATGGGTGGTGACCGTCAAGGACGGCGAGGCCGTGAAGATGCGCGGCAACCCCGACCAGCCGTACACGCGGGGCGCCCTGTGCGTGAAGGTCAACCGCTACCTCGAGCACACCAGGGCCGACGACAGGATCCTGCATCCGCTGCGCCGTACGGGGCCGAAGGGCTCGGGCCAGTTCGAGCGGATCACCTGGGACGAGGCGCTCGACGAGATCGCCACCAGACTCCGGGCGATCGTGGACGAGCACGGCGGCGACGCGGTCTGGCCCTATCTCGGCACGGGGTCGCTGGGCTACCTGCAGGGCAGCGAGGGCGTGGCGGGGCGCAGGTTCTGGAACGTGCTCGGCGCGTCCAAGCACGTGCTCAACATCTGCTCGGTCGCCGGCAGCCTGGGCCTGTCGCGCACCCAGGGCACCGCGGGCGGCATGGACCCGGAGGACTTCGCCCGGTCCAAGCTGATCATCCTGTGGGGCACGAACACGCTGACCAGCGGCCACCACCTGTGGAAGTTCATCCAGGACGGCCGCGCCGGCGGAGCCTACGTCGTGGCGATCGACCCGATCCGCACCAGGACGGCCGACCAGGCCGACGAGCACCTGGCGATCAGGCCCGGCACGGACGCCGCGCTGGCGCTGGGGCTGCTCAACGTGGTGCTGTCGGAGAACGCCCAGGACGAGGAGTACCTGGCCCAGCACACCGAGGGCTGGGAGGACTTCAGGGCCGAGATCATGGACTGGCCCGTCGAGCGGGCCGCCGAGGTCACCGGGATCCCGGCCGAGGCCGTCCACAGCCTGGGGATGAGGCTGGCGCACACCCGCCCCACGGCGATCCGCGCCACGATGGGCATCCAGCGGCACGAGGGCGGCGGCACCGCCATGCGGACGATCGCCTCCATCCCCGGTGTCACCGGCGACTGGCGCCACCCGGGCGGCGGCGTCGCCTACTCCACCAGCGACCACGTCCACCTGAACATCGACCGCCGCAACGATCTGCTGGCCCGGCCGGTCAAGACCAGGTTCATGACCCGGCTGGCCTCCGAGCTCGACGACGTGAAGTGCCTGTGGGTCTACATGGCCAACCCGATGGGCTCCACCTCCGACAGCAACAGGATCAGGCGTCAGTTGCTGAGAGAGGACCTGTTCACCGTCGTCATGGAGCAGTTCCCCACCGACACGGTCGACTACGCCGACATCGTGCTGCCGGCCACCATGCAGACCGAGCACATGGACCTGCACGCCGGATACGGCCACATGTACCTGATGTGGAACGAGCCCGCCGTCGCGCCCGCGGGCGAGGCCCTGTGCACCACGGAGACCTTCCGGCGTCTGGCCGCCCACATGGGCATGACCGAGCCCTCGCTGTACGACTCCGATCTGGAGCTGGCCGCGGAGCTGCTGTCCAGCGGCCATCCCTCCCTCGACGGCGTCACGCTCGACCGGCTGCGCAAGGAGGGGTGGGTACGGATGAGCTACCCCTCGCCGTTCAAGCCGTTCGCCGACGGGTTCCCCACCCCGTCGGGGAGGCTGCGCTTCCCCCGGCGCGGCAAGGCCTTCGTGCCCTCCCTGTCCTCCCGTACGGCGGGCGACAGGCTGACGCTGATCACGCCCGCCTCGCACACCTTCCTCAACACGACGTTCGGCAACAACCCCGAGCTGCTGCGCAGGGCCAAGGACCCCGTGATCCTGGTGAACCCCGCCGACGCGCAGGCCAGGGGCCTGTCCACTGGCCAGCGCGTCAGGGTGGTCAACCACAACGGCTACTTCCTCGCCGACGTGGAGGTCAGCGACCGCGTGGCCAAGGGCGTCGTGGCCAGCCCCAAGGGCAGATGGCCCAAGCACACCATCGGCGGATCGAACCCCAACGCCGTGGTGGACGAGCGCGACGCCGACATGGGCAAGGGCGCCGTCTACCACGACAACCTAGTCGAGCTCGAGCTTGAACCCCTCGTGTGACTGGGTGTAGCCGATGGAGCGGTAGAAGCGGTGGGCGTCCTCGCGCCTCTTGTCGGAGGTGAGCTGCACCATCGCGCACCCCCTGGCCCTGCCCTTGGCGTGCGCCCACTCCATCATCTTGCGGCCCCACCCCTGCCCTCGCAGGTGGCCGGCGACCCGCACCGCCTCGACCTGGAGGCGGGTGGCGCCGCGCCGGGAGATGCCGGGGATGTAGGTGAGCTGCATGGTGCCCACCACCTCGCCCTTCAGCTCCGCGACGATCAGCTCGTTGTTGGGGTCGGCGTCGATGGCCTCGAAGGCGGCCCTGTGCTCGTCGCCGTACTGTCCCGTCCTGGCCGCGGCGATCGGGTCGTCGAGGATGAGCGCCACTACGGCGGGCACGTCGGCGGCGCGTGCCGTACGGAAGACCAGGGAGTGCACGTAGTGCGACTCCATCAGGCCGGGGTTGGACGGCAGCGCCATGACCCTGCCGCTGGGCAGGAAGCCCTTACGGGCGTAGAGCGCGCGGGCGGCGGCGTTCGCGTCGACGGCCCACAGGCCGATCTCCTCGGCCTCACGGGCGCGGGCCCACGCGACGACCTCGTCGACCAGCCGCCCTGCCAGACCCGCGCCCCTGGCCTCCGGGGCGACCCACATCGACAGCAGGTGCACGTGGCCGGGGTGCTCCTCGAGGCCGCACACCAGCCCGGCGTCCTGGCCGTCGCCCACCGCCACGAACCAGACGGAGTCAGGGTTGGACAGGCGCTCGACCCATTTCTCCCGCGGGTAGGCGGCGTCCTTGTCGTAGGTGGATCCGAAGGCGTCGGGGGCGTCGGCCAGGGCGCGCAGCCTGAGGGCCCGCAGCCGGTCCGCGTCGTCGTCGCCAAGCCGCTCAAGAGTGAATTCCTGCATGCCCGCATCATGGCAGCCGGCCTCGGGGGACTCTCAGGGTGATTCCCCGATGTGGACAAGGGGTGCCGAAAGGCACTCTGGATACATGAACGAGCTCTCTCGACGCGAAGAACTGTCGTTGTCGGGCGCCGCGCTCCGTGGCGCCCCTTGGAAGGCCGCCGCCGTGGGCGGCGGTGCGGTGGCCGCCGTGAGCTTCGGCTTGGGCGCCATCACGGGGTCGGCCGACCTGTCGTGGGCTCTGGGCCTCGGCATCAGCCTGTTCGCCCTGATCGCGGCCATCGGCGCGGTCGCCAAACCGGAGGAGGGCGACAGGGTCACCAGGCAGGCGCGCAACTGGTCGCTGCGGCATCCGTGGAAGTTCGCGCTCCTGCCCGCGGGCATCACCGCGGTGCTGAGCTACCCCGTCCAGCTCGTGCTCGACGGCGAGGACATCTTCGGCGCCGCGTGGGACTCCCTGTGGAGCGGCGCGCTGGTGTACCTCATCGCGGGCATTCTGACGCTCACCATGAAGGGCAGGGCACGCTAGCCGCTCTCGGCGACGCGCTTCAACCCTTCGAGAGAGCGGCGCATGTTGGCGGCGTTGTGGGCGGCCCGATCGGCGACGTTGGTCGCGAGCCGCCCCACGACCAGCATGAACCTCCCCCTGGTGTCCCAGGTCTTCTGCTCCACGACGCAGCCCATCTCGCTGGGGGTGATGTCGAACCGCCAGACGGCGATGTCGAGCATCCCGCCGGCGCGGACGTGGTAGGCGAAGACGCGGCCAGGCTCGGCCGCGGTCACCGTGCAGACGGTCGACCAGCGGCGGGACCCGTTGCGGTTGCTGCCGCGGAACCTCGCGCCGCGCCGAGCCGAGCGCACCTCGCCGATCCAGCGGGCGCGCTCGCACTCGGCGTTCCATGCGCCCATGCCCTCCAGATCGGTCACCAGCTCGTAGACCCTCTCGGGCGGGGCGTCGATCTCGATGGACGCTGAGGCGCTGGGCTCACTCACGAGGACATTGTGTCCTTCTCCGCCTGCGAGCGACAGACGCAGAACTCGTTTCCCTCGGGGTCGTGCATGGTGACCCAGCCGGTGCCGTCAGGGTTGCGGTGGTCCTCGTGGACCTTCGCCCCGAGGCCGAGCAGGCGCTCGACCTCCTGGTCGCGGGTCCTTCCCTCGGTGCCGTTGACGTCGAGGTGGACCCTGTTCTTGACGGTCTTGCCCTCGGGCACCTGGATGAACAGCAGGAACGGATCCTGGTGGGTACGGATGGCGACCTCGGTGTCTCCGGGCTCGCACTCCCCCCACAGCGGCAGGCCGGTGGCGTTGCTCCACCAGGTGGCCAGCTCGTACGGGTCCGCCGCGTCGATGGTGACGGCGTGGATCTCAATCATGCGCCCACCCAATCGCCACATTCGTGAACGCGTCAAACCACGCTAGTGGCCCGCCCCCGCCAGGTTGAGGCCGACGACTCCGATGAGGATGAACGCGATCGAGCCCAGCTTGACGGCGGAGACGTCGTCGCCCATGAGCAGCATGCCGAGCGTGGCCGTGCCGACGGCACCGATGCCCGTCCACACCGCGTAGGCGGTGCCGACCTCGAGGCTCTTGAGCGCGAACGCGAGCGCGCCGAAGCTGAGGACGGCGAAGACGAGGAAGCTCACCGCCCACCAGACCTGGGAGAAGCCGTCGCTCATCTTGAGCGAGTAGGCCATCGCGACCTCGAGCAGGCCGGCGGCGACGAGAATGACCCAAGCCATGTGCACTCCTTTGTCGTAGGGGTGCGTCGTCTTGGCTTTCCGGGTACGGCGCGTCTCGTCCGGGAGCGGGTCGCTCACTCACTCCAACCGCTCAGGCGTCGTTCTGATTCCACCAGAGCGTGACCCACCGGTCGCGGGGCACCGGCCACATGCCCATCTCCATGGCCGTCGCGGCCACCTCGGGCGCCCGTGCGGGATCGAGGCAGGCTCGGTGGCAGACGCTGGCGGCCAGCTCCTCGATCGTGGCGAAACGCTCGATGGGCGCCTCCCGCTCCTCCACCCGCACGTCGAAGCCGAGCGCGGCGGCCAGGGCCACCGCGTCCTCGGCGATCGGCCTGACCGGGCGCCGCACACCGTGGAAGTGCTCCCACAGCGGGCTCATCCAGCTCATGGGATGGCGGTGCGGCAGCTCGATGACGACTCTGCGGGTGGCGTGGGAGTCGAGGGCGCGCAGGAAGGCGGCCAGATCGGGCACGTTGTAGACCACGTGCGCGGCCACCACGACGTCGGCCTTGCCCGCCTTCGCCTCGACCTGCGGCCAGTTGCCCTCGATCGTCGTCGCGTGGACGCCCGCCTTGTCGGCGCGCACGGTGAACTCGGCGAGCATCGCGGCCGAGGTGTCCACGGCGACCAGCTCGCCGAGCCTGCCGGCCAGCGGGAGGGAGGCGGCCCCCGTCCCCGATCCCACGTCGAGCAGCGTCCCACCCTCCGGCAGCGCCTCGGCCACCCTTGCCAGGGTCGGTCCTTCGGGTTCGGCCACCGCACGGTCGGTCCTGGCCGCGAAACGGGCGGGCGAGTGCCCCCACGGGTCCACGGGCGCCTTCGCCAGGATCTCCGGCGGGATGGCCCACGACTCCAGGTTCTGCCGCCACCGTTCGTTCAACGCCTCGGCATTCATGTGTCGAGGGTAAGTGCTTAGCAGAGGTTACCCGCGGGTAGCATTCAGAGTAAGGTTACTCGCCAGTACTAAACGCCCCCGGTTCTAGGAGAGAGCAGCCATGGGCCACTACAAGAGCAACGTGCGGGATCTGGAGTTCAACCTCTTCGAGGTCTTCGGTCGCCGCGACATCCTCGGTAACGGCCCGTTCTCGGAAGTGGACGAGGACGTCGCCCGCAGCATCCTGGACGAGGTCAACAGGCTCGCCACGGGTGTGCTGGCCGACTCCTTCGAGGAGGGTGACCGCACGCCGCCGGTCTTCGACCCCGCCACCTCGACGGTGACCGTACCCGATGGTGTGAAGAAGTCCTTCAAGGCCCTCGTCGAGGGCGGCTGGGCGCACCTCGACCTGCCGGCCGAGCTCGGCGGGCCCGGCATCCCCCGGACGCTGGCCTGGTCCACCGCCGAGATGGTGCTCGGCGCCAACCCCGCCCTCTACATGTACGCCGCGGGCCCCAACTTCGCCTACACGCTGTGGAAGCTCGGCACCCCCGACCAGAAGCGGTTCGCCGAGCTGGCGATCGAGAACAACTGGGGCGCCACCATGGTGCTGACCGAGCCCGACGCGGGCTCCGACGTCGGCGCGGGGCGCGCCCGCGCGATCCAGCAGCCCGACGGCACCTGGCACCTCGAGGGCGTCAAGCGTTTCATCACCAGCGCCGAGCACGACATGGCCGACAACATCTTCCACCTGGTGCTGGCCAGGCCCGAGGGCGCGGGCACGGGCACCAAGGGCCTGTCGATGTTCCTGGTTCCGAAGTACCACGTGAACCTGGACGACGGCGCGCTCGGCGAGCGCAACGGCGTCTACGTCACCAACGTCGAGAAGAAGATGGGCCTCAAGGTCTCCACGACCTGCGAGCTGACCTTCGGCGACAAGCACCCGGCCATCGGCACCCTCGTCGGCGACGTGCACGAGGGCATCAAGCAGATGTTCATGGTGATCGAGCACGCCAGGATGATGGTCGGCACCAAGGCCATCGCCACCCTGTCCACCGGCTACCTGAACGCGCTGGAGTACGCCAAGTCCCGCGTCCAGGGTGCGGACCTGATCAAGATGGCCGACAAGTCCGCGCCGCGGGTGACCATCACGCACCACCCCGACGTGCGGCGCGAGCTGATGCTGCAGAAGTCGTACGCCGAGGGCATGCGGGCCCTGGTCCTCTACACGGCCACCTTCCAGGACGAGCTCCTGATCAACCCGGGTGACAAGCACGCCGAGGCGATGAACGACCTGCTGCTCCCGGTGGTCAAGGGAGTGGGCTCCGAGCGCTCCTACGAGCTCCTCTCGCGCTCGCTGCAGACGCTGGGCGGCTCCGGATACCTGCAGGACTACCCGATCGAGCAGTACATCCGCGACGCGAAGATCGACTCCCTGTACGAGGGGACGACCGCGATCCAGGGCCTCGACCTGTTCTTCCGCAAGATCCTGCGCAACCAGGGCGCGGCGGTGGGCTCGCTGCTGACCGAGATCAACGCCTTCGCCGCCTCCGAGGCGGGCAACGGCAGGCTCAAGCAGGAGCGCAAGCTGCTCGCCCAGGCCGCCGCCGAGGTCAAGGCCATGGGCGACACGATGGCGGGCTGGGCGCTCGGCTCGCTGGAGTCGCCGCGCGAGATCTACAAGGTCGGGCTCAACAGCACGCGCTTCCTGCTGGCGCTGGGTGACCTGATCATCGGCTGGCTGCTGCTGCGCCAGGCGGAGGTCGCGCTGACCAGGCTCGCCGAGGGCGAGGACGCCTTCTACCAGGGCAAGGTGGCCGGCGCGTCGTTCTTCGCGACGACCGTGCTGCCGCGCATCGCGGCCGAGCTGGCGGTGCTGGAGAGCACCGGCCTCGACCTGATGGACCTGCCCGAAGAGGCGTTCTAGACCACCTGCTCCCGCGGCAGGTCCGGAAGACCGTCCACCCGTCCTGGTGGGCGGTCTTCCGTCTGCATGTCGCGGGGCGCACGACGGCCATGGCCGCGGGACGCGCCGCGGGATAGCGTCGCGGGCATGTCACCACGTGTCGAAGAGGTCTCCGACGGCGTCTACGCCTACATCCAGCCCGACGGGAGCTGGTGGATCAACAACACCGGGTTCATGGCCGGGCGCAGGGGCGTCATCTCCGTCGACGCCTGCTCCACCGAGCGCCGTACCCGCGCCTACCGCGACGCGATCGCCAAGATCTCCGACCGGCCGATCACCACACTCGTCAACACCCACCACCACGGCGACCACACCTTCGGCAACCACCTGTTCCCCGAGGCGACGATCGTGGCGCACGAGCGGACCCGCGAGCAGATCATCGCCGACGGGGTGCCCACCTACCTGGGCGCCTGGTCACCGGACGTCGAGTGGGGCACGCTCGACCCGGTGCCGCCGTTCCTCACCTACACCGACGGCGTCACCCTCTACTCCGACGACCTGCGCTGCGAGGTCAGGCACGTCGGGTTCGCCGCGCACACCACCAACGACTCCTACGTGTGGATCCCCTCGCGCAAGGTGCTCTTCTCGGGCGACCTGGTGTTCAACGGCGGCACGCCGTTCGTGCTGATGGGCTCGGTGGCCGGCGCGCTGTCGGCGCTCGACCAACTGGAGGAGCTCGGCGCGGAGACGATCGTCCCGGGGCACGGTGACGTGTGCGGCCCCTCGGCGATCTCCACGGTGCGCGGATACCTGCGGTTCGTCCAGGAGACAGCGGAGGCGGGGATGGCGGCGGGCCTGTCGCCGCTGGAGCTGGCCAGGCAGACCGATCTCGGCGAGTACGGCACGCTCACCGACAGCGAGCGCGTCGTGGGCAACCTGCACAGGGCCTACGCCGACGCGACGGGCGGCGAGGTGGACCTGGCCGCCGCCGTCCTCGACATGATCACCTTCAACGGCGGCCGGCCACTGACGTGTCACGCCTGAGGGTGTGATCTTCATCAGGAGGGTATGACCGTGTCCGTACGCGGTCTTTACCCTCCGGAGGTCGTCATGGGTGTCGGGGTCAGCATCTTCTTCCTCACGCTCGGCGCCATCCTCCGGTTCGCCATCGAACCCGACGTCTTCGGCAGTGCCGTCCACATGGACAGGATCGGCGTCATCTTCATGATCGTCGGTGGTGCGGGCATCGTGCTGAGCGTCGTCCTGGCCCCGCGGCGCGGGCGCACCTCCGAGGACAGGCTGATGCACAGGGAGAACAACCCGCCCGAAGTCTGAAAATCTCGGGAAGGACCGCTCGACAACCTCATCGGCCGCCACCGGCGCGCCGAGGTGCGCAGGTACCGCGCCATGGCCAGGACGGGCTGCTCGGGACGCAGCCGGCTGACCCCCGAAGGCTTGCCGTGGAGCGCCGAGACCGCCAGGAGGACGGGCCGGACCGACGTGCGGCCCGTGCCGCCTCCCGGATGCGTCCGCTGTACGGCCAGGCCCTAGAGCTCGAACTGGATGGCGGCGCGGCCCGCCTTGATCGGGACGATGTGCTCGTTGATGACGGCGTGGTGCTGCGGGTGGTCGCGGTAGACCTCGTAGTCGGCGACCGAGTCGAACTCGGCGACGATGGCGAAGTCGGAGTTGCCCGCGGCGGCCAGGCCGAGGTCGCTGCCGAGGTCGTAGCGGCGCAGCTCGGGGATCGCGGCAGGCAGGGCGGCCAGGCCCTTCTCGACGGCGGCCTTCTGCTCGTCGGTGGCGTCGTCGGTCCAGGTCAGCAGCACAATGTGACGGATCATGCCATCAG
>NZ_JBHUFV010000017.1:0-68280 GCF_042681425.1 Nonomuraea mangrovi | reverse complement strand
CGGCTGACGGTGTCAGCTCCAGGCGAGCATGCGGAGCGGATCCTCCAGCATCGCGCCGACGTCGCGCAGGAACAGCGAGCCGAGCTCCCCGTCGACGATGCGGTGGTCGAACGACAGGGCGAGCGTGGTCACCTTCCTGACGGCCAGCTGCCCTTCAACCACCCACGGCGCGTCCTTGACCTGCCCGAAGGCGAGGATGGCGGACTCACCGGGGTTGAGGATCGGGGTGCCGGTGTCGACGCCGAACACGCCCACGTTGGTGATCGTGATCGTGCCGCCCGCCATCTCCGCCGGTTGGGTACGGCCCGCCCTGGCCGTCTCCGCCAGCTCGCTCAGCGCCCGCGCCAGCTCCGGCAGGTCGAGCGCGTGGGCGGACTTGACGTTGGGCACGACCAGGCCGCGCGGGGTGGCGGCGGCGATGCCGAGGTTCACGTAGTGCTTGACCACGATCTCCTGGGCGGCCTCGTCCCACGTGGAGTTGATCATCGGGTGGCGGCGGGCGGCCACCAGGACGGCCTTGGCCACCAGGAGCAGCGGCGAGACCCTGACCTCGGCGAAGTCCGGCAGCTGCTTGAGCCGCTGGACGGCCGCCATCGTCTCGGTGACGTCCACCTGCAGGAACTCGGTGACGTGTGGAGCGGTGAACGCGCTGGCCACCATCGCCTGCGCGGTCATCTTCCGCACGCCCTTGACGGGGATGCGTTCCTCCAGGTCTTGGGCGGCGAGCGCGGCCCGCTGCCGTGCGGGCTCCGCCGCCTGGCGCGCGGGCTCCTGGGCGGCGGTGTGGACGTCGTCACGGGTGATGGAGCCCTGCGGGCCCGTGCCCCGCAGGGTGGCCAGGTCCACGCCCAGGTCCTTGGCCAGCTTGCGGACCGGCGGCTTGGCGAGCACGCTCACTCTGCCGGGCGCCGGCGCCTGCTGGACCGGCGCCACCGTCTGCTGAACCGGCGCCACCGCAGGCTGGGCCGGTGCCGGTGCCTGCTGGGCCGGCTCGGGCGGCGCCTGGGTGGTGCCGGCTTCGGAAGGGGTGGCCTTGCGGGGGCGGCGTTTGGCCGCGCCGGTCTTGACGCCGTAGCCGACCAGGACGGGCGTGCGCTCCTCCTTGGGCGCGGGGCTGCCGTGCGCGCCCGGCTCGACGGCTCCCTCCGCGGGCGGGCGCGGCACCAGGTCCTCGGCCAGCGCCGCGGTCCTTTCGGCCGACTCCTCGTGCGGGCCGACCGGCTCGGCCGTGCCTGTGGAAGGGGCGGCTGCGGCCGTACCGGCGGCAGGGGCCTCGCCGGTGTCGACCGCGATGATCGGCACACCGACGTCGACCGTCTGCCCCTCCTCCGCCAGCAGGTCGGCGACGACGCCCGCCCACGGGGACGGCAGTTCGACGATCGACTTGGCGGTCTCGATCTCGACGACGATCTGGTTGACCTTGACGGTGTCGCCGGGCTTGACGTGCCAGCGGACGATCTCGGCCTCGGTCAGGCCCTCCCCTACGTCGGGGAGCTTGAATTCACGACGCATTCGAGGTCCCCCTCTCAGTAGGTGAAGGTGCGGTCGACGGCATCGAGGACCCTGTCCAGATCGGGCAGGTAGTGCTCCTCCAGCTTCGACGGCGGGTAGGGGGTCGAGAAGCCGCCGACACGCAGCACCGGCGCCTCCAGGTGGTAGAAGCACGACTCGGTGATCCTGGCCGCGAGCTCCGCCCCGAAGCCGTTGTAGACGGGCGCCTCGTGGACGACCACGACCCTGCCCGTCTTGCGGGCCGAGTCCATGACCGCGGGGAAGTCCAGCGGGTTGAGCGAGCGCAGGTCGACGACCTCGATCGAGCGGCCCTCCTCCTGGGCCGCCGCGGCCGCCTCCAGGCACGTCTTGACCATGGGGCCGTAGGCGAGCAGCGTGACGTCGCTGCCCTGCCGTACCACGGAGGCCCGGTCGAAGGGCGTCCACCAGTCGGTGGTGGTGGTGTCGACGTCGGCCTTCTCCCAGTAGCGGCGCTTGGGCTCGAAGAAGATCACCGGGTCGTCGCTCTGGACGGCCTGCTGGATCATCGCGTACGCGTCGGCGGGGTTGCTGCAGGCGACGACGCGCAGGCCGCCGGTGTGGGTGAAGTACGCCTCGGGCGACTCGCTGTGATGCTCGACCGCGCCGATACCGCCTCCGCACGGGATGCGGACCACGACGGGCAGCTTGATGGCGCCGAGCGAGCGCAGCGGCATCTTGGCGAGCTGCGTGATGATCTGGTCGGCGGCGGGGAACACGAAGCCGTCGAACTGGATCTCGCAGACCGGCCGGTAGCCGCGCAGGGCCAGGCCGATCGCGGTGCCGATGATGCCCGACTCGGCCAGCGGCGTGTCGATGACGCGGTCCTCGCCGAAGTCCTTCTGCAGGCCGTCGGTGACGCGGAAGACGCCGCCGAGCTTGCCGACGTCCTCGCCCATGATGAGGACCTTCGGGTCGTCCTCCATGGCCCTGCGCAGGCCCTCGTTGATCGCCTTGGAGAGGGTCAGCATGGTCATGACTCGAAGCCCTCCAGATACGCGGCGTACTGGGCGCGCTCCTCGTCGATCAGCGCGTGGGACGACCTGTAGACGTGGTCGAAGATGTCGAGCGGCTTGGGGTCGGGCATCTCCAGGCAGCGTCTGCGCAGGTCGGCGCCCAGGTCCTCGGCCTCGGCCTCGATGGAGTCGATGAACTCCTGGTCGGCCAGCTCGTTCTTGAACAGGTACGCCTTCAGGCGCTCGATCGGGTCCTTCAGCTTCCACGCCTCCAGCTCGCTCGCCACCCGGTAGCGGGTCGGGTCGTCGGTGGTGGTGTGGGCGCCCATCCGGTAGGTGAACGCCTCGATCATCGTCGGCCCCTGGCCGGTCCTCGCGGCCTCCAGCGCCTTCCTGGTGACGGCCAGGCAGGCGAAGACGTCGTTGCCGTCCACGCGGACGCCGGGGAAGCCGAAGCCGGACGCCCTCCGGTACAGCGGGATGCGCGTCTGCTTCTCCAGCGGCTCGGAGATGGCCCACTGGTTGTTCTGGCAGAAGAAGACGATGGGGGCGTTGAACACGCTGGCCCAGATGAACGACTCGTTGACGTCGCCCTGGGAGGTGGCGCCGTCGCCGAAGTAGGCGATCGTGGCGGCGTTGGCGCCGTCGCGCTGGATGCCCATGGCGTAGCCGACCGCGTGGAGGGTCTGGCTGCCGATGACGATCGTGTAGAGGTGGAAGTTGTGCTCGGCGGGGTCCCAACCGCCGTGGTTCACGCCTCTGAACAGGCCCAGCAGCTTCACCGGGTCCACGTCGCGACACCAGGCGACGCCGTGCTCACGGTAGGTGGGGAAGGCCATGTCGGCGTCGGTGAGCGCCCGGCCCGAGCCGATCTGCGCGGCCTCCTGGCCGAGCAGCGAGGCCCAGATGCCCAGCTCTCCCTGGCGCTGCAGTGCGACGGCCTCCAGGTCGACGCGGCGGACGAGCACCAGGTCGCGGTAGAGGGATCTCACCTCGTCGGGCGTCAGGTCGATGTCGTAGTCGGGGTGCTCGACCCTCTCCCCTTCGGGGGTGAGCAACTGGACGAGCTCTGGAGGTGCTTCTGCACCACGAGAGGCGTCGACGGTCACGTGCCACTCCTGTGCGGTCGGGGCCGGTTCGCTGGGATTGCCATGCTTTTCCCGGCCTTTCCGGCGTACGGGCCATCTGGTGGTGGTTCGTACGCGTTTGGGGACATCGTGGCAGAGGTCACAGCCCTACGCGCAAGCCCCATGCCCTCCCCGTTCCCGATGGATCGCCTGCGAACCTTCCCGTTTCGAGGGGCGGAACCCCTCCGTCCGGGCGAGGTTCACCTTCCCAACGGAATGGTCAAGCCGGGATCTTCTCAGTGGTATCCCTCCGGTATACCCGGGTGTACGGCGGGACGGCGCTTTCCGGTGGGCCGTCCCCCTGAACGGCGAGCACGAACATGAGGCGTGTACGGGGATCCTCGGGTTCCAGGGTTTCAGGGGATGCAGGGCGCGACGCCCACGCCGGCTCAAGCGAGCCCCCTCCGGGAACGCCGGGCACGTGACCGAGCCCTGGCGGGCGGGTGGTGGGGTCGGGGCCTGTTCATCACGGGCAGGGCACTAGGCTGAACGCCGCAACCCGAACTTCACCTTCAGGAGGAGCGCCGTGGCGCGCGTCATCGTCGACGTCATGCTCAAGCCGGAAATCCTCGACCCGCAGGGGCAGGCCATCGCCCGCGCACTGCCGCGCCTGGGCTTCTCCGGCGTCTCCGAGGTTCGTCAGGGCAAGCGGTTCGAGCTCGAGCTCGCGGGCGAGGCCGACGAGGCCGCCCTTGCGGACGTCCGAAAGATGGCCGAGACTCTCCTCGCCAACACGGTGATCGAGGAGTACACCGTGAGGGTCGAGGGGTAGAACAGCACATTTGACACAGGGAAATCCCTATCACGGCTTAAAGCCGGGTTTCGCCATGCCACAATCCCACGGGCTTACCAACACTAAATAACAACAACGTGATTTTGCGGTTAGCCCTGATTTCACGGGGAAACCTCCTCCAGGTGAGATTCTGGAACCCGGAGGGGTCCGGTGGATATTGAGTTCTCGTTGGCGCTGCCCCGGGATGCGATCGGCATACCGATGGTCAGGCGAGTGCTAGGTGACGCGATGCGCTCACTCAGCGTGAGCGAGAGCTGCATCTCCGACATGCTGCTCGCGGTGTCTGAGGCCTGCTCCAACGCGGTGCGCCACGGCGGTCCCGCCAACAGGTACGAAGTGAGCGCGTCGATCGGCTACGGCCGCTGCGACGTGAAGGTGGCCGACGCGGGCGGCGGCCTGCCGTCGATGCCGCTGCACTACCCGCCGCCCGAGACGGAGAACGGGCGCGGCCTGCTCATCATGCGCTCGGTCGTCGACGAGATCTCCTTCGGCGTCACGCCGGGCCGGGGCACCACCGTCCACCTGCGCAAGCACCTGGCGTGGGACGACGAGGAAGGCGCCCGCCCCCGCGAGCTGGCCGCGGTCTGAGATCCCGGCCCCGGACGCTCAGCCTCCCCGAGCTGGACGCACGACTCCCGTAGCGGGACGCTCGGCCTCCCTGAGCTGGACGCACGGCTCCCCCAGCGGGGCGCTCGGCCTCCTTGAGCTGGACGCACGGCTCCCCCAGCGGGACGCTCGCAGGGGCGCGAGAGGGCACCGGGCGGCAGCCGATACCCTGGAGGAACCGCCGCAGACCGCCGTCCACACAATGAGACGGTGGCGTGGCGTGCGCATTCCTCCGGAGGGGACGAAAGTCATGAGCGCTGCCCGTGTGGGCGTTGTCACGTTTCCAGGAACTCTCGACGACCAGGACGCAGCCCGTGCCGTACGGCTGGCGGGCGCGGAGGCGGTGCCGCTCTGGCACGGCGACCACGATCTGAAGGGGGTCGACGCGGTCTTCCTGCCCGGCGGCTTCTCCTACGGCGACTACCTGCGATGCGGCGCGATCTCCCGCTTCGCCCCGCTGATGGAGCAGCTCATCCCCGCGGCCCGCGGCGGACTGCCGGTCCTCGGAACCTGCAACGGCTTCCAGATCCTGTGCGAGGCGCACCTGCTGCCCGGCGCGCTGACCCGCAACGCCTCCCTGCACTACATCTGCCGCGACCAGCGCATCAAGGTCGAGTCCGCCTCGACGGCGTGGACCGCCGACTTCGCGGCGGGCCAGGAACTGATGCTGCCGATCAAGCACGGTGAGGGGCGCTACGTCGCCTCGGCCGAGACGCTCCAGGAGCTGGAGTCCAACGGCCAGGTGGTCTTCCGCTACCTCGGCGGCAACCCGAACGGCTCGCTCAACGACATCGCGGGCATCTCGAACGAGGCGGGCAACATCGTCGGCCTCATGCCGCACCCCGAGCACGCGGTCGAGGACCTGGTCGGCGCGCCGAGCACCGACGGCCTCGGCTTCTTCACCTCCATTCTCAAGAAGCTGGTGAACGCATGAACCTCGACACCGTGAAGCGGGCCGCCGACACGCCCGACGAGGCGATGCCGTTCGCCGAGCTGGGAATGAAGCAGGACGAGTACGACAGGGTCCGGGGGATCCTCGGCCGCCGTCCCACCTCCTCCGAGCTGGCCATCTACTCGGTCATGTGGTCCGAGCACTGCTCGTACAAGTCGTCCAAGGTGCACCTGCGGCAGTTCGCCACCAAGGCTCCCAAGTCCGAGGCGCTGCTGGTCGGCATGGGCGAGAACGCGGGCGTCGTCGACATCGGTGACGGCTGGGCCGCCACGTTCAAGATCGAGTCGCACAACCACCCGTCGTACGTCGAACCGCACCAGGGCGCGGCCACCGGCGTCGGCGGCATCGTGCGCGACATCATGTCGATGGGCGCGCGCCCGATCGCGGTCATGGACGCGCTGCGCTTCGGCGGCGCCGACCAGGCCGACACCCGGCGCGTCCTGCCCGGTGTCGTCGAGGGCATCTCGTCGTACGGCAACTGCCTCGGCCTGCCCAACATCGGCGGCGAGGTCGTCTTCGACCCCTGCTACATCGGCAACCCGCTGGTCAACGCGCTCTGCGTGGGACTGCTGCGCAAGGACCAGATCAAGCTGGCCACCGCGCCGGGCCCCGGCAACAAGGTCGTGCTCTTCGGCGCCTCGACGGGCCCCGACGGCATCGGCGGCGCTTCCGTGCTGGCCTCGGCGACGTTCGAGGACGAGTCCGAGGCGAAGCGGCCCGCCGTACAGGTGGGCGACCCCTTCATGGAGAAGTTGCTCATCGAGTGCTGCCTGGAGCTCTACGCCGCCGACGTGGTCGTCGGCATCCAGGACCTCGGCGCGGCGGGTGTCTCCTGCGCCACCACCGAACTGGCCGCCAAGGGCACCGGCGGCATGCACGTCGACCTCAACCTGGTCCCGCTCCGCGACTCCTCGCTCAGGCCCGAGGAGATCCTGATGAGCGAGTCGCAGGAGCGGATGATGGCCGTGGTGGCCCCGTCCGACATCCCGGCGTTCATGGCGATCTGCGAGAAGTGGGACGTGCCCGCCGTCGTGATCGGCGAGGTCACCGACACCGGCAGGCTCGTGATGACCTGGGACGGCTCGGTCATCGTCGACATCCCGCCGGGCACCGCCGCCGACGAGGGCCCCGTCTACGAGCGCCCCTTCCAGGAGCCCGCCGGCCAGGCCGCGCTGAACGAGGTCGTCGAGCTGCCGCGGCCCGAGGATCTGCGGGCCACGCTGCTCCAGTTGCTCGGCTCGCCCAACCTCGCCTCCAAGGAGTGGGTGACCTCCCAGTACGACAGGTACGTCCGTTCCAACACGGTGCTGGCCCAGCCGGCCGACGCCGGCATGCTGCGCATCTCGGAGGTCATGGAGGGCGCGACGCCGACGACCCGTGGCATCGCGCTCGCGACCGACGGCAACGGGCGTTACGCCAAGCTCGACCCCTACGCGGGTGCCCAGCTCGCGCTGGCCGAGGCGTACAGGAACGTCGCGGTGACGGGCGCGCGGCCGCTCGCCGTCACCAACTGCCTCAACTTCGGCTCGCCCGAGGACCCCGAGGTCATGTGGCAGTTCGCCGAGGCCACCCGGGGGCTCGCCGACGCCTGCAGGGCCCTCGGCGTCCCGGTGACCGGCGGCAACGTGTCCTTCTACAACCAGACGGGGGCGGCGGCCATCCACCCGACGCCCGTCGTCGGCGTGCTCGGCGTCATCGACGACGTCGCCAAGCGGGTGCGTTCCGGGTTCACGGAGGCGGGGCTGCGGGTCGCGCTGCTCGGCGAGACCGGCGACGAGTTCGGCGGTTCGGAATGGGCGCACGTCGCCCACTCCCACCTCGGCGGCCTGCCGCCGGAGGCCGACCTGGAAGCCGAGCGGGGCCTGGCCTCCGTCATGGTCGAGGCGGCCGCCAAGGGCCTGGTGGCCGGCTCGCACGACCTGTCCGACGGCGGCCTGGCGATCGCGCTGGCCGAGGCGTGCATGGTCAACGGGATCGGGGCGAAGGTCGCGCTGTCCGGCGACCCGTTCGTCGACCTGTTCAGCGAGTCGTCGGCCAGGGCGCTGGTCGCGGTGAAGGCCGAGCACTTCGAGGAGTTCGCGGCGCTGTGCGCGTCGTTCGAGGTGCCCTGCTACGGGCTCGGCGAGACCGGCGGTGACGCGCTGGTGGTGGAGGGCGTCTTCGAGGTGCCCGTCGCCGAGCTGCGCGAGGTCCACACGGGCACGCTGCCCGCGCTGTTCGGCTGAGGTCCCACCCGCAGGGGCCGGTACGGCATGCCGTACCGGCCCCTGCGGCGTTCCTACTTGGCGCAGATCACGTAGACCGTGCCGCCCTTGCCGCCACCGTTCGTCTGGGTGGTGGCGGTGGTCTTGTTGTCCGCGCCCTGGGAGGAGCTGTCGAGGTCGTGGTAGCCGCTCAGCTCGACCTTCCAGCCCGTCGGGGTGGGGGAGCCCGTCGGGGCGCTGGCCGTGACGGTGCCGTTGACGCCGGAGAAACCGCCGCCCGTGGCGACCGCGCCGGACGGGCAGGACACCGAGCCGGACTTGCCGCTGAAGGTGTCGGTGACGACGACGACCGACTTGATGCCGCCCGCGTCGCCCTTGTCACCCTTCGGACCCTGGGGGCCCGCGGGGCCCTGCGGACCCGTCGCCCCGGTCTGACCCTTCTCGCCCGGCTTGCCGTTCTCTCCGGGCCTGCCCTGCGGACCGGCGGGGCCCGTGTCACCCTTCGGACCCTGGACGCCGGGCTTGCCGTCGTCACCCTTCGGACCCTGAATGCCGGGCTTGCCGTCGACGCCGTCCTTGCCGTCCTTGCCGTCGATGCCGTTCTTGCCGGCGGGGCCCTGGGGACCGGTCTCGCCCTTCGGGCCCTGGTCGCCCTGCGGGCCCTGGATGCCCGGCTTGCCGTCGACGCCCTTCGGGCCGGCGGGGCCCTGGACGCCCGGCTTGCCGTCGGCGCCCTTGGGGCCCGCGGGACCCTGGGGGCCCTGCTCGCGGGTGCCGGCGAGGCCGTTGGTGGTCGAGCCGCCGATCAGCACCCTCTCCTCCGTCTTCCTGCACGGGGTCGACGGGTTGACGATGCGGGCGTAGCGCGTCTTCTTGTGCACGCAGGCGTGCACCTCGTTGGCCGCCGACGACGCGGTGGCGACGCCGCCGATGGTGAACAGCGAAGCGGTCAGCGCCCCGACGGTGGCGAGGGTGAGCGCGCGCCCACCGCGAACCTTGATTGCCACGGCTTTCCTTCCAGAGGAACAGATGGTGCGTATGTTGCGCATGAGGTTCACGCTTCAACCGTTCCAATGGATTACGTCACCACATAACGTGTATGTTACGAAACAGAGGGTGACATATTGGTTTGACGGCCCGTCAGCTCCACGAGGGGAGCGGACCCGTAAATCGACGCATTGGTTTTCACCCGGGCGTGGGGATAATCGTCCGTGAACACCTACCTCCCGCCCGCCACCCAGCCCGTCAGAGCGGTGGTGTGGGCGATCCATCTGGTCCTGCCGCTGCTGGGCCTGTGGCTGCTGCTCGCCGACCCTGGTGGGATCAACGTGAGGTGGCAGCACAATCCCAGCCACTTCTGGATGATCCTCGTCGTCGCCGGCATCAACGTCGTGCTCGGCCTGATGATCAGCGAGGCGGCGCGCAAGCGGGAGGACGCGCGGCTGTTCCTGGTCTCGATGGTGTTCCTGAGCAGCGCCGGCTTCTTCTTCCTGCACGGCCTGGCGACGCCTCGGATCATCCTCGGGGCCCCCTCGCTCGGCTTCGACATCGGCCAGCAGGTCGGGCTGACGATGGCGGCGGTCTTCGCGTTCGCCTCGGCGTTCCCGCTCGGCGAGCGGCAGGCCAGGTCGGTGCTCGCGGCGCAGGGCCTGATCAGGTCCCTCCTGCTGGGCATCATGGTGGTGTGGGGCATCACCTCGCTGGTCCCCGGGCTGACCCCGCTGAGCAGCCCGCCCGAGACACTGCCCATCCCGTGGTTCGGCTGGTTCTCCGTGCCCGGTCTGGTGCTGTTCGTCTCGGCCGCCATCATGATGTTCCTCCTGCACCGCAGGCGGCGTTCCGCGATCCTGGTGAGCCTGCTCACCGCCTACGCGCTGCTGGCCGAGGCCATGGTCGCGGGCATGTCCCAGCTGAACTGGCACCTGTCGTGGTGGGAGTGGCACATCCTGCTGACGCTGGCCTTCGTCTTCGTCGCCTACAGCGCCTACCTGCAGTTCAGACGCGAGGGGTCGAGCGCGGGCCTGTTCGACTCGGTGGCGCTGTCGGCCACCGTCGTCAGGATCCAGGCGCAGTACGAGCAGGCGCTGGAGGAGCTGGTCGAGCACGTCCGCAAGGGCACGAAACTGCCCGCCGTACGGCTGGCGGGGCGCTTCCAGCTCACCGAGGGGCAGGCGGCGGTGCTCGACCGGGCGGGCGAGGCGCTGGCCAGCGAGCGCGAGCTGTCCGAGCGCCTCGCCGCGCTCGTCGACGTGGGCACCCAGACGAGGGTACGGCTGGCCGAATCCGACCTGCTGACCAGCGCTCTGGAGCGGGTACGGCGGGCCTACGGCGACGTCCGCATCGGCCTGGTCGCCGACGGCAAGGTGAGCATCGGCTCGCGCGAGTACGTCTTCAGCGGCACCACGCCCATCAGGCGTGACGGGCTCATCACCTACCCGCTCACCGTGAAGGGCCATCTGGCCGGGGCGCTGGAGGTCCCGCTCGGCCGTACCGCGCAGGACGAGGCCCTGGCCTCGACCCTCGCCAGCCAGCTGTCGATCTCGCTGGAGAACGCCCGCCTCTACGCCGAGCTGGACACCCTCTTCCGGCAGTACATGTCGCCCGACGTCGCCAACCGCCTGCTGGCCGACCCGGGGCAGGCCGCGCTCGGCGGCGAGCTGCGCGAGCTGACCGCGCTGTTCGCCGACCTCAAGGGGTTCACCACGTTCTCCGAGCGGGTCACGCCGGGCGAGATCGTCGAGATGCTGAACAGGTACCACACCGCCGCCGTGCCCTGCATCCTCGACAACGGCGGCACGATCGTGCAGTTCGTGGGTGACGCGCTGCTCGCACTCTTCAACGCGCCCGCCACCCAGGCCGACCACGCGCTCGCCGCGTGCAGGGCCGCGCTGGCGATGCAGGACGCGGCCATGGAGGTCGCCGCCGACGGGTGGCCCACCTTCAGGGTCGGCATCAACACCGGCATGGCGCTCGTCGGCAACATCGGCAGTCCTGAGCTGCGCGGTTTCAACGCGATGGGCGACGCCGTGAACGTGGCGGCCAGGCTGGAGAGCATGGCCGAGCCCGGCACGGTGGTGATCGGCTCCACCACGCTCGCCCAGCTCGGCGACGACGTCTCGGCCACGCCGCTCGGCGCGCTGCGGCTGAAGGGCAAGGCGCAGGAGGTGGAGGCATACGTGTTGACCGCGTTGCCCCGCATAATCAGGTCATGACCGCAGAGGCCGGAGAGTTCCTGTCCATGCTCACGCCAGACGAGATCCAGGCCCTGAAGGCCGCGGGACGGCCGAGGCGCTGGGAGCGTGGCGAGGTGGTGATGACCGAAGGCGACACCTCCGACTGGGTGCTGCTCCTGCTCGACGGGCGGGTCAAGGTGTCCTCGCACACCAGCGGAGGGACGGAGGTGGTGCTGGCGGTGCGCGGTCCCGGAGGGCTGCTGGGCGAGATGTCGGCCATCGACGGCTCTGCCCGGTCGGCGACCGTCACGGCGCTGGAGCCCGTCGGAGGGGTGGTGGTCCGTGACTTCGCCGGGTTCCTGCGGGCCCACGGGCGGGTGGCGGTGCTGCTGCTGCAGCTGGTCACGGAGCGGCTGAGGGACTCCGACAGGAAGCGGATCGAGTACGGGGCGTTCGACACGACGGGCCGGGTGGCGACGCGGCTGGTGGAGCTGGCCGAACGGTACGGCGAGCCGACGAACTCGGGCCTGCGGGTGTCGCTGCCGCTGTCGCAGGACGAGCTGGCGGGGTGGACGGGCGCCTCGCGGGAGGCGGTGAGCAAGGCGCTGCGGACGTTGCGGGACCGGGGGCTGATCGAGACGGGGCGACGCCGGGTGATGGTCCACGACCTGGAGGGCCTGCGCAAACGGGCCCGCTGAACGACACTCGGCCGGATTCCTACGGGCCGGATAAAACGGACGTACGTCGTACGTCATAGTGGGAGGCATGGTCGCCGTCTCCCCCGACTACACTCTCCGGCTCCGCTACGCCTGGCGCGTCTGCTCGGTGACCAGCCTCGGCCTGGTGCTGATCGGGATCGCCGGCAGCACCCTCAACGTCGCCCTGCCCGCCGTCGTCCGCCACTTCCACGCCACCCCCTTCGAGTCGAGCTGGATCCTCCTGTCCTTCCTGCTCGTCAACACCGCCAGTCTCGTCTTCTTCGGCAGGGTCGCCGACCTGCTCGGCCGGCGGGAGGTCTACCTGGCCGGCTTCGCCCTCTTCACCGTCGCCTCGCTCCTCGCGGGCCTCGCGCCCGACGTGTGGTTCCTGGTCGCGATGCGGGTCCTGCAGGCGATCGGCTCGGCGATGATCCTGGCCAACGGGACCGTCATCATCACCGACGCCTTCCCTCCGGACCGGCTCAGCCAGGGCATGGGCGTCTACATCGGCACCCTCTCGATCGCGCAGCTCGCGGGACCCACCGTCGGCGGCCTGATCGCGGAGGCGGCGGGCTGGCAGTGGATCTTCTGGGTGAACGTCCCCGCGGGAGTGGTCGCCCTGCTCTGGGGGGCGTTCACGTTGCGCAGGATGCCGAGGGGCCCCCGCGAGCCCGTCGACGCCCTCGGCAACCTGCTCATCTTCGCCGCGCTCACCGCGTTCCTGCTGGCGCTGTCCGAGATCGGCAACGGCGGTCCCGTGGTGATCGTGGGCGGTGTGGTCGCCGCCGTCCTGGCACCGCTCGTCCTCCTGGTCGAACGGCGGGCCTCACATCCGGTGCTCGACCTGCGGCTGTTCGGCGGCCGGATGCTGGTCTGGGCCAACCTGGCCTCGTTCTGCAACGCGCTGGCCAGGGCGGCGCTGATCCTCGTGGTCGCGCTGCACTTCCAGGCTGCTCGTGGTGTCGACGCGTTCACGGCGGGCCTGAGCGTGCTGCCCGTACCGGTCGGGATGGCGCTCGCCTCGCCCATCGCGGGCGCGCTGGGGCGTCGGGTCTCGCCGTACGCGCTGTCGATCGGGGGGTCGCTGTTCAGCGCGGCGGGGCTGGCGGTCCTGATGGCGGCGGCGCGCGCGGGCACGCCGTACTGGATCATCGGGGTGGGGCTCTTCCTGGCCGGATGCGGCAGCGGCACGTTCCTGACCGGCAACACCACGCAGGTGATGAGCGCCCTGCCGGCGGGGAGCCTGGGGGTCGTCAACGGCTTCAGGCTGATGGTCATGAATGTCGGCATCGTGATCAGCGTGGGCCTGTCGCTGAGCGTCCTGACCAGCGCGGTCTCCCCCGCTCTGCGCGCGCAGGTGTACGCGGGGACGCTGTCGAGGCTGTCACCGGTGGCGGTGGAGCAGCTGATGGCGGGCTTCCGGCTGACGTACGGCGTGCTGTTCGGCGTGGCGCTGGCGGGCGGCCTGTTCGCCGCGCTGGCCCGGAGCCCGCGCGCCGTACGATGATCGGCGGTGGAGAACGTGGCGAGGACGTGAACGACCCGCCCAGCAGACGGGAAGAGGGGCAGATGGCGCACCACAGCAGGTTGCACCTGGCCGTGATCGACGTGCCCGCGCACGACCACGACGAGGAGCTGGCGTTCTGGCGAGGCGCGACGGGTCACGACCTGCCCGGCATTCCCCAGAACCCCGAGTACCACGGCGGCATGCTGCCCGGCCAGGAGTTCGGGCTCCTGGTGCAGCGGCTGGGCGACGGAGAGCCCCGGGTGCACCTCGACTTCCACACCGACGATCTGGAGGCCGAGGTCTCGCGCCTGGAAGGGCTGGGCGCGACCCGCGTACGGCAGGCCCCGCAGTGGTGGGTGATGCGGGATCCGGCGGGGCTGCCGTTCTGCGTGATCAAGGATCAGGGGATCCACGCCGGCAACGCCCGCCGCTGGGACTGACCGGCCGCCGGGGCGTCAGAGGGCGGCGTGGAGGCGGGACTCGACGTCGCGGTAGCGGGTGACGGGGATCAGGTGGACACCGTCGAAGGCTCCGGAGTCGCGGATGCGCAGAACCTGCTCGCAGGCCGCCTCCACACCCGCCATACGGTCTCCGCCCAGCCGTTCCACCAGCTCGGAGGGGATGTCGATGTCGGGGATGGCCGCCGCCAGCCGCTCGGCGTGGGCCTGGCTGGCCAGCACCATCACCCCGGCGTAGACGGGCACGTCGACGGGGTTGGCCTCGCGCCATCTGAGCAGCGCGTCGAGGGAGAAGCTGACCTGGACGAAGAGGAAGTCGGCGGCGCGCTTCCACACGGGAAGCGGCCGCAGCCCCGCGGCCGCGCCCACGCGGAAGGACGGCGAGAACTCCCTCGCCTCCTCGATCATCGAACGGACCGTCAGGTCGCTGGTCCTGTTGCCGCTCGTCGGCTTGTCGCCGAACACGAAGAGGAACCGGTCCACGCCGTAGGCGGCCGCGGTGAGCAGATCGCGGCGCAGGCCGAGCAGGTTGCGGTCGCGGGAGTTGAGGCAGGCGATGCTCCGCCCGCCCATCGCCTGGACCTCGTGCGCGACGGCGACGCTGGAGACCGTCGCCCTGCCGATGTGGTTGTCGGGGATGAGGAAGGAATGGGCGAGCTTGCCCAGGGTGCCGATCTGGTGCCGGACGTGCGTGAGGTCGGGCTTGGTGGGCGGTTCGATCTCGCAGACCAGCTGGAACGTCATGCCCCGCAGCCTATCGACGGGCGGCGAGCGCGGCGATGCCGCCGAGCACGAGATCCACGCCGAAGCTGTCGTAGAACTCCTCGCTGATGCCCTCCACCATGGGGCGGGCCATCGCCACCAGGTTCGGGTACTTCTCGGCGGGCAGCGTCTGCAGGGACAGCCTCTTGACCCTGACCAGCTCGGCGACCTCCTCCGGCGTACGGCCAGGCCTGAAGTGGACGGGCGCGTCGGCGATGGCGATGGCGCTCTGCAGCAGGTACTTGGTGATCACGCAGCTTTCCTCGTGACTGAACCCGGCCGAGTGGGCGAGGCCGAGAGCGCGGTCCCAGACGGCGAGGAAGTGCGGCACGGCGGTCTGGTCGATCTGCTCCAGCAGGGTCTTCGCGCACGGGTAGCGGCGCAGGACCCTGATCAGTCCGAGGACGAGGTCGTGTAGCTGCTCCTGCCACGGACGCTCGTCGGCCGCCTGGGGGGCGAACCCGGCGATCAGATGGTCGGCCATGCCGACCATGAGCTGCTCTTTGTTCTTGAAGTGCCAGTACAGCGCCATCGGCGTCACCCCGAGGTCGGCGGCGAGACGCCTGATGGTCACCGCGTCGAGCCCTTCGGTGTCGCCGATCTCGAGCGCCTTGTCGACGATCGCCTCGGCGGTCAGTTTTCCCATCACGGTTGACAACTATACGACGTACAAGTTCAACTATACGTCGTACAAGTACGGCGTATAGGAGGCAGTGCGATGAGATGGTGGGCCCTGGCCGCGGTGACACTCGGCAGCTTCACGACATATCTCGATAACAACATCGTCAACGTCGCCCTCCCGACGATCCAGCGAGATCTCGGACTGACGCTGTCGGGCCTGGAGTGGGTGGCGACCGGGTACATGCTGGTGTTCGCCGGGCTCATGCTGGTCGGCGGCCGGCTGGCCGACGTGCTCGGCAGGCGCAGGACGTTCCTGAGCGGGCTCGCCGTCTTCACGCTCGCCTCGATCGGCGCGGGGCTGGCGGCCGACGGCGGCACGCTGATCGCCGCCCGGGCCGTGCAGGGCGTGGGCGCCGCCCTCCTCACGCCGACCGCGCTGGCGCTCATCTCGGCGACTTTCCGCGACCCCCGCGAGCGCGGGACCGCGGTCGGCATCTGGACCGCGTCAGGCGCGCTGTCGATGGCGCTCGGCCCCGCGGCCGGCGGCTTCATCAGCGAGCACCTGGACTGGGGCTGGATCTACCTGATCAACGCGCCCATCGGCGTGGCCACGTTCGCGCTGGCCGTGTGGGCGATCAAGCCGGACGCCGAGCGGGTGCGGCGCAGGCTGGACCTGCCCGGGCTGGGCACCTCCGCCGTGGCGCTCTTCGCCCTGACCTACGCCCTCATCGAGGGATGGACGCTCCCGCTCGCCGCCGTCACCGTCGGCTCCGCCGTCGCCTTCGCCCTCGTCGAGACCAGGTCCGCCGAGCCGATGATCGACCTGAGCCTCTTCAGGAACCGCGTGTTCACCGGCGGGACGCTCGCGATGGGCCTGTGGTCGTTCGGCGTGTTCGGCATCTACTTCTTCAGCGCCCTCTGGCTCCAGAACTCGCTGGGCTTCTCCCCCGTCGAAGCCGGCGCCGCGTTCGTCCCGATGGCCCTGCTCATGGCCGCGGTCGCGATCCAGGCCCAGCGCCTGGCCCGCCTGCTCGGCAACGGCCGCACCGTCGCCCTCGGCCTGGGGCTGATGGCGACGTCCGTGCTCGGCATCTCGTTCGTCGGCGCCGGCGGCGGCTACCTCGACGTCCTCCCCTGGTTCCTGCTGTACGGCCTGGGCGGCGGCATGCTGGTCCCGCTGACCACGATGATCCTCGGCGCTCTGCCCTCGGGGCGGGCGGGTGTGGCGTCCGGCGTCCTGAACGTCTCCCGCGAGGTGTTCGGCCTGCTCGGCATCACCGTCCTGGGCGCCATCCTCAACGCCAGGCAGGCCGAGACCTCCTTCCTCGCCGCCTACCAGTCCACGCTGGTGATCGCCGCGGTCATCGTGGCCGTGGGCATCCCCGTCAGCCTCTACTCACTGCGCCGTACGGCTCAGGCCGCGATGGCCGGCGCGTCGAACTGAGTCCTGTGCAGCTCCGCGTACCTGCCGTCCTCGGCCAGCAGCGTGGCGTGCGTCCCCCGCTCCACCACCCGGCCGTCCTCGACCACCAGGATGAGGTCGGCCGCGCGGACGGTCGACAGACGGTGCGCGATCACGATCGCGGTCCTGCCGTCCAGGGCCTCGCCGAGTGCCTCCTGCACCGCCGCCTCGGAGGTCGAGTCGAGGTGGGCGGTCGCCTCGTCGAGGATCACCACCCTGGGACGGGCCAGCAGCAGGCGGGCGATGGTGAGCCGCTGCCGCTCGCCGCCGGACAGCCGGTAGCCGCGCTCGCCGACCACGGTGTCCAGCCCGTCCGGCAGCGACTCGATGAGCTCGGCGAGCCGTGCTCTGCGCAGCGCGTCCCAGATCTCGTCCTCGGTGGCCTCGGGACGGGCCAGCAGCAGGTTCGCCCTGATCGAGTCGTGGAACAGGTGCCCGTCCTGAGTGACCATGCCGAGCGTGTCCCTGATGGAGTCGGCCGTCAGGTCGCGGACGTCCACCCCGCCCAGCCGTACGGCGCCCTCGTCCACGTCGTAGAGCCTGGGCAGCAGCTGGGCGATCGTGGACTTGCCCGCGCCCGACGATCCGACGAGAGCGACCATCTGGCCCGGCTCGGCCCGGAAGGAGATCCCGCGCAGCACCTCGACCCCGCCGCGGGAGTCGAGCGCGGCGACCTCCTCCAGTGAGGCGAGCGACACCTTGTCAGCCGAGGGGTAGGCGAAGCGGACGGCGTCGAACTCCACCGACACCGGGCCCTCCGGCACCTCGCGGGCGTCAGCCTTCTCCTTGATCAGCGGCTCCAGGTCGAGCACCTCGAAGACGCGCTCGAAGCTGACCAGCGCGCTCATCACGTCCACCCGGGCGCTGGCCAGCGCGGTCAGCGGGGAGTAGAGCCTGGTCAGCAGCAGGGCGAGCGCGACGACCGAGCCGGGGTCCAGCCGGCCGGCGAGGGCGTAGAAGCCGCCCAGGCCGTACACCAGGGCCAGGGCGAGCGCCGAGACGAGGGTCAGGGCCGTGACGAACAGCGACTGGGTCATGGCGGTGCGGACGCCGATGTCGCGCACCCTGCGGGCCCGGCCGGCGAACTCGGCCGACTCGCCGGCAGGGCGGCCGAACAGCTTGACCAGCGTCGCGCCAGGAGCGGAGAACCGCTCGGTCATCTGGGTGCCCATGGCGGCGTTGTGGTCGGCCGCCTCGCGCCGCAGCCTGGCGATCCGGCCGCCCATGCGCCTGGCCGGCACCACGAAGACCGGCAGGAGCAGCAGCGCGAGCAGGGTGATCTGCCAGGAGATGCCGATCATCACGATGAGGGTCAGCACCAGGGTGACGACGTTGCCCGCGACGCTGGAGACGATGTCGGTGAAGGCGCGCTGGGCGCCGATCACGTCGTTGTTGAGCCGCGAGACGAGGGCGCCCGTGCGGGTGCGGGTGAAGAAGGCGACCGGCATGCGCTGCACGTGGTCGAACACGGCGGTGCGCAGGTCGAGGATGAGCCCCTCGCCGATGCTGGCGGAAAGGAAGCGGGTGAGCAGGCCGAGACCGGCCTCGGCCACCGCCAGGCCCGCGATGAGGACGGCCAGCCGGACGACCACGTCGAGGGGCTGCGCCTTGACGATCGCGTCGACGACCCTGCCGGCGAGGACGGGGGCGGCCACGGCGAGGGCGGCCATGACGAGGCTGAGGGCGAGGAACTGGGCGAGTCGGGTCCTGTGGGGACGGGCGAAGCCGCCGATCCTGCGGAGGGTGGCCATCGAGAAGGGGCGCCGCTCTTGCCGGGCGTTCATGGCGCCGTAGAGCTGGTTCCAGGCGGTGACTTCCATGTCCATGGGGACGACCGTAGGGGCTCAAGTTAACTTGAGGTCAAGCGGTTCTGCCCGCACGGGGATCGCCCATGAAGGGCCTCAGCCCGTGACCGTGGAAGGTCACGGGCTGAGGAAGTGCCGGCTAGGAGCCGATCTTCTTGCCGCGCGTGTGCCACGTCACCGCCACCGACGGCCGCGGCTGCGAGGCGCCGCCGTCGGGCCAGCGGCTGGCCGGGGCCTCCGGCGTGGCGCCGTCGAGCTCACCGGGGTGCTGCACCGCGACGAACACGCTGCGCTGGTCCTGGGTCACCAGCGGACCGCACGTCTCGGCCCCGACGGGAACGGTCAGGAACTGGCGGACGTACCCGCGCTCCCGCCCCTGCACCGGCATGACGAACAGCCCGTCGTTCGCCTTCAGCGCGTTGCCGTCGGTGGAGATCCACAGGTTGCCGTCCTTGTCGAACGCCAGGTTGTCCGGGCAGGAGATCGGCGAGACCTTCGTCTTGTCGAACCCGGCGAAGTAGGTCGTCGCGTCCTTCGGGTCGCCGCAAACCAGCGGGATCGACCAGGCGAAGGCCGTCGACCCCGCGTCGTCGCGACGCTCCACGATCTCCAGCACGTGGCCGTGCTTGTTGGAGGGGCGCGGGTTGGCCTCGTCCACCTGCGCGGCGGTCCTGTTGGTGTTGTTGGTGAGCGCCACGTAGACGGCCTTGTTGACCGGGTTGCGCTCGATGTCCTCGGGCCTGTCCATCTTGGTGGCCCCGACCTTGTCGGCCGCGACGCGGGTGAAGACCAGCACCTCGGCCGCCGTCATACCGTCCACGAAGCTCTTCGTGCCGCTCACCAGCGGGATCCACTGGCCCGAGCCGTCGAAGACGCCGTCGGCGGGCAGCTTGCCGGAGCCGTCGATCTCCGTGGCGGGGCTGTCGCCGGTGAACTTGGCGACGTAGAGGGTGCCCTCGTCCAGGAGCGTGCGGTTGTGCCGGTCGTATCCGGGGATGTAGCGCTGCTTGGAGACGAACTTGTAGATGTACTCGAAGCGCGAGTCGTCACCCATGTAGACCGCGAGACGGCCGTCCTTGGTCAGGGTGGTGTTGGCGGCCTCGTGCTTGAAGCGGCCGAGCGCGGTGCGCTTCACCGGGGTCGAGTCGGGGTCGAACGGGTCGATCTCGACGATCCATCCGAAACGGTTGGCCTCGTGCGGGTGCTTGGCCAGGTCGAAGCGCTCCTCGACCCGGTCGAACCTGCGGCTGCTGGAGGCGGCGCTGGTCGGGATGGTGTAGCGGGCGATCTTCGGGTCGTTCTTGTCGCCGTTGACGAAGTACTGGTCGAAGTTCTCCTCGGCGGTCAGCACGGTCCCCCAGGGGGTGGTGCCGCCCGCGCAGTTGTTCAGCATGCCGATCGGCTTGGTGCCGTCCGCGTCGGCGGCCGTCTTCAGCAGGTCGTCGCCCGCGACGGGCCCGCTGAACCGCATCGGCGTCTGCGCGGTGATGCGCCTGTTGTAGCGGCGGCGACCACGCGTGACCAGCTCCCACTGGCCCGTGTCGCGCACCCGCTCGATCTCCACGACGGAGCCGCCGTGCGCGGCCAGCGCGATCTTGATCTGCTCCTCGGTGGCGGTGGCACCGCCCGAGTAGCCGCGGAACATGAGGTTCTCGTCGGTGTACTCGTGGTTGACCCACAGCAGGGCGCGGTCACGGCCCATCGGGAACATCGTCACGAAGTCGCAGTTGTAGCCGAACTGCTTGTTCTGCGCGTCAGCCGTCTGGTTGTCGAAGTCGAACGCGGGAGCGTCCGGCAGCACCGGGTCACCCCAGCGCACCACGACCGCCGAGGCGTAGCCCTCGGGGACGGTCACCGCGTCAAGGGTGTTGGGCGCCACAGGGCTGAAGGTCAGGGACCCGCGGCCGTGCCCGTACTCGCCCTGCTGTCCGAGCGCCTCGGGGTCGGCGAAGGCCGGTACGGCTCCCGCGCCCACGACCAGCGCTCCGAGGGCTCCCACCCCACCCGCGCGCAGAACGCCACGACGTGACAGGGCCTGTGCGGCGATGTCACCGAAATAGGTGTTGTCACTGGTGTTGGCCACTTCGTGCGCGCAGGCGTTGCCGCAACGGAACTGGCACGTGAGGGCGCTTCGACCGCTCTTGTGCGGGGTCGAGAGCAGCGGCAGCAGCCTGCCCAGGTTCGACACGGGTCCTCCAGATCAAATACGCGGTCGTTCCGCCGGGACGCTACGGCGACCGCTGAAACCTGAGGTGAACGAAGGCCGCCTCTCCGATGAACCCTTCCCGGGAGAGTACCCGGGAGAGAATAGGAGGATGGCGCCACGCAAAATAGACCAGGAGAAGCTCAGATCCGCGCTCGACGCGCAGCTGGTCGCGCTCGACGAGCCGCCGTTCGACGGGCCCGCGTCCGCTCTGGTGGACGCGTGCGTCGCGGCCGTCATGGCCGCCTACGACAAGGGGCTGAAGCCGGAGCGGGAGGCCGGGCGCTTCGCCGTACGGCATCTGCTCGACCGGCTGGTGGAGAAGGCGCCCGGGCGGACGGTCGAGGTCCGGGTCCCGCCGTACGCGGCCGTGCAGTGCGTGGAGGGACCGCGGCACACGCGCGGCACCCCGCCGAACGTCATCGAGACCGACCCGCGCACCTGGCTCCAACTCGCGGTCGGCCGCATCACCTGGTCGGAGGCGATGGCGAAGGGCGCCGTTCACGCGAGCGGCGCCCGTGCCGACCTGTCCGGCCATCTACCGGTCTAGTTGCGGTTGAGCCACGGGATCTTGCTCTCCACGCACTGCTCGGCCAGCTGCTGCGGCAGGCCTGAGCACTCCGCGAAGTAGTTGGAGACCCAGATGGCCGCGCCCACCGCCAGGACCAGCGTGAGCACGCTGAGACCGATGCCGACCCACGCCCTGCCCTTGCTGCCGCCCTTGGACAGGGCGATCACGCCCAGAACGAGGCCGACGAGCGCGGTGATCACACCCGTGAAGCACACCAGCAGCAGGAACAGGCTCGCGATGCCCAGGACCAGCGAAGCGGTGGCCAGCCCGTTGCCCGGCTTGGCGGGACGCCAGCCGGCGCCCTGGTACGGGGCCGCGCCGCCGGGCGGAGGCGCGTAGACGGCTCCCCCGGCGGGGGCGGCGTACGGCGGGGGCGTCTCGAAGGCGCCGGGCGCCGTTCCCTCGGGTGTGGTGCCCTGGGCGCCGCTGCCGTAGGGGCCGCTGCCCTGGCCCCCTCCGTAGGGGCTGCCGGGAACGCCGCCATACGGGCCGCCTCCTGGGGCGCCTGGGGTCCCGCCTTCGTGGCCGCCGCTGCCGGGAGCGCCGGGGACGCCCGAAGCGCCTGGAGAGCCCGGCATGCCCGGTGTGCCTGGGCGCTCGGGGGTTCCCGGAGTGCCGGGGGATTCGCCGGCGAACGCGCCGGTCCCGTAGGGCCCGCCGCCTGGTGTCTCGGCGCCGCCCAGGCCGGCTCCCTGCCCGGGAAGCCCTCCCTGTGGGCTGCCGCCGGTCCGGGGGCCGCCGTACGGGCTGGCGCCCTGCTGGGGGCCTCCGTAGGCGCCGCCGCCCTGCCGGCCCGCGCCGTAAAGGGAGCCGCTCGGCGGGGTCTGCTCACGGGACGTGCTGTAGGGCGTGGTCCCCGTGCCTGGGGCTCCGCCGTACGGACTGGAGGGTGAGACGCCGGGAGTCGACGGGTCGGGCTCGCCCCGACCGCCCGCGGCGAACGCTCCTGCGGCGGCGCCACCGAGGCCGGGAAGGTCTCTGGGGTACTCCTTCGGGCCTCCCTCGTACGGCGACGCGCCGGACAGGTGGCTCGGGTTCGTGTCGGCCGAGTCCGGATACGCAGGCTGGCCGTACGGAGGAGTGGACGGGGTCGGCGGGTCGTACCTGGAAGGGCCTGAGGGCGGCGTCATCTCGCGGGTCTGGTCGTCCTCCGCCCAGCCGGGATAGGTGGGCGTCGAGCCTGGCACCTGATAGCCGGGCTCCGGCCTGCCCCACTCGGTGAACACCTGCGTACGGTCGGCGTCGGCGTCTCCTCCGGCGGGAGACCGCCGGCCCTGGCTCGGCGAGGGCACCTCGGGCGCGGACGGCAGGTCGGGGTGGCCGGGCTCAGGAGTGGCAGGCGGCTCGGGAACGTCCGGCTGCACCGGAGCGGAAGGCGGCTCGGGCACGATCGGGGGCTCTGGCGAGATCGGCGGCTCCGGGGAGATCGGCGGCTCGGGGACGAACGGCGGCTCAGGCGGGACCGGCTGCCCCGGCTCGATCGGCGGCTCAGGCTGGATCGGCCGCTCAGGCTCGGCAGGCTGCTCCGCCCGCTCGTACCCACCCCAGGAGCCCTCTCCCCAGGAGCGCTCCGGCGACCCATGACCCCCGGGCGACGCCGGCTGCCCCGGCGACTCGTACCCGCCGGGCGACTCATACCTCCCGAAGGACGCAGGCTGCTCCGGCGACTCGTATCCACCCGACGACGCAGGCCGCCCCGGCGACTCGTATCCACCTGGTGACGTAGGCTGCCCCGGCGGCTCGGACCGTTCCGACCACTCGTATCGGGCCGACGACTCGGACCATTCCGACGGCTCGTAGCTGCCCGACGACCGGGACCGTTCCGGCGACGAGGGCTCGGTCAGGTCGGGCCACTCCGACTGGTCTCCCGGCCCTCCACCCGACCACGCGGACTGCTCGGCAGGCCTCGGCGTGCCGTACGGCTCGCCCGGGCCACTCGTGCCCCATGCGGACTCCGCGGACGACGCCGTGGAAGGCCACTCCGACTCCTCGGACGACCATGACGGGGACGCCTCTGCCTCGGACCATGTGGAGTGCGCCCCGCTCGACTCCTCCGAACCCTGTGTGGAGGGCTTCGGCGTCTCAGGTGTCGGCCAGACGGGCACGTCGGACTCACGCTCGTACGGCCCGCCCCACCTGGTGGGCTCCTCCCCCGAGGAAGCGGGCGGCTCGGGCGCGATCGGCTCCCCGTGCGGCGTCGTGGACGCCTCGTCAGGCCATGGAGCCGCCTCCGGCTCGGATGGCTTGCGCTCGGCGCTGGGCTCGGTCGGATCGCCCGTGGGCTCGCCGCCTCGCGGGCTCTGGCCCGGCCGAGGGTGGTTGGGGTCTCCAGGTGTGGTCACGGTCTACGTCTCCCCCGACGTGTCGGCATGCCGGAACTCCACACTCCCCCGGAACACCCCGTCGAAACGGTGCGACACGGCAAAAGAGTGGCGATCCTTGGGTCACAGTGCGCCAAGCGCCCAGAGCGGATGTGCAACGGCCGGAGCGAGCCTTGCCCCGGCTCCTGCGTGCCAGGAGCGAACAACCGTTTCACTTACGGCGAAACCCGGCCGCACCTCCGGGGGGACCAGCCGAACCAGCCGACCCGAGGACCCACAGAACCCACCCGACCCGGACACCCAGCCGACCCGAGTCCTGATGCCCGCACCTCACGAACCCGAACACCCAGTGAACCCGAATCCTGCTGCCCGGGCACCTCACGGAGCCGAACATCCCGTGAACCCGAGTTCTGATGCCCGGGCACCTCACCCCCGTGAACCCGAGTTCTGATGCCCGGACCTCTGCCTGGACCTCACGAACCCGAACACCCTGCGAAGCCGGGATCCCGACGGCCCGGGACTCCGCAGACCCGCGCACCCCGCGGTCCTGACGGACCCGGCGACCCCAGGCGCCTCGCGGACCCGAGAACGCGACAGACCCGAGCGCCTCGCGGACCCAAGGACGCGACGGACCCGTGCGCCTCCGAACCCGAGGACGCGACGGACCCCGGAGGCGATGTAGCCCAGGACGCGGCAAACCCCAGGAGGCGACAGACCCGAGGACGCGACGGGCCCGAGGACGCGACGGGCCCGAGGACGCGACGGGCCCGAGGACGCGACGGGCCCGAGGACGCGGTGGAATTGGGGACGCGCCAACGGAGGGACGCGGCGGACCCCGGGAGGCGATGGAGCCCAGGGCGCGGCGAACCCCAGGACGCGACAGACCCGAGGACGCGGCAGACCCGGGAACGCGACAGACCCGAGGACGCGGTGGAATCCAGGACCCGCCAATGGGGGGACGCGGCGGACGAGATGGGGTTGGTGCGGTCACAGCAGAGAGATCATCGGAGAACGTTCCAATACGGGACGAACACGTCAACTGATGTGATCAGGGCCCCTGGTGTGCGAGCAGCGTCGCAGCCGACCTAAACTGAACCACGTGCTGAAGGGCGACGGCCTGCTGGGCCATGACCTGGACCCCCGTGACCGCGCACCGAAGGACGCCTGTGGCGTCTTCGGAGTCTGGGCGCCAGGCGAAGAAGTCTCCAAACTCACCTACTACGGGCTGTACGCGTTGCAGCACCGCGGGCAAGAGTCCGCGGGCATCGCGGTCAGCGAAGGCAGCCGCATCCTCATCTACAAGGACATGGGCCTGGTGGCCCAGGTCTTCGACGAGTCGGTGCTCGGCACGCTCCGCGGGCATCTCGCGATCGGCCACTGCCGCTACTCCACGACCGGTTCGAGCGTGTGGGAGAACGCGCAGCCCACGCTGAGCTCGACCGAGGTGGGTGGTCTGGCCCTCGCCCACAACGGCAACCTGATCAACACCCCCGAGCTGGCCGAGCGCCTGGCCCCAGGCGTGACCAGGGCGACCACCGACACCGAGGTGCTCACCAACCTGCTGGCCCAGGACCGCACCCGCTCCATCGAGGACGCCGCGGCCGAGCTGCTCCCGCAGGTCAAGGGCGCCTACTCGCTGGTCTTCATGGACGAGAAGACGCTCTACGCCGCCCGTGACCCGCAGGGCATCCGCCCGCTGGTGCTCGGCCGCCTGGAGCGCGGCTGGGTCGTGGCCTCGGAGACCGCCGCCCTCGACATCGTGGGCGCGACGTTCGTGCGCGAGGTCGAGCCCGGCGAACTGCTGACGATCGACGAGGGCGGCGTGCGCTCGCGCAGGTTCGCCCTGGCCGACCCGAAGGGCTGCCTGTTCGAGTACGTCTACCTCGCCCGCCCCGACACCACGATCGCGGGCCGCGGCGTCCAGACGACGAGGGTGGAGGTGGGCAGGATCCTGGCCCGCGAGCACCCGGTCGAGGCGGACCTGGTCATCCCGACCCCCGAGTCGGGCACGCCCGCCGCCGTCGGCTACGCCGAGGAGAGCGGCATCCCGTACGGCCAGGGCCTGGTGAAGAACTCCTACGTCGGCAGGACGTTCATCCAGCCGTCGCAGACCATCCGCCAGCTGGGCATCCGCCTGAAGCTCAACCCGCTCAAGGAAGTCGTCGCGGGCAAGCGCCTGGTCGTCGTGGACGACTCGATCGTGCGCGGCAACACGCAGCGGCAGATCGTCCGCATGCTGCGTGAGGCGGGCGCGCGCGAGGTGCACGTGCGCATCTCCTCGCCGCCGGTCGCCTGGCCCTGCTTCTACGGCATCGACTTCGCCACGCGTGCCGAGCTCATCGCGGGCTCGCTCAGCGTGGAGGAGATCCGCCAGTCGCTCGGCGCCGACTCGCTCGGCTACATCTCGCTCGAGGGCCTGACCAAGGCGACCACGATCCCCGCCGGGCGCCTGTGCAGGGCGTGCTTCGACGGCTCGTACCCCATCCCGATCGACCAGGACAACGTCGGCAAGTACGTACTGGAGAGTTCGCCCAAGTGAGCACCTACGAGGCCGCAGGCGTCGACATCGAGGCGGGCGAGCGCGCCGTCGAGCTGATGAAGGACAAGGTCGCCCGCTCGCGCCGGCCGGAGGTGGTCGACGACGCCAGCGGGTTCGCCGGGCTGTTCGACGCCTCGGCGCTGCTGCGCTACAAGCGGCCGCTGCTGGCGACCTCGACCGACGGCGTCGGCACCAAGGTCATGCTCGCCCAGCAGTACGGCAAGCACGACACGATCGGCGTCGACCTGGTCGGCATGGTGCTCGACGACCTGGTGGTGTGCGGCGCCGAGCCGCTGTTCATGACCGACTACATCGCCTGCGGCAAGGTCGTGCCCGAGCGGATCGCCGAGATCGTCGGCGGCGTGGCCGAGGGCTGCAGGCTGGCGGGCGCGGCCCTGGTCGGCGGCGAGACCGCGGAGCATCCGGGCGCGATGGGCGCCGACGAGTACGACCTGGCGGGCGCCGGCACGGGCGTCGTCGAGGCCGACGCGATGCTCGGCCCCGACCGGGTGCGTGAGGGCGACGTGGTGCTCGGCCTGGCCTCGTCGGGCGTCCACTCCAACGGCTATTCGCTGGTACGGCACGTCATCAAGCAGGCGGGGCTGTCCCTCGACACCGAGGTGCCCGAGTTCGGCCGGCCGCTGGGCGAGGAGTTGCTGGAGCCGACGAGGATCTACTCGCTCGACTGCCTGGAGCTGGCCCGCGCGCTCGAGGTGCACGCCTACGCGCATATCACCGGCGGCGGCATCGAGGGCAACCTGTCGAGGTCGCTTCCCCCGCACCTCGACGCGCTGCTCGACCGCTCGTCGTGGACGGTTCCCGCCGTTTTCGGCGTGCTCGCCGGGCACGGCGGGATCGAGCGGCAGGCGATGGACCGCACGTTCAACCTGGGTGTCGGCATGGCGGCGATCGTCCCCGCCGAGGTGGCCGACCCTGCGATCGAGCTGCTCGCGGCGCGAGGGCTCGAGTCGTGGGTGCTGGGCGAGGTCGTGGCGGGCGGCACAGGCCAGGCGCGCTACCGCTAGCTCGCGGGCGCGGTCCTTCCGAAGCCTGGCTTCGGAAGGGACCGCCGCCGTGTGTGCCTTCGGGAAAAGTGCGGAAACGCGGAAGTGCCCCACGGGTGGGTCACCCGCGGGGCTCACCGCGACAACAGATCAGCTATCGACGCCCGGAGGGCCGGTCGTCGTCATCGTCGCCGTAGTCATCGGCGTAATCGGCATAGCGATCCGCCAGCTCGTCGTTGAGGTCGTCGGCGTCGTCATCGTGGTTGGAGTCAGAGACTCCGAGCTCATCGCGAAGACGCTCAAGATCCGTGCCACCGCTGTTGTACTTCAGCTGGCGAGCAACCTTGACCTGCTTGGCCTTTGCTCGGCCGCGCCCCATTGGCTCGACCCCCTCGTGTGGGGTCGTCCCCGACCCCTCGTCGCTAACGCACCACACACTGACGCCATGACTTTGGGCGTCAGTCTCTCGTTCGCCTATTACCGTACCTGTTTTGCGCTCAGCTCGGTACGTCGTATGGACGTGGGGCGTCAGCCGCCCAGCCAGATGGCCCTAATTCGCCCGACTTCCGACATTCTGCGCTCAGCCAGCCTATCCGCTGCCACCGCCGGTGGCACGCCCTCCTCGGACGCGATGCCGAAAATCTTGAGCGTGGTGTCGAAGATCTGGCTCGCTTTGGCCCTCGCGCGCTCCATGTTGAAGCCCTCGATCTCGTCGGCGACCTGGATGACGCCGCCGGAGTTGACCACGTAGTCGGGGGCGTAGAGGATCCCGCGGTCGGCGAGCTGCTTCTCCACTCCCGCATGGGCGAGCTGGTTGTTCGCGCCTCCGCAGACGATCTTCGCACGGAGCCGGGCGACCACGGCGTCGTCGAGCGCACCGCCGAGCGCGCAGGGCGCGTAGACGTCGATGTCGGCCGCGGTCATCTCGGCCGCCGACGCCACGACCTCGACCGAGGGGTGGCGCTGCCGTACCCGCTCGACGGCCGAGGCGTTGACGTCGCAGACGACGACCTCTGCGCCGTCGTCGACGAGGTGGTCGACGAGCCGGTGGCCCACCTTGCCGACGCCTTCGACCCCGACCCGCTTGCCGCGCAGCGAAGCCGTATCCCACAGGAAGGAGGAGGAGGCGCGCATGCCCTGGAAGACGCCGTACGCGGTGAGGATGGAGGAGTCGCCCGCGCCGCCGTGGGCGACCGTGCGACCGGTGACGAAGCGGCTCTCGCGGGCGACGAGGTCCATGTCCTCGCTGAAGGTGCCCACGTCGCACGCGGTGTAGTAGCGGCCGTTCAGCGACTGGACGAAACGTCCGTAGGCGCGTAGCAGCGCCTCGGACTTCAGCGTGGCGGGGTCGCCGATGATGACGGCCTTGCCGCCGCCGAGGTCGAGCCCGGCGAGCGCGTTCTTGTAGGCCATGCCCTTGGAGAGGTTGAGCACGTCGGCCAGCGCGGCCTGCTCGCTCTCGTAGGGATAGAACCTGGTGCCCCCGAGTGCTGGGCCGAGCGCGGTGTTGTAGATGGCGATGATGGCGCGCAGCCCGCTCTGCTCGTCTGCGCAGAAGACGACCTGCTCATGCGTGTCCTTGTGGGACAGCCCGAAGACGTCGGTCACGGTAGTGACTCCCTGTCCGGTCCGCCGCCCCTTCGCGGCGGAGATCACCTCTCAGGGTAGAGGGCGGCACGGCATGCCGTCGCCCCATGCACCGGCGCGAGTGGCCAGGTCGCAGCGTTCAGTGTGGACCACAACGGTGCAAGCGGGTTGTCTTCGTGACACGATGCCACCGTGCTGCCCTATGCCGCTTACCTTCGTGTCTACGAGCCGCTGACCGCGTTCCCCGAGCAGGATCGCGCCGCCTGGGCCGAATACGCGGAGTCACGCGACCGTCCGCGCAGGGCCACCGCGCTCGACGCCGAGCACGGCGAGTCCATCCGGCGGCTGCTCGCGAAGCCTCCCCACCCGGCTCCGCCCCAGGAGAGCCCCAACGCCTATCTGCGGCGTGTCGAGGATCGTCTCTATGTCTGTCCCTGGCAGACCCGGTTGCGCTCGTGGCTGGCGTTCTCAGACTTTCGTGGGAGCACTCCTGTGAAACTGATGGACAGCTTCGTGCCGCAGACGATCGCCGAGCAGACCGCCGATGACTTCGACAAGTACAAGCGGCAGGGCGGCTCGTCGGCGCTGCGCACCCACATCAGGACGACGACGTGGAACGTCCCTCCCGCGTGGTTCGTGCCGTTCGACGGCAACGAGCGGTGGCTGGTGCTGGGCAAGCCGGCCAACGGCCAGGACACCACGACGACCACGGGGCGCAACCTCATCTACGTCACCTCCATGGCGCAGGCCAGGCGGCGTTCGGCCAAGGCGCTGCAGGTCATCCGCAGGCATGTGGGCGAAGTGGCCACCGGTATAGAGGTGGAGGACATCGCCAGGTGGCTGGAGGAGTTCCACCCCCACTCGCTGGTCGAGCTCGACTACGGGGGCCTCGTCCACCTGATGGACGACGAGGCGCTGCAGGCCGACCAGTCCGTGGCCGAGCTGTCGGCCGCACTCACCGGTCTGGACACAGGTCAAGAAGAACTTGCCTTCGCCATGTACCAACGCGTGATCTTGCGGTGGAAGTCAATGCAACTTCTGGAATCTGCCAACTGAACCCCAAAACAACGGTCTGACCTGCATGAGTAGGTCACGCGTCGCGGCTGCTGGCTTCTGCGAACTGAGTAGTTTGCCGTTTTCACTGCGATACCACGAAACGTGTCGCTAGAATCACCGAGCGTGACATCGCCACGTGGGCGGGCAAGTGGGTCAAAGAAGGGCTCGCCAATCGCTCTGCGTGGCGGTATGGTCACTTCGGGTGATGCCGCATATGGCCCAGAAAAGCCGCACGCGCTGGGCCATAGGGGGACATCCGTGACACGCGCAGAAGCAGTCGCAGGATCGCTGAGCCGGTCCACACGGAGGAGAGGCCGCACAAATGTCAGCTCGTACACCCGAGGCCGAGCCACTGCTCACGCCCGCCGAGGTCGCGACCATGTTCAGGGTCGACCCCAAGACCGTCACGCGGTGGGCCAAGGCGGGTAAGTTGACGTCGATTCGCACCCTGGGGGGACACCGGCGTTACCGGGAGACCGAGGTTCGTGCTCTGCTCGCGGGCATTCCGCAGCAGCGCTCGGAGTAAGTCCGGGGTCGTCACGATCCTTAGGGGGGTTCACGGTGGGCCAGGTTCTACGGCCCGGTCCACCCGCGTGACGACGTCGAGTCTCCCCGCGCGTCGGGGGACGCATACGGGAGTTGGCGCCGCCCGCCCGGCGCCATCCTTCCTCCCCTGTCACCGGCGGTGAGCGTGCGCGAGGTCCACTGTTCGGTACGGTCCCCCCGGCCTGTCGGCCACGGTGGGCCAGACCTCGCCATGAGTCACGCCAGGTCGCGAAGCAGCCGCTCGACGCCCTGGTCGTAGGTCGCCGCCACGCCGAGCAGCGCCACCATGTGGTCGACGAGCATCTTCTCGAGCGTCGGGCGCTCGATGTCGCGATGCTCCAGCCAGTCGAGACCCGCGGTCTCGACCGAGGCGATCCACGACCGCAGGGTCGTGCGCAGCACAGGGCTCGGCTCGTCGACGCGCATCTGCTTCTGGATCATCAGGAACAGCCGCCGCCGTACCCCGTCGACGATCTCGCCGACCTCGCCGGCCCGGTTGGCGGGGCCGCCGCGCAGCAGCGCGGCGAAACCCGCCGCGTGTTCCTCGACGAAGTCGAAGTAGCGCCGCAGCCCCAGCGCCAGGTCCTCCAGCGGACGGCCGCCACCCTGGGGGCGCAGCCTCGACTCCAGCTGCTCGGCCGCGCTCCTGAGCGCGGCCACGTACAGCTCCTGCTTGCCGCCGAAGTAGTGGTAGACGAGGGCGCGCGACGCCCCCGCGGCCGAGGCGACGTCGTCGATCGAGACGTCCTCGGCATCACGCTCGCTGAACAACTCCAGGGCGGCCGCCATGAGCTCCTCACGGCGCCGATCCACGCTCAGCCTGCGCCGCGCAGGGCGGGTGCCGCTGCCTGCGGAATTCCCGGAAGTCACACCTGCACACTATCGGAGCCCATGCCTAATAACGCTCGGGCCCGTACCCTGCCGCGTCCTCGATCGTTTGGTGAGACAGGTGCCCATCCAACGCATCGCGGGGGAGACACATGTCAGGACCGCCAGTCAACACGTCCGTCGTCGAGGTAGTAGACACCCTGCCTCGCCCGAGACCCACCATCCGCAACGTCGCCGAACGCGCCGGCGTCTCCAAATCGCTGGTCTCGCTCGTGCTTCGCGGATCCCCGCACGTCAGCGAGCATCGCCGGCAAGCCGTGCTCCAGGCCGCGCGCGAGCTCGGTTACCGCCCCAACGCCGTGGCCCGCAGTCTCGTCGAGGGCCGCACCCACCTGGTCGGCGCGCTCGTGGCCGACCTGCACAACCCGTTCTACGCCGAGTTCCTGGACGGCCTGCAGGAGAGCCTGCACGGCGACGGCCTCAGGATGCTGATCGGCAACAGCCAATGGGACCCGGCTTTCGAGGACGAGGCCGTCGAAGCGTTCCTGGAGCTGAGAGTGGACGGGCTGGTGCTGCTCGGCATCGCTCCGACCAGCGAGACCCTCATCGAGGCGACCTCCTACACCCCCACGGTCGTCGTAGGGGAACGTGACATCGAGCTCGACAACGTCGACATCGTGGTCGACGACGACCAGCTCGGCGCCCGCCTGGCCATCGACCACCTGGTCGACCTCGGCCACAAGCGCATCGCGCACATCGAGGGCACGCGCTCCTCACGCTGCGAGGGCTACCTGGTCGCGATGAGGCGGCACGCGCTCGCGCCGTACATCATGGTCGAGCACGGCGACAGCACCGAGGAGGGCGGCAGGCGCACCGCACGCGCGCTGCTGACCCGCGACCCCAGGCCCACCGCGATCTTCGCGGCCAACGACGTCGTCGCGCTCGGCGTGCTGTCGGCGGCCAGCGAGCTCGGGCTGCGGGTGCCGGAAGACCTCTCGGTGGTCGGCTACGACAACACCCACCTGTCGGCCGTCCACCACATCTCCCTCACCTCCGTCGACCAGCCCAGGCGAACCATGGGCCGTTCGGCGGCGGCGCTGCTGAGCGACCGGATCCAGGACCCCGGCAAGGTCGCCCGGCTGCGCCAGGTCACCCCCGAGCTGATCGTACGGCGGAGCACAGGCCCCGCCTAAGCGTTGGTCAAACACCGGGGCGCCCTCCCGCCGCGGTTGTTAACTCTGACGGGTCACTGCTGTATCTGACCCGGGGGACAGTCATGCGTGATCCAGAACTGGTGTCATGCGCCCAGCGCGCGGCGGCCGAGCTCGAGCGCGCCTGGGCGCACTGGCGCGCGGGACGGGGACGGGGAACGGACGTCGGGGCCGAGTCGGTGGCCAGTTATGTGGCCCACTCCCTCGACCATCCGTGGGGCCGCCCGCGCGTGGTGCTGGGGCTCGACGCCGAGGACGCGAGAGAGCTGGCGGCGCTGCTGCAGCGCCAGGAAGTCGGCGAACACGCCTGGTGAGTCCTGCCCGTCACGTATTTTGGAGCGTATGCGTTTTCTAGCTGCCTCCACTCTCGCCCTCTGCGGCCTCGCCGCCGCCGCGTGCGGCGGCACCGCCAACAGCGAGAGGGTCGCCGCGCCCGTGACCGCCCAGCCACCGGTCGCGGGCTCTCCGGGCGCCGCGGCGCAGGTGCGGCAGAAGCCGCTCGAGGGCAAGACCATCGTGGTCGACCCCGGCCACAACGGGGGCAACGCCAGGAACCCGAAGGCCATCAACCGCCAGGTCAACGTCCTGACCCAGTGGAAGGCCTGCGACACCACCGGCACCTCGACCAACGACGGCTACAGCGAGGCCGCCTTCACCTGGGACGTCTCCCAGCGCCTCGTCAAGATCCTCAAGTCGCGTGGCGCCACTGTGAAGCTGACCCGCAAGGACAACGCCGGCGTCGGCCCCTGCATCACCGAGCGGGCCGCCACCGGCAACAAGACCAGGGCCGACGCGGCCATCTCCGTCCACGGCGACGGCTCCGCGCCCGCCAATCACGGCTTCCACGTCATCATGCCGAAGAAGATCAACGGCCCGGTCGACCCGGTCGTCGGCGACTCCCGCGAGCTGGGCATCAAGGTGCGTGACGCCTTCAAGAAGGAGACGGGCCTGCCGTACTCCACCTACATCGGGTCGAAGGCGCTCAGCTTCCGCAGCGACCTGGGCGGGCTGAACCTGTCGACGGTCCCGAAGATCTTCATCGAGTGCGGCAACATGCGCAACGCCGCCGAGGCCGCCAAGTTCCAGAATCCCGCCTTCCGGCAGCGGATCGCGCAGGGTCTGGCGGACGGTTTGCAAAATTACCTGAAGTGACATCATTTGCGGCATGAACACGCTGCTGCTGCCCCGCCCGAATGTTCTGTCCACGCTGTCCGGTTCGTATGAGCTCTCCGTAGGGGCCACCGTCTCGGGCCCCGCCGACCTGGCCGACGCGGTACGGCGGGCGCTGCCGATCCTCGACCTGCGCCCTGGCGACACCGGCGCGATCGACGTCAGGGTGGACCCGTCGCTCGGCGAGGAGGCCTACCGCCTGGTCGTCGGCTCGCGCGGCGTCGAGATCACCGCGGGCGGCAGGGCGGGCGCGTTCTACGCCGCGCAGTCGCTGCACCAGCTGCTTCCCGACGCGACCTACCGCAGCGCCGTACCGGCTGAGTCGTGGGTCGTGCCCGGCGTCCGCGTCGAGGACGCCCCCGCCCACACGTGGCGCGGGCTGCACGTGGACGTGGCGCGGCACTTCCTGCCCAAGCGCGAGGTCCTGCGCGTGATCGACCTGATGGCCGTCCACAAGCTGAACCGGCTCCACCTGCACCTCGTGGACGACCAGGGCTGGCGGGTGGAGAGCAGGGCCTACCCGCGTCTGCAGGAGGTCGCCTCCCACCGGACTCGGACCGCCACCAACTACCACCGCGAGGAGCCCGCCTACGACGGGATCCCGCACGGCGGCTACTACACCCTCGACGACCTGGCCGAGATCGCGCAGTACGCCAGGGCCCGCGAGGTCGTCGTCGTCCCCGAGATCGACGTGCCGGGCCACGCGAGCGCCATCCTGGCCGCCTACCCCGAGCTGGGGGCGACGGGCGAGCGGTTCGAGGTGCTCGACAGGTGGGGCATCTCCCCCGCCATCCTGTCGCCGCTGCCGCCGACCGTCGACTTCCTCACCACGATCTTCGATGAGCTCCTCGAGGCACTGGGGGCGACGCCGTACGTGCACATCGGCGGTGACGAGTGCGTGCTCGACGACTGGGAGGCCTCCGCCGAGATCAGCGCCTACCGGGAGTCGCTCGGGCTGGCCGACGTGGGCGAGCTGCACGCCTGGTTCCTGCGGCGGCTGGCCGACGTGCTGGCCGAGCGCGGCGCGCGGGCCGTCGTGTGGGACGAGGCGTTCGTCAGCGGCGCGCTGAGGCAGGACACGCTGGTCATGCCGTGGCGGGGTATGGGGGTCGGACGCAGGGCCGCCGCCGCGGGGCACGAGGTGGTCGCGACCCCCGTCTTCCCGCTGTACTTCGACTACGCCGAGGCGGCTTCGGCCGACGAGCCGATGGCCATCGGGGACACGATCACGGTGACGGACGTCGCCTCGTTCGAGCCCGCGCCTGCCTCATGGGAGCCCGGCGAGCGGGAGCGGGTGGTCGGGTTGCAGGGGCAGCTGTGGAGCGAGCGCATCTCCGACGCCCGGACGCTGGACTACCGGGCGTGGCCGCGGGCCTGCGCGCTGGCCGAGGTGGCCTGGGGCGGGGAGGCCGGGTCCGACTTCATGGACCGGCTGGAGCGGCACCTGGGCAGGTTGGACGCGCTCGGGGTCGAGTACCGTCCGCAGGCGGGACCGCTGCCCTGGCAGCGGAGGCGCCCGCACCGGCCCAGCCGGGTGCAGGTGGCGGCGGCGATGGAGCACCTCGACGAGATGACCCAGTCGGCCACGTCGACCAGGCCCAGCATCTGAGGCCCCGCGCCCGCCTGGTGCCAGTGCCGTCGATCTCCCGGACCGGCCGCCGCCCGCTGACGAGGGCGGTGGGGCTGGGTACACCCTCGCTCGGGAGATACCTCCATTCCTGCGACAGGGTGGACGACCTAGCGTCGATGACCATGACAGCATCTACTCGCACGGAGCGGAGCGCGGGAAGCCGTATCGCCAACGTCGGTCTGTGGGTCCTCCAGGTCGTCATGGCGGCCGGATTCCTCCTGGCGGCCATGGGGAAGTTCACGGGCGCGGAACCGTCCGCCGGCACCTTCGACGCCATCGGCATCGGCGACTGGTTCCGCTATCTGGTGGGCGGGCTCGAGGTCGTGGGCGTCGTGGGCCTGCTCGTTCCAAGGCTGGCCGGGCCCGCCGCGCTGGCGTTGTCCGGGCTGATGGTGGGCGCGTCGCTGACCCAGCTCATCGTCGTCGGAAGCGGCGTGGCACTGCCGGTCACGATGCTCGTCCTGTCCCTGGTGATCGCCTGGGGCCGCAGGAGCGGCACGGCGCGCCTGTGGGCCGCCCTGACCCGCCGCTGACCGCCGCGTGCCGCGGGAGCCCCCCACACCGACGTGCCGATGCGCCGTGCACGTGGCCGCCCGCGACCCGGGCACCTCCTCAGGCCTCAGGAGCGCAGCTCGGGGAACTGGTCATCACGCCACTCCGGGAGCGAGGACTTCGCCGAGGCGGCTTCCTCCTCCCGTCCGCGGAGCTCCACCCTGCGGATCTTGCCCGACACCGTCTTGGGCAGCTCGAAGAACTCCAGCCGCCGCACCCGCTGGTACGGGGGGAGCTTGTCGCGGGCGTGCCGCAGGATCGCCAGCGCGGTCTCCCTGTCCGGCTCCCAGCCGGCCGCCAGCGCGACGTACGCCTTCGGCACCGCCAGCCGCAGGTCGTCGGGCGAGGGCACGACGGCCGCCTCGGCCACCGCGGGATGCTCGATGAGCACGCTCTCCAGCTCGAAGGGCGAGATCTTGTAGTCCGAGGCCTTGAACACGTCGTCGGTGCGGCCGACGTAGAAGATGTAGCCGTCGGCGTCACGGGTGGCCACGTCGCCGGTGTGGTAGTAGCCGTCGGCCATCGCCTCCGCGTGGCGTCGCTCGTCCCCCTGGTATCCGGTCATGAGCGAGACCGGCCTGCGGCTCAGGTCGATGCAGATCTCGCCCTCCTCGGCCTGCTCGCCCGTGATGGGGTCGACCAGTACCACCGGCACGCCCGGTGCCGGCAGGCCCATCGAGCCTGGCTTGACCGGCATGCCCGGCACGTTGCCGACCGACAGCGTGGTCTCGGTCTGGCCGAAGCCGTCGCGCAGCGTCAGCCCCCAGTGGTGCTGGACCTGCTCGATCACCTCGGGGTTCAGCGGCTCGCCCGCCGAGACCACCTCGCGCAGCCGGCCCGGGCCGCCGGACAGGTCAGCCTTGATCAGCATCCGCCACACCGTGGGCGGCGCGCAGAAGGTCGTCACCTCCGCCCTGCGGATCTGGGCCAGCAGCGCGGCGGGATCGAACCTGCCGTAGTTGTGGACGAAGATCGTGGCCTGGGCGATCCAGGGCGCGAAGAAGCAACTCCACGCGTGCTTCGCCCAGCCTGGCGAGCTGATGTTGAGGTGCACGTCACCGGGCCGCAGGCCGATCCAGTAGGCCGTCGTTAGGTGCCCCACCGGGTAGGAGACCTGGGTGTGCTCGACCAGCTTGGGCCTGCTCGTGGTGCCCGAGGTGAAGTACAGCAGCAGCGGATCCTCCGGCGCGGTGCCGGGGTGCGCCGCGGGGGGCGCGGAAACGGCGTACGCGTCGCGATAGGCGGCCCAGCCCGGCGGGGCGTCCCCCACGCAGATCGTCGTGTACTCCCCCGGCACGTCGTCGAACTTGGCGGTGTCCGCCGCGTTGGCGATCACGTACCGGGCGCCGCCCCTGTCGATGCGGTCCGGCAGGTCCGCGGGGCCGAGGGCGGTGGTGGCCGGCAGGATCACCGCGCCGAGCTTCATGACCGCCAGCATCGACTCCCACAGTTCGACCTGGTTGTTGAGCATGAGCATCACCCGGTCCCCCCGGGAGACGCCCTGCGCCGCGAGGAACGCCGCGACCTGGTCCGATCGCCGCGCCATCTCGTCGAAGGTGTAGCGGGCCTCGGAGCCGTCCTCCTCCACCACCCACAGCGCCGTCCTGTCGTTGCCGCGGGCGATCGCGTCGAACCAGTCCACGGCCCAGTTGAAGGGGGCCTGGAGCTGCGGCCACGCGAACTGCTCGACCGCCTCTGCATGGCGCCCGCCCAGGTCGAGCAGCAGGTCACGCGCCTGGAGATAGATCTCGGTGTTGCTGGTCGCGCCCATGGCGGCAACTCCTCTCGACGGTTGCCACAAGCTACGACAGCAGTATCAGGCCCGGCACCCCCGAAAAGGGGAGATCGCCACCTACCTCCGGCGCGGACCGCGGCTTCAGCGGGTCCAGGCGGGGTCGCGGCCGGTCAGGCCGAGGACGCGGTCCAGGACGGGCGCGGCGTCGTCGACCGCGACCGCGGGGCCGTAGACACCCATGGCCCTGCCTTGTTCGGCGTTCTTCCCGACCTCGTCGTGCACGTAGTCCATGAGGTCGTCGTCCCACGTCAGGCTCTGGCCTGTCGCGCGTGCCAGGTCCCACCCGTGGACGATCAGCTCACCCATGATCATTCCGCCGACCAGTGACGCCGGGAGCTCGGTCGGCCCTCCCATGTGCGTCGTGCCCTCCCACGCGGCGGCCCGGCTCCAGGCGGCGACGACGCGCTCGACGTTCGCCTCGAGGGCGGCCGTCCAGTCGCCCGCCGTGAGGTCCACGTCCGTCTCCGCTCCGGCCGGCGGCGGCACGATCTCTCCGCGCCCTGCCCCTTCGAGCGAGGGGCCCCAGAACAGCAGGTGGTTGACCAGCTTCCGCACGTCGTACTCGGCGCAGGGGGTACGGGCGTCCAGTTGGTCGGGCTCGATGCCGCGGACGATCTCCATCAAGGGTGCGGCCGCGCGGGCCATCAGTTCTTCGCCAGACATGACGCCCAAGAAAGCACATCTCCCGCATGGTCGTCTTGAACAAACGCGACGTAAGCTCGGCCGCGTGCCCCGAGACACCCGTGAACTCGCCGGGGCGTGGGCGAGGTTCCAGCACCACGCCTTCCCGAGCCCTTCGCCTGACCTGGCGCCGTTCGTCGACCGGTACTGGGTGGTCTCATGGGAGTACGACGAGCCGTACCGCCAGCTCGTCGTGCCGTACCCGAACGTGCACCTGACCTTCCGCGACGGCGGCGCCACGGTGCAGGGTGTCCACAGCGGGCATCAGGTCAAAGTGCTGGCGGGGACGGGTGGCGTGTTCGGCGTGGCGTTCCGGCCCGGGGGGTTCAGACCGTTCCTGGGCGCCTCCGCCTCGACGATCACGAACCGGTCGATCGAGGCGAGCCAGGTGTTCCCCGGCGCGCTGCCTGACCCCGTCGAGGTCGCGACGGTCGAGGACTTCCTGCGATCGCGGCTGCCCGAGCGCGACGCCAGAGCCGAGCGTGCCGCGGACGTCGTCGCGACGGTCATCGCTCACCCCGAGATCACCAGGGTCGACGACCTGGCACGGCATGCCGGCACGAGCGTCAGGGAGCTGCAGCGGCTGTTCGCGGAGTACGTCGGCGTGGGCCCGAAATGGGTGATCCGCCGCTACCGGCTGCACGAGGTCACCGAGCGGCTGGCGCGGGGCGTGCCGATCGACTGGCCCGGGCTGGCGGCCGAGCTCGGGTACGCCGACCAGGCGCACTTCGTCAGAGACTTCAAGGAGATGTTCGGCGAGTCGCCGACCTGGTACGCCCAGCGCTATTGACCGAACCCCTCGACCCGGTTCAGCTGGGGGCGCAATCGCGGCAAGCCACGCATGCGCGCGCTAGGGTCTGGCGGCCATGGTGGAGATCACGGGGGCCGATTCCACGACGGTCCCGGCGACGGCCGGCACGCGCGCGAACCGGCAGGGTTGGCTGGACGCGCTGCGGGCGGTCGCCGCGCTGGTGGTCGTGTACGAGCACGCGCTCGATCCGCTGTTCCCCGAGCTGCGTCCCATCACGGGGCCGTGGTTCAACGCCGGCATGTCCGGCGTGATGGTGTTCTTCCTGGTCAGTGGCTATGTGGTGCCTGCGTCGCTGGAGCGCGGGGGCAGCGTGGCCGAGTTCTGGACCGGCCGCCTCTTCCGCCTCTACCCGCTGTGGGCGGTGGCCGTCGCCGCGGCGGGCGTGCTGGCCGTCACGGGGGTCGACCCGATGCACGTGTGGCTGACGCAGCGGCCGGTGTCGGCCGTCGTCGGGCACGCCACGATGCTGCAGGACCTCCTGAACGTGCCCAACGTCATCAACGTGCTGTGGACGCTGTCGTACGAGATGGCGTTCTACTTCCTGGTCACGGCCCTGTACGTGGCGGGCCTGCAGCGGCGCAGCGCGGAGGTCGGGTGCGGGTTCGCCGCCGTCGCCCTCCTGGCGGGAGGGCTGCTGCCCTCCATCCTGCTGTCGCACGGCGCGACGGCGACGCTCGGCCTCACCCTGGGCGTGACCGCGCTGGGGGCGTGCGGTCTCGCGGGCGTCCTGAGCTCCCGCGCCGTCGCGCGGCGGGCGGGGGCGGCGGCGCTGGCGCTGGTCGCGGTGGGGCTGCCGGCCGTCAACGGGCGCATCCCCGCCTGGCAGAGCATGACCATCCTGGCCGCCATGTTCGCCGGCACGGCGCTCTACCGGGCGCGATCAGGCCAGATCGGCTGGAGCAGGACGCTCCCGCCGGTGCTGTTGGTGCCCCTGGCGGCGGTCGCCGCGGGGGTCTGGCACGGCCAGGAGTCCCCGTGGCCGTGGGTGAACGCCGTCGTCGCCGCGTGGGTCACCTTCGCCGCCGGGATGCTGCTGGCGCACCGGGCGGTGCCGCGGTTCTGGGCGTGGCTGGGCGTGGTCAGCTACTCGGTGTACCTCATCCATCCGATCCTGCTCGAAGTGGTGGACGGGCTGGTGCCGGACCCCGGCGCGCTCGCCTGGCCGTACCGGGCGGGATTGGGGGCGGCCGTGCTCGCGGCGTTGCTGGGGACGGTCGCGCTCACGTACCGGCTGGTGGAGGCCCCGGCGCAGCGGGCCGGCCGCCGCCTCGCCGCGCGGCTCCGAGCACGACGAGGAGACGCTCGCGGCTGAGAGGCGTCAGCGGGCGGTGCGGCCGATCATCGCGGGCACCGTGGTGGCGTGGCGGCGCAGGCGGCGGGACAGCTGGCGGTGGATGCGGGAGGCCCACAACGGCCCGCCGTAGATCATCCCTGTGTACCCCTGCACCAGCGTGGCTCCGGCGAGCAGCCGCTCCCACACGTCGTCCACGTCCTCGACGCCGCCGACGGACACCAGGGTGAGCCGGTCGCCGACGCGGGCCCGCAGCCGCCGCAGCACCTCGATCGAGCGCTCCTTCAGCGGCCGTCCGGACAGCCCGCCGCTCTCCCCCGCATGCCGGATGGTGGTGTTGGTCGCGATGATCCCATCGAGCCCCAGCTCCAGCGCCAGATCCGCCACCGCGTCGACGTCGGCGTCCGCCAGGTCGGGCGCGATCTTGACCAGCAGCGGCGTACGGCGCGGCGTGGAGTCGGCGACCTCCTTGACCGCCGCGAGCAGCGGCCGCAGCAGCTCCACCGCCTGCAGGTTGCGCAGGCCCGGCGTGTTGGGCGAGCTGACGTTCACCACGAGGTAGTCGGCCAGCGGCGCGAGCTCCTTGGCGCTGGTGACGTAGTCGGCCACCGCCTCGGACTCCGGCACGACCTTGGTCTTGCCGATGTTGACCCCGACGACGACGGGCACGCCTCGCGTACGGCGGAGCCTGCGGGCCGCCGCATGGGCGCCCGCGTTGTTGAACCCCATCCTGTTGACGACCGCATGCTGCCGCAGGTCGCGGAACAGCCGGGGCCGCGGGTTGCCCGGCTGGGCGTGGGCGGTGATCGTGCCGACCTCCACGTGCCCGAACCCGAACGCCGACAGCGCCTCGGCACAGGCCGCGTCCTTGTCGAACCCGGCGGCGAGCCCGAGCGGCCCAGGGAAGTGGACGCCGAAGGCCGTCACCCGCAGCGCGGGGTCGCTCGGCGCGAGGAATCGGTGGAGCAGCCGCTTGAGCAGCGGCAACGTGGAGAGCAGCGCGAGCGCTCTGACGGTCGCGTGGTGCACGGCCTCGGCGTCGAACCGCCGCAAGACCTGCGTGAACAGGAGTCGGTACATCAAGGACCAGGCTATCGGTCCTGGCGGACAAGGCCCGCTTCGTAGGCGACGATCGCGGCCTGGACCCTGTTGCGGACCTCCAGCCTGGTGAGGATCGTGCTGACGTAGGCCTTGACGGTGCCCTCGACGATGAACAGCCGCCCGGCGATCTCGGCGTTGGACAGGCCCTCCCCGACCAGGGCGAGAACCTCCTTCTCGCGGTCGGTGAGCACCTCGATCCTGTCTCGGGCGTGCGCGCCGCGGCCCATCCTGCCGCCGCTGAGCTGGGTGATGACCCGCTGGGCGACCTTGGGCGAGAGGTAGGCGGCGCCGCCGGCGACGGCGTGGACGCCTGCGATGAGCTCGCGCGGGTCGCCGGCCTTGAGCAGGAAGCCGCTGGCGCCCACGTCGAGCGCCTTGGCGATGTAGTCGTCCTCGCCGAAGGTCGTCAGCATGATGACCGCGGTGCCTGGCGCCACCCTGCGGATCTCGGCCGCGGCGGCGAGGCCGTCGAGCTTGGGCATGCGGATGTCGAGCAGGGCGACGTCGGGCCGGTGGCTGATGGCGAGATCGACGGCCTCCCTGCCATCTCCCGCCTCCGCGACGACCTCGAAGGCCGGGTCGACGCCGAGGATCGCGGCGACCCCGGCCCTGATCATGGCCTCGTCATCGGCGAGGAGGATTCTTACCACCTCTGTATATTGCCCGACATGGCACAGGTGAAGATCTACGGGCGGCGTGACGTGTGGGCGGGACGGCAGCGGGAGGTCTCGGACCTGCTGCACGAGTGCGTCACGAAGGCGTGGGGGCTGCCCGAGGGCAAGCGGTTCCACCGTTTCCTGCTGCTCGACGCCGACGACCTGATCTGCCCGCAGCGGGGTGAGGCCTACCTCATCGTCGAGATCGTCTGTTTCACCGGGCGCAGCGACGACGCCAAGCGGGCGCTGATCCGCGAGGTGTTCGCCAAGGCGCCGGCGCTCGGGATCCCCGCCGACGACCTGGAGCTAACGATCGTGGAGATGCCCGCTGTGAACTGGGGTATCAGGGGCGTTCCCGCCGACGAGCTGTCGCTGCCGTACAAAGTCGAGGTTTAGCCGCAGCACCAGGACCGCGGCCAGGACGGCGACGCCGCCCGCGAGCTGGCCTGGCGTGAGGCTCTCGCCGTACACGACGGACGTGGACGCGAGCGTGACCACCGGTTCCGCGCACGACAGGATGGCCGCGGTCGGCGCGCCGAGCAGCCGCACGCCCACGAACAGGGTCGCCATGGCCAGCACCGTCGAGACGAGGCCGAGCAGTCCCGTCCACATCCAGCCCTCGGCCGTGCCGGGCAGCTGGAAGCCTCCCGCGAAGCCCATGGTGATCGCGGCGGCGGTGCACACGATGGCCGACAGCAGGTAGACGTCCACGCCGGCGGGCAGGCCGTCGGCGACGGTGAGGTAGAGCGAGTAGGCGACGGCCGCGCCGAGAGCGAGCAGCACGCCCGTGGTCCCGCCTTCCGACACGCCGCCGAGGCCGAGCAGGAGCACCAGGCCTACGGCCGAGCACCCGAGGGCGGCGAGCTTGCGCCGGTCGAGCGACTCCCTGCGAAGGGCCACGGCCAGAGCGGTCACCAGGGCGGGGAAGGTGTAGAGCAGGAGCGCGGCCAGCGAGGCGTCGATCCTGGCGACGGCGCCGAAGTAGCACAGCGCCTGTACGGCGTAGCCGATGCCGCCGAGCCCCACGGCGGTGAGGAGCACTCTGCCCGTGGGGAGAGCGGGCCTGCGCCACGCGCACACGGCCCACAGCACGACGGCGGCGATGACGAACCTGCCGGTGAGCATCTCCGTCACGCTCACGCCCGACTGGTAGGCCCCCTTGGCGAAGATCGGCGACAGCCCGAACCCCGCGGCGGAGATCAGGCACCACAGCACTCCCATGGCGGGCAATCTAGGCAGTATCGAGCCATCGAGGTAGCCTTGATTTCCTTGGTGATCCAAAGGGAAAACCTCTATGACCTCGTTGCACCAGCTGCGCTGCTTCCTCGCCACCTTCGAGCACGGCTCGCTCACCGCGGCCGCCGCCTCCCTCGGCTACGCCCAGCCGTCCATCTCCGAGCAGGTGCGCCTGCTGGAGCAGCACCTCGACGTCACCCTGTTCCTCCGCGTCGGCAGGGGCGTCGTCCCCACGGAGGCCGCCTTCGCGCTCCGCCCGCACGCGCTGGCCGCCATCGCCGCGGTCGACGAGGCGGGCAGGGCGGTGGCAGCGGTCCGCGAGATGCTGACGGGCACGGTGCGCCTGGGACTGTTCGGGACGGCCCGTTTCTATCTGGGCGCCGACCTGGTGGCAGACGTCCTCGAGCGCCACCCCGGCGTCCGCGTCGAGCTGATCGGCCAGAACTCGGCCGAGGTGCTCGACCATGTCCGCAGGGGCAGGCTGGAGGCGGCGGTCGCGGCCGTGCCCGTCGCCGACGAGGGGCTGTCGGTGACGCCGGTGATGCGCGACGAGCTGGTCTACGTCAGCACCGAGCCGTCGGATCCCGTGACACCCGAGCAGCTGGCCACGCGCCCGCTCGTGCTGCCGAACGTCAGCTGGCGCGAGGAGGACGCCACCCGCCGCACGCTCACCAGCACCCTGCAGGCGGCGGGCCATGTGCTGCGGCCGAGGGTGGAGGTGGAGGATCCGGAGATGGCTCTGGAGATCGCGGCACGCGGCCTGGCCGCGACGGTGACGTGGCGGGGCGTGCTGCACAGGCTGGCCGACCGCATGCCGGGCAACCTGCGGTGGGCGCCGCTGGATCCGGCGCTGCACGACACGTTCGCGATCGTGCACGGGCCCGCCCTCTCCCCCGCCACACGCATGGTGCTGGAGCTGGCCTCGGCCAGGATGCGCGCGCTGGAGGCTCAGCTCCGCAGGTAGGCGAGGACGGCCAGCACCCTGCGGTGCCCGTCGGCGGCGGGCGGCAGGTCAAGCTTGGTGAAGATGTTGGCGATGTGCTTGGCCACGGCGGCGTCCGTGACGACCAGCTCGCGGGCGATGGCGGCGTTGGCGCGGCCTTCGGCGATCAGTCCGAGCACCTCCAGCTCTCTGGGCGTGAGGCGCCGGAGCGGGTCACGGCGGCTGCCGAGCAACTGCCTGACGACCTCGGAATCGACGACCATCTCGCCCCTGGCGACGCGCTCCAGCGCGTCGACGAACTCGGTCACCTCGCCGATCCTGTCCTTGAGCAGGTAGCCGACGCCTTCGCCCGCGTCCATGAGCTCGGCGGCGTAGGTCTGCTCGACGTACTGGCTGAGGACGAGCACGGGCAGGCCCTTCTCGCGCAGCTCCAGCGCCGCCCTGAGGCCCTCGTCGGTGAAGCCGGGCGGCATCCGCACGTCGGTGACGGCGACGTCGGGCCGGTGCTCGGCGACCGCCTCGAGCAGGGCGGCGGCGTCTCCGACCGCGGCCACCACCTCGTGCCCGAACCTCTCGAGCAGGCCGACCACGCCCTCGCGCAGCAGCACGGCGTCTTCGGCGATCACTACCCGCACGGGATCTCCACTCGCATCGTCGTCGGCCCGCCTGCCGGGCTGGACAGCGACAGTCTGCCGCCCACGACGGCGAGCCTGTCGGCCAGCCCCGTCAGCCCCGTGCCCTTGGCGGGGTCGGCGCCGCCCACCCCGTCGTCGCTGATCTCCATGACCAGTCCGTCGCGCACCCTGATCAGCACGGTGCGGGCCTGGCTGTGCTTGGCGACGTTGGCCAGCGCCTCGACGACGACGAAGTAGGCCGTCGCCTCGATCGGCTCGGGCAACCGCGCCAGGTCCGCCTCGACCTCCACAGGGACGGGCGAGCGGGAGGCCACCTCCCTGACGGCCGCCGCCAGCCCCCTGTCGGTCAGCACCCGCGGATGCACTCCCCTGATCAGCTCGCGCAGCTCGGTCAGCGCCTTCTTGGCCTCCTCGTGCGCCTGGGCCACCTGTTCCGCCGCGGGCGAGCCGTCCCGCAGGTCCAGCCTGGCCAGGCCGAGCCGCATCGACAGGGCGACCAGCCGCTGCTGCGCGCCGTCGTGCAGGTCCCGCTCGATCCTGCGCCGTTCCGCCTCGAACGCGTCGACCAGCCTGGCCCTGGAGGCCACGACCTCCTCCAGCCTGCGGGGCTCCAGGTGCGACCTGACCATCAGGACGCGCGCCCTGCCCCACATGATCAGGACGTGGATGCCGACGGGCACCAGCACGACTCCCGCGACGGACGCGACGATCGCGGGCCCCAAATCCTCCTGTACGGCAGGCGAGACGATCAGGACGATCGGCCCTCCGACGGCGAACACCACCAGGATCAGGTCGATCCACCACAGCGCCACCAGCGAGACGAGCCCGAGCCCGAGCTCGCGCCGCCGGTTCCTGGCGACGGGCCCTGGGTCGGCCCACCGCAGCCGCCACAGCTCGAACCACGCCACCAGCGGCACGGCGGGCACCGCCAGCAGCACGGCGAACGGCGTCCCGAACGCCGCCACGGTGATCGCCACCGCGACCGCGCCGGGGATCACGCCCGCCAGGAGGTAAAGCAGAGCTCTCACCTCGGCATTGTGACCGCCTCGCCGTACCGGTGGAAAACCGTTCGACGGGGAAGGACGGGCGGCGGCAGGATGGGGGCACCACGAACCTCGGGAGGACCAGATGCGGCAGAGCCTCGCGGCAACCCAGCGTCCTGCCCTTCCTACCGAGGTTCCACGCATCCATGACCACCTTGAACATCGGCGTGCTCGCGCACGTCGACGCGGGTAAGACCAGCCTCACCGAACGACTGCTCTTCGATTCCGGCGCCATCCACAGGCTCGGCAGCGTCGACGGTGGAGACACCCAGACCGACACCGGCGCGATCGAGCGCCGCCGCGGCATCACCATCCGCTCGGCCGTCGCCTCCTTCACCATCGGCGACCTGCGGGTCAACCTCATCGACACCCCCGGACACGCCGACTTCGTCGCCGAAGTGGAGCGGGCGCTGGGCGTCCTCGACGGCGCGATCCTGGTCATCTCGGCCGTCGAGGGCGTCCAGGCGCAGACCAGGGTCCTGCTGAGGACGCTGAGGAAGATGCGGCTGCCCACGCTCCTGTTCGTCAACAAGATCGACAGGATGGGCGCGCTCCAGCGCGACATCCTCGCCGGTCTGCCCGCCGTCGCCGTCAACCGGGTGCGGCAGGGCCGTGTCGTGCCCGTCCCCATCGACGCCGAGGCGCTGGCCGATCACGACGACGCGCTGCTGGAGGCGCTCGTCGAGGGCCGGGAGCCGAGTCACGGCGAGCTGCTCGAAGCGCTGGCCGGGCAGACGGCGGCCTGCCAGGTCTATCCGGTCTTCCACGGGTCGGCGATCGGCGGCGACGGCGTCGCGGAGCTCCTGGCCGGCATCCGCGACCTGCTGCCGGTGCCCGCGCCCCGGGACGAGGGACTGAAGGGCACGATCTTCGCGGTGGAGCGCGACCAGGCCGGGCGGAAGGTCGCCTACCTGCGCCTGTTCTCCGGCGAGGTGCGCCCGCGGCAGAAGCTGGACTCGGGCCAGATCACCGCGCTGCGCGTCGTCGGCGCGGCCGAGGAGGCCACGCTGACCCCCGGCAACATCGCCAGGCTCTGGGGCCTGCACAGCGCCAGGGTCGGCGACCTGCTGTCCGACGAGGGAAGCGCGACGCCTACTTTCGCGCCGCCCAGCCTGGAGACCGTCGTGCGGCCAGCCGACCCTGCCGACGCCGCCCGCCTGCACGCGGCCCTGCTGTGGATGGCCGAGCAGGACCCGCTCATCAGCACCCGTGCCGTGCCGGGCGGCGGCTCGTCGGTGCAGCTCTACGGCGAGGTGCAGAAGGAGGTGCTGGCCGAGCGGCTGCGCGACGAGTTCGGCGTCGAGGCCGCCTTCTCCGACAGCACGCCCGTCTACCTCGAAAGGCCGGTCGGCGTCGGCGCCGACCGGTCGGAGATGAGCAGGGACAACGACCACCACTTCCAGGCCACCCTGGGCCTGCGTGTCGAGCCTGGCGACGGCTACACCTTCAGGCGCGAGGTGGAGCTGGGCTCGCTGCCGCACAGCTTCAACCAGGCGATCGAGGACACCGTCAGGGCCACGCTGCGCGAGGGCCTGCACGGCTGGCCAGTGATCGACTGCACGATCACGCTGACCAGGACGGGTTACGCCTCGCCGATCACCACCGCGGCCGATTTCCGCGGCCTGACCGCCATCGTGCTGAGATCGGCCCTGGCTCTGGCCGGCACCAGGGTGTTCGAGCCGTGCCACGCCTTCGAGGTGGAGTTGCCCGCCGAGGCGTTCGGCCAGGTCACCGCCAGGCTGACCGCGCTGGGGGCGGAACTGGCGGACACCTCGCCCACGCTGGTGACGGGGTCGCTGCCCGCCCGCCTGGTGAACGAGGCGAAGCGGCACCTGCCTGGCCTGACGGGCGGCATGGGCGTGTGGTGGTCGAGGCCTTCCGGAGACCGCCCGATATCGGGAAGGGTTCCCCCAACTCGATTTTAGCCTCGCCTTCCCTATCGAATACGCGCAATTCCCTGATCGGGGCCGGTACCTACCGGCCCCGATCGGCTTCCCCATGCCATAAACGCGGAAGCGGTATTTCTACCCCCAACGCACTACCAACGAAATCTTGCCCATCAATCTGCCGTTTGACCTGCACGGCTTCGGAGTTCGTGATCGCCGGGAGGCTACGATCAGAATCTTTGTTAAGGGATTTCTAGCGTATTGCAGAGGCAAATATCAGCACTTCATCAATAGTAGGGACACGATAGGCAAAAGGGCCGCCGGTGAGCTTTAGCCGGATTAGGTCAGGCAATTGGCGCGTGCCCGACTTAGGTGATTAATTCCGGAGACATGATGGCTGTACCTGTTAGGGATAACCGCCCTGCCAGAGAGCGGGCGGGATCGGGCAACCGGAGGTCGAGGCGCTGGACTGCGGTCCAGCCGCTCGGTCTGATCGGCATGGACCTGGCGTGCATGACCTTCACCTCACTGATGGCGGGGCAGGAGGCCGCACGCGTCGCCCTCGCAGGGGTGCTGGTCGTGGCGGCGAACGCGGCAGGCCGCGGCTACGAGCAACGGATCCTGCCCTCGAGCCTCGACGGAGGGTTCTGGCTGGCCGGATCCGGACTCGTCGCGGCGCTCGCCGCCTATTGGGGAAGCGCCTCGCTGACGGTGGTCGTCCTGGCCTGCCTGCTGTTCACCTGCCTGGCCTTCAGTGGCAGATGCGCCTTCCACGCCGCCGTGCGCGGCGCGCGCAGGCGCGGCGCGACCACCGCTGCCGTGATCGTCGGCGCCGGCGGGCACGGGCAGCGCCTCGCTGTCACCCTGCTCGGCCACCCGGAGTACGGCCTGCTGCCGGTCGGCTTCGTCGACGAGGAGGACGAGCACGAGGCGCGGCTGCCGCTCCTCGGCCGGTCCGCCGACCTGCGCGACATCGTCCGGATGCACCGGACGCGCGCGGTGGTCATCACGGGCCAGCAGGACCAGGCCACGGCCCGGACGGCCAGGTCGCTGGGCTGCGATGTCTACCTGGCGCCTGAACCGGGCGACCTGTTCGTCGACTTCGTCCCACTGCGCGAGCACGTCAGGAGCTTCGCGCTCCTGCGCATGCGCCCCGACCCGCAGGACCGCCTGACCTGGCCGCTCAAGCGGGTCCTCGACATCGCCGTCGCGGTGGTGGGATTGGTGATCAGCGCGCCGATCCTGGCCCTGTGCGCGACGGTGGTGCGCTGGGAGATCGGCCCCGGCGTGCTGTTCAGGCAGCGCAGGGTCGGTTACGGCGGCGCACCGATCGAGCTGATCAAGCTGCGCACGCTCAAGCCTGTGGACGCCCACGAGTCGGCCACCCGCTGGAGCATCGCCCACGACCACCGGCTCGGTCCTGCGGGCAAGGCGCTGCGCAGGACCTCGCTCGACGAACTGCCCCAGCTCTGGAACGTGCTGAAGGGCGACATGAGCATCGTCGGCCCGAGACCGGAGCGCCCCTACTTCGTCGACCAGTTCTCCACCACCACGCCGCGCTACGAACTGCGGCACCGGGTGCCCGTGGGGATCACCGGCTGGGCCCAGATCAACGGGCTGCGCGGTGACACCTCGATCGAGGACAGGGCCCGCTTCGACAACCACTACATCGACGACTGGTCGCTCAGAACCGACTTCAAGATCCTGCTCAGGACCGCCTGGTCCCTGCTTCGCCCTGGTGGCAGTTAGGAATGCGCGATCTGCTTCCCTGGACCCTGATCCGCAGGCCGAGCACGCTGGCCGCGCTGACCGTCCTGCTGACCTGCGTCCCGCAGGACCAGGCCGACCAGACCTCGGCCGTCCACGTCACCATGGCCGACGTGGCGTCGGTCGTGCTGATCGCCGCCACGGCGGTCTTCCTCGTGACCGGGCGCGCGTCGCTGCCGCGTCGCGCCGTGGTGGTCGCGCCCTTGGTGATCGCGGCCACCATCGCGACGCTGGCCTCCCCCGACATGGGCACCAGCCTGCCCGGCCACATCAGGTATCTGCAGGTCTTCGTGCTCATCCCGCTGGCCGTCCTGGTGACGCTGCGCGAAAGGATCGACGCGTGGCTGGTGGGCGGCGCGCTGGTCGCAGCCGCCGCGGTACAGGGGGCGGTCGGCTGCTACCAGGTGTTCACGGGAACGGGCGCGTCCTACGGGGGCGAGCGGGTACGGGCCGTCGGCACGTTCGGCGCGCTCGACGTCATGGGCATGGCGACGGTCGTCAGCTTCGGCGCGATCATCCTGCTCGGCACCGGGCTGACCACGCGGGGCCGACCGAGGATCGCCGCCTTCACGGGCGCGGGCCTGCTGGCCGTCCCCCTGGTGCTGTCGCTGAGCCGCGGCACCTGGGTGGCGATGGCGTGCGCCGCGCTGGTCATGCTCGTCATGTACAGCATGCGCACCGCGGCCCGCGTGGTCATGGTGATGTCGGCGGTGGCGGTGCTGCTGGTGCTCGGCCTCGGCGTCGGCTCCGACACGATCGGGCAGCGGCTCGCGTCGATCACCTCCTCGGTCACCGAGCCCGACCGGTCGGTCAGTGACCGCTACGACCTGTGGCAGGCCGCCGAGGGGATGTGGGTGGACCACCCGCTGACCGGCGTGGGCCCGCGCAGGTTCGCCGCGCTGCGCGACAGCTACGCGCCCACGGGACTGTCGTCGGGCAGCGACACCGAAGACCCCGTCAACGGGTACCAGCGCCAGCCGCTGCTGTCGCCGCACAACATGTACCTCCTGGTGCTCAGCGAGCAGGGCGTGGTCGGGCTGGCCGCCTTCGCGTTCCTGTTCGGGGCGCTCGTGCTGTGGTCGGTCATCCGCAGGGGGCTGGTCATCACGGGGCTGCTGACCTGGGTGATCGTCGACTTCGCCTATGCCGACATCGGCGGCGCGCCGACGCTGGTCACAGCCACGGTGCTGGGTGTCGCGCTCTCCTGGTCCGCGGGCGGGTGGTCGTGATGACGACGACGCGCCCACCAGGGCTGAAGGCGGCGAGCCTCACCGCCGTCCTCGTCGGGCTCGGCTTCCTGCTCGGCTTCGGCCGCGACCTGCTGCTCGCAAGGACCTACGGCGCCGACTCCGGCACCGACGCCTTCCTCGTCGCGTGGATGGTGCCGGAGACGGCGGCGCCGCTGCTCATCGAGGGCGCCATGGCCTTCCTGATGGTCCCGCTGTTCAGCAGGGCGGCGGAGCTGGGCGACGACGTCAGGCATCTGGTCTCGGCGACCCTGCCGCACATGGGCGTGGCGCTGACGGCGCTGAGCCTGGTGACGGCGGCGGGCGCGCCTTGGCTGGTCGCCCTCCTGGCTCCTGGCATCGCGGACGCCGAGCTCGCGGTCCGCTGCATGCGGTTCACCGCCGTCACGATCCTGATGTTCGGGCTGGCCGGATACGCGAGCGCGGCGCTGCGCGCCAACCACGTGTTCGGACCACCCGCGACCGTCACCGTGGCCTACAACCTGGGCATCGTCACGTGCGTCTTGTGCTTCCACGATCTCGGCGTGGTCGCCGCGGCGGTGGGCGTGGCGGTCGGCGGGGTGGGCATGGTGCTGGTCCAGATTCCCTCGTTCGTGCGCAGGCTCGGACGGCCCGGCAGGCCCACGTCCACGATGCTGCTGCCGCTCGGGGCGTTCGTCCCCATCGCGGCCTTCACCCTCGAACGCCAGGGACAGGTGTTCGTCGAGCGGTTCGTCGGATCGTCGCTCGCCGAAGGCTCCATCTCGCATCTCAACTACGCGCAGAAGATCGCCCAGGTGCCGATGATGCTGTCGCTGGTCGCCGCCACCGTGAGTTTCCCTCATCTGGTGCGCGCCATCGCGGCGGGCGACGGCGCCGCCGCGTCGCGGAGGCTGACCGACGACCTGCGGGCCGCCGCGACGATCGTGCTGCTGGCAACCGGTGTGCTGGTGGTCTGCGCGCCCGACATCGTGCGGCTGCTGCTGCAGTACGGCGCGTTCACCGACGCCGACACCACCGCCACCGCCCAGATCATGCGGATCTACTCGCTCGGCCTGCTCGGGCAGGCCGTCGTCGGCGTCGTGTGCAGGGTGTTCTTCTGCGGGTCGCGGCCGAGCTGGTACCCGGCCATGGCCATGGTCGCCGGCCTCGGCGCCACGGTCGCGCTGGCCCTGCCGTCGTCGGGTCCCTCGGGGATCGCGGCGGCCAACGCCGCGGGCATCACGCTGACGGCGGTGATCCTGCTGGCGGGGCTGCGCGGCTCCGACATCGGCATGCCGGTGCGCGAGATCGGCGGGCCGGCGGCCCGCCTGCTCCTGGCCGCGGTGGTCGCCACCGCGGCCGGATGGGGCGCACGTTCGCTCCTCGAAGGACTGCCATCGGCGGCGGCCCTCGTGCTCGCCGCGCTCGCGATGGCGGCGGCGTTCTGCGCCGTGACAGCACTCACGGGAACAGGGGATTTCAACAGGATGATCAGGATGCGAGGTCGCTCGTGACCGCCATGCCGCTTGTGCTCATGTATCACTCGGTGACCAAGTACGACAGCGACCCGCTGCTCGTCACCGTCTCACCCGACAGGTTCGCCGCCCAGATGCGCTGGCTGTCGGCGCGCGGGCTGCGCGGGGTCTCGATGCGGGACCTCATCGCCGCGCTGCGATCAGGAACGGCACGCCGCCTGGTCGGTCTCACCTTCGACGACGGCTACACGGACTTCGCCTCCGAGGTCGTCCCCGTCCTGCTCGACCACGGGTTCACGGCCACCGTGTACCCCGTCACGGGCGAGCTCGGCGGCTTCAACGCGTGGGACGCCGACGCCGGCTATCCCCGCAAACCGCTCATGGACGCCGACGACGTGCGCAGGATGGCCGACCTCGGCATGGAGGTCGGCTCGCACTCCGTCGCGCACCGCTCGCTGACCACTCTGGCCGACGAGGAGCTCGCGCACGAACTGGTGGCGAGCAAGGCGGCGCTGGAGGAGATCGTCGGCGGTGAGGTATCCGGCTTCTGCTACCCGTACGGTCACGCCGGCGCCCGCGAGGTGGCCGCCGTCCGCGAAGCGGGCTACCAGTACGCGTGCGCCATCTGGAAGTCCGAGCTCAGCAGCCTGCACGCGCTGCCGCGCACCTACGTCGGCGACCGCGACGGCTCGCTGCGGCTGCACGCCAAGCGGCTGCGACACCGGATGCGGTGGGGGTCGTGAAGGTTCTCCACGTCATCACCGGGCTGGCCGCCGGAGGTGCCGAGCAGCAGTTGCGGGCGCTGCTGCCGTACATGAACGCGCGGTGCGAGGTCGCGGTGCTGACGGGGCTCGGCGTGATGGCGGAGGCCATCAGGAAGGCGGGCGTGCCCGTCCACCAGCTCGACATGCACGGCAACCGCGACGTGCGCGCGGTGGGGCGGCTGGCCAGGCTGATGCGGGCGGGCCGCTACGAGGTGGTGCACGCCCACCTGTACCGCGCCTGCGTCTACGGCAGGCTGGCCGCGCGGCTGGCCAACGTCCCCGCGATCGTGGCGACCGAGCACTCGATCGGGTACGAGCGCATCGAGGGACGGCGCATCACCATGGCGATCAGGCAGCTCTACCTGGCCAGCGAGCTGCTCGGCCACACTACCGTGGCGGTGTCCCGCGCCGTGGCCGACCGGCTGGTCGCGTGGGGGATCCCGCGCTCTCGCATCGTGGTCATCGCCAACGGCATCGACGGCGCCGCGTTCGGCTACGACCCGCGGCTGAGGCAGCGGACCCGCGCCGCGCTGGGCCTGCCGATGGACGCGTTCGTGGTCGGCGGGGTCGGGCGTCTCGAGCATGGCAAGCGCTTCGACCTGCTCATCGAGGCCATGAAGAGCGCGGGGGACGCCGAGGACCCGCGCATGGTCCTGCTGCTGGTCGGCGCGGGATCGCTCAGGCGGCGGCTCGAGGCTCTCGCCCGCGCGATCGGGGTCGAGCGGCGAGTGATCTTCACCGGCGAGTCGGCCGACATGCGGGGCATGCTCTCGGCGATGGACGTGCTGGCCGCGCCCTCGGAGGAGGAGACGTTCGGCCTGGCCGCCGTCGAGGCGCTCGCGGCGGGCCTTCCCGTCCTCTACGGCACCTGCCCCGCCATCGACGACCTGCCCCGTGACGCCGCGCCGGGAGCGCGGCGCGTCACCCAGGGCGAGCTGGGCGCCGAGATCAGGGCGCTGGCCGCGGCGCGGCCCGCCAGGTTGGCGCCTCCTGGAGCCGTCCGGCTCTACGACATCCGACACCAGGTCGACCAACTGGAAGCGCTCTACCGGCGCCTGCTGGGCGCCACAGCGAACAAGGAGTAGCGATGACATGGAAGCAGCTTCGGGTGATGCGGTGGCTGGCGCGGTGGTGGCTGCCGCTGTCGCTGCTGCTCGGGGTGCAGGCGGGTCTCTTCTACTCCCTGGTCAAGGAACCCGTCTACAGCTCCGACACCTTCGTGGTGGTCGTGGCGGACGGGGACATGACCGAGGCGATGCACTACGCCCAGGCCTACAGCAGGATCGCCGTCCAACCCGGCCTCATCGTCGGCGACGAGGAGGCACGAAGGACGCTGAGCGCGTCCGCCTCGCCCGACGCGCCGCTCATCAAGCTCACCGCGCTCGCCCCTACCGCCCGTGAGGCGGCCGACCAGGCCAACCAGGCGGCCGCCGCGCTGATCATCTACGCCAACGGCCACTCGACCGACACCAAGGTGCGCATGACCAGCTTCGCCGCCGCCGCCCTGCCGACCTCGCCCTCGTCGCCCGTCCTGCTGGTCAACGTGACCGTCGGGGCGGCCGCTGCGGTGCTCGTCGCGGGTCTCGTCTACCTGGCCGCGCCGTACATGCTCGCCCGGCCCATGCCGGAGCAGGCCGCCGCGGTGAGCGAGCCGACGAAAACTCCTGCGATGAGCGGGGCGGAGACGTGAGGGGCCCCGCGGGCCCGCGTGTCCTGCACGTGACACAGCCCGTGGACGGCGGCGTGGGCGCCTACGTGGCCGCCGTGGTGGCGGACCAGGTACGGCGCGGCTGGCAGGTGGCGGTCGCGTGCCCGCAGGAGGGCCCGCTGCGTGAACAGCTGGCCGAGCTGGAGGTGCCGTGGCTCGACTGGCCGGTGGAGCGCTCACCCGGCCCGCGCGACGTTGCCGCGATCCGGCGGCTCGGCCGGCTGGTCGCCGCGTTCGGACCGGACGCGGTGCACCTGCACTCGGCCAAGGCGGGACTGGCCGGTAGGGCCGCGATCCGCGGCAGGATACCCACGATCTTCCAGCCGCACGGCTGGTCGTGGCTGGCCGCCCGCGGCCTGGTCGCCAGGGCCGCGCTGGCGTGGGAGCGCCGGGCCGCCCGATGGTCGGACCTGCTCGTGTGCGTGGGCGAGGGCGAGTCGGCGCTCGCCCGGCGCAACGGTGTGCGGGGCGACCTCGTGGTCGTGCGCAACGGTGTCGACCTGCGCCGGTTCCACCCCGCCGACAAGGAGGAGCGGGCCACCGCGCGGGAGCGTCACGGCATTCTCTGGTCGGCTCCGCTGGCCGTGTGCGTCGGCAGGGTCACCCGCCAGAAGGGGCAGGACCTGCTGCTGTCGGCATGGGAGCTGGTCATGGACAGGTGTGAGCAGGCCAGGCTCGCCATCGTGGGCGACGGCGACCTGCTCGACGAGCTCCGCTCGCTGGACACGCCGGGCGCCCAGTTCGTGGGCGCCGTGGACGACGCCCGGTCCTGGTACGCCGCCGCGGACGTGGTGGTCCTGCCCTCCCGCTGGGAGGGGCTGCCGTTGACCGCCCTCGAGGCCATGGCCACGGGGCGGTCACTGGTCGTCTACGACGTTCCCGGCCTGACCGAGGTGGTCGGCGAGGGCGCGGGCGTGGCCGTACCGGCTGAAGACGTTCCCGCGTTGGCCGAGGCGCTGCTGCTCAGGCTCGCGCAGCCCGAGCTCGCGTCCGCCGAGGGGCGGGTCGCCGTGGCCCGCTCCGCGTCCTTCGACATCGCGGTCGCGTTCGACGAGCTCGCCGAGCACGTACTGCGGCTGTCCGGCTCTTCCGCCTTTCTCGGCGCCACCGGCGGGGTGGGCGGCGGCGCCGGCGTCGGCATCGGGACCGCGGCGGCCTCGGCCGCCTGCGCCTGCGCTTCGAGGACGGGCGCCGGCGGCGTCGGCGTGAACGGCGTCGGCGTCAGCGGCGTCGGTGTGAACGGCGTGGGCGTGAACGGCACCGTGTCGAACGGAGGCAGCGTGACCGTCGTGTCCTCCGGCGGGATGAACGGCGCCGGCGTCAGCGCGCCGGACCCGACCGGGCTCGGCGTCCCCGGCTCGGCCGAGGACGGCTCCGGCGTGCCGGAGGCGGTCTCGAGCGGGCTCGGCGTGAGCAGCGTCGACGGCAAGGGGGTCGGCGCCAGCGGCGTCGCCGTCACGGGCGCCGGCTGCTGCAACAGCTTGCGGAACAGCGCCGACGAGCGCGGATTCGACGAACACTGCCAGACGCCATGCGGACAGTAGTCGGAGATCGAGTGATAGACCACGTCGTGCTTGGCGATCCAGTCGAGCATCCTGCGCACGTAGTCGGGGCGGTCTCCGTAGTGGAACAGCCCCCACTCGGGGAACGAGATCGGCTTGCCGTGCGCCTCGGCGAAGTCGGCCTGCGCCTGAAGCCCGTACGGCTGCTCCACGTAGTCGGAGAAGGACTTGCCAGGGGCCAGGTCGTAGCTGTCCATGCCGATGATGTCGACGACGTCGTCGCCCGGGTAGCAACTCGTCCAGGCGATCGCGTCGTGTCCTCGCGTCGGCGCGAAGTCGAAGCGGAACCGCTGTCCCGGCGTCGCTCGCATCGCCGTGACGATGCGCCGCCAGTAGCTCTTCCACGCGTCGGGATCGGGCCTGCACCGGTGGGAGTAGGTGCTGCCGTTCATCTCCCAGCCGAGCACGATGATGGTGTCGGCGGCGTCGGCGTCCACCAGCTTCTGCGCCAGGCGCTCGAAGAACGGGTCGAAGGCGCCGTTCGCGCCCGCGCGGAGCAGCGTGGCCACCTCGTCGTCGGACATCTCGCCCTCGTTCGGGGTGATCATCGGCACGTTCAGCGCCAGGATCCGGCCCGGCTTGGCGGCGCGCCAGCGCGTCCACGGCTCGAGGATGAACCCGGGGCCCTGCAGCGACCCCCAGACCTCCCCCGGCAGATAGGTACGGCCGACCGTCACCTCGGCGCCCAGCCACGACTCGAAGCGGGGCACCTGCTCGGGCCCTCGCTTGTCGGAGGCGAGAAAGACACCGAGCGCGGCGGTCTCGCGCGCGTCCTCGTCACGCAGCGCACCGTTGACCCGCGTGCCCGTGGAAAACCACGCCACAGCCGCCGATCCCGCGAGTATCGCGAAAAGACAGCGAACGTATCCATTTTTGGCGGTCATTACGCACGTCTCCATATGTTGTCTCAGGTCTCACCCTATATACCCAGGTCACCGACATAGCCAATACCAAGCCCGCGAGTTGCAGGGGAATGCCCTAGATGAGGCATTGACTTTTGGAGTGGAACGCAGAAAATGCTTGATTCGACCGTCCCCGCGCTGGTGCTGCGGTTGGACGACAATATCTTTCATCATGGGACACTCGGCGCTATTCGCTCACTCGGCAGAGCCGGTGTGGAAGTGCACGGGCTCATCGAAGGCCGTCACGCGCCCGTCTCCCGGTCGAAATACCTGAGCCGCATGTACACCTGGCCGCGAAGCGGGGGCGTCGTCGAGACGCTGGTCGCGGTGGCCGAGCGGATCGGGCGCAGGGCCGTGCTCGTCGTCATGGACGACGCCGGCGCCATCGCGGTGGCCGAGCACTCGGCCGCGCTGCGCCCCTACTTCCTACTGCCCGACCAGGCGCCGGGGCTGCCCCGCGCGCTCGCCGACAAGGCCAAGCTGGCCGCGCTGTGCACCTCTCTCGGCATCCCACACCCCGAGACCCGGACCGTGACCTGTGAGGACGACGTCTCCTCCGCGGTCGGCGACCTCGGGCTGCCGCTGGTGGCCAAATGGGCCCAGCCGTGGCTGCTCCCCCGCGAGGCCGGCCTGCGCAACACCAGCCTGATCCACGAGCCCGAGCAGGCAGTCGGCCTGCTCGGGCACAAGAACGACTGCGACCTGCTCCTGCAGCGCTTCGTGCCAGGCGGCCCCGGGTCCGACTGGTTCTTCCACGGCTACTACGACCACGCCTCCACCTGCCTGTTCAGCGGAACGGGAAGGAAGGAGCGCTCCTATCCGCCCGGCGCCGGGCTCACCACGTACGGCAGGGCACTGCCCAATCCCGCGATCGAGAACGCGGCCAACACGATGGCTGCCGAGCTGGGCTACCGCGGCGTCCTGGACATCGACTTCCGTTACGACACGGCCGATGACCTGTACTACCTTCTCGACTTCAATCCACGTCTTGGCGCGCAGTTCCGGCTGTTCGGCGACGGTCGCGGCCTCGACCTCGTGCGCGCCATGCACCTGCACCTGTCGGGCAAGCCGTCGGCCGCGGCCCGCGGCCTCTACGGGCGGACCTTCCTGGTCGAGAACTACGACGTCTATCCGGCGTTCCGCTTGGGACGCGAACGGACGTGCACCGGATGGCTGCGCGCCATATACGACGCCGACGAGCTCGCCTGGCTTTCGGCGGACGATTTCTGGCCCTTCGTGGCAATGGCTAGACAGTCGATAAGGCGTGGCTTTACTCGCCTGGCGAGGGGCCGGAAATAGGCTTTTGTGTGCCTACGAACAGGAGGGGAAGATTTGCAGACGCCGGTGCTAGACGTGGCAATTGTGGGCGCGGGTCCCTATGGCCTTTCGGTGGCCGCCCACGCCCTCGCGGCCGGACTCGAAGCGCGCGTTTTCGGGCGACCCATGCAAGCATGGGAATGGCATATGCCACGCGGGATGCTGCTGAAATCCGAACCGGACGCCTCTCATCTGGGCGATCCCGACAAGCGGTACGGCCTCGACGCCTTCCGCCGCTACTCCTATGGCGAGCCCATTCCCGTGGAAACGTTCGTCGCCTACGGCAAATGGTTCCACGCGCAGGCTGTCAGAGACGCGCTCGACGAGTCGACGGTGACCGAGGTAGGCACAGAAGGCGGGCTGTTCACCGTCACGCTCTCGTCAGGGGCGTGCGTGCTGGCCAGGACCGTCGTGCTGGCGCTGGGCTTCCTGCCGTTCGCGCACAGGCCGAGCGCTCTGGCCGAACTGCCGCCCGAGGTGTCATCACACAGCTCCGACCACCACGACCTGTCGGCCTTCGCAGGCCGGCACGTGGCCGTCGTCGGCGCGGGCCAGTCCGCGCTGGAGACGGCGACGCTGCTCGTGGAAGCGGGCGCCAAACCGCGCATCATCGCCAGGACCAAGGCGCTGGCCTGGAACGAAACGCCCAACGACCAGCGCTCGGTCCTGGCCCGCACGCTGGCACCCCGTTCGGGGCTCGGCGCTGGGTGGCGGTCTCTGGTGTACGCCGAGATGCCGGGCGTCGTCAGGTACCTGCCGAAGGCGACCCGCAGCCACATCGTGCGCACCACGCTGGGCCCTGCGGGCTCGTGGTGGCTCAAGGAGCGCTTCGACGGCGCGGTTCCCGTGACGTTGGGCGCGCGGCTGGAGGGCGCGGACCACCGCGGCGCCGTACGGCTGCACCTGACCACCGGTAGGGGCAAGGTCGAAACGCTCGAGACCGAGCACGTGATCGCCGCGACCGGCTACCAGGTGGACGTGGGCCGGATCGACATCCTCGACCCGACGCTGCGGCGCGGCATCCGGTCATTGGGTCCGACGCCGCGGCTGTCGAGGACCTTCGAGACCCCGCTGACGGGGCTGTATCTCGTCGGACTCGCGGCGGCCGCCTCGTTCGGCCCCGCCATGCGGTTCGTCCACGGCTGCGACTTCGCCGCGAGAAGGGTCACCCGTGGCCTCGTAGGCCAGGTCCGCAAAGCAGTTTGATCTTGTACCAAGTCCCGACTGGAAGAACAAGGGAGCGAAATTGGGTGTGCGTGTATTCCTCGCCGGTGTGACAGCCGCACTCGTCGGGGCCGCGGGAATCGTTCCCTTCGCCTACGCAGGCGAACGACCGATCTCCTTCACGAACTCGCCGACCGAAGCCGCGGGCGACACCCCGTCAGGAGTGACGGTCGCCATCACCAAGACGATGCTCAACGGGTCGCGGGTGGGCTCGGCCAGGGTGTCGCCCACCGATCCTCAGGCTCCGGCCGACGAGTACCTCATCCCCGCCAACGCCAAGGCGGACGCGGGCATCGTCGACCGCTACGAGGACTTCAAGGTCGACGTCAACGGATGGGCTGACGTCGCCGAACTGACGTTCACCTTCTCCAGGCCTGTACGCGACCCGCGCCTGCACGTGTTCGGCACGGGAGGCGTGACCGAGGGCCCCGAAGGCAGGCGCGACGACTACTGGCCGGGAGTGGACCTGGTCCGGGGAACTCCCACCATGCCCACCTTCACCAACGCGGCGGGCTTTCCCGGCTTCACGGTCACGGACACCTCGATCGTGCCCGACCGTGTCTACAGGGTCGCCTCCACCACCTGCGGCGTCGTGTACACCTGCGGCACCGTCCAGGTGAACGGCACGATCACCTCGTTCACCATCAGGCTGCGCGCCCGCAACGTGCGCACGATGGGCGACGCGGGCGTCCCCCACCTGTGGGGCGCCTTCAAGCTGTCGCTGTACGAGGACGACTCCGACGCGCCAGCCTCGTACGGCGCCGCCTCGCACGCCATCACCGACACCTTCATCGGTGAGGACGTGACGGCCGACAACATCAACACGCTGAGTTTCGTGCCGCGAGGGCTGCGGCAGAACACCGACACCGACGACGGGTTGAAGCCCGAGGACATCCAGCGCCTGCCGGACGGCGCCACCTCGTACTCGCTGGAGGTTCCCGTGCGCTCCGGTTCGGGTGCCGACCTGGCGGGGTGGATCGACTTCGACCGCGACGGCAGGTTCGAGGCGTCCGAGCGGACCGACGCCAACGTCGACGCGGGCGCCGGCAAGCATACGCTGACCTGGAACGTTCCCGAGGCGGTCGGGCAGGGAAGCACATGGATGCGGCTCCGCATCGCCGCCACGTCCGGCGGAGTGGCGGATTCGACGGGATGGGCCGACAGCGGCGAGGTGGAGGACTACCAGCTCGCGCTCCCGAGGCGCGAGGCCATCACCCCGACGACCGAGTCGTCCGAGGCCGAGCCGCCGGTGATCGCGCCGCCGGTGGTCAACCCGCCGAGGGTGGTTTCGGCCAGGGTGGTCCCGTCGAAGGCGAACAGGCCGAGGCGGGAGCAGCCCAGGACGGACCGGCCCAGGTACGAGGGCAGGCACAGGTTCGAGGGCAGGCACAGGTTCGAGGGCAGGCCCGGGTACGAAGGCAGGCCCAGGGCTGAGCGGCGCAGGCACGAGGCCCATCGGCACGAGGGCCATCGGCCGGGGTCCGGCCGGCCCCACGCCGACTGGCCGACGCCGAACCGGGCCGCGTTCGAAAGGATGAGGCACGACCGTGCCGAGGCCAGGCGAGCGCGTTCCGAGGCCGACGCCAGGCGCCACCGGGGCGACACCGGGGCCAGGGACGACAGACGCGGTTCCAGGCGCGACAGGGCCTCGGCCCTCGCCGCCGCCAGGCGTGAGCGGGCCGAGGCCACGCGCGCACGGATCAGGGACATGCGCGAGCGGGCCGCTGACGAGGCCGCCAAGGCCGAGGTCACGCCCGAGCAGAGCATGCCCCAGCCTTCCTGGGAGTCGACCGAGCTCAAACCGCTGACCGCGGTGGAGTACGGGTGGCATGTCGCCACCGGGGAGCGCCCCGACTTCTGATCGCCTGAAGGTTCCGAGCGAGGCCCGCATCTCTGATGCGGGCCTCGTTCGCGTCTCCCCGCCGGTATCCACCGCCGTCCTGACGCCCCGGTACAGGCCTTCCGTCACGGCGGACCGGTGAAGGGAAGGCCTTTTGTCACGGCGGCTGCTGATGGTTTCCCGTCACGGCTGGCTGTTGAGGAAGGTGAGCACCGCCAGGACCCGGCGATGTCCTCCGTCTGCCACCGGCAGGCCGAGCTTGGCGAAGATGTTGCCGATGTGCTTGTGCACGGCGTTGTCCGTGATGAACAGCCGCTTGCCGATCTCGGTGTTGCCGAGCCCCTCCGCCATCAGCGCGAGCACCTCCCGCTCGCGGTTGGTGATCGCGTCGAGGGCGTTCTTGCCGGTGCCCGCCATGAGCTGGGCGATGACCTCGGGGTCCATGACGGTGCCGCCGGCGGCGACCCTGCGCAGGCCGTCGACGAACTCGCCGACCCTGCTCACCCTGTCCTTCAGCAGGTAGCCGACGCCGCCCTTGCCGTCTGACAGGAGCTCGCGGGCGTACACCTTCTCGACGTACTGCGACAGCACGAGAACCGGCATGCCGGGGTGTGCCTGACGGACCTCCAGCGCGGCCCTGATCCCCTCGTCGCGGAAGGAGGGCGGCAGCCGTACGTCGGCGATCACGGCGTCGGGTTCGTGCTGTTCGACGGCTTCCATCAGGGCGGGGCCGTCGACGACGACGGCGGCCACCTCGATGCCCTTGGTGCCGAGAAGCAGCTCGAGACCAGCCGAGAGCAGCACGTTGTCCTCTGCGATCACGACGCGCATGGCAGCTCCACCGTGATCGCGGTCGGCCCGCCTGCGGGGCTCTGGACGAGCACGGTGCCGTCGAGCGCGGCGGCCCTGCGCCGGATGCCGACCACGCCGGTGCCGCGGCCCTCGTCCACCCCGCCGATCCCGTCGTCGGTGACCTCGACGAGGAGCCTGCCGCCCTGCCTGCTCAGCCGTACCGTCGCGCGGGTCGCGCCGCTGTGCTTGGCGGCGTTGGTGAGAGCCTCGGCCACGATGAAGTAGGCGGCCGCCTCGACGGCCGCGGGCAGCCTGCCGAGCTCGCCGAGCTCCGCCTCGGTGGGGACGCCCGCGCGCGCGGCCACCGCCGCGATCGCGCCTTCGAGTCCGCGGTCGGCGAGGATCGGCGGATACATCGTGCGGATCACGTCGCGCAGTTCGACCATGGCCTCCTCGGTCCCCTCGTGGGCCTCCTTCAGGAGGGTGGCGAGTGTTCCCGCGTCGTCGTCGAGCGCCTCCCGCGCGACACCCAGCCGCATCGCGATGGACACCAGCCTGGCCTGGGTGCCGTCGTGCAGGTCCCGCTCGATACGGCGGAGCTCGGCGCCGTGGGCGTCGAGCACGCCCGCCCTGCTCTCGGTCAGCTCGTCGACGCGCTCGGTGAGCTGGTCCTCCACCGAGGGCTCCAGCGCCTTCATGCAGTGGCGCGCGTGGAAGCGCGACATGCGCGGCAGCGTCCACCATCCCAGCGCCCCCAGCAGGAGGAGCTGCACGCCGCCCATGGTGAGCGCGGTGTCCCAGCTTCGCACCGGCGTGCCCACCAGCACCCGCATCGGGTCGCCCTCGGGGTACAGCCACCACAGAGGGACGCTGACCAGCGTGGTGACCGGCCCCACGACGCAGATCAGCGCGAGCAGCCCGGCGGACAGGCCGATCGCGACGTGCTGGAGCGTCCACAGCACGTCACGCCTGCTCTCGCGGTCGAGCGCCTGCTTCCACTGCGCGCGCAACCCCTTGGGAAGGCTGGTCCTTCGCGGCGGCAGCGGCACGCCCAGCAGCGCGGCGGCCCGGCTCCGGTGCCACTCGGCCCACCAGCGCAGGCCCATCATCATCGGAGGGAACACCACGAGTCCGAGCCCGCCGAACGCCGTGGTCATGACGCCGACGGCCAGCAGCGGCAGGACGAGCATGGTCGCCACCGCCGACGGGAGGCCGATCAGGAGGTACAGTCCCCCTCGCCACATTTGTCTGGTTCGCTCGCGCATGCTGTCCAGTTTGGATGACGCCGGGACCCTCGCGCACTACAGCGGACTGCACCCCTCAGGGCGCGGCCGGGGAGGCCCGCGCCTATCGGGCCTCAGCCCGCCTCGTCCCGCACGGCTCCGGCGAGGATCGCGTCGAGCAAGCCCGGATAGCGGGCGTCGAGGTCGTCCCTGCGCAGTGTGAGGAGGTTCTCCCGGCCTGACGAACGCGGCTGGGGCGATCCGCTGGTCATCGGCGCCTCCTGCTGCAGAGCGTGCACGGCTACAGCGCCCTGCAGACCGGCCTCGCCTTCCTGGTCCCCTCCCTCGCCATCGCCACCGGCACCCAGCTCGGCGAACGCCTCGCGACCAGGATCGGCAACCGCGGCATGCTGGTGATCGGCTTCGTCGTCGGTGCGGCGGGCACGGCGGCCATGGCGTTCGGCTTCGACGCTGGCGCGGGTTACGGCCTGCTGCTACCAGGACTCGTCGTCTCCGGCGTCGGGCAGGGCATCGTGTGGACCTCCATGTGGATCGCCGCCGCCACCGGCACCGCCGCCGACGAGCAGGGCGTCGCCAACGGCATGGCCTCCACCGCCCTCAACAAAGGTCACCTCGCCGCCCGCTGACGGCCCGCGCCACGCAGGAGGGCCACACAGCCGCCCTACGGCCCACGCCACGCAGGAGGGTCACCTCGCCCCCCGCTGACCGCCCGCGCCACGCAGGAGGGCCACACCGCCGCTCTACGGCCCACGCCACGCAGGAGGGTCACCTCTTCGTGACCAGGTTGTCGAAGGCGCGGTCGGGCAGGAGCCTGTTGAGCCACAGGACGGTCCTGGCCAGGTGGCCGACCGGATGGCGGGGCCTGGGGTGGGCGGACTCGACGACCTTCCTGATGGCCGTCGCCACCACGGCGGGATCCGAGCCCCCTGTCGAGCTCTCCGCCCGCTCCGCCATCGCCTGCGCGAGGTCGCGGTAGGCGCCGCGCCCCGAGATCTCGCGGATGTCCTGCTCGAACTCCGTCTTGATGAGGCCGGGCTGGATGAGCACCACGTTGACGCCGAACGCCTTGACCTCCTGGCGGAGCGAGTCCGTGAGCGCCTCGAGCGCGTGCTTGGAGGCGTGGTACCAGCCACCGAGCGGCAGGGCGATCTCGCCGGCGATCGACGAGACGTTGACGATCGAGCCTGATCCCCGCTCCCTCATGTGCGGCAGCACCAGCCGGGTCAGGTGCGCCACCCCGAACAGGTTGACCTCGAACAGGTGGCGCGCCTGGTCGAGCGGGACGTCCTCGACGGCTCCGTACAGCCCGATCCCCGCGTTGTTGACGAGGACGTCGATGCGACCCTGCTCGTCCAGGACCGTGCGGACGGCGTGCTCGACATCGGCCGGGTTCGTGACGTCCATGGCGAGGGCGTGGCCGCCGGGCACCTGGCGAACGCGGCGTGCCGCGCCGTACACGGTGTGGCCGGCGCGCACGAGCTCCAGCGCGGTGGCGTGGCCGATCCCCGACGAGGCTCCGGTGATGAGGCAGATCTTCGCGGTCATAGATTTACAATACAGCACTGATCTGTATTGTATCCAGCCGGTCCGAAGCTCCTCGCCGGGTCTCCACCGCCGTCGGATCCGCCACGTGAGTGCCGGCGACCAGCCGTGAGAGGACCCCCGCCACCACGTCGACATCCCCGTACCGGCCGGGCTCGCTTCGTCGTCCGGCGCTTACACCTGTACTTGGACAAAGGACTGGAAGGCATTGCCGCAGGCGCTTGCCCTGCCGTCTCAGGTGCCGCAAGCTCGGCCACACCTGGGTCCGAGCCGCTCACCACCAGGCGCCGGCGACACGTGTCCGGGCTAGCCGGGCATTGATGCCAATCGGACACTAAAGGGCCATACCTACAGGCCAAAGAGGCCTGATCGCACTTGTACACACGGCAAACAGACCTCCCGAACACTGTCGACACAGGTTTCCCTCTTAGGCGGTGAATCAATGAATTGCCTGAGAAAGGCGGGAACCATGTGGTTGATACGACTCTTGGTAGTGATGTCGGCCCTGACAATGACTGCGGCTGAGCCCGCGGTCCCGGCATCGTTTTCGCGCCCCGGAGACGTCCAACCCGTCGGCCCCCGTGGCCAATGGACGCTCACGTTCCGGGACGAGTTCAATGGATCGGAGGTCGACGGGTCGAAGTGGCAGTACCGCTCGACGGCCGAGTCCGACTGGTCCGACGAGCCCTTCGGCACCGGCAATCCGGACAGTAAGCAGCTGGAGTTCGACCAGCCCCGCAACTGCTCCGTGGCCGGCGGGGCCCTGACCATCACAGCCGAGCCCGACAACATCCGGTCCCAGTCAGGACACTGGTACGGGTGGTCCAGCTGCCTGATCACCTCCACCGGGCAGGAGGGCTACACCTTCCGGCACGGGTACGTCGAGATCAGAGCGACGCTTCCGTCACCTCGGGGATTCTGGCCGTCGTTCTGGACGTGGCATGCGCACGGTTACGGGGACCGGGCCGAGACGGACATCTTCGAGTACTTCTCCGACAACCACCGGAACCTGTATCTCTCCTGGCACTGGGACAACGACGACACGTGCATCCACCAGCCCAACTTCGATCCGAGCGAGGGCATGCACGTCTACGGGGCCGACTTCCGCGAGTCGGGGACGGACTTCTACATCGACGGGACCAGGGTGTGCCACGCGGACGGCCCGCCTCCGGGGGCGGTCAACCTGATGGTGAGCAACTTCGTGTACTCCGAGGTGCCTCCAGAGCAGGGGTCGGCGGGGCACATGGTGGTGGACTACGTCCGCGCATGGCAGAGGTAGGAGCGTTCCGTCAGGACCGCGCCTCGTCCTCCGTGACGAGGCGCGGTCCTGGCGGCCCTGCATCTCCAGGGTGCTTCGAGCTCCGGCGGCGGCGCCTCGGTCGCGTGGTCCTGGGCAAGTGCCCCGAGGGTCACCGACCTGCCCCTCGGCCGGCATCTCGCGCAGCGATCACGCCTGTCCCACCAGGGCAAGCGCGCACCGAGCAGTGACGGCCCGGTGGGCGGGCTGCGAGAATGGCACCATCCCCCGATGCGGCAGGACGGCCGGCGAAAGGGGCCACACGTGCGTGTCTCTCTGATCCAGCTCCTGGTCTCGGACACCGAATCCGCCGACGAGCGCCGCGCACGCGCCGCCGCCCTGGTCCGCGGCCGGGCCGGCGACGACCTCGTGGTGCTGCCCGAACTCTGGACGACCGGCGCCTGGGCGTACGACGACTGGCAGGCGGGCGCCGAACCCGTCGACGGCCCGACGGCGCGGGCCATGTCGGCGGCGGCCAGGTCCGCGGCCGTGTGGCTGCACGCGGGGACCGTGGTGGAGCGCGGCGACGACGGTTCGCTCTACAACACCGCGCTGCTCTTCGACAGGTCCGGCGCGCTGCGCCGTACGTACCGCAAGATCCACCGCTACGGTTTCGACACCGGAGAGGCCGTCTGGATGGCCGCGGGGCGAGAGGTCGTGACGATCGGCACCGAGCTCGGCAGGCTCGGCTTCGCCACCTGCTACGACCTGCGGTTCCCCGAGCTGTTCCGCGCGCTGGTCGATGCCGGGACGGAGATCCTGGTCGTGCCCGCCGCGTGGCCGGCCCGGCGCCGCGAGCAGTGGCGGATCCTCGTGCGCGCCCGCGCGGTCGAGGAGCAGGCCGTCGTCCTGGCGTGCTGCGCCTCGGGCAGCCACGGCGGCATGGAGCAGGCGGGCGGCAGCATGGCGGTCGACCCATGGGGCACGGTGCTCGCCGAGGCGGGAGCGGGCGAGGAAGTCCTCACGGCCGAGATCGACATGGACGTGGTCGCGGCGATCCGGGCGGAGCTCCCGGTCCTTCAGGACAGGGTGCTTTCCATCCCTGCGCCCGAGAACGCCCGGAGCGCATCCGCCCCGTGAGGCATCGGCACGCCTCACACGTGCCCGTTCTCGCCCTCCTCGCCGTCATGGAACCGGAACGCCGCGGCGTCATGGCGCGCTGGACCCGGACGCGGCTCGTCACGCGGGCCGCTGCTCGCGCGCACGCCGTCGCCCCGCGCTGCGAGGCCGCCGACCTGCGCTGAGCTCCGCGAACGGCAGGCGCCCTGCCATGCGCTCACCCATGACGCCGCGTCCCGCCCGCGCCTGCGCCTGCGCCTGCGCCTGCGCCTCGAAACGCTAGCCTCCCTCCATGAACAGGACATCGAGTGCGGCCATGCTCGGCATCGCCTTCGGGGCGGGTACCTCGCTGGTCAACGCGTTGTCCTCGCCGTACTCCCTGCTGGGCGCGCCGCTCGACGGCACGCTGTGGGGCGGCGCGGCCAAGGTGCTCAGCCTGCTCGTGGACAGCGGCTGGGCCTGGGCGGCGCTCGCGGTCGGCGTGGGCTGGCTGGTGAGCGTGGACTGGCCGACCGGCGCAGCCAGGCCGGCTGGCGTGGGCAGAGCGGCCGGCGCGGGCAGGCCGACCGGCGCGGGCAGGCCGGCCGGCGCGGGCAGGCCGACCGGCGCGGGCAGGCCGGCCGGCGCGG